>NZ_JBZXEB010000006.1:0-341856 GCF_058725425.1 Brevundimonas sp. DW-iso22 | reverse complement strand
AGTTCACAACCAGGGCATATCCGGCCTGTTGAAGGTGGATGACCGTCATCAGGGCAGCGAGATCGACGCTCACGCCCGGTTCGAGGTCGGCTTGCGCGATGCCGTTCCCCGCCATGGCCTGGCCGCACAGACGAACCTGGACGCCTGCGGCGATGAGGCTGCGGATCAGGGCGCTGTTGGGATTGGCGTCGCCCTTGCCGCGCGCGGCCCAGGCGGCGTCGGACAGGACCGCAGGGGTGGCGGCGCCGTGTAGCACGACGACGATCTGACGATGGTCGGCGTCCACGCCGCCCGACGCCAGCATGTTCGCCAGCCGTGCGACGCGATCCAACCCCTTCAGCGGCCTGTCGTCCGGGCCGCCCTGGGAGACGTCGAAGATGACGCGATAGACGCGCGATGGATCCGGCTGTTCGCCGGCCTCGGGCAAGGGCTTGAAGTCGCCGAAGCCTGAAACAGCCTGGGCGAAGCTCGGGGAAGCCGCCATTCGCCTATGCCGAAGACAGCCGCCTAGCGGAAATGGAAGCGCGAATCCGAAGATGGCCGGCCTCGTTAACCAAGCGCATTGGGCCGGCGGCAGCGGTCGCGCTTTATATCCCATAGTATATAATCGGATGCTCTAGACGACAGAGTCCGGGTTTGCGCATCTCCTAGGACGAACTGCCTAAGGGAGCGAAAGTGAAGACCTCCAGCGACGCCCAATCCGCCGAGGAAAGCGGCCACCGTTCGATGAGTCTTCGTCTGCCCAGGCCGATGCACGAAGCTATGAAGACGTTGGCGGCACGTCGTGGATCAAAAGCCGCAGACTTCTACGTCGAGACGGTGGAGACTTTCATCCGAGACCACATGGTGGGATATCGGCATCTTTTCGCAATCGAGAACGACGCTGTGCATATCAGCGTCAACGTGCCGGTCCGGTTTGCTCACACCGTTCGGGATGCGGCGCTTGGTCGCCGGGTGACGCCGAATAAACTAGTTTTCACTGCTGTCAGCCATGTGCTGGAGAGCGCGAATGCGGAAGCCGCTTAGCGCCTGAGTCCGACGAACTTGGAACCGGAATCCAACCAACCGGGCACCAAACCGCCGCTCAGGCGCGGAGTCTCGGGAATCTAGAGCACTAACACGGCAGATCGAAAGCACCAACTCAATATTTCACATAATATATCTTAGGCGATAAACGCATCCCGCAGCAGAGTGGCGCTCAGCACCCTTCCGTTGCCCCTTCACGCTTGCGCCGGTCTACATGCGCCAGTCTAGATGTGGATCACGCGTCCATAGGCATCCAGCGCGGCTTCGTGCATGGCCTCCGACATCGTCGGGTGCGGATAGACGATGCCGTGGACGTCTTCCTCGGTCGCCTCCATAGCGATGGCCGTGACATAGCCCTGGATCATCTCGGTGACCTCTGCCCCGATCATGTGGGCCCCGATCAGCGCACCCGTCTTGGCATCGAAGATGGTTTTGACAAAGCCGTCGGTGTCGCCGGACGCGATCGCCTTGCCGTTAACCTTGAACGGAAACCGACCAATCTTGACCTCGCGCTTGGCTTCACGCGCGCCTTGCTCGGTGATCCCGACCGAGGCGACCTGCGGCTGGGCATAGGTGCACCCCGCGATGGGCGAGTTGACGTTCGGTGATTTGAATCCGGCAATGTGCTCGGCGGCATGGATGCCTTCGTGCGACGCCTTATGCGCCAGCCAGGGGGCCCCGGCGCAGTCGCCGATGGCGTACAGCCCCTTCACATTCGTCTGGCAGTGGCCGTCGATGGTGATGTGGCCGCGGTCCATGTTGACGCCCAGCGCCTCCAGACCGATGCCGTCAGTGTTGGCGGTGATGCCGACGGCAGAGATGCAGACCTCGGCCTCCAGCTTCTCGGCCTTGCCGCCCGCCTCAATGGCGACCTGCACGCTCTGCCCGCCCTTCGAGACCTTGGTAACCTTGCAGCCGGTACGGAACTTCATGCCGCGCTTCTCAAAGGACTTCTGCGCGGCCTTGGAGACTTCTTCATCCTCGACCGGCATGATGCGATCTACCGCTTCCACGACCGTAACTTCTGCCCCCAGGGCCCTGTAAAAGCTCCCGAATTCTATACCAATCGCCCCAGACCCGATGACCACGATCGATTTGGGCATGGACTTTGGGGCCATCGCTTCGCGGTAGGCCCAGATGCGGTCGCCGTCGGCTTCCAGCCCGATCTGCGGGATGGCCTTGGCGCGAGCACCTACGGCCAGCATGACCGCCTTGGCCTCGACCGTGCGCGAACCTCCGGCCTTCAGGTCGATCACGACCTTGGGGGCCACAGTCCCCTTCTCCAGTTTCGCCGAGCCCTCGATGACCTCGATCTTGTTCTTCTTCATCAGGAAGCCGACGCCGCTGTTCAGCTGCTTGGCCACGCCGCGCGACCGCGCGATGATGGCGTCGAAGTCAAAGCCGACCTTGTCAGCGGACAGGCCGTAGTCCTTCAGATGGCTCAGGCTCTCGTATTTCTCGCCCGACTTGAGCAGCGCCTTGGTCGGGATACAGCCCCAGTTCAGGCAGATGCCGCCCAGGTTTTCGCGCTCGACGATGGCGACCTTCTGGCCCAGTTGGCTGGCGCGGATGGCGGCGACATAGCCGCCGGGGCCGGAACCGATGACGATGAGGTCGAACTCTTGAGCCATGATCAGATCAGCTTTTCGATGTCGGCCGCGATGGCCGAGGGTTCAGTCTGCGGGGCATAGCGGGCGACCACCCTGCCCTCGCGGTCGGTCAGGAATTTCGTGAAGTTCCACTTGATGGCTTTCGAGCCCAGGAATCCCTTCTTCTGCTCGGTCAGCCAGGCATAGAGGGGGTGCCGGTTGGGACCATTCACCTCGACCTTGTCGAACAGCGGAAACGACACGTCAAAGTTCGTCGAGCAAAAGGTGGCGATCTCGTCGGCCATGCCCGGCTCCTGCTGACCGAACTGGTTGCAGGGAAAGCCCAGAACCTCGAACGGCTGGTCCGCGAACCGGCGGTGCAGATCTTCAAGGCCCTTGTACTGGCCGGTGAAGCCGCATTTCGATGCCGTATTGACGATCAGCAGGGCATGGCCGCGAAACGCTTCGAGCGATCGCTCCGTCCCGTCGATGGCGGTAGCGGAGAAGTCGTAGACCGAGGCCATGACTGCCCTCCCCTAGGCCAGCATGGTGACGGGGTCTTCGATCATCGGCTTGAAGGCCTGCAGGAAGCGCGCGCCGGTCGCGCCATCCACTACGCGGTGATCGCAGGTCAGGGTGACGGTCATGACCGTGGCGACGGCCAGTTGGCCGTTCTTGACAACGGGGCGCTGCTCGCCTGCCCCCACGCTCATGATCGCGCCCTGAGGCTCGTTGATGATCGAGCTGAAGGACTTGATGCCGAACATACCCAGGTTGGAGACGCTGAACGTGCCGCCCTGGAACTCTTCGGGCTTTAGCTTGCGGTCGCGGGCGCGCTTGGCCAGGTCCTTGGACTCGGTCGCGATCTGCGACAGCGACTTGGTCTCGGCCTTGCGGATGATCGGGGTAATCAGGCCGCCGTCGATCGCCACCGCCATCGCCACATCAGCGTTGTGGTGCATGGCGATGCCTTCGGGCGAATAGCTGGCGTTTGCTTCCGGCACGGCCTTCAGGGCCATGGCGGCGGCCTTGATGACGAAGTCGTTGACCGAGACCTTGATACCCTGCGGTTCCAGCATGGCGTTGACCCTGGCCCGGGCAGCCAGGAGGGCGTCGATCTCGACATCGATGAACAGCGGGAAATGCGGCACCTGCTGGATGCTGTCGACCATGCGCCGGGCGATAGCCTTCTTCATGCCGTCCAGCGGGATCAGGTCGTAGCTGCCGTCCGGAATGCCCATCTGGGCCAGAGACTGGACCGGCCGCGAGGCAATGCCCGAACCTGTCGCAGCGGCGGCAGGAGCGGGTTTTGCCCCGCCCTTGCCCGCAGCCTCGACATCGCGCTTGACGATGCGGCCGTGGGGTCCGGTGCCCTTGATCGCCGACAGTTCGACACCCGCCTGAGCGGCCAGGCGACGGGCCAAAGGTGACGCGAACAGCCGTCCGCCGTCAGCTGCCTTGGCCGGAGTGGCTTTGGGGGTAGCCGCAGTTGGCGATGCTTCAACTCGAGCAGCCCGGGCCTTCGGGGCTTCAGCGGCTTTCGGCGCTTCGGCCTTGGGTGCATCAGACTTCGCCGCCGGAGCCGCCGCGCCGTCTTCGTCCTTCAGCCGTGCGATCGGCGTATTGACCTTCACGCCTTCGGAGCCTTCGGCCACCAGGATGTCGGTGATCTCGCCCTCGTCGACAGCCTCGACCTCCATGGTCGCCTTGTCGGTTTCGATCTCGGCGATGACGTCCCCGGCCTTGACCGTGTCGCCGACCTTGACGTGCCACTTGGCGAGTACGCCCTCTTCCATGGTGGGCGACAGGGCGGGCATCAGGATGTCGGTCATTGCACTGATCCCTTGGTCTCGGGCCCCTTGCTCACGGGTTCGGCGACGGTCTGGACATTGTCCGCTTTAACCACGTCGCTAAGGCCCTGGAGGATACGAGCATAGGCCTCGCGCTCGTTGTGGCCGTGTCGGACGGCATAGCCGTGGGCCATGTGGCGTGCCGCGATGGCCAGCATCTCGCCGAACTTGTGCGGATCGTTGAAGGCGGGCTTCACCGACATGACGGGCTCATTCTTCGACCACCACATGCGGATGATTTCGATGGCGTGCGGGTCACTGGCAACGCTGTCAGGCGTGGTCAGCAGGAACTCAGGGGCCTCGCTCATGCCATCACCGCCTTCACGGCCGCGACGATCTTGTCGGTGCCGGGCAGTGACAGGGCTTCCAGATTGGCGGCATAGGGCAGCGGCACATCCTCCTGATGCACCCTTAGCGGTGGCGCATCGAGGTAGTCGAAGGCGTGTTCGATCACCCGGGCCACGACCTCGGCCCCGACGCCCATAGGCCCCCAACCTTCTTCGGCGGAGACGAGGCGGCTGGTCTTCTTGACGCTTTCGACGATGGTTTCGTGATCCAGCGGGCGCAGGGTGCGCAGGTCAATGACCTCGCAGTCTATCCCCTCCTCCGCCAGCTTCTCGGCAGCAGCAAGCGCAAAACCAACCATACGGGCATGGGCGGTGACTGTGACATCCTTGCCCTCGCGGCGAACCTTGGCCTTGCCGATGGGAACCAGGTAATCCTCGACGTCCGGCACATCAAACTCGATGCCGTACATCATCTCGTGTTCAAGGAAGACGACGGGGTTGGGATCGCGGATGGCCGACTTCAGGAGCCCCTTGGCATCGGCGGCGTCATAGGGCGCGACGACCTTCAGGCCCGGGACATTGGCGTACCAGGCGGAGTAATCCTGGCTGTGCTGGGCACCCACGCGGCTGGCCGCACCGTTCGGCCCGCGGAAGACGATAGGCGCACGGATCTGGCCGCCCGACATGTACAGTGTCTTGGCGGCCGAGTTGATGATGTGGTCGATGGCCTGCATGGCGAAGTTGAAGGTCATGAACTCGACGATCGGCTTCAGGCCCGCCATGGCCGCGCCGACGCCCAGACCGGCAAAGCCATGCTCGGTGATGGGCGTATCGACGACGCGCTGCTCGCCGAACTCCTGCAACAGCTCGCGGCTGACCTTATAGGCCCCCTGATACTGGGCAACTTCCTCGCCGATCAGGAAGACCTTGTCGTCACGGCGCATTTCCTCGGCCATGGCGTCGCGCAGGGCGTCGCGCACGGTCGTCTTGACCAGCTTGGCACCTTCCGGAATCTCCGGATCGCGCAGATCGACCTTGGGCGTCGCGGTCTGGGGCGGAGCCTTCTCCGGATCGCCGGATTTGGCTTCGTCAGCCTCAGGCTTGGCAATAGGGGCCTGAACCGCAGCCGCATCCTCGGCCGGTTTTGATGCCGGGGCGGCCGCGCCGTCCTCGCCAGCCAGGCGCGCGATCGGGGTGTTGACCTTCACGTTCTCGGAGCCTTCGGACACGAGGATTTCCAGCACTTCCCCCTCGTCAACGGCCTCGACTTCCATGGTCGCCTTGTCGGTCTCGATCTCGGCGATGACCTGGCCGGCGGAGACGACGTCACCCGCCTTGATGTGCCACTTGGTAAGCGTGCCCTCTTCCATCGTGGGCGACAGCGCCGGCATGAGAATGTCGGTCACTGGGCAGCCTCCAAATAGACGTCGGTATACAGCTCGCTCGGATCCGGTTCCGGGCTTTCCTGGGCGAACTGGACGGCCTCTGCCACGATGGCCTTGATCTCGGCGTCGATGGCCTTGATCTCGTCCTCGGTCGCCTTGGCGTCGGCCAGAAGTTTCTTCACGTGGTCGATCGGGTCGCGGGTCGTCTTGACCTCATCGACCTCTTCCTTGGTGCGGTACTTGGCCGGATCGCTCATGGAGTGACCGCGATAGCGATAGGTCTTCACTTCCAGGATGAAGGGGCCGCCACCCTCGCGCGCACGCTTGACCGCCTTGGCAACAGCGTCACGCACGGCCAGCACATCCATGCCGTCGACCTGCTCACCGGGGATGCCGAAGCTGGCTCCGCGCTCGCTGAGCTGTGTCGTGGAGGACGAGCGTTCGATGCTGGTCCCCATGGCGTACTGGTTGTTCTCGATGATGTAGATGGCCGGCAGCTTCCACAGCTGGGCCATGTTGAAGCTTTCGTAGACCTGGCCCTGGTTGGCCGCGCCGTCACCGAAATAGATGAAGGCAACCGAGTCATCGCCGCGGTACTTGCCGGCGAACGCCAGGCCGGTGCCCAGCGCGACCTGCGCCCCCACGATGCCATGCCCGCCATAGAAGCCGGTCGGTACGTCGAACATGTGCATCGACCCGCCCTTGCCCTTGGACGAACCGCCGATGCGGCCGGTCAGCTCGGCCATGACCTCTTTCGGGTCCATGCCGGCGGCCAGCATGTGGCCGTGGTCGCGGTAGCCGGTGATGATCTTGTCGTGGCCCTGCCTGACGCTTTCCTGAACGCCGACGGCCACGGCCTCCTGACCGATGTACAGGTGGCAGAAGCCGCCAATCAGGCCCATGCCATACAGCTGCCCTGCCCGCTCCTCGAAACGGCGGATCAGCACCATCTCGCGATAGAACCGAAGCAGGTCCTCCTTGGAGGCCGTCGGCGTATTGGGCAGCGTCTTCGGCGCAGTCTTGGCCGCGGGGGCTTTCGCCATCCGATATCTCCCGGCTGGACCTCGCCCCACGGTGGGTGTGGAGGTCTCTTGTCGTTACGTTAAGGGGCTTTAGCAGCCTTCGTTCCCGTAACGCAAAGTCGCCCGGCGGCGCTGTAACAATAGTTCAAGTGGGCGTGACGGCGGGCTTATCGGCGGCGTCCGCAGGCTGTGGCGCAGAGACGCGGATCACATAGTCGCGCGGGTCCGCAAACCCCAGAACCGCCCTCGCCCGCTCTTCCAGAAGGTCGCGCGACAGGGTGTCGGTGCGCAGATACTGGACCCGCACCTCCAGGTCGCGACGCTGCTCCATCACCTCGGCCAGTTGCGCCTGGCGCTGGCTCAGCAGAGCGTCCCGCTCATGTCCATTCAGCAAGCCGCGCGACCCGGTCAGGGCCTGAACACCCAGATAGGCGATCAGAAACAACAGGACGGCGGACGGCAGGTACGGCTTCATACGCTCTGGCATTCGGGCCGCTCCTTCTGAGCGTGGGCACACAGTTGATCGTGTGTGACCGAAAATGCCTAACAAACCGTAGCTTGGCCTTAACTTCTGCCTATCGATTCAGCAGCATGCCGTCGCCGAAATAGACGCCCTGGTCGCCCAGCATCTCTTCGATGCGCAGGAGTTGGTTGTACTTGGCCGTCCGGTCGGAACGCGCCAGCGAACCGGTTTTGATCTGCCCGCAGTTGGTAGCGACGGCCAGGTCGGCGATGGTCGAATCCTCGGTCTCGCCCGAGCGGTGGCTCATGACCGCAGTATAGCCCGCGCGATGCGCCATATCGACGGCGTCCAGGGTCTCGGACAGGGTGCCGATCTGGTTGACCTTGACCAGGATGGAGTTGGCCAGGCCCTCGCCGATGCCGGCGGCCAGACGCGCCGGATTGGTCACGAACAGATCGTCGCCCACGATCTGGACCCGGTCGCCCAGACGATCCGTCAACAGCTTCCAGCCATCGAAGTCGTCCTCGGCACAGCCATCCTCGATCGAAACGATGGGGAAGCGCTGGCACAGGTCGGCCAGATAGTTGACCATCGCGTCGGCCTCGAAGCTCTTGCCTTCGCCTGCCAGCAGATATTTGCCGTCCTTGAAGAACTCGGTGGCCGCGACATCCAGCGCCAGATGGAAGTCTTCGCCCGCCAGATAGCCGGCGGCCTGACCGGCTCGGGTGATGAAGCTCAGCGCTTCTTCGGCCGAGGCCAGGTTGGGAGCGAAACCGCCTTCGTCGCCGACATTGGTGTTGTGGCCCGCGTCCTTCAGCTGGGTCTTCAGGGCGTGGAAGATTTCCGAGCCCATGCGCAGAGCCTCCGAAAAGCTCTCGGCACCGGTCGGCAGGATCATGAACTCCTGAATGTCGATCGGATTGTCGGCATGGGCGCCGCCGTTGATGATGTTCATCATCGGCGTCGGCAAGACGCGGGCCGAGACCCCGCCCAGATAGCGATACAGAGGCAGGCCCGAGGAAATGGCGCTGGCCTTGGCGCAGGCAAGGGACACGCCGAGGATTGCATTGGCCCCAAGCCGACCCTTGTTGTTTGTCCCGTCCAGCGCGATCAGGGCCTCGTCGATGCGGCGCTGGTCCTCGGCGTCCATGCCGGATAGGGCGTCGAAAATTTCGCCGTTGACGGCATCCACGGCCTTGCCGACGCCCTTGCCGCCCCAGAGAGACTTGTCGCCGTCACGCAACTCTACCGCCTCGTGTGCACCAGTCGAGGCACCCGAAGGCACGGCCGCACGGCCGAAGCTGCCGTCGTCCAAGATGACATCCACCTCGACCGTCGGATTGCCACGGCTGTCGAGGATCTGGCGGGCAACGATGTCGGCGATGTCGGTCATGAGTCAGGCTCTGCTGTCAGGAATGTCGCCGGGGTTTAGCGCAAGCCCCGGCGATACGCCAACCATCCCGGCATCAGGCCAGGGTCAGGCACAACCCTCGACATACTGGATGCTCGGCCCACCCGCAGCGACAAAGTTCACTTTTCCGTCGTTGCCGACGTGATAGCTGATCCCGCGGGCGGCCGGATTTTGAATGTACCCATCACCGCCTCCGCTGGCCCAGGCTGTGATATATTCGGCGGGAGCGGCGCTGTATTTGTGTGGGCTGGCGGTTGCCGCATCTCCATAGGCCGCCTTGATTTCCGCCGCCTCGTCGCCGATGCCGAAACCGCGATCAGTCTTTACCGTGGCACCGCGGTTCAGCCAGACGCTGGTCACCACATTATTTTCGACCATGACCATCATGCCGGTCGGGGCCTGTTCGGGGTGGAACAGGTCGCAGGCTGCAGGGTCCGGCCCGCCGACCGCATTGGGCGATGAGTCGGGACCGACGGCGGCCTCGACCTCGGCGCGGGTCATGCCGACCCGGATATTGCCCCAGCCTTCGGGCGTCAGGGCGTTGGCATCGACGACCGGCGCGGGGGCGTCGGGGGCGGCCACGGGCGGCGGCACGGTTTCGGTGGCAACTTTCTCCGGCTCGGGTGAGTTGCAGGCGGCCAGCGCCAGGACCGAGGCGGTCACCAGGATTGAACGGATCATAGGCGGTCTCCCGTGGAAGTTCGGAGGACATCAAAGCACGAAAACGGCGCGCGGGTGACCGCGCGCCGTGAATTCCGTCTGCCGTCCTGCTGATTCGCCAGCAAGACGCCTGAACCGAAGACCTAGTCTTCCTTGGGCGTCAGAACCTGACGGCCGCGATAAGTGCCGGTCTTCAGGTCGATGTGGTGCGAGCGACGCAGTTCGCCCGTGTCCTTGTCTTCCGTATAGGCATTGGTGCCCAGGGCGTCGTGCGAGCGACGCATGTTGCGACGCGAGGGCGATACTTTGCGCTTCGGAACAGCCATGTCCGTCTCAATCTTCTAGGTCGGCGCTACAGGAGCGCGAAAACAACAGCGGCGGCCCGAGTGGAGCCGCCAGCGAGGGCGGGCTTATGCCTCAACCCGTCGGGGAGTTCAAGCCTTGCGATGCAATGCCCAGGCTGACCGCGTCAGAGCGTAGAACAGACTGTCGACCCAGACCCCGCCCACCTGCATCGTTCGCTCTGCGCTGCCCGTCCTGATGAACCCCATTCGCTCCAGCAGCCGGATTGATGCCGCATTGGCCGGATCGACATCGGCGGTAATCTGATCGAACGGATGGTGGGAGAAGAGATGGTCGATCGCAGCCACCAAGGCCTCACTCGCCAACCCCTTTCCCCAATGCGATGGGTGCAGGATGTAGCCGATCTCCGGCGGGGACCAGAAGCCGACCTTGCCGATCACCTCGCCGTCGCGCTCGATGATGAAGTCTGGGTGCTCGGGGCCGTTGGCAATCATCGCCGCCAGCCAGGCTTCGCTTTCTTCCAGCGTCTGGTGCGGAGGTGTGGCCCACCAGCGCATGGCGGCTGTATCGGACAGCACGGCGTGGATGCCAGCCAGATCGGTTGGCTGGGCGGTCCTCAGCTTCAGTCTGGGCGTGGCGATTTCCATCTGGCGCGGATTGCCTAGATTATATGTCCAGGGTCAAGCTTGTGGCGTCAGGTCTCGCGCCAGGACCACAAAAGCCAGATCGTCTCGCTTCGGCAGGCCGAAACGCGGATCAGTGGCCGGAAACGGTCGCGTTTCTCCCGTCGGCTGGTAGCCGCATCGCGCGTACCAGGTGATCAGTTCCGTCCGCTGAACGATGACGGTCATCTCCATGCGCGTCGCCTTGAAGGTCGAGTGGGCTTCGGCCTCCGCCGCCTTGATCAGCCGTCGGCCGATGCCACCCCCTTGCCGTTCCGGATCGACCGACAGCATCCCCAGATAGGCCAGACCGTTTCCCTTGCCGTTGACCTGGACACAGCCCACCAGTTCGCCCTGCTGCTCGGCGATCAGGATGACATGGTCCGGGGCATCGATCATGGCTGACAGGGCTAGATCGTCGATCCTTTGTCCGTCCAACAGGTCCGCTTCGTGCGTCCAGCCCCTGCGAGCGCTGTCACCGCGATAGGCCGCATGCACAAAGGGTTGGAGACTCGCGACGTCGTCCTGTGTGGCGGTTCGGAAAACGAACTCGCTCATGCGTCCAGCATGTCCGCAACCGCCTCGCCTATGGCCAGCGAACTGGTCAGGCCGGGGCTTTCGATACCGAACAGGGCCATCAGCCCGTCCAGCCCATGGTCGTCGCGCCCTCGCAACTCAAAGTCCGGCTGCGGCTCGCCCCGCCCATGCAGCTTGGGACGGATTCCGGCATAGTCGGGCGTCAGCGCCCCCTCCGGCAGGCCCGGCCAGAAGCGGCGGATGTAATGTGCGAATTCGTCCGCCTTGGCGGGATCTACCGAATAGTCCTCGGTGTCGACATAGGCCAGGTCCGGCCCGAACACGGCCTGCCCGCCCAGGTCCTTCCGATAGTGGGTGCCGAGGGCACCGGGGATCGGCGGCGGATAGATCAGCCGCTCGAACGGGGCCTTGCCGGTCAGGCGGAAATAGACGCCCTTGCCGAAATGGCCCTCAGGGATGTGGTCAGCGGGAAACCCGTCGATCCGAGAGGCTACGCCTTGCGCCTGCAACCCCGGCGCGGTGACCAGCAGGCGCGTCGTCAGGGTCGCCCCGGCCTCGCCTCCAGCGGTGATCGCGAAGCCACCGCCGGGCAGCGCTTCGGCCCGCTCGAACGGTGTGTTGACGACGACCGAGCCGCCCGCATCCTCGATTTCACCGACCAGAGCCAGCATATAATCGTGGCTGGCGAACAGGCCGCTCTCCGGTGACAGGATCGCGGCATAGGCGTTCAAACCCGGCTCCAACGCCCGCGCCTGGGCTCCGGTCAGATGCTCCAGACCCTCGACACCATTAGCCGTCGCCTGCCGGAATATGGCTTCGATCCGTTCGACCTCGGCCTCTTCGGTCGCCACGACCAGCTTGCCGCATCTGCGATAGTCGATCTTGTGGCTCTCCAGAAAGCCATAGAGCGCCCGCCGCCCTTCGACGCAGAACCGTGCCTTCAACGTGCCGGTCGGATAGTAGAGGCCGCCGTGGATGACCTCGCTGTTGCGCGACGAAACCCCCTGGCCGATGTGGCCTTCCTTCTCCAGCACCAGAACCGTCAGACCCCGTTTCGCGAGCGCGCGCCCGCAGGCGAGGCCTACCGCCCCGGCTCCGACCACGGTGGCGTCGAAGTCGAAGCTCACGGCTTCGGCCCGTAAAGCTGGGCTGCCCGCGCCTCGAAACATCGCATCAGCGACCCGACCGCTCGATCGAAATTGGCATGCAGCATGGCATCCAGAAGCCGGGTCTTGAAGGCGAAGTCGATCATGAACTCGACCCGGGTCCCAGCCGGATCGGGGTGAAAGCTCCAGCGATTATTCAGATGTTTGAACGGCCCCCGGATGAGCCCGACCTCGACCACATGGGCGTTGCGATCATGCCGAACCCAGGTCGAGAACCGCTCGCGCAGGAACGAAAATCCCACCGCCGCCTCGGCATCCAGCAGATCGACGCCGGGTGTCTCCTCACGCGGGTTCCAGACCCGCATGCTGTTCACCCAGGGCACGAAGTCGGGATAGGCGCGCACGTCCGCCACCAGGGCCGCGAGTTGTTCGGGCGCATAGGGCAGGATGCGGGTGACGCGGTGGACGGCCAAGCGCGGCTCAGCGTCCGGTTTGGGCCAGACGCGCCGCCCTTAACCGTGCGAAATCATCGCCCGCGTGGTGCGAGCTGCGTGTCAGCGGACTGGACGACACCATCAGGAAGCCCTTGGCTCGGGCGATCGCCTCATAGGCCTTGAACTCTTCGGGCGTCACGAACCGCTCGATGGCGGCGTGCTTGCGGGTCGGCTGCAGATACTGCCCGATGGTAATGAAGTCGACGCCGGCGGAGCGCATGTCGTCCATCACCTGCATGACCTCCTCCTTGGTCTCGCCGAGGCCGACCATGATGCCGGACTTGGTGAACTGGTTGGGGTCGCGCTCCTTGACCATCTGCAGCAGGCGCAAGGAGTGGAAGTAGCGGGCACCGGGCCGGATCTTCAGATAGAGCCGCGGCACGGTCTCGAGGTTGTGGTTGAACACGTCCGGGGTCGCGTCGATCATGACCTCGGCCGCGCCATCCTTGCGCAGGAAGTCGGGGGTCAAGATCTCGATCGTCGTGTTCGGAGCCTGAATGCGGATCTGGCGCACGACCTCAGCGAAGTGGGCCGCACCGCCGTCCGAGACATCGTCGCGGTCCACCGAGGTGATCACGACGTGATTCAAGCCCAGCTGCGCCACCGCCAGCCCGACCTTGCCCGGCTCTCCCGGATCGAGCGGCTGGGGCAGGCCCGTCTTGACGTTGCAGAAGGCGCAGGCCCGCGTGCAGGTGTCGCCCATAATCATCAGGGTGGCGTGCTTCTGGCTCCAGCACTCGCCGATGTTGGGACAGGCCGCCTCCTCGCAGACTGTGACGAGGCCCTTGTCCTTCACGATGGCCTTGGTGGCATTGTATTGGCCCGAGCCGGGGGCCTTGACCCTAAGCCAGTCGGGCTTTTTCAGCACAGCCGTCTCCGGCCGGTTCTGCTTTTCCGGGTGACGCAGTTCGGACGGCGTTTTCCTGAGAGTGTCGATCAGGGTGACCAAGGGCGTCGCGGCTCCGTCGCTGGGCGAGATCGCTATGTCGTCTTTCCGGGCACGGAAGGCAAGGTCGGCTCAGGCCTCACGCTGGGTAACATATCTTTTCAAGCCCGCCTCTCCCCTCTAGTTTGCGCGGCTTGATACCAAGGCTGCGGGACCAACCGCATCCGCACGGAGGTTAGTTCTTGCGCGTACCCCTGGACCCCAAGCTTGCCGAACAGTCGCTGTTCGACGCTCTGATCGCCGCCCGCGAGACCTATGGCGACAAGGAGATTCTGGAGGATCAGGACCGCAATCCCCTGACCTATACGGGCGTCATCCGTGCGGCCTTCGTGCTGGGGCGCAAGATTGCGGCGATGACCAACCCATCAGAACGGGTCGCTATCATGCTGCCGTCCAGCGCAGGCGGCGTGGTCACCTTCTTCGCCCTGCATGCCTATGGCCGCCAGCCGGTCATGCTGAACTTTACGGCCGGGGAGCTGAACCTGAAGGCCGCGCTGAAGGCCGCGGGCGTCAGGAAGATCCTGACCGCCAAACGCTTCATCGATCAGGCCAAGCTGGACGATCTGGTCGCGGACCTGGCGACAGTGGCCGAGATCGTGTGGCTGGACGATGTGCGTAAATCGATCGGCCTGCCCGACAAGCTGTTCGGCCTGATGGCGGGGCTGATGCCGCGCCGGTTCCTGGTCAAGACCGCGCCGTCTTCGCCCGGCGTGGTGCTGTTCACCTCCGGCAGCTTCGGCGCGCCAAAGGGCGTAGTGCTGAGCCAGTGGAATCTGGTCGCCAACTCCCGCCAGGTGAACCAGCACATTCCGCTCGACCCGGATTGGGTGATGTTCAACCCCCTGCCGACATTCCACTGTTTCGGACTGACCGGAGGCGTGCTGCTGCCGCTGTTCCAGGGGCTGAAGGCGTTCCAGTATCCCTCGCCCCTGCACGCCAAGCAGATCGTCGAACTGCTGCCGCAGGTGAAGGCCTCGATCCTGTTCGCCACCGACACCTTCCTGAACCAGTATGCCCGCGTGGCCGGGCCGGACGATTTCTCCACACTGAAGTTCATCGTCGCCGGGGCCGAACGGGTCCGCGACGAGACCCACCATCTTTTCAACACCCGCTTCCACGGCCTGAAACTGCTGGAAGGCTATGGCGCGACCGAGACCTCGCCCGTGGCCGCCGTAAACCATCCCGATCGCAACCGCCCCGGCACCGTGGGTCAGATCATGCCGGGAATGAGCTGGCGTCTGGACCAGGTGCCCGGGATTACCGAGGGCGGTCGTCTGTATCTGCGCGGGCCAAACGTCATGAGCGGTTATCTGTCGGCCACTGACCCGCAGGTGATCGAACCACTGGACGGCGGATGGCATGACACCGGAGACATCGTCTCGCTGGACGACGAGGGCTATATTGCCATCCTCGGTCGGGTGAAGCGGTTTGCCAAGATCGGCGGGGAGATGGTGTCCCTGATGGCCGTCGAAGGTCTGGCCTCGGCTGTCTGGCCCGACAATCGGCACGCGGTCGTCTCCATTCCCGACAGCCGCAAGGGCGAGAAGCTGGTTCTGGTCACCGACCGGATGGACGCCGACGTTTCCCGCCTGACCGAATGGGCCCGCGAGCATGGTGCGCCGGAACTGGCCGTGCCCAAGAAGATCATGAGGGTGGCTGAAGTCCCCGTGCTGGGCACCGGCAAGACCGACTATGTCGCCATCCAGCAGATGGCCGAACTGGAAAAGGCTGCCTGAGGCTTCACCTCCGGAACACCCCGACGAGTTCGACATGGGTCGACCACAAGAACTGGTCGATCGGTGTGACGCGCTCCAGCCTGAACCCAGCATCGATCAGCACCCGCGCATCGCGGGCAAAGGTTGCCGGATTGCAGGACACCCCTACGACGACGCAGGCATCGGTCCGTCCGATCTGACCGGTCTGTTCAAGCGCCCCCGCACGCGGGGGATCCATAACGATGGCTTCGATGCCTTTCAGATCGAAAGGCGACAGGGGGCGCCGGAACAAATCGCGGGCTTCGGCCCGGATGGTCTTCAGTCCTTGGGCAGTGCCGATTCCGGCCTTCAGGGCAGCGATGGAGGCCGCAGACGAATCCGCCGCGAATACGCTGGCCACTTCTGCCAGAGGGAAGGTGAAGGTGCCTGCGCCGCAAAACAGGTCCGCGACCTTCTTCGCGCCCTTCACCGCCTCAACGGCCCGCCGCACCATCTCGACCTCGGCCGACGGCGCGGCTTGCAGGAATCCGCCGGGCGGCAGCGGCACGCTGGCCCGGCCGAACGTCACGCGCGGCTGCCGCTCCATCATCAGCACCTCGCCATCCAGGCTCAGCCGCGCCAGACCCGCCCGCGACGCCGCCGCAATCGCCAGGGCGCGCGTGTCACCTGTCAGGCCGCCTGACTTCTTTTCGACCCCTGTCACATCGACATCAAGACCCGTGTCGGTCAGCGTCACATGCAGGGTCGGAGCCGATTTCGGGTGCCCCAGGAAGGGCGCGGCCACCTCGCGCAACGAAGGCAGGGCCATCGTCAGGCGCGGGTCCGACACCGGACAGTCCGTCAGTTCGACCAGCCGCCACGACCGCCGCGCCTTGAACCCCAGCAGCACCCGCCCGTCTTCGGCTCGCCGGGCATGCAAGGCCAGCCGCCGTCGACTGGCCGGAGGCACAGCGACCGTCGCCTCGACCTCGGTTTCGATTCCGTCACGCGCCAAGGTCGCCACAACCAGTTCGCGCTTCCACGCCAGATAGGGCGCATTGGCCCAGTGCTGCATCGGCGCGACGCCGCACTCGGCATAGGTCTCGGAATGGATCGGCTGGCGGTCCATGCTGGCCTGGATCAGGTCGAACCGATCCATCCGGTCGCCATGGACGGCACCGGTAACCACTTCGCCAGGCAAGGCCCCAGGCACAAAGACTGGACCATCCGTTGTCTCGGCAATGCCGTCGCCCTGATGGCCCACGCGTGCAATCGTCAAAGTCTGCGTCATGGACCGCTTCTAGCGGCTTATCGCAGCCTAGCGAAACATGAACGAAGATGAACGCCGCGCTCAATCGCCGTTCAGCTTCGCAGGGCTAAACCTCGATGCAACAGACAGCCGGTCCAGCCGTTGGGCCCGTTATCCGTTAACGATTTCAGGAATACGCCGATGTCCGCTCTGTCCGCCAAGACCGCCGTTGCCGCAGCCGCCGCTCTTGCCACCGTAGGCTTCAGCGCCCTGCCCGCTTCGGCCCAGAGCTACTATGCCCAGAACTACGGCACGGGCAGCTATAGCCAACCGTATGATTACAACAGCCGCTACTACGGCGACGATCGCTCCAGCTACGATTATTGCCGCAACGATCGCGGCCAGCGTCAGGGCGCGGGCACCTTCATCGGCGGTGCTGCCGGTGCCGTCGCCGGTTCCCAGCTGGCCGCCCGCGGTCGCCGCACCGAGGGCAGCATTCTGGGTGGCGTCGTCGGAGCCGTGATCGGCAATGTCGTCGGTCGCAACTCGGGCAACAACTGCGAGACCTATCCGTCGAACTATTACGACGACCGGGCCTATTCCGCCCCCGTCTATGACGATCGATACGCCGACGACCGGTACGGCGATCGCTATTCGGACAGCCGCTATGTCCAGGTCTATCCGGCTCCTACGTCCAGCTACGGTTCGAGCTATGGCTCCAGCTATGGCTACGGGGACGACTACTCCAGCCGCTATTCCTCCAGCTACGGCTACGGCAATACCGACCGAGACGGTTGCCGCTTGGCCGAGAGCCGGATTCGCCTTCCTGACGGTCGTTCGGAGACCCGCTATGTGCGGACCTGCCCCGACCAGTCCGGCCGCTATCGCGTCGTCGATTAGTTTTCAGCCCCCCTGTCGATCGACGACGTGACGGGAGCCGCCGGTGGAGTAATCCGCCGGCGGCTTCTTATTTTTAGGGCGCTGCCGCTCGGCTCGCGGAGCCTCGCTGCTTGAGCGAGGGCGAGCACCAAGGCTTGACGCGGTCGCTTGCTGCGCGACCACTAGCGCTTCTTCGCCCAGAGCAGGAACTCGACATTGCCGTCGCCGCCCGTGATCGGGCTTTCCGTCGTCGCCTGAACGGCCCAGCCGACACATTCCAGCCAGTCCGATACTGATGCGAGCGCTGCGGCGTGAGCGTCCGCATCCTTGACCACGCCTTTCTTGCCCCCACCCGGCCCTTCCGCCTCGAACTGCGGCTTGACCAGTGTGATCAGGTCCGCGCGGTCCGCCGCCAGATCCAATGCTGCTGGCAGCACCTTGGCCAGACCGATGAAGCTGGCGTCGCAAACGATCAACTGCGGCGCTTCCAGCACCAATGCGGGAGTCAGGTTACGTGCATCCGTCTGCTCCAGGTTAACGACGCGCGCGTCGACTGACACACGCGGATGCATCTGGCCCTGCCCCACGTCCACGGCAAAGACTTGGGCGGCCCCCCGTTCCAGACATACCTCAGTGAAACCGCCCGTTGACGCGCCAACGTCCAGCACCACGCGTCCATCCACTGCGACGGGCCACAGGGTCAGCGCATGATCCAGCTTCAACGCCCCGCGGCCAACCCAGCGATGCGCAGGCACCGCCACGATCACCGCGCCATCGTTCACATTCTGAGATGCAGAGCGGGCGGGCACAGCATCGACCGTGACGCCGCCCGCTTCGATGGCAGCCCTGGCCTTGGCCCGGCTTTCGGCCAAGCCACGCGAGACCAGTTCGACGTCCAGACGCGGCATGTTCAGTCTCCTGTAACCCGGCAGCCCGCGCGGGCGTATGCCATCTCGAATGGCCCCGCAACGGTGGGCCGGGAGGGTGCCCCATGATGCTGCGTTTCGTTCTGGCCACGCTGATGGCCCTCGCGCTTACCCCGATCATCGGCAATGCGGAGGCCTGGGCACAGTCAAAGACCTATCCACCGGTCCATGCTGCCGCCGACCGTCTGGCCCTGGGCGGCCATGATCCCGTCGCCTATTTCACGAGAAACCAGCCCGTCGCAGGCGATGCCGCCATCACCCTGGACTGGAATGGGGCGACCTGGCGTTTCGCCACCGCCGAACACCGCGCAATGTTTGAGGCCAACCCTCAGGCCTATGCCCCTCAGTTTGGAGGCTACTGCGCCTGGGCGGCCAGTCAGGGCTATATCGCGCCGGGCGATCCGACAGTCTGGCGCATCGTTGACGGGCGTCTGTATCTGAACTTCAACGACCGCGCCCGCATGCTGTGGGAGCAGGACATTCCCGGGGCTATCGCCAGGGGCGAGGCGAACTGGCCCCGCATCCTGACCGACAACCAGGGCTGAACCGCCTCAGCCCACCGCATCCAGCCGCGCCAGAGCGGCCTGCAACCGCGCCCTGCCCGCCTCGGCCTCGGCCAGCTTCTCGCGCTGCTCGTCGACGACCTCGGGCGCGGCGCGGGCGACGAAGTTGGGGTTGCCCAGCTTCTTGTTGAAATGGCCGATGTCGCTTTCGAACGCCGCGATCTCCTTGTTCAGGCGAGTGCGTTCAGCCTCAAGGTCGATCAGCCCGGCCAGCGACAGCGCCGCGGTCGCCCCGCCAATGACGAAGGTCACGGCCCCTTCAGGTGCCGCCTCCACAGTCGCCACCTCCGACACCCGCGCCAGCGTCAGGATCAGGTCGCGGTGCCGCGCGATCCGCTCGGTCGTCGTCGAATCTGGCGCGACGAAGCTGAGCGGGGGTTTCACCGACGGCGCGATGTTCATCTCCGCTCGCAGTTGGCGCACCTCGGTGACCAGATCGACCAGCCAGCCGATCTCGCCTTGCGCCGCCGTGTCGATGAAGCTGTCCGGCAAATCCGGCCAGGCGGCACCGATCAGGGTCGCCTCCGACCGCGCCGCGCCCTCATCGGCCAGCTTGTCCCACAGCTCCTCGGTGATGAAGGGCATGACCGGGTGCATCAGCTTCAGCGTCTGATCCAGGGTCCAGGCCGTCATCGCCCGCGTCTCGGCCTTGGCGGCCTCGTCGGTACCCTGGAACACCGGCTTGGCCAGCTCCAGATACCAGTCGCAGAACACGTTCCAGACGAAGCGATACAGCGCCGAGGCCGCATCGTCGAAACGACCGCCTTCGATGGCCGACGACACCTCGCGCTCGGCCTTGGCCAGTTCGCCGCGCACCCAGCGGTTGATGGTCTGCGCGACCGTCGACGGGTCGAAGCCCTCGACACGGCGTGCTTCGTTCATCTGGGCAAAGCGCGCGGCGTTCCACAGCTTGGTGCCGAAGTTGCGGTATCCTTCAATACGTTGGCGGCTCAACTTGATGTCGCGCGTCCCCGACAGGATGGCCATGGTAAAGCGCAAGGGGTCGGCCCCCAGCTCGTCGATGATGGTCAGGGGGTCGATGACATTGCCCTTGGACTTGCTCATCTTCTGGCCCTTCTCGTCGCGGACCAGGCCATTGATGATCACCCGCTTGAAGGGCACCTCACCGTCCATGAAGTGCAGCCCCATCATCATCATCCGGGCCACCCAGAAGAAGATGATGTCCGCCGCCGTCACCAGATCGCTGGTCGGATAGAACCGCTCCAGATCCTCGGTCTTTTCGGGCCAGCCCATGGTCGAGAACGGCCACAGGGCCGAACTGAACCAGGTGTCCAGAACGTCCTCGTCCTGCGTCAGCACGACCTCGGAATCATAGTCCGACATCGCCTGCTCGCGGGCGTCCTCCTCCGTCTCGGCGACATAGATTTCGCCGTTGGGGCCATACCACGCCGGAATGCGATGCCCCCACCACAGCTGGCGCGACACGCACCACGGCTCGATGTTGCGCATCCATTCGAAATAGATCTTCTCATAGGACTTCGGCTCGAACACCGTCGCGCCCGTCGCAACCGCCTTTATGGCGGGCTGGGCCAGGGTGTGGGCGTCAACGTACCACTGGTCCGTCAGCCACGGCTCGATGACCACGCCGGACCGGTCGCCGTGCGGAACGACGTGTTTGGTCTTCTCGATTTCGCGCAGCCAGCCGTCCTCTTCCGAGCGGGCGACGATGGCCTTGCGGGCGGCGAAGCGGTCCACGCCGACATACTCAGCCGGGACGTCGGTCGTATCGGCGTCGGTGATCCGCCCGAAGCCGTCCATGACGTTCAACGCCGCCAACCCCGCGCGCTTGCCAACCTGGAAGTCGTTGAAATCATGCGCCGGCGTGATCTTCACCGCGCCCGAGCCTTTGGTCGGATCGGCATAGTCGTCGGCCACGATCGGAATCCGCCGCCCGACGATCGGCAAGGTCACGAACTTCCCGACCAGCCCCGCATAGCGCTCATCGTCCGGATGCACGGCCACGCCCGTGTCGCCCAGCATGGTCTCGGGCCTTGTCGTCGCCACGACGATGAAGTCGCGCGTCTCCCACTCCGTCGCCCTGCCGTCCTCGTCGAACGCGACCGGATGCTCATAGGTCACGCCATCCGCCAGCGGATAGGCGAAGTGCCAGTAGTGGCCCTCGACCTCACGCTGTTCGACCTCCAGGTCGCTGATCGCCGTTTGGAAATGCGGGTCCCAGTTCACCAGCCGCTTGTCGCGATAGATCAGGCCTTCCTTGTGCAGTTGCACGAAGACCTTGCGCACCGCCGCGTTCAGCCCCTCGTCCAGGGTAAACCGCTCGCGGCTCCAGTCGCAGCTGGCGCCCAGACGGCGCAGCTGCTGGACGATGGTCCCGCCGCTCTCGGCCTTCCATTCCCAGATCTTCTCGACAAAGGCCTCGCGGCCCATGTCGCGGCGACCGACGTTGCCTTGGGCCGCCAGCTGGCGCTCGACCACCATCTGGGTCGCGATGCCAGCGTGGTCTGTGCCAGGCAGCCAGAGCACCGCCTTGCCCTTCATCCGGTGATAGCGGGCCAGGATGTCCTGCAGGGTGTTGTTCAGCGCATGGCCGATGTGCAGCGACCCCGTCACGTTCGGCGGCGGAATGACGATCGAATAGGCCCCGGCGGCGGTGTCCATTCCCGTGGCGGCGCGCGGCGCGAACAGGCCGGACGCCTCCCACATCGCGTACAGACTGGGTTCGGCGGCCTTGGGATCGAAGGTCTTGTCGAGCATGGCGGATCGTTTCGTACGAAGGCGGGTCAGAAATGTGAAAAGGGCGGCCCCTGCCGGAGCCGCCCCATTCGGTTTAGTCGCGGGTGAGGCGAAGGGCTAGCCGGCGTTGCGCGCGATGCGCTCTACTTCCTTGCGTACCTCGGCCTCGACGATGCCCGGCAGATGGGCGTCGAGCCACTCCTTCAGCATCGGACGCAGCAGGCTGCGCGCCAGTTCGTCGATCGTCGGACCGGCCACGGCGGGCGCATCCTCGGTCGGACGGCGAGCCGCACTGGCCAGACCGGCAAAGGCCGAGGCCGCACTGGCGGCGGCACTGTCACCGACCAGGGTGTTGTAGGCCGGAGCGGGCGTCGGCGCGGGCGCAGGGGCGGGCTCGGGGAAGGCCTCGCTGAGCGGCGTGCTCGGGAACGGATCTGGCTCATCCTCGCCCGACGACACATCCAGATCGCCGATGCTCTCTTCGGCCGGGGCGTCATAGGTCTCGGTCAGCTCCAGCACGTCCTCCTCGACCGGTCCCGGCTCGGGCGCGGGTGCTGCCGCCGCCACCGGTTCGGGTTCGGGGGTGGGCTCAGCAGCCGCCTCGGCTTCCGCCTCCGGCTCGGCCGCCGCGACCGGCGCGTCGTCCTCGGAGATAATCCGGCGAATCGACGCCAGGATTTCCTCCATCGTCGGTTCCTGGGCGGGCTGATCAGTCATGGCTTAACCCCAAGGCGCGGCACGGCGCAGTCTCATCGAACGGCGCGCGCATAAGCGTGACCACCGCATGACCTGTCGTCGCATCTCGCCGCGTCATAATCAACGGGCGTTTTTCGCCTGACAGGCGAAGCCTTCTTCTGTGTCCCGATCAGTTTTGCGGTGCGGTCGAGATGATTTCCGACTTCAGCTGGCGGTCGATCGGCGCGTCCTCCGCGTCGTTGGCAGGCACGACCGGCGGCGCGGCGATGCGATCGATCGTCTCGATGATGCCGTCCCACGGCAGAGCCCCGCGATTACGCACGCGGTTGTAGTTGATCTCGGCGTCATAGACTTCGATGGTCGGATCAAGATCCTGACCTTCCAGACGGCCCATGGCCGCCAGCAGCTGGGCCTGGGCGACGTATTCGTTGCGGCGAGCGCTGGCCAGGGTGACCTCCGCGTTGCGCAGCTCCAGCTCCTGGTTCAGCACATCCAGAGTGGTCCGCAGACCCACCTGGGCCTCCTGACGCACACCCTCGGCGGCGACGGTAGCGGCGCGAACCGCTTCGGTACCGGCTTGCAGGCTGGAGCGTGCCGACAGCGACTGGGCAAACGAGGAACTGACGGATTGCAGCACATTGCGGCGCTCGCCCTCGACCTGGATCTGGGCGACATTGGCCCGCTCCAGAGCCGCCGCGACACGCGACTGGTTCAAGCCACCTGTGAACAGCGGCACCGAGATCGAGGCCCCGGCCTGAAACGCCGTGCGGTCGGTCAGGTTGAAACCCGACAGGTCGTCGGTCGTGCCGCCGTAGGACGCCGTCAGGCGTGCCGACGGCATGTATTCGGCGCGCGCTGCGGCCACATTGGCCTCTGCCGCCTGTAGATTATAGGTCGCAGCCCGGACCGACGGGTTGTCCAGAATGGCCACGTCCAGTGCAGCATCAAAATCTGCCGGGACGCCCGGCAGGACTGGCATGGCCTCAAGCGTGCCCGGAGCTTGCCCGACAACGGCGGCATAGGCTGCACGCGACACCGACAGCTGGGCCCGCGCATTGGCCAGGTCGGCATTGGACTGGGCCAGCCGCGCCTCGGCCTGGGCCACGTCGGTGCGGGTGATCTCGCCGACCTCGAACCGCGCCGAGGCCTCGTCCAGCTGGCGTTGCAGCACGGTCAGGTTCGATTCGCGGATACGCAGGATTTCGACATCGCGCAGCACATCGGCATAGGCCTGGATCACAGAGGTCAGCACCTGCTGCTCGATATCCCTCAGGTTCTCGCGCCCGGCCAGGATGTTGGCCTCTGCGGCGGTGATACCGTGGCCGATGCGCCCGCCTGAATAGATCGTCTGACCCAGACCGATGCTCAGACCCGCAGTCGCGCTGTCGTCGTTGGACGTGGGCACATTGATGGTCGCGTCCGGAATGCCGTCATTGTTGGTATCGACCTCGCGCGGTCCGCCTCTTGTGCGGCTGAAGCTGTAGCCCGCGTCCGCGCTGACATCGACCGTGGGTCGCAGACCTGCCCTCGCCTGCACGACCGATTCGTCCAGGGCCCGCTGACTGGCCCGCTGCGCCAGCAACGACGGGTTGGTCCGGTAAGCCAGGGCGATCGCTTCCTGCAGCGTATCGGCCCAGGCGGGTGCACTGATCCCGGTGACGATGGCCACAACGGCGACGGAGGCGAGCGCGCGAGCACGTTTCAACATGACTATTCCTGCCTGACGTCCACGAAACGGCGACGCCTGTGTATCCCACGGGTCTGATGCGAGAAGGATTGCGCCCGCGCCAGTTAAGTTTTTTTCACGCAGCCCCGCGTCGGGTCCGTCGCGTCGATCTCAGAGCGCGAAAGCAGGCTCGGGAATCAGCGCTGCCAGCATTGGCGGCGCGGCATCGAACAGCTCGCGCCTCGAGATGCCGCTTTCCGTCTTCACGTAAAGTACCGCCTTGCCCGCAGGCCCCGTCCGCTCAACGACGGCCAGCCGACCGCCGATGCCGAGCGCTTTCAGCCAGGCCTCGGGCCGCCCCGGCACAGCGGCCTCGCAGACGATGACGTCGTAGCCTTCGCCTGACGCTTCCCCGAACGGGGCAACAACTGCGGCGACGCCAGCTTCGGACAGGGCGGGTGCCACGACGTCAAGTACAGCCTGATCCCCTTCCTGGGCCGTGACGGACAGCCCGACCTGCGCCAGCACGGCCGCCGCATAGGGGGCGGCGACAGCCAAGGCCTTCTCACCCGATTGGGGAGCCAGCGCCATCAGCAGCTTGGACAGGTCCCTTGCCAGCATCAGCCGCCGCCCATTGGCGATCTCGACCTCGACCTCGGCATAGGCGGAAAAGGCGCGGTCGGCGGGCACGAACTGTTCGCGTGGCACAGCCAGCAGTGCGGCCTGCAAGGTCCGGTCGGTCACGTCGTTCACACGCACCTGGCTGTCGACCATGATCTTGCGGGCAGAAGAAAAGTCCATGAGGCGTCCGTTCGTGCGCAGAGGGCGTAAATCTGCGGCGCTTATAGGTCTGTCCGTTGCGGCGGACAATCCGATCTGATAGCGAACGCCCCTCGCGATGGCGCGGTCGTTTTCAAACGACGCAATGGCCTGATGGCGGAGTGGTTACGCAGAGGACTGCAAATCCTTGCACCCGGGTTCGATTCCCGGTCAGGCCTCCATCGCGACTCCAAACCCACCCCTTTCCATCATCGCTCAGCGCGTCAGGTGGTGCAGGGCTATCCCCGCCGCCGTCGCCACGTTCAGCGAATCAAAACCTGCCGCCATGCGGATGCCGACGGACCTGCACTGCGAGATGACGTCCGCAGGCAGCCCCGGCCCTTCCGCCCCCACGACCAGAGCCATGCGTCCTGTCCGCCTCACCTCCGACAGAGCCTCATTGGCCCCACCCGTCATGGCCAGCACTTCGAAACCTGCGGTCCTGAGCATTTCTACCGCAGCCAGCGTGTCCAGCCCCGTGACCATCGGCGTTCGCAGCACCGCGCCGACCGATACACGTATGGCCTTGCGATAGAAGGGATCGCAGCAGGTCTGGTCCAGCAGAACGACCGACGCCCCGAAAGCCGCCGCATTCCTGAACAGCCCGCCCATGTTGTCGTGATTGCCGATTCCGCAGGCCATCAACACCACGGCGTCCGGGGCCATCGTCTCCAAAATCATCGGCAGATCTACAAGATCAGGCTTTCGCCCTAGGGCCAGAATACCGCGATGCAGATGGAACCCCGCTACACCGTCCAGGACCGCCTGCTCCGCCACATAGACCGGCACGTCGTCGTCAATACCCGCCAGAACCTGCCCAAGAGCCTCCACCCGCTTCGAATCAATCAGCAAACTGACCGGCCGACAGAGCGACTGCGGCGATGTCAGCACATTCAGGACCACCTCCCCCTCGGCCACGAACAGTCCCTGCCGCCCTGTCAGGTCGCGTTCTCGTATGTCCAGGAACCCGGAAACACGGGGATCGGCGGGGTCTTCGATACTGATCAGTGCCAAGGTGCGATATTTCCATTGCGTCGTGCCGACGGCCGCTGCTATAGCGCCCGCCTTCCCGAAAGGAAGTTGTTCCGCGGTAGCTCAGTGGTAGAGCAGCCGACTGTTAATCGGCTGGTCGTAGGTTCGAATCCTACCCGCGGAGCCATTCCTTTCGCTTTCCCCAGACATCGTTGTCTTGCTGGATGGCAGGCCAGAAAAAAGCCCGACGCGAGCGCCGGGCTGAAAAAGTTCGGTGATGGTGGGTGTCTCACGAAAACCGGAAGACGTTCACCGGTTGAAGGGAATTGGTTAGCCAAAGGTAAACGGCATCACTGCGTGTCAGGCAGCCAGGCGGTTTGCGTGGCACCGCCTTCGGCCCAGGTCACGCGCCATCCTTCGCCTGCCCGCTCGCGCCTGGGCATCTGCCCCCCCGCATCGCCCTGCCCCGGCCAGACGAAGGTCTGATCACCAATGACGATCTGATCCCCGCCCGCTTCGGGTCCAAGGACAACGTTCCAGAAGCCCGCGCCGGCGGGAAAGGCCTGCACAGAAACCTCGCCGACTTTAACCGGCAGGGTCTGGGCCCCTTTCGCGACCCTTCCGGCCAACCGTCTGGCCTGCCCATCGCTGTCGACAGCCCCCAGCGCGGGCGCACGGTCCAGACGCCGCGTGGGCCCGCCAGCGCGCAACACGGCGATCGGCCCCTGTCCTCCCGAGGGGATCAACAGGGTATCGGGCGAGGTGGCCGCATCCTGGCCAACCTGCGTCTCTGGCTTCAGCCACAGATCCCTCGTTGGAACCTCCATGCCTAAGTCGAACCGACCGTCGTCATTGACCACCGCCGCATAGGCGGCCCCCGCCTCGCTGCGCAGCACGATTCGCGCGCGGGGCTGGGCCGATCCCGATAGCCTCACCTCGCGGCCCGTGACCTGCACCGTCTCGATCACAGGAGTCTGGTTCCACGCAGAGGTCGGTACGTCGTTCTGCTTTGGCCCGGCACCCCCGTCCGGCGAAGGTGTACAGGCGGTGCCCGAAGCCAGCATCAGGCCCGCCGCTGCCGCTATCGTCACATTCCGGTACATCGCCCGTTTCATCGTGCCGTCCGCGAGGATAGGAGTAGCGCCTCTGTTAGCGCGGCGCGGCCCGCGCTGTCTCCCATAGTTTGCCCGAGGCCCCATGTCGTCTTCCGTCACCATCCAGCCGTTCGACGGCCTCTCCGTCTGCCTGTTCTGCGGCTCGTCAGAGACAGTGCGCCCCGAATACCTCGAGGCGGCCCGGTCCGTCGGTCGCCAGACGGCCCAGGCAGGCTGGCGGCTGGTCTATGGCGGCGGCGGAGTCGGCCTGATGGGGGCTTCAGCCCGCGCCGCGCATGAGGCCGGCGGACGCGTTCTGGGGATCATGCCGGGTTTCCTGCGTAGCCGCGAGCGTCTGTTCGATGACGTGGAGACCCTGGTCGTTACCTCCATGCACGAGCGCAAGACCCTGATGTACGATCAGTCGGACGCCTTCATAGTGGCCCCTGGCGGCGTCGGCACGCTGGAAGAGGCGATCGAGATCCTGTCGTGGAAGCGTCTGGACCTGCACCACAAGCCCGTCATCTTCCTCAATCTGAACGGCTTCTGGGATCCGCTGATGGCCGTCATGCGCCACAGCGTCGAGGAGGGCATGACCCCTGCCTCCTTCCTCCAGGCCTGGGTGATCTGCGACACGGTGGAGGCCGCGATGGCGGCGATTGAACAGGCGGGACGGGTCGGCGTCGACACGCCGCACTTGAAACATGATCGTCGATAAGTAATCGTCGATCATCAAAGTTGGTTCGTCCTGTTTCGAAACGCGACTTGACAGTTGCGATTAGAAACTGACACTGACTCCCAGATGGCGTTCATCGCGCCCATATTGTCGGAGAATTCCCATGCGTGCTCTGCTCATCGCCGCCGCCCTTCTGGTGGCCGCCCCTGCCGTTGCCCAGGCTCCCGTATCCAGCGCCGTCCTCGCTGACGCCGCCAAGGCTCCAGCCGGTCGTACCATCATCGACGGTGCCGCCTGGCGCTGCGAAGGCGCGACCTGCACGGCCACGGGCGGTGCCAACCAACCTGCCCCGCGCGCCTGCCGCCGCGTCGCCGCCCGTTTCGGGGCCGTGACGGCCTTTACCTACAAGGGCACCGCCCTGTCGGCCGAACAGATCGCAGCCTGCAACGCCTGATCCGTCGACGCCTCCGAATGCAGAAAGGCCGCCCTCGTCAGAGAGCGGCCTTTTTTACTGCCAGGAGCCCAGATCCTGAGATCAGGCCGTTTCGCCCCGCAGACGCTGGGCGATCCGCTCACGGCCGATAAGGGGAGCCAACGTCGCCATATCCGGCCCGTGCGACTGGCCCGTGATCATCAACCGCAGAGGCATGAACAGGGCCTTGCCTTTGGCTCCGGTCGCCTCCTTCACGGCCGCCGTCCAGGTGGACCATAGGGTCTCGTCCACCGTCTCGGGTAGAACGTTCAGAGCCGCCGCGGCAAAGGCCTCGTCCTCGATCACTGGCGTAACTGGCCCCCGCACGATCTTCGCCATTTCAACGACATCTGCGAAGGTCTGAAGGTTGCCTCTCACCGCGTTCCAGACCGTCTCACCCAGATCGGCATCGATCTCGGCCAGTCTTCCTTGCGCCGTGGCATAGTCCATCACGTGCAGAGCCTGGGCGTTCAGCCTGTCCAGATCAGCGGTGTCATAGCGCGCCGGTGACCGGCCCATCTTGGCGAAAGCAAAGCTCTCCCCCAGAGCCTCGACCGAGGTCGCGACTTCCAGCGGGTCTGACGTCCCGATCCGGCCCAGGTGGCTGGTGATGGCAATCGGCTCATACCCTTGGTCACGCATGTCGGCGATGGACAGCGAGCCCAGCCGCTTGGACAGGGCCTGGCCGTCCGACCCGACCAGCAGAGGCATGTGCGCAAATCCGGGCACCGGCCCACCCAGGGCCTCGAAGATCTCGATCTGTGCGCCCGTATTGGTCACGTGATCCTCGCCCCGGATCACATGGGTGATGGCCATGTCGATATCGTCCACGACCGACGGCAGGGTATACAGGAACAGGCCGTCCTCGCGGATCAGAACGGGGTCGGACATGGAGGCCGTGTCGACCTCCGCATGGCCACGCGACAGATCTTCCCAGGCAACGCGCCGCCCTTCCAGCTTGAACCGCCAGTGTGGCTTGCGCCCCTCGGCTTCGTAAGCGGCCTTTTCAGCCTCCGTCAGATCCAACGACGCCCGGTCGTAGATCGGCGGCAGGCCGCGCGACAGCTGCACCTTGCGGCGACGATCCAGCTCGTCCGAGGTCTCATAGCACGGGTACAGCCGCCCCGACGCCTTCAGCCGAGTTGCCGCCTCTTCATAGCGGTCGAACCGTTTGGACTGATTGTACCGCTCGTCCCAGACCAGCCCCAGCCAGGTCAGGTCGTCCTCGATCCCCTGCTCGAACGCGGGCGTGGATCGGGCCAGATCGGTATCATCGATGCGCAGAACGAACTTGCCACCCTGTCCCTTGGCGAACAGCCAGTTGACCAGCGCCGTGCGGACGTTGCCCACATGCAGTTTTCCCGTCGGAGACGGCGCGAAACGAACCTTGATAGTCATGGATATGCGACCTTGAAGCGAGGCGCGTAGGTCGCGCTCCCGCTCCATCGAGTCAAGGTACAGGCGACTTTATCAGTCGTCGCGGTGAACGCGCTCGCGGCGTTCGTGGCGTTCCTGGGCCTCGACGGACAGGGTCGCGGTCGGTCTGGCTTCCAGTCGGCCCAGGCTGATGGGCTCGCCGGTCTCCTCGCAATAGCCGTAGGAGCCGTCCTCGATCCGGCGCAGCGCTTCGTCGATCTTGGAGATCAGCTTGCGCTGGCGATCCCGCGTCCGCAGCTCCAGGGCCCGGTCGGAGGCCGACGAAGCCCGGTCCAGAAGGTCAGGATGGTTCTCGGTCTCGGCCTTCAGATTGATAACCGTGCCCTTGGATTCCCGCAGGATATCGTCCTTCCAGGCCAGCAACTTGCCCCGGAAATAGGCCAGCTGGCGATCATTCATGAACGGCTCGGCGTCGGAGGGCCGATACTCGACCTCATCCCCGGCCTTGATAGACGCTATTGCGTTCATCGACCCACGCTCTCAACAGACGCCCCCCTTGGCGCAACCTTGCCTATAGGGATGCAGGCGAGTCTGGGCAACACGCCTGTTGAAGGCGTGAAGCAGCTACGCTTCAAGATTGCGCAAAGCGTGACAATTCTTCATCACCCGGCGATCGTTTACGCCAAATAGGCGAACAAATCCGGTGACTTATGCTGCACTGCGGCGAAGATCGGCCTTGGCCAGTTCGACGGCGGCCCTAAGGTCGATCTGATCCAACAGGCCGTTCAAGCTCTCATCGGCATCCTGCGGGCGGTCCTCACGCACGGTACGCGCCAGCCTTTCGAGTGCACTCTCGCCCGCTTCACCTGACAGCATCGCCAGTTTCAGCTCTTCCAGACGATCCAGAATGCCGCTGCCACGCCTTACGGCCCGGCGCCGTCGCTCCATCACATCCTCGACTCCCTGAAGCGCCATCAAAGCCGAGACGTCTCCGACGCCGGCAGGTCCCGCAGTGGCAGCGATCGCATGTGTCGATCCGGCCCCCTCTGCCTGAGGCAGGCTAAACCCACCGCTGGCGCGGGCGGGTCGGGCACCTTGCGGTGCGGACGGTCCTGACGGGCCGGTGACCTTCATGAGAATGGACTCCGTAACACCCCTGCAGCTTCGCGGCCCACCGTCACTGTTTGGTTAATGCCCCGGCAGAATCTGCCGCGACGTCCCCCGCCTCGCTCGCACCAGTCATTGTAATCGTTGGGTTTTCATTGTGGCACGACCTTCGCAACACCGTTTACGACAATTGTTCGCGGGACCTATCACGATGCAGAAAATGCTCGCCTCCCTCCTGGCCGCCGCCGCCGCAGCGGGATTCGCACTGCCGGCTCATGCGCAGTCGCGCATCAAGGATATCGCCGCCGTCGAGGGGGTGCGCTCCAACCAGCTGGTGGGCTATGGCCTGGTCGTCGGCTTGGCCGGCACCGGCGACAGCCTGCGCAACTGCCCCTTCACCCGCCAGTCGCTGGAGGGGATGACCGAACGCCTGGGCGTCAACATTCGCGGGGCGAACTCCAACTCCAAGAACCTGGCGGCCATCATGGTCACCGCCGAACTGCCGCCCTTCTCTACCCCCGGGGCCCGGATCGACGTCAGCGTCTCGTCCATGTGCGACGCCAAGAGCCTGCTGGGCGGCACGCTTTTGGTCACCAGCCTGCAAGGCGCGGATGGCGAGGTCTATGCCGTCGCCCAAGGCTCCATCCAGACCGGTGCCGTGTCCGGCTCGGGCGCGTCCGGCTCCTCGGTCTCGCGCGGTGTACCCACCGCAGGCCGTATCGCCTCCGGAGCCACCGTCGAGCGCGAGACGGGCTTCCAGATGGCCAATATGAATGAGGTCCGGCTGACGCTGCGCAACCCCGACTTCACCACGGCCCAGCGCGTCGCCGCCGCCATCAACGCCACATACCCGGGCACGGCCCTGGCCGAGAACGGCACCGTCATCGCCCTGCGCGCACCAGGCCAGATGGGCATGGCCGGCTTCATCAGCCAGGTTGAAAATCTGCCCATTACGGTCGACAGCCCGGCCAAGGTGATCATCGACGAGGTCAATGGCGTCATCGTCATGGGCGACGCCGTGCGGGTCTCCACCGTCGCCATCGCCCAGGGCAATCTGACCATCTCGGTCCAGGAAAACCCGCAGGTCAGCCAGCCCGACGCCTTCAGCCGCGGCCAGACCGTGGTCACGCCTCAGTCCGACGTCAGTGTCGAGGAAGAACTGGGTCGCGAAATGCGCATCGTAGGCGGCGGAACCTCACTCGCCACCCTGGTCAATGGCCTGAACGCCCTAGGTGTCAGTCCACGCGACATGATCAGCATCCTCCAGGCCATCAAGGCCGCCGGGGCACTGCAAGCCGACATCGAGGTGATGTGAGCATGACCGACCTGACCGTCTCCCCTGCCCTTCTGAACGCCAGCGCGCCCCGCGTGGTCCCGGAGCGCATGCGCCAGACCGCCGAGGACTTCGAGGCCTCCTTCCTGACCCAGATGCTGAAGCCCATGTTCGACAGCCTGTCGACCGAGGCCCCTTTTGGCGGTGGCGAGGCCGAGAGCACCTGGCGCGGTTTCCTGGTCGAGGCCATGGCCAAACAGACGGTCAAGGCTGGCGGTCTGGGCCTGTCGGACACCATCGTCTCCGAAATGATCAAGATGCAGGAGCAGGCGCAATGACCGCCGCCGAGACCGCGACCCTGAATGCTACCGCCCGCGTGCGTCAGATGATCGACGTGACCGAACGGCTGACCGCACGCCTGGCCGAGGAAGCCGCCGCCTTCGAGACGCGCCGCCCGCAGGATGTCGCGGCCACGGTCGGTCAGACCCAGGACCTCGCCAATGCCTATCGTCGCGAGTCGGCACGCATCAAGGCCGTGCCCTCCGAACTGGCCCCAGCACCCGTCGAAGAGCGCCAGCGATTGATCGCGGCGACCCAGACATTCGAAGCCGTCCTGTCCCGTCATGCTCTGGCCGTCGAGGCCGCTCGCATCGTGTCGGAGGGCCTGGTCAAGACCATCGCCGCCGAGGTCGCCAGTCAGCGTGGATCGCCCGCCGCCTACGGGGCTTCTGGACGCGCCAGTGCCACCGATGGACGCGCCGTCGCCTACAACGCGCAAGCCTAGCCGCAAGTGGCTGGAAATAATCGGTTAAGCCTGTTCATGGACCATTGTTTTCAGCCCTTGTCCGGTATCTGACCGGTCATGAGTTTCCAATCCCGCCTTTTGGGCCTCGCCTTTGCCGCCGCCGATGTGCTGGTCGAGGTCGATGGCGACACCAAGGTCACGCTCGCCCTCGGGGCCGGCGTCACTGCGGGTGCCGACCCGGGACGGCTCTGGAGCGGCAAACGCTTCACCGACATTCTGAGCGCCCCCAGCCGACAGCCGGTCGCCAAGGCCCTGCATGCCCTGCAGTCAGGCGGTCGCACCTCCGAGCTTCAGATCGTCGTGACCGGGAATGACGGCATGGTCCGCCGCGCCCGCTTTCGGGCGTTCAGCCTTCCGGAACTGGCTCCCGCCGTCTCCTGCTCCCTCACCTGGGATGGCGAGGCCTTCAGTGAGGCCGAGGCTCCGCCAAAAGAGCTGCTGACGTCTGAGGGTCTGGTCGATCACACCCGCCAGATCATGGCCGACGATCCCGCCGCCGACATGTCCTTCTCCTTCGTCGAAGTGTCGGGCCTGGATCGCAACAAGGCCGAACACAGCCGGGCCGAGGCCCAGATCCAGTCGGTGCTACAGGCGTCGTCGGTCGATGGCGGCAGTGCCGCCCAACTGTCCGAAAAACGCTTCGCGGTTATCCGCCTGACCGGCGACAAGACCGATCTGGCCGCTGAAATCCGTCAGGCTGCCCTGGACGAAGGCGTCGAACTGATGGTGCGCAGCACCGAGGCGACGCTGGCCGGTGGTACCTCCCCCGGCATGGCCCTGCGGGCCCTGCGCATGGCGCTGGAGGACTGCCTCAAGGACGACGGGATTGACGCCGCGGGATCCGGGTTCAGTGAACGCCTCAAGAGCACGATGCGCGAGGCCGACGCCTTCAACACCGTCGTGGAAACCCGCGATTTCTCCCTGCACTACCAGCCCATCGTCGATCTGAAATCCGGGGCCGTCCATCACTTCGAGGCCTTGTCGCGGTTTCGCTCGGGCGGACCGGCCGCCACCATCAAGATGGCCGAGGAGATGGCCCTCATTCAGGCGTTCGACCTGGCCGTCGCCGAAAAGGCCTTGGCCCAGATGCAGCGCTCGGGCTTCGGCCTGATCAAGGTCGCGATCAATGTGTCCGGCGCGTCCCTCGCCAGCGATTCCTACATTCAGGGCCTGCTCAGCCTGACCGCCAGCAAGCCGGAAATCCGCAAACGCCTGATGGTCGAGGTCACCGAAACAGCCGCCCTGGCCGATCTTGAAGCTGCCGACCGCCGTCTCAAGGCCCTGCGCAAGACCGGCATCCACATCTGCCTCGACGACTTTGGTGTCGGTGCCGCGTCATTCGATTATCTGAGCCGCCTGCCGCTGGACACGGTCAAGATCGACGGCAGTTTCGTGCAGAACGTCTGCGAGACAGAGCGGGCCCAAAAGCTGATCAGCCACCTTGTCGACCTGTGCACCGATCTGAAGATTTCGACCGTGGCCGAGATGATCGAGACCGAGGCCCAGTCCACCAAGCTGCGGACCATGGGGGTCACCTATGGCCAGGGCTGGCTGTTCGGCAAGGCGACGGCGGAACCCGTCCTGCGCCTGCCGTCCGGCACGGGCCCAGCCGCGGCCCGCCGTCAGGGCGAAGTCGTCGGCTGGGGCTGACCCAGGTCCAGTGTTCGGGTTACCCTGATCGCCTCCAGGAAATCCGGATCGTGGCTGACCACGACCAAGGCCCCATCATAGCCTGACAGCACCGCCTCGACGGCCCGGATCGAGTCCAGGTCCAGGTGGTTGGTCGGCTCATCCAGGATCAGCAGTTGCGGCGGGCGAATACCGATGACGCAGGCCAAAGCCGCCCGCAGCCGCTCGCCGCCAGACAGGACGCCGATCTGCTTTTGCGCCGCGACATTGCGGAACAGGAAACGGGCCAGCGCCGCCTGGGCCTCGTTCTGCGATGCACGGGGGTTCAGCCGCATCCAGGCCTCCAGCACCGTCTCATTAGAGCGTAGCATGGACGTGTCCTGATCCAGACAGGCCGTCGTGACAGGTCGGGTGACTGCGCCCTGCGACGGCGGCACTTCGCCCGCCAGCACCTTCAGCAAGGTGGTCTTGCCCGCCCCATTCGGCCCGCGGATGGCCACGCGCTCCGGGCCGGTGATCCGAAGGGTCAGGCCATCCAATATCGGCACGCCGTCCGGCGAATGCCACGAGACCCCCTCCAGCACGGCCACTGTCCTGTCGCTGGCCAGACCCGACGATGGTAGCGAGATCGACAGCTCGCGGGTCCGCTCGACCGCCTGCTCCGCCTCCGCTCGGACAGCATTCGCCTCCGACACTTGCCGCTCGACCAGAAGGTTCAGCCGACCCCCGCTCCGCTCGGCTCGTTCGGCACGGGCATCCAGCAGGATCTTGGGGTCTGAACTGCCAGCCCTCGCCACCTTGTTTGCCCGGTCGCGTCTGGCCTTCCGTTCACGCGCCAGCTGACCCTCGCGCGCGGCACGATCCACATCCCGCGTCGCCGTCTCCAGGGCCTGCACCGCTGCTGCCCGTTCCGCCGCCTTGCGCTCGGCGTAAAGATCATAGTCGCCGCCATAGACGCGCGCTCCCAGCGATGACAGCTCCACGATCCGGTCCATCCGGCGCAGCAAATCGCGGTCATGACTGACCACCAGCACGCCACCCGGCCACCGTTCCAGAACACCCGAGACCAAGGCCCGACCCTCGGCGTCCAGATGATTGGTCGGCTCATCAAGCACCAGCAGGTCAGGCGCATCCAGCAACAGGGCCGCAAGGCGCAACCGCGTATGTTCGCCGCCACTCAGCGTCCCAACCCGTCGCGCCATGTCCAGATCCACCAGCCCGACCTGCACCAAAGCCTCTGTGATCCACGTCTCCAGACCCCAGTCCGCAGCGTCGAGGTCCTGTGCAGAACCGCGACCCGCCAGGATCCGTGAAAGCACCGCCAGCGGCTTTGCAACACCCAGCGCCTCTGCCACCGTTTCTGTCGGGTTCACCGTCGTGACCTGCGGCAGCCACCCCACGCTACCTGCGCGTGAGACGCGCCCCTCGATGGGATCATCCAGACCCACGACAAGGCGCAAAAGCGTGGTCTTACCCGCGCCGTTGCGGCCCACCACTCCGGTGCGCTCCCGGCCGAGGGCCAGGCTCAGATTGTTGAAAAGCGTGTGTCCGTCAGGCGTTCGGGCGGCGACGCGATCCAGCGTCACGAACGCGGATGCGGACAGGCTTGGGTTTGGGCTGGAGCGAGACATAGGCGACCACGAGCGAGGCGACAACGGAAAGGGCGAGACCGATTTCCAAAGCGCTGATCATGATCGTCGAAGCTCCTGCAAAAACACTCAGGCGATGAGGATGGCGGTTCGCGCCGCGTCGCGCAACCCCTGCGTCAACCGCCCGCAGGGGCCATCTGCTTGGCCACCGTCTTGATGATGAAGGCCGACACCGCCTCCGCCCGCGCCGGAGGCTGGGCGACGACGGCGCTGTAAAAGGCGGCGGTCACATCGCACTGCGTCCGTGGCGGTGCGCTCATCAGGCCGGTGCCGAAGAACTGCTGGCCCAGCGCCTCGTCCACCCCACCCGCCACCATGGTCTCATAGACGGCGACGAAATCGGCCTGGCCGGGGTCCTCACGGGTCACGGGTGAGGCCCTCCCTGACTGTCCCGCCACCAGCCGCGCCGTCGCCGCACGATCGATCAGGGGTTTGGTCCGGGCGTCTGCCTGATATCCGGCCGGCAGGCCCGCCATGGCGAACTGGGCACAGGTGTCGACATCGGTCGCCTGCAGATGCTCGATCAGCGCCTTCTCGGCCTGCATCACCTCGACTACGGCACCGCCCGGTGCCGCCGCGACATACGGGGCCTGCCGCAGGCCATAGGCCCGCATTTCGGCCTGCATCGCCTCCAGCACCTCGGCCTCGCTCTCGCCCGCCGCAAGCCGCCCCGCCGCCCGGTCCCGGATCTGGCCGTAGAAGGTCGTATCGGTCTCCTGCAGCGTCTTCAGGACCACGTCCCGCTCGGCGTTGCGATCCACCTCGGCGGCATAGTCCTCTGTCGTCTTGGTGCAGGCCGAAATTGCCAACACCAGGCTGGACGCAACACTCAACAGAAAAACCAACCTCACCGGTCTCATTCCGCAACCACGGTCAGCAATTCGTCGCCTTCTTTCGTACTGCCCCCAGTCGGCTTCATCCGGGCATTAATGTTGAAGCTCTCGATCTTCCATACCCCTTCCTCTTTGAGAAAGACGGTCTGGGCCATCACACTTCGATCAGGGTATTCGTAAACTTGGCCCAGGGCGTAGCGCTGGCCCGACGTTGTCATGTTGGATTGCCATCCCGTCGTCGTCGGCGGGGGTGGCGTTCCCTCGGGAGCGAACGTTCTGAGCATCGGCAGTTGGGCTCTCACGTCTGCCTCTGAATTGGCCGACGACAGACGTGCCACAAGCGCGTCGTCACGACCCTCGACGAGGTCGGCATAGGCATCGCGCGCTTCGGTTGCCAACGCTTCATTGGCTGTCAGTACCGGGGCGGAGCAGGCTACCGCCAAAAATGCCACCGGCACCATGGCAAGATAAGATAGATTCATCGGCGTCCTCCCATGGCTGAAGCCTAGCGCATTTGATGATCGTATTGGCAACAGCCCCCTCTTGTTCCTATATTGTTCTTGCTGAAATCCGCAAATCGATCCCCATATAGCGCTGTCGCCCTGGACACAGGCACAGCCTCCCGCGTTCTCTCGGACCTCATGACTGAAAAGCACAATTTCATCCGCGTGCGCGGTGCCCGCGAGCACAATCTCAAGGGCGTGGACGTCGACATCCCGCGTGAGAAGCTGGTCGTCATGACCGGCCTGTCGGGGTCCGGCAAATCCTCGCTGGCGTTCGACACCATCTATGCCGAGGGTCAGCGGCGCTATGTCGAGAGCCTGTCGGCCTACGCCCGCCAGTTCCTGGAACTGATGGGTAAGCCGGACGTGGACCTGATCGAGGGCCTGTCGCCGGCCATTTCCATCGAACAGAAGACCACGTCCAAGAACCCGCGCTCGACCGTCGGCACGGTGACGGAGATCCACGACTATATGCGCCTGCTCTGGGCCCGCGTGGGCGTGCCCTACTCGCCTGCGACCGGCCTGCCGATCGAAAGCCAGACCGTTTCGATGATGGTCGACAAGCTGACCGCCCTGCCCGACGGCGAGCGCATCCTTTTGCTGGCCCCCGTCGTGCGGGGTCGCAAGGGCGAATACCGCAAGGAGATCGCCGAATGGCAACGCTCCGGCTATCAGCGGCTCAAGATAGACGGCGAATTCTACGCCATCGAGGACGCGCCTACGCTGGACAAGAAATTCAAGCACGACATCGACATCGTCGTAGACCGGATCGTCACCAAAGCCGGCCTCGAACCCCGCTACGCCGACTCCATCCAGACCGCCCTGAACCTCGCCGACGGTATCGCCGTGGCCGAGTGGGCGAGCGCGCCTGAGGGCGAAGAACCGCGCCGCCTGCTATTCTCCGAAAAGTTCGCCTGCCCGGTTTCCGGCTTTACGATCAGCGAGATCGAGCCGCGGCTGTTCTCGTTCAACAATCCGTTCGGGGCGTGTCCTACCTGCGACGGCCTGGGCGTCAAGCTGGCGTTCGACGCCGATCTGGTCATCCCCGACCGCGACAAAAGCTTGCACAAGGGCGCAGTCTCGCCCTGGTCGCGCGGCCCCTCGCCCCTCTATACCCAGACCCTGCAATCGCTGGCCCAGCACTTCGGCTTCTCGATGGACAAGCCCTGGCGCGACCTGCCAGACAAGGCGCAGGCCGTCATCCTGCGCGGCTCGGGCGGCGAAAAGGTCAAGTTCGTCTATGACGACAACGCCCGCAAATACGAGACGGTAAAGGCCTTCGAGGGTGTGCTGCCCAATCTGGAACGCCGCTGGCGCGAGACCGACAGCGCCTGGGTGCGCGAGGAACTGGGCCGCTATCAGTCCGAAACCCCCTGCGACGCCTGCGGCGGCAAGCGCCTGAAGCCCGAGGCCCTGGCGGTCAAGGTCGGCGGCTCCGACATCGCCGAGATCAGCTGGCTGTCGATCTCCAAGGCCTATCTGTGGTTCTCTACCCTTGAAGAAACCCTGACCGAGAAACAGGTCGAGATCGGTCGCCGCATCCTGAAGGAAATCACCGACCGGCTGCGGTTCCTCAACAATGTCGGCCTGGACTACCTCAGCCTGTCGCGCTCATCCGGCACCCTGTCGGGCGGCGAGAGCCAGCGCATCCGCCTGGCGTCCCAGATCGGCTCGGGCCTGACCGGCGTCCTCTACGTCCTCGACGAACCCTCCATCGGCCTGCATCAGCGCGACAACACCCGCCTGCTGGAAAGCCTGCGTGGCCTGCGCGACCTCGGCAATTCCGTCCTCGTCGTCGAGCATGACGAGGAGGCGATCATGACCGCCGACTATGTCATCGACATGGGCCCTGCCGCCGGGGTCCACGGCGGCACCATCTGCGCCGAAGGCACGCCTCAGGAGGTCTTGGCCAATCCGAACTCCCTGACCGGAAAGTATCTGTCCGGCGAACGCGAGATCGAGATTCCGGCCGACGGTCGCCGACCGATCAACCGCAAGAAGATGCTGAAGATCAGCGGCGCGACCGGCAATAATCTGAAGACCGTGACGGGCGAAATCCCCGTCGGCCTGTTCACCTGCGTCACCGGCGTGTCCGGCGGCGGCAAGTCGACCTTCACCATCGAGACCCTCTACAAGGCCGCCGCCCGCCGGCTGCACAACGCCTCGGACGCCCCCGCCCCCTTCGACCGGATCGAGGGGCTGGAGCATTTTGACAAGGTCATCGACATCGACCAGAGCCCGATCGGTCGCACTCCGCGTTCCAACCCGGCGACCTACACCGGTGCCTTTGGCCCGATCCGCGACTGGTACGCCGGATTGCCGGAGTCCAAGGCGCGCGGCTACGGCCCTGGCCGGTTCAGCTTCAACGTGAAGGGTGGCCGCTGCGAGGCCTGTCAGGGCGACGGCCTGATCAAGATTGAGATGCACTTCTTGCCCGACGTCTACGTCACCTGCGACGTCTGCAAGGGCAAACGCTACAACCGCGAGACGCTGGAAATCGTCTTCAAGGGCAAGAGCATATCCGACGTCCTCGACATGACGGTCGAGGAGGCCGCACGATTCTTCAACGCCGTGCCGTCGATCCGCGACAAGATGCTGACGCTGGAGCGTGTTGGCCTGGGCTATGTCCAGGTCGGCCAGTCGGCGACGACCCTGTCGGGTGGCGAGGCCCAGCGAGTCAAGCTGTCAAAGGAACTGTCCAAACGGGCGACCGGCAAGACCCTGTACATCCTCGACGAACCCACGACCGGCCTGCATTTCGAAGACATCCGCAAACTGCTGGAGGTGCTTCAGGAATTGGTCGAAAATGGCAACACCATCGTCGTGATCGAGCATAATCTGGATGTCATCAAGGTCGCCGATTACCTGCTGGACTTCGGCCCCGAAGGCGGCGACGGCGGCGGCGAAATCGTCGCGGTCGGGACCCCGGAACAGGTCGCGGCCAATCCTGCCAGCTGGACGGGCCGTTACCTCAAGGACGTGCTGGAGCGGCACGAGACGCGCCGCAATGCGCGGGTAGCGGCGCTGGGCGCGCCCACTCCGAAACCTCCGGCAAGGAAGACGCGAGCGAAGGCGAAGGCCGAGGCCTAGTCGAATGTCCTGGCCTGTGCGGGGTCGCCCATCACCCCATGATCCCGCGTCCGCCCGCGCACCAGCAGCACCGCCGATCCGACCAGCAGCAGGGCGGTGACAACCACGCTGCCCTCAGGGCCGAAGGCGGCACCCGTGACCCACCACGGCACCTCGGTGCGCGTCGTCAGATCGACGATCAACGGCGTCGTATCGATGGCCTGGCCGGACACCTCCAGCCCGAAGCCCAGCCCCAGCAGCCAGTTCCACGCCGCATGCCAGCCGCACACGCCCCACAGCGAACCCTCGCGCGCGGCGTACAGGCTGATGAAGACGCCGAACAAGACGATGTTCAGCAGGCCCATGAACAGCTCCCTGGACGGCGGAATGTTCGCCCCGTGCATCAGGCCGAACAGCACGGAGTTGATCACGATCGCCAGCCACAGCCCATGCCGGGACGCGATCAACTGCATCAGCCATCCGCGAAAGAAGATCTCCTCCGTCGATCCCTGGACGATGAAGCCCAGCAGCAGCACGACGATCGGCACCAGCGCCGCCCCGACGGCCGCGCTCTGGAACGCCCCGCCCGCCTCGACCGAATAGCCGCCCAGAGCCCAGATGATCCCGACCGCCGCCAGCAGGAACCCCAGCCCGATCGCATAGCCGCGCCCGAACCGCTTCAACCCATCGGCATTGAACCCGATCGTCGCCAGCGGCCGCCGCTCGAAGAACCGGATCCACAGGAAGACCAGCACGGCTCCGCAGCCGAAGGTCGCGAACAGAATGTAGGCGAGCTGGTCCCAGCGATCCGTCGCCCCGTCAGAGCCGATGAAACCCGTCATCAGCGCCGGGATGATCCCCAGCAACTGCCCGCCGATGATGAACGCCAGCGCCAGCACGATCGCAGCCAGCGTCCACGTCCGCCGATGATGTGGATCGCGCGGTGCGTAGAGTTCCAGTCCCTTCATGACGTCCCCCCTGTTCGTCCTGAACAATCAGCCGAAGGTCTCGGCCAGTCCCGTCCCCGTCCGCCCAGCAATGTCGCGGTAGGCCGCCGAGAACGGCGCATAGATCACCGCCACCTGCAGCGCAGAGATGACCGCGTTGATAACCACATACGCCAGAATGGCGGGCCAGGCCTGCTGCAACATGCCGAACAGGTTCAGTCCCTCGACGGTCGCCAGCGTCTCCATCCCGCCCGTCGTCATCTGGATCGGCAGGAAGATCAGCGAGCCCAGCATGCTGACGACGAAGCTCATGACACCCGCGATGATCGCCATCCCGACCAGCGGCCAGAAATGACGCTTGGTCAGACTGAATGAGTCGAACAGCACGATCCGCTTCTCGGCCAGCGTCATCGGCACCGCCAGGCTGAGCCGCACTAGCAGCCAGATGAAGGCCGCCCAGGCCACAAGGAAGAAGACCACGACGATCAGCCACAGGACCGGCGTGTTCACGGCGGCGGCCCCCAGGGCGAACGTCATGCCCCAGATCAGGCCCATCAGCACGATGAAGATGATCCCCAGGGCCACCGAGACGGCCAGCACCCGCAACTCATCCGCCCCGAACCTCAGATAGCCCAGTGCCTTCTGCGTCGGATAAAGCACCGACCGCGCGATGGCCGCAGACATCACCGCGCTGGACAGCAGACTGACCGGCAACAGGATGCTGAACACCAGTCCGAAGGAGTTCAGGATCGGCATGAAGTCGTCGATCGTCGGGGTTCCGACCTGTTCCAGCCGCTCCGCTGCCGCCATCGCGCTGGCCAGCGACGGCCCCATCACCGCGAAGGCCGCCGCCATTACCACCACATAGAACAGCGCCCAGAAAACTAGGCTCATAGGCGCGCGCCTGACGACCCGGAAGCCCTCGAATGCTGCGTCGGTCGCTGAAAATGCCATAGGTATCGTCCCCGTTGTCGCCCCAGCCTAGCGAACCCGACCCCGCACCGCTAGAAGCCGCTTCATGACGGTTTCTCCACAATCCATCCATGTCATCGGCGGCGGCCTGGCCGGGTCCGAGGCCGCCTGGCAGATCGCCCAGGCGGGCGTGCCCGTCATCCTGCACGAGATGCGCGGCGTGCCCGGCGTCAAGACCGACGCCCACCACACCGATGGCCTGGCCGAGCTGGTCTGTTCCAACTCCTTCCGCTCCGACGACTGGGAGCACAACGCCGTCGGCCTGCTGCATGCCGAAATGCGCGCGCTCGATTCCATCATCATGGCCTGCGGCGACATCAATCAGGTGCCCGCGGGCGGTGCCCTGGCCGTCGACCGCGACGCCTTCTCCCAGGCCGTGACGACAAAACTTCAGTCCCACCCTCTGGTCACCATCGTGCGCGAGGAGATAGCCGGCTTGCCGCCCGAGGACTGGGACAATGTCATCGTCGCCACCGGCCCCCTCACCTCGCCCGCCCTGGCCGACGCCATCCTCAAAGCGACGGGCGAGGAAAGCCTCAGCTTCTTCGACGCCATCGCCCCCATCGTCCACGCCGACAGCATCGATTTCGACATCGCCTGGCGTCAGTCCCGCTACGACAAGGAAGGCCCGGGCGGAGACGCCGCCGCCTATGTCAACTGCCCGATGAACAAGGCCGAATACGACGCCTTCATCGACGCCCTGCTGAGCGGCCCCAAGGCCGAGTTCAAGGACTGGGAACACGTCCCCTATTTCGACGGCTGCCTGCCGATCGAGGTCATGGCAGAGCGCGGCCGCGAGACCCTGCGCCACGGCCCGATGAAGCCCGTCGGCCTGACCAATCCGCGCGACCGGCTGGTCAAGGCCCACGCCATCGTCCAGCTGCGTCAGGACAATGCGCTGGGCACCCTGTTCAACATGGTCGGCTTCCAGACCAAGCTAAAGCACGGCGCCCAGACCGAAATCTTCCGCATGATCCCGGGTCTCCAGAACGCCCAGTTCGCGCGGCTGGGCGGCCTGCACCGCAACACCTATCTTAACAGCCCGCACCTGCTGGACCGCCAGTTGCGGCTGAAGGCCATACCCCGCCTGCGCTTCGCCGGCCAGGTCACGGGCGTGGAAGGCTATGTTGAAAGCGCCGCTATGGGCCTGCTGACCGGCCGCCTCGCCGCCGCGCAAGCCCTGAGCCGCGACCTCGCCCCTCCTCCCGCCGACACCGCCATGGGGGCCCTGGTCGAACACATCACCGGCGGCCATCTGGAGGGCTCGAAGTTCCAGCCGATGAACATCAACTACGGCCTGCTGCCCCCGCTGGAAGCCCCCAAGGTCGATGAGGCCGGCGTGAAGATCCCGCTCAAGGAACGCGGACGCGCCAAGAAGCGGTTGATGAGCATCCGTGCCATGAACAGCCTCAAGGCCTGGCGGGACGCCGCCGCATGACCGCGCCGGACACCGAACTGGATCGACTGACCGCCCGGCGTGTCACCATCCTGTATCGCCTCGAGATGATCGCCCAGGGGGCACAGCTGACCTACGAGGACGGCACACCCATCGACATGGCGTCGGAGAAGGCGCGACTGGAAGACATCGTCGCCGATCTGGATCGCCGGATCGTGGCTCTGACCCGGACCGTGAACTGATGGCCCGCGCGGGCTCTTCCGGACCCCGCCTGTTCGACCCCGCCAAGGCCCTGATCCGGCGTCAGGTCACCGATCTGTTCAACGATGCGTCCAAGGGCGAGCGGCCGATCCTGCGGCGCGGCGACGCCCTGTTCGCGCCAGACTCGGTCGCCTGGCGCGTCAACGGTGACGTCGTGACCATGATGATCGGCGGCGTCTCGGGCCTGCTGCTGCAGATGCTGCATCCGGCGGTGCTGGCCGGCGTCTGGGACCATTCCAACTTCCGCGCGGACATGCACGGCCGGCTGAGGCGGACAGCCAAGTTCATCGCCGTGACCACCTATGATTCCGCCGACAATGCCGTCTCCGCCATCGAACGGGTGCGGCGCATCCACGGCCAGGTGCGCGGCGTCCTGCCGTCGGGCGTGCCCTATGACGCCACCGACCCCGCCCTTCTGGCCTGGGTCCACGTCACCGAGGCAACCAGCTTCCTGAACGCCTGGATCCGCTATGCCGAGCCGGGCATGAGCCGCGCCGATCAGGACCGGTATTTCGCGGAGATGGCAACGGTCGCCGAACGGCTGGGGGCCGATCCGGTCCCCCGCGACCGCGCCTCGGCCGAGGCCCTGATCCAGTCCATGCGCCCAACGCTGCTGACCGATGACCGCACGCGCGAAGTGGCCCGGCTGGTGCTGAAGCAGACCATGGGATCGCGTCGCACCGACGCCGCCTCGCGCATCATCATGCAGGCGGGTGTCGATCTGCTGCCCGCCTGGGCGCGGCACATGCACGGCCTGCCCGTGCCACTGGACCTGCCCGTCATCCGCGCCGGGGCCGCCACCATGGCCCGTACCCTTCGCTGGGCGTTCGACCAGTCGCCGAACCGCCGCATCTGGCCCGCCGACATCGCCCGCTACCCGGACGCCGCGTCTGACGACCGCACGCAATAGACGGCAACCGCCCTCGGCCGGGATCGTTACCTCCTCATCTGAAAACCATGAGGATTCTCGCACCATGAAACTTCCCAAGGGCGCACTGGTCGCCGTCGTCGATGGCGAGAAACTGGTTCTGTTCAAGAACACGGGTGACGCCGATCAGCCGACCCTGACGGCTCATCCGACGCCGGAAATCCCCGAGCGCCTGTCCGGTGCCCCGGGTCGCCAATCCAGTGCCGCCAACCCCGACAATGACACCCAGGCCGAGGACGGCTTTGCCTTCGGCGTCGCGGAACTGCTGAACAAGAAGGCCCTGAACGGCCAGTTCGACCATCTGGTCGTCGTCGCCGCCCCCAAGACACTGGGCGCCCTGCGCAAGAATTGGCACAAGGAGCTGGAATCCCGCCTGAGCGGCGAGATCGCCAAGGATCTGACCAATCAGACCACGGATCAGATCGCCGACGCCATCGCCAAGGCCTGATCGACCCGCAAACGCCCGGACAGACCGTCCGGGCGTCTTGCCGTCTACAGACGCCCGCGCAGCGTCGCCCAGGTCAGCCGCAGCTTCTTCAACGGCTCGGCATCCGATGGCCTGATCAGGGCGGCGTGGGCGACAGCCGGAAAGGCGTCGGACGGCAGGCCCTTCAAGACGGCATTCGCGTCACCCAGAGCCGACCGGGCGTCGTCCAGCCTGCCCACCTGCGCCAGTCCCCACACCCGACCGGCCCCCACGACCTTGTCGTCATACCCCGGTCCGGCCAGCACCCGCACCGCAACCTGCATCGGACCAACATAGAAGGCGTCCAGATCGTGAGGCTCTTCGTGCACCCGGCCGATATGCGCCTCAATCAGAGCATCGAGCGGCCCGCGCGCAAGCCCGTGCCGCCGCACCATGTCTGTCAACGCCTCCAGCACCGGATGGCCCTTGCGCGGCTCGCCCGCAAAGACACCGTCCATCTGATCGGCCCACCAGCGATAGCGCATCTCGGCCAGCAGGGGCTGGGTCACCCGCGTGGGGATGCCCATCAGCTCGGCCTCGAAGGCATAGAGCGTAATCAGGTCCGAGCGCAGCTGAACATCGGCCACGAACCGGCTGGACAGCCAGCGGTCGAGATCGGCGTTGCGGACCTGGGCGTCCAGGTCGGCCACCTACGGCCGACTGGCCATGCCCAGCTTGACCGGCTTGGGCTCATCCAGCGAACCGCGCTTGACGCCCCACAGCAGGATGATCGGCGCACCCACATAGATCGACGAATAGGTGCCGATGATGATGCCGGCCATCAGGGCGATGGAGAAGCCGAACAGCGCCTCGCCGCCGAAGAACGCCAAGGCCGCCAGAACCATGACCGCCGTCAGACCGGTGATGATCGTCCGCGACAGCGTCTCGTTGATCGACAGGTCGATGACCTCGCGCAGCGGCATGGTCTTGTACTTGCGCAGGTTCTCCCGCAGGCGGTCGAACACCACGACGGTATCGTTCATCGAATAGCCGATGACGGTCAGGATGGCGGCCACCATGTTCAGGCTGAACTCCAGCTTGAACAGCACGATCAGCCCAAACACAAGAATGACGTCGTGCACCAGGCCCGCAATGGCCCCGAACCCGAACTGCGGTTCGAAGCGGAACCAGATATAGGCGAACATCAGCACGATGGCGGCACCGAGGGCGAACAGGCCGGAGCGGAAGAGCTCGCCCGACACCTTGGAGCCCACGACGCTGACGCCGGAATAGGTCACTTCACCCACGGAGGCCGTAATGGCGTTTTCGACGCGCTGAACGACGGCGCTCTGAGGTTCGTCGTCCGGCACCTGGAACCGCAGGATGGCGCTGGACGGATCGTCGATCCCTTGAACCTGAACATCGCCCAGCCCCAGCTCACCCACGGCACCACGCACCTGCTCGAGGTCCAGCACCTGGCTATTGGCGCGGGTCAGCTCCATCGAGGCGCCGCCCCGGAAGTCGATGCCCATGTTCAGACCGGGATAGAAGCAGGCGACGATCGAGGCGACGCACAGCAGAACCGACAGAATGCCGGCCGGCCGGGCATATTTGACGAACTGAAAGTTCGTCTTGCTCGGCAGGAGTTTGATCAAAGGCCATCCACGCATCGCCATCACTCCGCGATCGGCAGTTTTTTGGGTTTGGCGGTCTTCAGCCACCAGGCGAGCGCCACCTGCGACACCAGCACCGCCGACAACATCGAGGTGAACACCCCGATGGTCAGGGTCCAGGCAAAGCCACGCACGGGACCGGCCCCGAAGATGAACATGATCAGCGCCGCCACCAGTGTGGTCAGGTTGGCGTCGATAATGGTGCCCATGGCCTTGTTGAAGCCCGCATCCAGCGAGGCGATGACGGACCGCCCCGATCGTGCCTCGTCTCGCATCCGCTCATAGATCAGCACATTCGCATCCACGGCCACGGCGAAGGTCAGCACCAGACCCGCGATCCCCGGCAGGGTCAGCGTCGCCCCGACCAGCGACATGGCCGCGATGATCAGCAGCCCGTTCAGCAACAGACCCACAACGGAGATACCGCCGAAAAGAAGCCCGTAGGCCCCGATCATGAAGACCACGATGATGATGAAGCCGATCAGGGTGGACAGCCCACCCTTGGCCACGGCGTCGGCCCCCAGCTCGGCGGTAACCGTGCGGCGCTCCTCGACGACCAGCGGAGCCGGCAGGGCCCCGCCGTTCAACAGGTTCACGAACAGCGAAGCACTCTCGATCGTATAGTTGCCGGTGATCTGGCCGGTGCCGCCCGTGATCGGCGAAATGATCGTCGGGGCCGAGATCACCTGACCGTCAAGGATGATGGCGAACGGCTTGCCCACATTGGCGGCCGTCGCCTCTCCGAAGCGGCGCGACCCCTGGGCGTCGAAGCGGAAGTCGATGGCGACCTGACGGTTCTGGTCAGAGCCCACCTCGGCCTTGGTAAGGTTCTCGCCCGACACCAGGATGCGACGCTTGACCAGATAAGCTGCCGGTCCGCCGGGCTCGGCCGCTGGCAGCAACTCGGAGTCGGGCGGAATAGCACCCGCCGCCGCTTCGGCCAGGGAGTTCTCTGTATCCACCATCTGGAACGTCAGCTGCGCCGTCTGGCCGACCAGACGCTCCAGCTCGGCCGGATCGCTCTCACCAGGGGCCTGAACGACGATACGATCCGCGCCCTGACGGGTAATGGAAATTTCCTTCGTGCCAGTGCTGTCCAGACGACGGCGCACAACCTCGATCGACTGCGACACGGCATCGGCAGCCATGGAGTTCATCGCCGCATCGGTGAAGGCATAGGCGATGCGGTCGTTGCCCTGACGCTGGACAGTACGATCAGCCACAGCATTCGGGTTGCCGCTGATCAGGGTCCGCATCGCGGTCAGGGCGGCATCCATCTGGGCCGGATTGGTTAGGGTCACGACCACGCCCTGGTCGTTCCGCACCACGCCCGTGATGCCGATGTTGGCCTCACCCAAAACCATGCGCGCGTCCTCGACCATATTGGCCAGGCGCTTCTCGCGCATCGCCGGGACATCGACTTCCAGCAGCAGATACGAGCCGCCCTGAAGGTCCAGCCCCAAGTTCAGCCCGCTGGACGGCACCCAGCCCGGCAGGGCGTCGCGCTGTGCGGGGGTCAGCATGTTCGGATAGGCGAAGGCCAGGCCGAACAGCAGCGAGAGAGCGAGAAGAATGACCTTCCAGCGCGACAGATGGATCATGCGGGCGTTTCCGGCCTGGTCAGGACGATATCAGGACTTGGCGATGGTCTTGGTGTCGTTGGCGGCGATCGCGGTGCGGTTCTCGACCTGGGTGATCATCGAGCGGACCACGCGCACGTTCACGCCCTGGGCGATTTCGACCATGACCTCTTCGTTCTCGACCCGGGTGATCTTGCCCTTCATGCCGTTCGACATGATCACGCTGTCACCGCGCTTCAGACCGGCGATCAGCTCACGGTGCGCCTTCATCTGCTTCTGCTGCGGACGGATCAGCATGAAGTAGAACAGGATGATGACGGGGACGAAGAAGATCAGGGTCCCGAAAGGCCCTTCCAGAATGGCTTGCACGGCGGTCTCCACGAGCGAAAGCGCCGCTCGGGACGCCTCCATAAAATGAGGCGCGGAACCTAGGGCGCGTCGTCACACTTTGCAACGCGCCACGCGGACCGACACCCTTGGCGTGCGCTATCGCGGCAACACGGTCAGCGGATCGATGGCGATCGGCTCGTCACCACGCATGCGCCACGTCTCGAAATGAATGGAGGGTCGTCCGTCCCCGGCCGTCGTTCCGACCGTGCCGATCTGCTGACCCGCCCGCACTTGATCGCCCTGCCGCACCGTGGCCGAGCCCAGATGGCCATAGGCCGTGCGCCAGCCACCGGGGTGCGCGACCAGTATGGTCAGCCCCTGCCCTGCCAGATCGTCGCCGACATAGGCCACCTGACCGGCAGCGGAGGCTCCGACCTCGCGCCCGGCGGACGCTCCGATATTGATGCCGTTGTTGCGCTCGCCCATGCCCACAGGGCCGAAGCGCCGCAGGATGTCGCCCCGGACCGGCCAGTCCAGCGACACATCCGCTGTGGTCGAGACCGGCGGCAGGGCCACATTCCCCGACGGCGGCGGCGGCGGCGGCGGAACGCTGCCCGGGTTCGGCACATAGACGCCGCTGGGCGACGGCCCGGTCGCATAGGGATCGCCACCAATGTCGACGGCCGATTCCGGCAGGGTTAGTCGCTGACCCGGCGTGATGGCCGCGCGCGGCCCCAGGCTGTTCAGGTCGATCAGGCTCTGCACCGGCGTCTGGAAGCGCCGCCCGATGCCCGAAATCGTGTCGCCAGGCTGGATCACATAGCTGGCTCCGGCCACGGTCGTTCCGCCGCGAGGCGGCGGTGGCGAGGTAAAACTGCCGTCGGCAGGCCCCGCCGCGGGCTGGCCCGGACGCGGCACATAAACAGGTGCGTCCAGCGCCCCGCCTTCGATCGTCGCGACTGGGGCCGTCGCATTGGGCGCGGGCTCATTATAAGGATTGCTCGGCCCCCGCACGCCCTCACCGCTCGGCGCTGGAGCCGTGGGATAGGTCGGATAGGCCGGGCTGGTCGGATAGGGCGCACGCGACGGCGGGGGCGCGGCGTCGGCATAGATCGAATAGCGCGGCCCGGCCGTCGTACAGGCCGCCAGGGCCAGCATGCCGCCCGCCACGATCAGGACCCGCAAGCCCGTCTTCAATCCCGTCATTCGCCATTTCCCGCTTACTGAAGGCCGATCACCGACCGGCTGCCCGCCACGTCACGGACCATAGCCACAATCCGCACCAAAGTTGGGCGTCGAGGTTAACGAGGGATTACCGCGCTCAAGCAGTGAGCCCCGCGCGGCGAACAATAGCGAGCGAATCGCGCTCAAGCAGTGAGCGACCGCGTCGCGAGCGCTAGCGCAAAAAGGACTGACTTACCCCTCCTTGGCCGTCCCCTCGACCAGAGGCACGAACCGCACCTCACTGAGGCTTTCGCGGCGAAACGAGCCATCTTCCTGGCCGACATAACGATGCAGCATCTGCACCGAGGTCCGTCCGACCGGACAGACCAGAACTCCGCCCGGCTTCAACTGCTTCAGCAGCTCCGTCGGCTCGCCCGGCGAGGCCGCCGTGACCATGATCCGGTCGAACGGCGCCTGCTGGGGCCAGCCCAGGCCGCCGTCGCCATGCAAGGTGATCACATTGTCGATGCCCAGGTCCTTCAGCCGGCCCTCGGCCTCGACCAGCAGGCTCTTGTAGCGCTCGACCGAATAGACATAGCGCGCCAGCCGGCTCAGCACCGCGGCCTGGTAGCCACTGCCCGTACCGATCTCCAGCACCCGGTGGCGCGGCTGCACGTCCAGCGCCTGGGTCATCAGGCCGACGATGAAGGGCTGGCTGATCGTTTGGGCACAGTCGATCGGCAGGGCCTGATCCTCCCACGCCTGATCCAGAAACCGCTCGTGCACGAACACGGCCCGGTCCACCGATTCCATCGCCGTCAGCACGCGCGGGTCCGTGACCCCCTGTTGCCGCAAGCCCAGGATCAGCCGCCCCGCGCGATCGTCGTTGAGCTTCATCGCGCCGCAGCCTTCGGTGGGGCCCCGCCCAGCACACCCTTCAGGTCGTGCACGCTGGCAGGATGCGTCAGGTCGATATGCAGGGGCGTGACCGAAATCTTCCCCTCGTCCATGGCCCGCAGGTCCGTGCCCACGGGATGATCATGCTTGGTCCCGCGAAAGCTCATCCAGTAGTAGTCGCGCCCGCGCAGGTCGGTGCGCTTCACCGCATGCATCTCGCCGATGTCGCGAAAGCCCTGCCGAGTCACCTCGACCTCGGTCACGGCTTCGGGCGGACGCGCGGGAAAGTTCAGGTTCATCACCACGCCGTTCGCCCACGGCCGCTCCAGCAGGCGCGAGATAATGGCCGGTGCGAAAGCCTCCGCCGTCTCCCAATGCGCGGTCACCTCGTCGTGGAACCGTTCCAGCGACTGGCTCAGGGCGATCGACCGGATCCCGAACGCCATCCCCTGCAAGGCCCCGGCCACCGTCCCGGAATAGGAGCAGTCCTCTCCGACATTGTGCCCGCGATTGACGCCCGACAGCACCAGATCGGGTTTCTCAGGCATCAGGTCGTTGATCGCCAGCACCACACAGTCCGTCGGCGTCCCCGTCACCGCGAACCGCCTGTCACCCAGCCGGTTGACCCGCAGCGGCTCGGTCAGGGTGATCCCCCGTCCCTTGCCGGATTGTTCGGTCTGCGGCGCGCAGACCCACACATCGTCGGATAGCGTCCGTGCGATCCGCTCCAGACACTCCAGCCCCTCGGCCTCGATCCCGTCGTCGTTGGTCAGCAGTATCCTCAAGCGCGCACCGCCGAACCGATCACCGCAGCACCTCGACCCGGTCTGCCTGGATCACCACGTCGCGGCGGCACAGGTTGGCCACGTCCGACCCCTGCAGGTCGATCAGGGCGCTGTCGCCCCGCTCGGACCATGCCCGCGTGCGGCCAATGAACTTGACCTTCTGGCCCGAGATGTCGCCCGACGCCCGCTGTAGATTGCGCGGCAGGGCCCCGCTGATGCACGGCGTCGCACCGCCGGCCAGCAAGCGTGGCTCGGTCTCGTACAGCTGAAACTCCTCGCCCCTGACCCGCACCCAGCCGGTGAACTCGTTGGCCGAGGCATCGACCCAGCTGGGCGGCGGCGCGACATTGTCAGGGCCGGTGGCACAGGCCCCCAGCGTCAGGGCCGAAACGGACAGGACGGCGGCGGCGATCATCGTCTTCATGGCTTACGCTCCCACATGAGTGATGCCACCCATATAGGGCAGCAGGGCCGACGGCACGGCGATCCGCCCGTCCTCCTGCTGATAGTTCTCCATGATGGCGACAAGAGTACGACCGACCGCCAGGCCCGAGCCGTTCAGAGTGTGGACGAACTCGGTCTTCTTCTCACCCGCCCGCTTGAAGCGCGCTTCCATGCGCCGCGCCTGGAAGTCCCCGCAGTTGGAGCAGGAGCTGATCTCGCGATAGGTCCCCTGCGACGGCAGCCAGACCTCCAGGTCAAAGGTCTTCTTCGCTGAAAAGCCCATGTCGCCCTTGCACAGCAGCATGCGGCGATACGGCAGTTCCAGCTTCTCCAGCACCACCTCGGCACAGCGCACCATCCGCTCGTGCTCGGCCTCCGAATCTTCGGGTTTGGCGATGGAGACCATCTCCACCTTGTGGAACTGGTGCTGCCGGATCAGCCCGCGCGTATCCCGCCCCGCCGACCCCGCCTCGGCCCGGAAACAGGGCGTCAGGGCCGTCAGGCGCATGGGCTCGGCCAGTTCGTCCTCGGCCAGAATCTGCTCGCGCACGAGATTGGTCAGTGAGACTTCGGCGGTGGGGATGAGGTAGCGGGTATCCGCAACGTCACGGAAATCTACACTGTACCCAAAGGTGCTGCCTTCTTCGTAGGCCGCGATTGCATCCCGGACACTGTCGTCAACTTTGTCGAGGATCGCACCAAGGTCCACTGTCTTGAACAAGTCCTCCTCAAATTTCGGCAGCTGCCCCGTCCCGAACATCGCCTCGTCGCGCACCAGATAGGGCGGATTGACCTCCAGATAGCCGTGCTCGGCCGTCTGCACGTCCAGCATGAACTGGCCAATGGCGCGTTCCAGCCGCGCCAGCCCCCCCTTGATCACCGCGAACCGCGCCCCCGACATCCGCGCCGCCGCCTCGAAGTCCAGCTGGCCCATCGCCTCGCCCAGATCGGCGTGATCCTTGGCCGGGCCACCCTCACGCGGCGTGCCCCAGCGCGAGATCTCGACATTGCCCGCCTCGTCCTCGCCGTCCGGCACATCGTCCGCCGCCAGCATCTTCTGCGCCGCCAGTAGGTCGCGCAGGGTCTTGCCGGCCTCGGCCTCCACCGCCTCGGACGCGGCGATCTCGCCCTTCAGGCTCTCGACCTCGGCCTTCAGCCGCTCGGCCTCCGCCATGTCCTTCTTCGCCATCGCCGCGCCGATCAGCTTGGACGCCGCATTGCGCTTCGCCAGCGCCTCCTGCCCCGCCGTCTGCGCAGCCCGCAACTCCCGATCCAGGCGCAACAGCTCCTCGACCAGCGCCTCCGCGCCCTCCACCCCACGCGACGACCAGCCGCTCACCCAGGCTTGCGGGTTATCTCGAATGGCCTTGATGTCGTGCATGGTCGTTCAGTCAGTCTGGGGAAGGAGCCGATGCTCTAGCCCTCCGCGCAGAGTCGATCAAACCCGCGCGTCATTTCCCGTCGTGCGGCCCTGACGATCGCTCAGATCAGATCACGAAGTCGTAGACGATGTCCGCCAGCGTATGATCCATCGTCCGCGCCGGGGCGTCGCCCGTCGGACAGTTGACCAGCCGCGCCGGAACGCCCGCTACCGTGCATCCCGCCGGAACGGGTTTCAGCACAACGGAGCCAGAAGCCACCTTGGCATGGTCGCCGATCTCGATATTGCCCAGCACCTTGGCCCCGGCCCCCAGCAGAACGCCGCGTCCGATCTTGGGATGGCGATCGCCGCGCTCGGCCCCCGTGCCGCCCAGGGTCACGCCATGCAGCATCGACACCTCGTCGCCGATCACGGCCGTCTCGCCGATGACGATGCCGGTCCCGTGGTCGAAGAACAGCCCGGACCCCAGGGTCGCCGCCGGGTGAATGTCCACCTGGAACAGCTCCGACATCCGGCTCTGCACATGAAAGGCCAGGGTCTCGCGGCCCTGCTGCCACAGCCAGTGCGCCACCCGGTGGGCCTGGATGGCCTGAAAGCCCTTGAAATACAGGAATGGCTGCAAGAGCGAGCGGATCGCGGGATCGCGTTCGGCCACGGCCTGCAGGTCCGCCGCCGCCGCCGCCACGATGGCCGGATCGCCCTCGAAGGCCTCGCGGCACACCTCGCGCACCGACATGGCTCCCATCTCGTCGTCGCCGATCTTGCGGGCGATCTGGAAGCTCAGGGCGGCCGACAGATCGCCATGCGCCAGGATCACGGCATTCAGCTGCGACGCCAGCAGCGGTTCATCCCGCGCCGCCTGCTCGGCCGAGGCGCGCAGCATGGCCCAGGTGTCGGGCGCTTGGTCGCTTGCGGCGACGACTTCCAGCCTGGTCATGTCCGGCTCCTTCAGTGCGCGATCATAGGCCCGACAGCATGGCCTTCGCCAGTTCGGGCGGCAGTTTGCCTTGTCGCGCCATATGATAGGCTCGCAGGGCTGTCGCTACCGTAAACATGTCGCGGACCGCTCCGTTGCCGATTTCCCGCAATAGATCGGGGAACGGCACGCGGGCGACGCGGATGATCTCGGTCGGATCGGGCGCGATCGGCACAGGCGTCAGACCCCAGGCGAGCCAGGCCATGGCCCGTTCGTCTGTGACCGAGTTGCTCATCTCCGTCTTCAGCGCGAGGTGCCAGACCGCCGCCGCCAATCCCGCCTCCTCGGCCAGCTCGCGCCGTGCCCCTTCCTGCGGATCCTCATCGAAGGGTGCCCCGCCCTCCGGCATTTCCCACGACCAGTTCATCAGCGCGAACCGCTGCTGACCCACCAGGGTGATCGTCCCGTCCTCATGGATCGGCAGCACCCCGACCGACATATTCTGCGGCCGCATCACGACATAGTCGGCCTGCAAGCCCGTCGGCGCGGTCGCCTCGTGGCGGGTCAACCGCATCCAGGGGTTTTCGAACATCACGCTCGATCCCGCATCGCGCCACGGCGGCGGACGATCGGCGCCATCATCCCAGGACGGAGTCGGCCGGTCGGCATCGAAGGTTTTTCGGGAGTCGCTCATGAGGCGGGGTATGGCGCCGACCCGTCCCCGTGCCTAGCTAGACCGCATGACCGATACCGACCTGGGCCACGCCCTGCCCCTCCCCGTCGCCTCCGCAGAGCTGGAGGACCGCCTCGCCCGTCGCCGCTCGGCACCGGCCCAGGCTCTGACGGTTCCCGGCCCGACGCAGGACCAGATCGCACGCATCCTCGAACTGGGGGCCCGCACCCCGGACCACGGCAAGCTGTTTCCCTGGCGGTTCGTCGTCCTGGGCCCGACCAGCCGCGCCACCCTGGCCACCGCCCTCGCCCCGCTCGCCCAGGCACAGCCCCAGCCGGACAAGGCTCGCGCCGTCCTGGGCAAGCTGACCGCCGCGCCCGTCACCATCCTCGTCGTCTCGACCCCGGTCCACAGCCAGAAAGTCCCCGTCTGGGAACAGCAGCTGTCCGCCGGTGCCGTCTGCATGAACCTAGAACACGCCGCCGGTGCCCTGGGCTTCTCCACCAGCTGGATCACCGACTGGTACAGCTATGACGCCGAAGCTCTGGCACTGCTGGGTCTGACCGAGGGCGAACAGGTCGCCGGCTTCATCCACATCGGCACCCTGGCCGAGCCGCCGTTTGAACGCCCCCGCCCCGACCTGTCGGCCAAGGTCGAATACCGCGACTAGGCCCGTACGCCCGCGACATAGCGCCGGTTCAAAATCGGCTTGCCCAGCCAGTAACAAAGCTCCGCAGGGCGCTCGATGTCCCAGACGGCCAGATCGGCGACCTTGCCGACTTCGATCGTGCCGATGTCATTCTTCAATCCCAGCGCCTTGGCCGCGATACGCGTGGCACCCGCCAAAGCCTCTTCCGGCGTCAACCGGAACTGGACACAGGCAAGGTTCAGCGCCGCTGTCATCGACGCCACCGGCGACGTCCCCGGATTACAGTCCGTCGCCACGGCCATCTCCACCCCGTGCTGTCGAAACATATCGACCGGTGGCGGCGCCGTCTCGCGCAGCATCAGATAGGCTCCTGGCAGGAGCACCGCGACCACGCCTGCCTGCGCCATCGCCCTCACCCCCGCATCGGTCGTGTGCTCCACGTGGTCGGCGCTGAGTGCTCCGTACGTCGCCGCCAGCGCTGCCCCGCCACCATCCGAAAGCTGATCGGCATGCAGCTTGACGGGCAAACCGAGGGTCCGCGCCTTGTCGAACAGGCGACCGACCTCTTCTTGTGAAAAGGCGATGGGCTCGCAATAGGCGTCGACCGCATCGACCAGACCCTCAGCATGGGCGGCGGGAAGTATGTCGTCGATGGCCAGATCGACATAGGCGGCCCGGTCTGCGCGATACTCCGGCGGTACTGCATGCAGGCCCAGATAGCTGGTGCGCACCCGCACCCCCGCCTCGCGTCCGACCCGTCGCGCAACCCGCAGCATCTTCAGCTCGCTCTCGCGGTCCAGACCATAGCCGGACTTGATCTCGACCGTCGTCACTCCTGTCGCCTTCAACCCCTCCAGCCGGGCCACTGCGCTGGCGTAGAGTTCGTCCTCGGACGCCGTCCGCGTCGCCGCCACCGACGAGACGATCCCGCCCCCGGCACGCGCGATCTCCTCATAGGTCGCGCCGCCCAACCGCTGTTCGAATTCGCCCGACCGGTCGCCGCCGAACACCAGATGCGTATGACAGTCGATCAGCCCCGGCGTGACCCAGCGACCGTCGAGGCGATCGATCTGCGCGGCTTGGTTATCCGGCAGATCAGCCCGCGCCCCGACCCAGATGATGCGCCCCTCGCGGATCAGAATGGCCCCGTCCTCAATGGCACCATAGGGCTCAACGTCCGCGACCATCGTGGCAATGCGGCAGTCGGTGATGAGACGGTCCGCAATCATCGCTGCTCGAACCCCGCCAGCAGCTCACAGAACCAGCGCCCCACAGTCAGCGATCCGAGATCGCCGATCTCCAGCGAGGGATCATACTCCGTAAGGTCCACCGCCCTCACCTTGGCACAGGCCCCGATCACGCGCGCCGCCTCGTAGAAGTCCTGCACCGACACTCCGCCCGGCCTCGCCCCCGGTGAAGCCGGCCACTGACTGCGGTCGATCACATCAATGTCGAAATCCACATAGATCGCGTCGCACAGGCCGGACAGCCGCTCCAGTTCTTGAGCCACCACGACCGCCAGACCCTGCGCCCGGCACTCGCGCACCGTGCGGACCGATATCCCCGCCGCCTTGGCCTTCTCATGCGCCCGACGCGTATTGGCGAAAGGAGCCAGCCCGACCTGGCTGATACGCCGCCCGTCCAGACCGTCCTCCAGAAGAGCCTGCACAGGATTGCCGTTGGTCAGTCCCTGATCGGTGTCCCGCAGATCGAAATGCGCATCCAGGGTCATCAGGCCGGTCCGATCCAGCCCCAGGCCCTGTACACCCGGCCGCGTGATGGCGTTGTTGCCGCCGATTATCACAGTCAGCGCCCGGTCCTTCTGAGCTGCCACGGCATCGCGCAAGGGATCGAAGGCATCGGCGGGCGAAACGGCCTTCAGAGCCAGGTCGCCCATGTCATGAACCCGGGTCGAAAGCTCGCGCTCTGTTTCGACATCATAGGTGGAGAACCTCGGCAACGCCGCCCGAAGCGCCTTGGGGCCCAAGTCGCAACGCCCCGGCGTCAGCGACCGCTCGTTCAGCCCGGCGCCGATTAAGGCGACCGAAGCATCCGGGTGATCGCCGATCAAGTCGGCCACGCTGCGCCAGGCCAGCGCGTCTGAGTCTTCCAAGGTCATGGGCGGGCAGCGTAGAGAGACGGCCATGTCGACTCAACAGATGAACACTCGCGTCATCCGCAGCCCGCGCGGCCTCGAGATGACCGCAAAAACCTGGGCCGCAGAGGCTGCCCTGCGCATGCTTATGAACAACCTCGACCCCGAGGTCGCCGAACGGCCCGAGGACCTCGTCGTTTACGGCGGCATCGGCAGGGCGGCCCGCGACTGGGCCAGTTTCGACCGGATCGTGGCTTCTCTGCGCAACCTCGAACCCGACCAGACCCTGCTGGTACAATCCGGTAAGCCCGTCGGCGTCTTCCGCACCCACGCCGACGCCCCCCGCGTCCTGATCGCCAACTCCAATCTGGTGCCCAAATGGGCAACCTGGGAGCATTTCAACGAACTCGATCGCAAGGGGCTGATGATGTACGGCCAGATGACGGCCGGGTCGTGGATCTACATCGGCACCCAGGGCATCGTTCAGGGCACCTATGAGACCTTCATGGAGGCCGCGCGCCAACACTGGGACGGCGACACTTCGGGCAAATGGATCCTGACGGCCGGTCTGGGCGGCATGGGTGGGGCCCAGCCGCTGGCCGCGACCATGGCGGGGGCCTCCTGCCTGGCCATCGAATGCCAGCGAAGCCGGATCGAGATGCGACTGAAGACCCGCTACCTCGACGTCATGGTCGAGACGCTGGACGAGGCCCTGGGCTTGATTGAAGACGCCGGTCGCACGGGAAAACCCATATCCGTCGGTCTGTTGGCCAATGCGGCTGAAGTGCTGCCTGAAATGGTTCGACGCGGCGTCCGCCCCGATCTGGTCACCGATCAGACCAGCGCCCACGATCTGATCAACGGCTATCTGCCCGCTGGATGGACCGTGGCGGAATGGGAGGACAAGCGCGTGTCCGACCCCGCCGCCGTCGATACCGCGGCCCGCAAATCCTGCGCCGTCCACGTACAGGCCATGCTGGATTTCCAGGCGGCGGGTATTCCGGTCACTGACTACGGCAACAACATACGCCAAGTCGCCTTCGACGAAGGTGTGGCGGACGCCTTCAACTTCCCCGGCTTCGTCCCCGCCTATATCCGCCCGCTGTTCTGTCGCGGCATCGGCCCGTTCCGCTGGGCCGCCCTGACCGGCGATCCCGACGACATCAAGAAGACCGACGCGGCGATGAAAAAGCTGTTCCCCGACAACGCCGGCCTGCACCGCTGGCTCGACATGGCCGGAGAGCGTATCGCCTTCCAGGGCCTGCCCGCGCGAATCTGCTGGATCGGCTTGGGCGACCGGCACCGCGCGGGCCTGATGTTCAACGAGATGGTTGCCTCGGGCGAACTCAGCGGCCCCATCGTCATCGGCCGCGATCATCTGGACAGCGGTTCGGTCGCCAGCCCCAACCGCGAGACCGAAGCCATGATGGACGGCTCCGACGCCGTGTCCGACTGGCCCCTGCTCAATGCCCTGCTGAACACCGCCTCGGGAGCCAGCTGGGTATCCCTGCACCATGGCGGCGGCGTCGGCATGGGCTACAGCCAGCATTCCGGCGTCGTCATCGTCGCCGACGGCACCCCCGAAGCGGCAGCCCGCCTCGAGCGCGTGCTCTGGAACGACCCCGCCACCGGCGTCATGCGCCACGCCGATGCGGGCTATGAGATTGCCCGCCAGGCCTCCGTCGAACACGGCCTCAACCTGCCAAGCCTGAAGGCCTGATCATGACCCACCTCACCATTGGCCAGGCTCCGCTTACGCTCAAACAGCTTCGCGCGGTCATCGACGGTCCGGTCACCCTGTCCCTGACCGACGCGGCCTGGACCGATGTCGACAAGGGAGCCGCCGTCGTTGCCGCCATCCTGGCCAAGGGCCGAACCGTCTATGGGATCAACACCGGTTTCGGCCTGCTGGCCAATACCAGCATTGCGCCCGAAGACCTTGAAACCCTTCAGAAGAATCTGGTGCTCAGTCATGCCTGCGGGGTCGGGCCGCTGCTGCCGGACAACGTCACCCGCCTGCTGATGGTGCTGAAGATCGCCAGTCTGTCCAGGGGAGCGTCCGGCATCCGGCGCGAGACGCTGGAGACGCTGATCGCCCTGGTCAATGCCGACGTCCTGCCCTGCATCCCGTCCAAGGGGTCGGTCGGCGCCTCGGGCGATCTGGCCCCATTGGCCCACATGTCCTGCGTCCTGATCGGCGTCGGCGAGGCGCGTGCGGGCGGTGAGACGCTGTCGGCCGAGGACGCCTTGGCGCGGGTTGGCCGGTCGCCGCTGACGCTGGGCCCCAAGGAAGGTCTGGCCCTGCTCAACGGCACCCAGTGCTCCACTGCCCTTGCCCTCGCCGGCCTGTTCGCCGCCGAGGCCGCCTTCGCGGCCGCCATCGTCGCCGGAGCCCTGTCGGTCGACGCGCTCAAGGGATCGGACGCACCCTTCGACGCCCGCATCCACGCCCTGCGCGGTCAACCCGGCCAGATCGACGTCGCCGCCCGCCTGCGCGCGCTCATGTCCGGCTCCGCCATCCGCGACAGCCACCGCGACGACTGTTCAAAGGTTCAGGACCCCTACTCCCTGCGCTGCCAGCCGCAGGTCATGGGGGCGACGCTCGACGTCCTGCGCCACGCCGCCGCGACGCTGGAGCGCGAGGCCAATGCGGTGACCGACAATCCGCTGGTCGTCATCGAGGATGGCGACGTCATATCCGGCGGCAACTTTCACGCCGAGCCCGTTGCTTATGCAGCGGATCAGATCGCCATGTGTCTGTGCGAGATCGGCAATATCTCAGAGCGCCGCACCGCCATCCTGGTCGATCCCAAGATGAGCGAACTTCCGGCCTTTCTGGTCAAGGAAAGCGGCCTGAACTCCGGCTTCATGATCGCCCAGGTCACCGCCGCCGCCCTCGTCGCCGAGAACCGGATGGTCGCCCATCCCTGCGTCATCGACACCGTCCCGACCAGCGCCAATCAGGAAGACCACGTCTCCATGGCCACCCACGGCGCGCGCCGCCTGCTGGACATGGCCGAGAACACCGCCACCGTCGTCGGGATCGAGCTTCTGGCAGCCGCCCAGGGCCTGGAGTTCCACCGACCCCTGACCTCCTCGCCCGCGCTGGAACAGGTGTTTACCGTCGTCCGCGAGGCCGCCGCCCCCTATACCTCCGACCACTATTTCGCCCCGGACATCGCCCGCGCGACCGACGGCGTGCGGGCGGGACGCTACCGGGCCTTCGCCGGCGACCTCCTGCCCTCGGCCTAGTCTTCGAGAGCCACCCGCTTCAGGGCGGTCAGATTGGCCGACCCAGTGACGAAACAGGTCGTCCTCAACTGGCGGATCAGGATCTGGAAATGCTCCACGACCGCCTCGGTCGAGACAGTGGCCGCGGCCAGCACGCCCGCCGCCTGACCGACCACATCGGCCCCCAGCCGGATCGCCTTGGCCGCCTCCACGCCGTCGCGGATGCCGCCTGAGCCGATCAGCACCAGGTCCGGACAGGCCGCGCGAACCTGGGCGATCGACCGCGCCGTCGGAATGCCCCAGTCCGCAAACGCCCCCGCATGCGCCTTGTCTGTCGCGTCAGTCGACCGCTCACCCTCGACCGTAGCCCAGTTCGAACCCCCGGCCCCGGCCACATCGATGGCGGCCACCCCCATACCGGCCAGCCGCTTGGCCGTGGCACCTGAGATCCCGGCCCCCGTCTCCTTGACCACCACCGGCGCATCCAGCGCCTTCACCAGAGCCTCCAGCGCCGCGCCTACACCCCACCAGTCGCGGTCGCCCTCGGGCTGGCAGGCCTCCTGCAGGGGGTTCAGGTGCACGATCAGGGCGTCCGCCGCGATCATGTCCAGCACCCGCCGCGCCTCGTCGACGCCAAAGCCGCGCGTCAGCTGGGCCGCGCCGATATTGGCCAGGATCGGCGTATCCGGGGCCTTCAGTCTCAGCGCCATGTCCAGCCCTGCCCCCTCGCCTTCCAACGCCGCCCGCTGCGAACCGACCGCCAGGGCGATGCCCAGATGCTGGGCCGCCTCGGCCAGCCGCGCATTGATCGCCTCAGCCCGCGCCGGACCGCCGGTCATGGAACTGATCAGCAGCGGGGCCTTCAGCCGCCGCCCCAGGAAGTCGACGCCCAGATCGATCTTGCCGTGATCCAGATCCGGCAGGGCCTCGTGCACGAAGCGGATGTCGCCGAACCCCGCGTCACGCCCATGCCGCGCCTTACCCGCCAGGATCACGTCCAGATGCTCGTCCTTGCGGTTTCGGATGGCGTCGCTGTGCATGAAATCCACCCTAGACCATTTTTGCTTCAGGTCGGATCGACCTGAATCCAAAAAATGGTCCAGGATCATGCTGGAGCGAAATCTGAGCCGAGTTGGGCTGGGTCAAACTCAACCGATTTCGCTCTAGCGACGAGCGGTCGCTGTTGGAACCGGAACCGAGCGGGCGTAGTGTCTCGGCATGATCCCCGTCTGGTTCACCCTTCTGACGCTGGCCGTCTTCTTCGCCATGGAGGGCGCGGCCTGGTGGACGCATCGCTACATCATGCACGGCCCGCTCGGCTGGGGCTGGCACCGCGATCATCATGAGCCCCACGACAAGACCTTCGAGGTCAACGATCTGTACGGTGTCGTCGGAGCGCTGGTCGGGACGGGGCTTTTCGTCATCGCCTGGCTGACCGGCCTGTGGTGGGTCCGTGCCATTGCGCTCGGCGTGACCCTGTACGGCGTCGTCTATGCCTTCGTGCACGACGGTCTGGTGCATCAGCGCTGGCCGTTCCACTGGATGCCGAAGAATGGCTACGCCCGTCGCCTGGTCCAGGCGCACAAGCTGCATCATGCGGTCCAGACCCGCGAGGGGGCCGTCTCGTTCGGCTTCGTCTTCGCACCCGACCCGCATCGCCTCAGCGCCATCCTGAAGGCCCGCCGCGCCGCACGCGCTGCCGACCTTCCCGCCGAGTGATCCTCCCCGCCATTCCCAGGGCCCGGCAGATGGCGATCGGGCTTTCGCTGGCCGGATTGATCGTCTGCGGCTGGGTCACTCTGCACGTCTGGGGCATCTTCTTTCAGCTCCTGACCTGGCCGGCCGTCATAGCCGTGCCGCTGCTGATTCTGACCCAGAGCTGGCTGGGGGCCGGCATGTTCATCGTCGCCCATGATGCCATGCACGGCTCGCTGGCTCCGGGGCGACCCCGTCTGAACGCCGCCATCGGCCAGGTCTGCGTCGGGGCCTATGCCGCCTTCTCGTTCCGCCGTCTGAACGTCTGCCACCACCAGCATCACCGCAGCCCGGGCAGCACCGACGATCCCGACTTCCACGCCGGGGAACCCATGCGGTTCGGCCCCTGGTTCTATCGCTTCTTCACCCGCTATTTCGGCTGGCGCGAGTTCGGCATCGTGACGGCGGTTCTCATCGCCTATCTGTTCGTGTTTGGAGCCTCGCCCCTGAACGTCGCCCTGTTCTGGGGCCTGCCCGCCATCCTCAGCGCCCTACAGCTGTTCGTCTTCGGCACATGGCTGCCGCATCGGCATGAGGTGTCAGGCGCGGCTTTCGCCGATCACCACAATGCCCGGACGGTTCCGATGCCGTGGGTAGCCTCGCTGCTGAGCTGCTTCCACTTCGGCATGCACCATGAGCATCACCTGTCGCCAAACACACCCTGGTGGCGGCTGCCCGAGGCCCGGCGCGAAGCGCTCAGACTCGCGTCCACAGGGCCGGCCGCGACGGCGGGGCCTTTCCGCGATCCAGAACCTGGGTCCAGATCGCGATAAGCGCGCCCCGCCCGAACAGCCACAGCTTCATGGCCCGGCCGACCGACACCCGCTGTTTCCAGACACCCGGTCCGCCGCGTGCCACCTTGCGTCCGATCTCGCGATAGACGCCCCGCGCCGCCGCGATCGCCATCGAGGACCGGAACGGCAGGCCCCGCAGCCCATCACGCGCGCTGTCGTAATAGGGCTCGGCCGCATCCAGCAGGCGGCGTGTGACGGCGTGGACCGCGTCCCGGTTGGCCGTATCCGCCACAGCCTCCGGCGTCGGCTCAACCCCCGCCTCGCGCAACCATTCCGCCGGAAGATAGACCCGCCCGCCCTGGGCATCCTCGATCACATCGCGCGAGATGTTGGTCAGCTGGAACGCCAGACCCAGATCCTGGGCCCGGCGCAGGACCTCGGCGTCCGTCACGCCCATGACTCGCGCCATCATCACCCCCACGACCCCCGCGACATGCCAGCAATAGGCCATGACGTCGTCCATGGTGCGATAGTCGTGATGCTCCACATCCATGCGAAAGCCGTCGATCATGTCGATGGCCCAGCGTTCGGGCAGACGATGCCGCAGGGCCACTCGCTGAAAGGCCGCAAAGGTCGGGTCCGACATCGGCTCGCCCGTCATGGCGCGGCGGGTCATGTCGTACAGCCGCTCCAGCCGACGCTTCTGCTCCTCGACCGTCAGCTCTTCGTGGCCGAACCCGTGGTCCTGACCGTCGATCTCGTCGTCGCAGGCCCGGCACCAGGCATAAAGCAGCCACGCGTCCTCGCGCACCTCCGGCTCGAACAGCCGCGAAGCGGAGCGGAAGCTCTTGGACCCCTTGACGATCGAGGCCTTGGAGGCGGCTAGGACGGCGTCGGTCATGCGATGGCCTTCGCATCCTCCAGCATCAAGCCCGCCGTCGCCTTGGCCGAGCCGACCACGCCGGGAATGCCTGCGCCCGGATGGGTGCCGGCACCGACGACATACAGATTCGGCACCTTGTCATCGCGGTTGTGCGTCCGGAACCAGGCGCTCTGCGTCAGGATCGGCTCCAGCGAGAAGGCCGAGCCCAGATGGGCGTGCAGGTCTTCCTTGAAATCGCCGGGCGTATAGATGCGCGTCGTCACCAGATCGCGCCTCAGATTGGGGATGTAGCGCTCTTCCAGATAGTCGATGATCTTCTCGCGGTACTCCGGCCCCTTGACCGACCAGTCGATGTCGGCGGCCCCCAGATGCGGCACCGGCGACAGGACATAGTGGCTGCTCATCCCCTCCGGGGCCATCGACGTGTCGGTCGCGCACGGAGCATGCAGATAAAGCGAAAAGTCCTCCGGCAGCTTCGGTCCCGCAAAGATCTCGCTGATCAGCTCCCGATACCGCGCCCCAAAGCAGATGGTGTGGTGCGCCAGCTGCGGCTGCGGCGTCTTCAGGCCGAAGTGCAGCACGAACAACGACATCGAGAACCGCTTGGACTTCAGCGACTTGGCCTTGGCCTTGCCGCGCGGCGTGTGGCCCAGCATCTTGTCATAGGTGTGCACCACGTCGGCATTGGACGCGACCATGTCGGCGGGAATGACTTCCCCGCCCTCCAGACGCACGCCGGTGGCGCGGTCGCCCTGCATTTCGATCCGCTCGACAGGCGCATTCAGGCGGAAGTCGCCGCCCAGGTCCTGGAAGAATTTCACCAGCCCGGCGATCAGCGCTCCCGTGCCGCCCCGCGCGAACCACACCCCGCCACGCCGCTCCAGCGCATGGATCAGGGCATAGACAGAACTGGTCTTGAAGGGATCACCCCCGACCAGCAGCGTATGGAAGCTGAAGGCCTGGCGCAGATGCGGGTCCTCGATATAGCGAGCCACCATGGCATGGACGCTGTTCCAGCTTTCCAGCCGCGCCAGCTCCGGCGCCGCCTTGATCATCGACCAGAAGGACTGGAACGGCACCGCGCCCAGCTTGATATAGCCTTCCTGGTACAGCTCTTCCGAATACTGGTGGAACCTGTTGTAGCCCTCGACATCCTTGGGATTGAACGCTCCGATCTGGCGCTCCATCGCCGCCTGGTCGTCGTTGTAGTCGAACGACGCTCCGTCCTCCCAGCACAGGCGATAAAAGGGATCGACCGGCATCAGGTCGACATAGTCCTTCAGCTCTGACCCCGTCCCCTCGAACAGTTCCTTCAGGCAGTCCGGATCTGTGATGACGGTCGGACCGGCATCGAAGGTGAAGCCCTCTTCCTTCCAGACGTAGGCCCGGCCGCCCGGCTTGTCGCGCTTTTCGACCAGGGTCGTCTGGATGCCCGCCCGTTGCAGGCGGATGGCCAGGGCGATGCCGCCGAAACCGGCTCCGATCACAACGGCCCGACGTGCGACTTGGTCTCTCATGGTCGTGATCCCTGCCCCGACTCGCGAAGCTGCTGCAACGCCTTGCCCACGGGGACAGGCGGTTTTCCCGCAAGCAGGCGCAGCTTGTCGAGCGTGGTGGTATGCCCTGCGTAGAAGCGCCGCACGAGACTTTCGGGCAGGCCATAGAAGCGCTGGAAAACGCGCCACCGCTGTTCCGGCTCCGCGGCGCGGAACAGCATGCGGTTCAACAGGCGGTAGAAGGCGCGATCCGCCCAGGTCGCCTTGGAGTGCATTTCGGTCAGGCGACGCAGACCCTCGGAACTCAGATCGTCGCTCGCCGCCACCAGCCGCGCCAGTCTGACCGCGTCCGGCAGGGAATAGCCGGTGACGGGATGGAACAGCCCGGCCCACAGACCCGCCCGCGCCACGGTCGTCTCCTCGGCCCAGAAGGCGTCGATGTCGCCGTCCAGGGCGATGGGCAGGACGCCCTCCTCCTCGCCGACCACCGCCTCGACCGTCCAGCCGCGCGAGCGGATGTAGGCGTCGATCCGTCCGCTCAGCGCCGCGCGATCCAGTTCCGGCGTATCGGCATAATAGGTGTCTTCGATCATCACGGCCCGGTCGTCGAACGGCAGCAGATAGACGAAGCGATAGGCTCCGTACTGCCGCACGGTCGCATCCATGATAGTCGGTCTGGTCAGACCGTGTGGCTCGGTCAGGCGCACTGTCCGCCCGACGAAATTCTGCCACCCCAGATCCAGCGATCGGGTCGGCCGGGGCCCCCGCGCATCGATGACACCCCGTGCCGTCAGTCGCCTCTGGTCCGACAGCGTCACCCCCGTCGTCTCGACCACCACCGCCTCGCCCGTGATCAGCCGGTCCCCCAGCAGCGGAGCCAGGGCCGCATGCAGCCGCTCGGACGTCATGCTGTTGTAGGGCGTCTCCAGCACCCGCGACCGCGCCGGAAAATAGACCTCATGCCCTTCAAGCCAGCGATGGGCCACGGCGGGTGCCAGCCAGGCGCGGTCGCCCTCGTCCAGATCGCTGTCGAAAAAGGACCAGGTGTGGTTGCCCCCGATCCGGCCGTTCCGCTCGATGACGGCGACGCGCAGGTCGGGCCGATCCAGCGACAGCCGCCAGGCGATCAGGCCCGCCGCCAGCCCGCCGCCGACCAGGATCAGATCATAGTCGTCGCCGGCATCACCCATGCAGTGGCTCTAGCACGTCAGGCAGGGCGATAAAGCGTCAGGGCTTCTTCTCGACCATCAGCGCATAGCTGCCGGTTTGGCCCTGGGCGAACGATCCGGCGCGGATTTCATAGGTGCCGTCGGCGGGGGCCTTCCACTCCAGCTTGGCGTGGGTGTCCGACAGGCTGTCGTCATCCGACCCCAAGAGCTCGAACTCGCCATCCTCCTGATCGCGTCCGATGAAAACCACGCTGTCGAACTCGTTCGAAACCATGGTCAGGACCAGTTCCTCGTCCTCCTTCAGCGTCACGCGGTAGGCGTCGTAGAAGCTGTTGTCGGCGGCGGTGGCATCGGTCTCGGCCAGGGTGCCTCGCGCGGTCGATCCAACCAGCAAGCTGCCTGGTTTTGGCTGCGGGCCCCGGTCGATCAACTCCAGCGAATACAGCCCCTCGCCGTCGGACCCCAGAGGCAAGGCGCGCACGATATAGGTGCCATCCGCAGGGATCGCGAAGTCCAGGCGCGAATCCGTTCCTTCGCCCAATCCGTCATCGTCCGACCCCAGCGATGAGAAATCACCCTCGGCATTGCCGATCTGCAGATAGGTATCGAAGTCGCCCGATCGCATGATGGCGCGGATGCGCTGCCCCTCGGTCGCCGTGAAGCTGTAGGCCTCGAAGTGGCGACCATCGCCGTCCTCGTTGTCGGTTTCGCCGATTTCGCCCTGGACGGTAGCACCGAAGGCGATGGCCTGCGGTGGCCGGTCCGGCTCGATCTGGGAGAGCTTCAGGGTATAGTCGCCCGTCGCCTCGGAAAACCCGCGCGCCTGGATCACATAGGAACCCGTCTCCGGGATGGTGAAGCTGATGCGCGCGTTCAGGCCCTCGGGGCCCCCGTCGTCGTCCGTAGCCAGGCTCGTTTCGGCATCGTCGAACAGCTCCAGATAGCTGTCGAAATCCGCGGACATCAGGTCGATCCTGACCCGCTGACCGGCCTGGCCGGAGAAACGGTAGCTGTCGGCCGGATAACCATCCGGGCTGCGGCCATCGGTATCCGTCAATTCGCCCTCGACAGAGTCACCGACTGCGATGGCTGTCGCGGCGGCCGGTTCCGGCCCTTCTGACAAGGCCAGCGCGTATGCTCCGGCACCGCTGTCCGATAGCGATGTGACCCGAGCGATACAGTCGCCTGCTTCGGCGGCTGCGAAGACGAGACGCGAATTCAGGCCGGTGTCCGGCCCATCGTCGTTCATGGCCAGTTCGGTGAAGGCACCATCCTGCATGCGACCAACGCGAACCACCGGGTCGAAAGCTTCCGAAGTCAGGTCGAAGGTGAAGCGTTGTCCCGCCTCAGCCGTTAACCGATAGGCATCGTAGATCCCGCCGTCTTCAGCTTCCGGATCGTCGCTCGCCAGACTGCCGTCCAGGGTCTGGCCAAGCGTTATCACAGTCGGCTCCGGCACCGGGCCCGGGGGCGGCAGCTCCGTCAGCGTCAGGCTATAGTCCCCGCCCTCAAGCCCAGACAGCGTCCGAGCAAGAAGCCGGTAAGTCCCGGCCTCTTTGGCCGTGAATCGCAGCCGCGAATTGGTGCCGTCGTCCAGCCCGTCGTCGTCGCTGGCGAGCGCCTCATCAAGACCATCTTCAAAGACCGCCAGATAGGTGTCGAAGGCTTCGGAGCGCATGACGAACTCGAGCCGCTGTCCCGCGGCGGCCTGGAAGCTGTAGGCGTCGTAGCGATACTCGTCCTCGACCCCCACGGCGTCGTCATCCGTCAGAGCCCCTTGCACCTCTGCGCCGATCGTAAGCGCCGCTACCGGCTGCGCGTCCGTCGATTGCGCCAGGGCCGGAACTGCGCTGAACAGCGCCAAGGCGCTGACGGCGGCGAGAATGGTCTGACGGCGCATGCAAATCCCTCGTGAAGTCGCGCCGATCATAGACGCCGAACCGGCCTGTCTGTAAATCGCTGGCACCGCACGATTCCTGACTCCGGAGCCGAAACCATGACGGCCTTACCCGCTCGCACCTCCCTGATCGACGGCAAGGCTTTCGCTGCCGGCCTGGTCGAGCGTGTCGCCGCCGCCTCGGCCCGACTGGAGGCGGCGCACGCCGTCAAGCCCGGCCTGGCCGTCGTTATCGTCGGAGAAGACCCCGCCAGCCAGATCTATGTCCGCAACAAGGGCGAAACGACCCTGCGCGCCGGCATGCGCTCCGAAACGCATCGGATGGCCGAGACGACCGGTCAGCATGAGCTACTGACCCTTATCACCACCCTGAATGCCGACCCCGGCATCCATGGCATTCTTGTCCAGTTGCCCCTGCCCGCCCATATCGACAGCGCCGCCGTCCTGGGTGCCATCGACCCCGACAAGGACGTAGACGGATTTCACGTCGTCAATGCCGGACGTCTGGCCGTCGGGCTGCCGGGTCTGGTGCCCTGCACGCCGCTGGGGTGCCTGATGTTGCTGAAGGCGGAGCTGGGCGATCTGTCGGGCATGAACGCCGTCATCGTCGGGCGCTCCAACATCGTCGGCAAGCCGATGGCGCAACTGCTGCTGGGCGAAAGCTGCACCGTCACCATCGCCCATTCGCGCACCCGCGACCTGCCCGCCCTGTGCCGCACGGCCGACATTCTGGTGGCCGCCGTGGGCCGGGCCGAGATGGTCCGGGGCGACTGGATCAAGCCGGGGGCCACCGTCATCGACGTCGGCATCAACCGCGTCCCCTCGCGCGATCCGGACAAGGCGGCCCAGGGCAAAACCCGCGTCGTCGGCGACGTCGCCTTCGATGAGGCCGTCACGGTCGCGGGCCGGATCACCCCCGTGCCCGGCGGCGTCGGCCCCATGACCATCGCCTGCCTTCTGGCCAATACCTATACCGCCGCCTGCCGAAGTGCCGGGCTAGCCCCTGACGATCTGAGCGCTTGATCGTCATGGCGCGAGTGTCGATAGTCGGCGCATCGCTTGCCGGGAGACATCGATGATCCGCCCTCACCCCCGCCTGATCGCCCTGGCCGCCGTCGTCGCCCTAGCCCCCGCCGCTGCCGGTTGCGGCATCAACGCCATCCCGACCAAGGAAGAGAACGCCAAGCGGGCCTGGGCCGACGTTCAGTCCGCCTATCAGCGCCGCGCCGACCTGGTCCCCAATCTGGTCGCCACCGTTCAGGGCGCAGCCATTCAGGAACGCACCACCCTGACCCAGGTGATCGAGGCGCGCGCCCGGGCCACCGGCGTGACGGTCAGCCCCGAAACCCTCAGTGACCCCGCCGCCTTCCAGCAGTTCCAGGCCGCCCAGGGTCAGCTGTCCCAGGCCCTGTCGCGTCTGCTGCTGGTGGTCGAGGCCTATCCCCAGCTTCAGTCCAACCAGAACTTCCTTGTCCTGCAAAGCCAGCTGGAAGGGACGGAGAACCGCATTAACGTCGCGCGCGGCGACTACAATGCGGCGGTTCAGGACTACAACACCACCCTGCGCACCTTCCCGACGGTGATCTGGGCCAAGACGGTGCATGGCGGCTCTCAACCGATGCAGCCGTTCACGGCGACAGAGGCGGCTCAGACCGCGCCCACAGTCAACTTCGACGCCCTGAACCCCGCCAGCGCCGCACCGCCGGGCGGCTCTGCCCCCGCCACCACGCCCGGTTCAGCCCCACCCGCCCAGTGATCTCCAGCTCCGTGTTCAAGGCCCCAACTTCGTTACGATGGTGCCGTCTGCTGGCCGTCGCTGGCCTGCTGTGCCTGGCGGGCCTGACGCCTGCTCTGGCGCAGACGCCGCTGACCTTCCCGCCTCTGGAGGGCCGCGTCGTCGATGGCGCGCGCCTGTTGTCGCCGGCCAAGGAGCAGGAAATCACGGCGAAGCTGGAGGCCCTGGAGCGCGAAACCACCGATCAGGTCGTCGTCGTCACCATCGAAAGCCTTCAGGGCCGTGAGATCGAGGACTACGGCTATCAGCTAGGCCGCGCCTGGGGCATCGGCCGTCAGGACAAGGACAATGGCGTCCTGCTGCTGATCGCGCCGAACGAGAAGAAGGTCCGGATCGAGGTCGGCTACGGCCTCGAGCCTGTCCTGACCGACGCCATGTCGGCTTTGATCATCCAGAACGCCATTCTGCCCGCCTTTCGTCAGGGCAATTTCGAGCGAGGCATCACCCAGGGCGTGGATGCTATCGACGAACAGCTCCGCCTTGACCCGACCGAGGCTCGCGCATTGGCCGAAGCCGCCGAACGCCCCAGGGCCAAAGCGCCAATAGCCATCGCCGTCATCGTCGCCCTTGTTTTCGCCTTTCTGGTTCTGGCAATGATCGGCGGCATAAACCGGGGCCGTAGACGACGTGGCGGTGACGGCCTGGCCCCCATTCTGATCTGGGCGGCGTCCGAGGCCATGCGTTCACGTGGTGGACGCGGGGGCGGTGCCGGATTCGGCAGCGGCGGCTTTGGTGGTGGCGGCGGCTTCAGTGGCGGTGGAGGCAGCTTCGGCGGTGGCGGAGCATCCGGCGGATGGTGATCAAACTGGCTCCCGACACGTATCAGCGCATCGCCATGGCCATTGCCGAGGCCGAGACCCGAACGTCTGGCGAAATCTTCTGCGTCATGGCGCGCGAAGTCTCCTCATACCGAGACGTTTCGCTGGGGTGGGCAGCGGCGGCAGCCCTGATTCTGCCTTTGGCGCTCATTCCGCTCGGCATGGATCCCAGCTGGATCCCGGGATTGGCGGATGCCTGGCAAGCCGCCCATCTGGCCTTCGCCGACGTCGCCATGGCCCAGACCCTTTCAGCCTATGCGCTGATCCAGGCTGCAACCTTTGTTGTGGTCTATCTGTTGACGTCCATTCCCACCTTGCGTCGTCGGGTCACACCGCGCAGCGTGCGGCAGGCACGCGTTCGCCGTGCGGCCCTTCAACAGTTCCTTGCCCATGGCCTGCATGTGACTGAAGCCCGTACAGGTGTCCTGCTGTTTGCCTGCGCTGCCGACCATCAGGTCGAGGTCATCGCCGATGAGGGCATTCACAGCCGTGTCAATCCCGATGTCTGGGCCAAGGCCGTGCAAGCCCTGTCTCGCGGCCTGAAGGCCAATGATCCGGTCGATGGATTCGAGACCGCGATCGGCCTGTGCGGCGATGTGCTGGCTCAACACTTCCCGCCCAAGGTCTTCAATCGCAATGAAGTCGAGGACAAACTGATCGTGATCTGATCACGCAACGCACCGTCGCTTTCACGTCGCAATCGGTGGCCATACGACGGCTGCCGTCTGCTCGCTCATCCGGACCCCCATGCCCCGTCTGCTGACCTACAATGTGCATCGCTGCGTCGGGACGGATCGGCGGCTGGATGTCGGCCGCATCGCCGCAGTTATCGCGGAACAGGAACCGGACATCGTCTGCCTGCAGGAACTGGACGTCGGCCGCGCGCGCACAGGGCATGTCGATCAAGCCGAGGCCATCGCGCGCGACCTGACCATGACCTTCCACTTCAACGCGGCCATGCGGATCGAGGCGGAAGAGTACGGCGATGCTATTCTGACCCTGCGGCCAGAACGGCTGGTCAAATCAGGTGCACTTCCGACCATTCGCGGCGTGCCCGGCCTGGAGCCGCGCGGAGCCGTTTGGGTCGAGATCGACTTCGACGGCGTGCCCCTGAATGTCATCAACACCCATCTGGGACTGGTTCCGCGAGAGCAGAGGCTTCAGGCCGCAGCATTAATCGGTTCCGGCTGGTTGGCACATCCGGAACGGGTCGGGCCGACCATCCTGACAGGCGATTTCAACGCCACCTCCATCACCAGGCCCTATCGCACCTTCACCAGCCGCCTTGCCGATGCCCAGCGCCTGTTGGGCCTCAAGCCCTCGGTGAAGACCTTCCCCTCGACTTTCCCGACCATCCGCATCGACCACGCCTTCGTCACGCCAGAGATCGTGCCGACGCGAATCTGGGCTCCACGCTCACCGTTGGCCCGCGCCGCTTCGGATCACCTGCCGCTGGTGATGGATTTCGAGATCAGGCCGACTGAAGCGGCAGCCGCCGCCGCGACCGAACCCGGCGACGCCACGGCCTGAAGGCATCTGCGGTCGAGGTAGGATCGCCGAGCTGGAACTCGGCAATCAACCGTTCGATGTTCGACGGCGCTGTTGCGCCCAGCACCTTCATCCGTCCGGTGTCGAAGCGCAAAACGGCTTCCCCCACCGACTGGCTCAGGGCTTCGGCGGCGGCAAAGGCATCGGTGTCCACACCGATCCAGTGGCCCAGCGTCCGGTGCCGGAACCTGGCGATGGCAGCACGTCCCTCCTCTGTGCCCGGTTCTGTCGCGATGTCGCATTCTGTATCGAACCCCAAGGAGCGATTGTTCAGATTGGTCGAGCCGATCCTCAGGATGTCGTCGTCATAGATCGACACCTTGGCATGGACGATGATCCGCTCGTCTCCTTTGGTCCAGGGCGTGAAGGCAAAGAAGCGGTTGTGCCGGTCGGCCTGCTCCAGCCGGTACAGCACCTCGGAACGTGCAGTATCCATTGTCATCCGGTCGAACCAGCTGGGGCTTGTACCTGTCGAGACCAGCACGATCTCCGGACCGTCCCACTCCTCAAGCCGCTCGGCCAGGGCGGCCGCGATCACGGGCGAGGTGAAATACTGGTTCTCAAGATAGATCAGCCGTCTGGCCTTCCTGATCAGATCCAGATGCAGAGCCTCATTCTCCCGCACCTCGACCTTGGAATGCCAGCGTGGCTCGGTCCGGGCGATGGCCACGGGCGTATCGCGCAAGTCGGGTTCTACCCCGTCCGGCCACGGATCGCTGGTCACCGTGTCCGGTACGGTCCTTTCCCACGTTGATTTGAACCACCGGTGCCGCGCCAGGTCGCCCAGAGCCTTGGCCGCCGGCCCGTCCATCACCGCCATGACCTCGTGCCGGGGCGAGCAGATCACGCCCGACGGCTGACACCGGCGCGGATCGCCGTCCAGATGCTCCGATGTGTCCCACCGGTCGGTGGCGATATCTCCACCCCCGACGAAGGCCACAGCGTCATCGATTATCACCACCTTCTGATGGTGACAGGCTCCCGGAATGCCGGGATCAAGCCGGAACTCCACCATTCGCTTGCGAAACCAGCGTTGCGACTTGTGTGGATAGAACCCCTGGGACGCCGCAATCAGCAAGGGTGATTTCCAGATCAGCATCCGCACGTCCAGGTCTGGCCTGGACCGCACCAGTCTGCGTAGCTGGTGACCGATCTGGGCCTGATGGTCGTGGCGGTGGCTTTCCGGGTCCAGTCGCGTGCGCGGATCAAACTGCCACCCCAGGATGACGATCGACTTCTGAGCCTTCGCGATCGATGACCGCAAGGCTTCGAAATAGGCGTCGTTCTCCATCAGCACGGCGAACCGGTGGGCTGTGTCGACCCTCCAGCAATTCCGTCCCGGATCGAAACCTGGTGCGCGCGTGTCCGTCATGCCGTGACCCTAGCCGATTTCCATGACGGCTGGTCCAGCAAGTATGCTTAAGCTGACACCCTTTCGACACGGATTGTCCAAACGCCAGTTTGCGAGCATAATGCACATCGTCATTTTGACAGGGGACGTCGCCGATGCAGGCGCTGATCGAGTTGATCGCGGGGTTTGTCGCCATGCTGGTGGCCGTCGCCCTGTCGCAATTCGGCCTGAACGTCGACATGCCGACCAAGACTGATCGTGAGATACATCGGGTCCGGGACTGCGGTGACCTGCAGAGCGCGGCTGTCATCGACGTCTCGCGTGATCGTCAGCAAAGCTGCTGATTCGCCCCCGTCTTTCGACCTGAATCGCCTTTTCCCCTGTCGATTGAACCGCTAGGGTTTTCCTCGTCCTCCCGGCGTCGCGCCTCGATGCCCCCTCGTGACGAGTTCGACGCATCATGAAGTCCCGCCAACGGCCCCCGCTGAACCTGTCATCACCGGATCCGGTCGAGGATCACAGCGACCCACGGCCTGCAGTCGAGGCTGAAGCCGAACTTTCGGAAGACGACCGTCCAATGTCAGAGCGCCGTCGCCGTCGTCTGGCCGAAGAACAGACCCGTCAGGCCCAGGCACGGGCTCAGGCCATGGCAGAGGCGGAACGCGCCGCGTCGGTTGATGCCGTCATACCGGTAGCGTCCGCCCCGATCCAAACATCAGGTGAGGGCTCCTTGGCCCCCTTCGAGACCCCACCCCCACCGACGACGATCCGATCGCGCAAGACCGCCACACCGTCCGAGGGTCGGCCCTATCTGATCGCCGGGCTGGCGTCTGCGGCCTGGGTCGCGGGAGTCGCAGCCTGGCTGACCTTCGAGGTCAGCGCGGGGACCGCCGAGTTGGAGCCGCTGCGTCTCGCCGTCTATGCCCTGATCGCCTTGGCCCCTGTAGGCCTGGCCATCATGCTGGCCCATGCGGTGCGTCAGGGGGCCGGACTGGCCGCCGAGACCCGCCGTGCCCGCGAACTGGCCGAAGCCCTGGTCGCTCCTACGGCCTTGGCAGCCCAGCAGACAGGCACTGTGCTTCAGTCGCTGCGCAACGACATCGACCTGGCCTCGGTCGCCGCCGAACGTGCGCGACACGACATGACCCTGTTGCGCGAGGCTCTGGTTCAGGAAACCACCCGCCTGACCGACGCGGCCGACGTCGCGGGCCGTACCGCCCGCCGTCTGGTTGAGCAGTTGGGGGCTGAACGCACCGAAATGCATGCTCTCGGCACCCGGCTCGACGCCCAGGCTACCGGTGTGGCCGAGGCCGTCGAGCGCCAGTCCCGCATGGTCATCGACGCTTCAGATCTGGCTCAGACGCAGCTGCGGGAGGCCGAGGCTGCGCTTGCCGCGCGTGCCGCCGATCTGGCCGCAGCGGCCGGTGAAGCCCAGGACGCGGCCCGTGTGGCCGCCGATGACCTGGCCCGCCAGACCCTGCGTCTGGAGAACGCCGGGGCCGGTGTGGCCGAACAGATCCAGTCCGTCGAAGAAGGACTGGGCCAGCAGCGCGCCGCACTGGTCACCGCTGCACTGGGGCTTCGCACCGATCAGGAAGACTTCTCGGCCCAGGTCGAGAGCCAGCGCGCCCAGTTGACCGAACAATTGTCGGCGACACGCTCGGTCACGCAGGATCTTGGCGACACCACCCAGCGCACGACGGAATCGATCAAGGACCTGGTGGAGGCCGCGACCGACCAGTTCCGTGCCCTGGTCGACATGTCCCAGCGCGAAGCCGATGGTTTCGACGCCGCCACGAAACTGGCACTCGATAAGTTCGAAGCCTTGGCGGCCGAGGCCCGCGACGCCTTGGTCGAGGAGACACGCCGCGCCTTGGCCGCACTTCAGGCTACCGCAGAGGATTCGCGTCAGGCTGCGACCGAGGCTGCCGACCTGGCCCAGGTCCGCGTTGATCGCTTGGGCGAGGCCCTGTTCGAGGCCGCCCAGAAGGCCGATCACGCCGCCGACACCCGCATCGATGGTGCCCGCAAGATCGTCGCCGAGACCGCCGGCATGGTCGATGAGGCGGGCGAACGCGCCCTGATGCGGCTGGAATCGACGGTCGAACGCATGAATGATGCCTTGGCTCGCATCGACAACACCATCGGCGAACTGGACGACCGCGCCGCACGCTTGCCCGAAGAAGCTCAAGCTCGCGTCGAAGCCGTCCGCGCCTCGGTCGAACAAGGCTTGGCCGCTCTGTCCGCCGCCTCCCAGAAGGCGGCATCTGATACCGAGGCCCTCGATCTCGGCTTTCAGGAGCGCGTGCGCCGCAACTACGACATGCTGACCGAGGCGGTCCGTCTGATGGGCGTCGTGTCCGGTGAACCTGCTGGGAATCGCCGCCGTGACGCGACGGCTACACCGGCCACGGCTGTTCCAGAGGCCCCGGCCAAGCCGGAACCCGCCTTGCGTCCAGCCCTGCCCCACAAGGACGAGGCGCGCGGCTTCGGACTTCGCAGTCGTCTGAAGCTGGAGCCCGCTCCGGCCCCGATTTCCCCTCCCGCCAACCCCTCTGACTGGGCGGATCCGGACGGTTCCGCTGCCGACGAAGAGCCGCTCGATCTCGACACACCGGTCATGCCCGGTGTCGAGGCCGAGGCCCTGGGTGAGCGTATCACCGCCGCCATTCGACGCATGGGCGTGGACCCGAATGCCCTGCTGCCACGCTCCCGTGTCGAGGAGGCCGCCCAGGCCATCACCATCGGAGACCCCGATCGTGCTCGCCAGATCGTGCGAAGGGTCGCCCCTGCCGCTGTGCGCAGCGTGTCCCGTCGCGTGTTGACCGACACTGACATGCGCGCGGACGCCGAAGCCTATGTTCGATCCTTCTCGCGGGGTCTTACTGAACGGGCGGCGGCGCGTGATGGAGCCGCTGTGCTGGGCCAGCTTACGTCGGACGGCGGACGAGCCTACATGCTTCTGGATGCCGCCATCGGCGATCTGGGCTAAGCCATTGAACGATTGTGTATTGACGGAACCGGCCTGTTTCCGACACGGTCCCGGCTTCTGTCACAGTAGCGTCATGCACAGGCGGGGGCCATGCTCGACACCCGATCTCTAGAAGCGTCGGACACACGCCCGGCTATCGCCATCTGCGCCTATGAAATTGGCGAAACCGGCTGGGACCCGGTCGAAGATCTGTCAGGCGAGGCCTGGAACCCGACCGGTGCCCGGACCTTGGCCATCGACCCGGCTGAACCCACTGCCTTGGCAGTCACGCTGTCCGAAGCCCTGACCCTTCCTGCCTGCCGAGGACTTTTGCTGGTAGGCAGGACCCGTGAGGGTGCTGGTTTCAGGCTCCAGATCAGAACCGAAAACCGGTCCCTGGACGGCACACATCGCGGCAACAGCGACGGACCAGGTGTAGCCCGCGCCACGGCACCGGTGGCCGAAATGATCCGCGAGCTGAACGAGGCCGGCCTGAAAGCTGGCGTCAGCTCTGAGACTGAGGACGACGTCGGCAGCTACCTTCTGTATCGCGTTCTCGCCGCCCTGCCCGAGGGCATGGATACGCCCGCCATCGGCCTGTTGCGCGCGCCGGTAGACGAACCCGACGATCGCGTACAGCGTGCCGTCAAGGCTGCGGCCCAGGCCATGGCCCGGCATCTGGCACCCCTGCCCCGGCCCCGCGCCGCCTGAGGCCGGTCCGCAGCATCAAAGCCGCACAAAGCCCCAGGGCCGACAAAGCTGCCATCGCCCAATAGCCCCCGGCCCCGAACCGGTCATACAGTGGCCCCGATACAATGGTGGCCAGCCCGATCAGAATTCCGGCCGACAACACCGAGCTCAGGGTCTGTGCCGCTGTGTGTCCGTCAGGTGGTGACAGGCGCTCCACCAGCTGTAACCCGGCCAGGAAGGTCGCGGCGAACGTCAGGGCGTGCAAAGCCTGCAAAGGCCACAGTGCCCAAAGTGGCGGAGCCATCGCCATTAACGACCAGCGCAGGATCGAGGCGATACAGCCGATCACCAGCAAGCTCCACGGCCCGATTCCGGCCCGCCTGCGCCACGGCTCTACAACCCACATCAGCGCGATCTCGACCACCACGCCGAACGCCCACAGCTGGCCCGTGACCGCCGCACTGATCCCCTGCGTCTGCCACAGGATGGCGGAGAAGCCATATTGGAAAGCGTGCGCCGCCTGTACCACCCCGATGGCGAAGATGGCGAGCATGAAGACCGGATCGGCCAAAAGCCGACCCAGCCCCCTGAACCGCTCGCGACCGCGAACCGTCGCGCCATCCGTGACACGCTCGCTCGGCAGGAGGACCGCGGCCACGAGCACAATGCCCAGGGCCGCGACCACACTGGCGACGATCACCGCGTCCACCGGCGTGCGCAGAAGCAGCGCCCCCATCCCCAGATTGGCCAGGACGAAGGCGGCCGAACCGGCTCCTCTAGGCAATGAGAAGGTAAACCCGTGTCGTGCCGCCAACCGCAGGGTCAGCACGTCACTCAGCGGGATCAACGCCGCCGCCGCCGTCGCGCCCACGAACCAGCCGATGGCCCAGCCCGCAAAGCCATTGGCCAGCCCGGCCCCGGCATAGCCTGCCGCCATCACAGCCCCCAGAATGGCGATCGGTGCCCGCCGCGTCAGGAACCCGTCGGCCCAGACGGCCAGCGCTGGTCCCGTCACCAGCCGCCCCAGCATGGGCGCGGCCAGCAGCACTCCGATCTCGGCCCCGCTCAGCCCCTGCGCCCGGAACCAGAGGCCAGCGAACGGCAGTGTCACACCATTGGCCGCGAACAGCAGGACGTATTGCAGGGCCATGCGGGCGGCGGGTGACATAAGTCGGGGTCTAGCAGACGCGCCTGATTCCATGCTCTACCTAGTGTTCCATGATACTGTCACGCTTGCTTGCCCCCTTTGCCTGTCTGAACGGTGCCATGGCCGTTGCTCTGGGAGCTTTCGCTGCTCACGGCGCAGGACCGGGTGTGAAAACCCTGCTGACCACTGGGGCGCAATACCAGATGGTGCACGCACTGCTCGCTCTGGTCTGCGTTCTCTGGCCGACGCGTGATCGCCTGATCATGATCGCCGGATGGATGGCGGCGTCAGGCGGCCTGATCTTCTCGCTGGCGCTTTCGGCCATCGCCCTGCTCAGCCTGAAGGCGATGGGGGCCGTCGCTCCGATCGGCGGCCTGCTGATGATTCTGGCCTGGCTCTTGCTGGCCGTCTGCGCCCTGCGCGCCCAATCCAGACCCGCCTGACCGGGCGAACACGAAAGACCGATTAAAGTATGGCTTTTCCAGCGCCCTCGACCCGCCGCGACCTCTATCCCGAGATCGAGGCCTATCAGACCGGCTTCATGACGACCGACAGCGTCCATGAAATCTACTGGGAGCAGAGTGGCAATCCGGACGGCATCCCGGTCATCGTCCTGCACGGAGGCCCAGGCGGAGCGGTCAATCCCGGCATGCGCCGCTATTTCGACCCTGCGAAATACCGCATCGTCATGCTGGACCAGCGCGGCTGCGGCCTCAGCCGGCCCAATGCCTCGCTGGAAGACAACACCACCTGGACCCTGATCGCCGATATCGAGCGTCTGCGCGACCAACTGGGCATCGACAAGTGGGTGATCTTCGGCGGAAGCTGGGGCTCCACCCTGTCGCTGGCCTATGCGATCACGCATCCGGAGCGCGCCCTGGGTCTGGTCCTGCGGGGCATATTCCTGCTGACAAAGCCGGAACTGCACTGGTTCTATCAGGACGGTGCCTCACACATCTTCCCTGACGCCTGGGAGCGGTTTCTGGAGCCCATCCCCGAGGATGAACGTCACGATCTGATGGGGGCCTATTACAAGCGGCTGACCGGAAACGATGCGGCAGAACGCGATCGCTGCGCCATCGCATGGTCCAGCTGGGAAGGTGAGACCGTCAGCGTTCAGGGGCCAGCGGCTCGCCCCGACCGCTTCGCCGAGGCCGAGTTCGCCGTCGCCTTCGCCCGTATCGAATGCTGGTACTTCATGAACGGCGGCTTCTTCCCCGAGGAGAACTGGCTCCTGAACAACATTCACCGCATCCGTCACCTGCCCTGCTGGATCGCGCAAGGACGGTTCGACGTCGTCACCCCCATGACCAGCGCATGGGCCCTGCACCGTGCCTGGCCGGAAGCCAAGCTGGACGTCATCCCCGACGCAGGACACGCCTCCAGCGAACCCGGCATCATCGACAGCCTGGTCCGCGGTACAGATTGGGCGGCAGGGCTTTAAAGCCCCAGCTTCGCCTTCAGGATGTCGTTGACGGCCGCCGGGTTGGCCTTCCCACCCGTCGCCTTCATGACCTGACCGACGAACCAGCCCAGGGCCTGAGGCTTCTCGGCGACGGCGGCAGCCTTGTCGGGGTTGGCGGCGATGATGTCGTCGATGGCCTTTTCGATCGCGCCGGTGTCGGTGACCTGTTTGAGGCCGTGCTTTTCGACGACCTCGGCGGGTGAGCCTTCGCCATTCCAGACGTGGTCGAAGACCTCCTTGGCGATCTTCGACGAGATGACGTTGGTCTCGATCAGTTCGACCAGCTGGGCCACATGGGCGGCGGGCAGAGGGTTGTCGCTGAAGTCGCGGCCGTCAGCGGCCAAGCGGGCGGAAACCTCATTGGTCACCCAGTTGGACACCAGCTTGGCGTCACGACCCTTGGCGGCCTTTTCGAAATAGTCGGCCTTGGCCTGTTCCGAGATCAGCACCACGGCGTCGTATTGCGACAGGCCATAGTCGGCCATCAGGCGACGGCGTTTGGCATCGGGCAGTTCGGGCAGGTCGGCCTTGATACCGTCGATCCAGGCCTGCTCCAGCTCCAGCGGCAGCAGGTCGGGGTCGGGGAAGTAGCGATAGTCCATCGCCTCTTCCTTGGACCGCATCGAACGGGTTTCGCCGGCTGTGGGATCGTACAGGCGCGTCTCCTGATCGATCTTGCCGCCGTCCTCCAGGATCTCGATCTGGCGACGGGCCTCGTAGTTGATGGCCTGCGAAATGAAGCGGAACGAGTTGACGTTCTTGATCTCGCAGCGCGTGCCCAGATGGCTGAAGTCGCCGGTTTCCTTGAACCTGGCGTACTGGCCCTCGCGGCAGACGGACACGTTCACGTCGGCGCGCAGATTGCCCTTTTCCATGTCGCCGTCGCAGGTGCCGAGGTAGATAAGGATGGTGCGGATCTTCTTGACGTAGGCGACCGCCTCTTCCGGCGAGCGGATATCCGGGCGCGACACGATCTCCATCAGGGCGGTGCCCGCGCGGTTCAGGTCGACATAGCTCTCGCTCGGCGACAGGTCGTGGATCAGCTTGCCCGCATCCTGCTCCAGATGCAGGCGCTCGATTCCGACATTGAAGAAGCTGCCATCTTCGGCCTCCACCTCGACGACGCCCTCGCCGACGATGGGGAAGTACAGCTGGCTGATCTGATAGCCGGTGGGCAGGTCGGGGTAGAAATAGTTCTTGCGGTCGAATTGGCTGCGCTTGTTGATCTGCGCGTTCAGGCCCAGGCCCGTCCGGACGGCCTGTTCGACGCAGTGCTTGTTCAGGGTCGGCAGCATGCCGGGGAAGCCCGCATCGACCAGCGACACCTGCTCGTTCGGCCCCGCGCCAAAGCCGACGGCGGCCCCCGAGAACAGCTTGGCCTTGGACGCTACCTGGGCGTGGATCTCCAGCCCCATGACGATTTCCCACGAGCCGGTGCGGCCCTGGATGAGGTTCGATTTTGTGGCGGTGTCGGTCATGGCGTCTTCTCTACCCTTCCGCCTTCGGAAGAGCGGTTGTGATTTCACTTCGTCTCAGGTGCGCGGCAATTTTCCAACTCCAACGAAACCCAAGTACCATTGCAAGGACCGCCGCTCCGAGAAGCAACAGGAAAGGCAGAGGAAGCCCTCCATATGCCAAGGCTGTTGGGGCGAGTACAAAAACGGCACCCGCTCCAGCGACGCCAAGCAGGCCCAATCCGAGGCTTCCTAAGCCGAGGAGGAACCGAGACGCCTTCACCACCACTTCTCCGGCTTGGCCACAAACCCCGCCGCATCTTCCAGCGCACTCGCCACCTGGAACACCGTCGCCTCGTCAAGCGCCTTGCCGATGACCTGGAGACCCAGCGGCAGGCCGCCGCTGTCCAGACCGGCGGGCACGGAGATGCCCGGCAGGCCCGCCAGGTTGGCGGTCACGGTGAAGATGTCGTTCAGATACATCTGCAGAGGATCGATCTGCTTGTCGCCCAAGGCAAAGGCCGCCGACGGCGTCGATGGGGTGACGATGGCGTCGACCTTGTGCCAGACGTTGTCGAAGTCCTCGGCGATGCGGCGGCGGACCTTCAGCGCGCGGACGTAATAGGCGTCATAAAAGCCGGCCGACAGCACATAGGCCCCGATGGTCAGGCGGCGCTGGACCTCCTTGCCGAAGCCCTCGGCGCGGCTGGTCTCGTACAGGTCCGTCAGGCTGGTCGTGCCCTCGGCGCGGTGGCCGAAGCGCATGCCGTCATAGCGGGCCAGGTTGGACGAGGCCTCGGCCGGGGCGATGATGTAATAGGCCGGCAGGGCATATTTGGTGTGCGGCAGGCTGATCGGCACGATCTCGCAGCCCGCCGCCTTCAGCCAGGCGATGCCCTGGTCCCACAGGGCCTGGATCTCGGCGGGCATGCCGTCGACGACATATTCGGCGGGCACGCCGATGCGCAGCCCCTTGACCGACTTGCCCAGCGACTGGGTCCAGTCGGGCGTTTCAATGTCGAGACTCGTCGCGTCCTTCGGATCGAAGGAGCACATGGAGCGCAGCAGGATGGCGGCGTCCTCGACCGTCTTCGTGATCGGCCCGGCCTGGTCCAGCGAACTGGCGAAGGCCACCATGCCGAAGCGGCTAGCGCGGCCATAGGTGGGCTTGATCCCGACCGTGCCGGTGAAGGCGGCGGGCTGGCGGATCGAGCCGCCGGTGTCGGACGCGGTGGCGGCCAGGCAAAGGTCGCCAGCGACCGCCGAGGCCGAACCGCCGGAAGAGCCACCCGGCGTCAGTTCGGCGTTGGAGGTCTTGGACTTCCACGGATTCTTGACAGGACCGAAGGCCGAGGTCTCGTTGGACGAGCCCATGGCGAACTCGTCCATGTTCAGCTTGCCCAGCATGACCGCGCCGTCGGCCCAGAGGTTGGACGTGACGGTCGATTCATACGGCGGCACAAAGCCGCGCAGCATGTTGGACCCGGCCGTCGTCTGGACGCCCTGGGTGCAGAACAGGTCCTTGATACCCAGAGGCGCGCCTTCCAGCGCCCCGCCCTCGCCCTTGGCCAAGCGTGCGTCGGATGCGCGCGCCATCTCCAGCGCCTTGTCCGTGGTCTGGACCACGAAGGCATTCAGCGTCGGATTGGCGGCGTCGATGTTGGCGACGAAGGCCTTGGTGATTTCCTCGGACGAGAAGTCGCGGGCCTTGAGGCCGTCGAGGGCGGCCTTGAGGGTCAGTTGGGTCAGGTCGGACATTCTATTCGACCACCTTGGGCACGACGAAGAAGCCGTCGGCGGACCGCGGCGCGTTGGACAGAACGGCTTCCACCTTGCCGCCGTCGGTGACGACGTCGTCGCGCAGGCGCATGGGCTGGGCCACATTGGAGGTCATGGGCTCGACGCCGTCGATGTCGACCTCGTCCAGCTGCTCGATCCAGGCCAGGATGCCGTTCAGCTCCTTGGCCAGCGGCTCCAGCCGGTCCTCAGGGGTCTTGATGCGGGCGAGGTGGGCGACTTTGCGCACCGTCGCGGCGTCGATGGCCATGCGGCCCTCCAGAAACAGTTCCAAGCGGGCGGGATTAGCGGCCCCGACTGGATTTCACAAGGATTCAGACGCCGCTACGTCTTTGACAGCGGGGCCGTGTGCGCCTACCGCCGCGCGGTGAGTGAAATGACCCTTCAAGCCCTGTCCGAATCGACGCCTCCGGGAACCGCCTGGCTGGGGCTGGATCTGGGCGAAAAGACCATCGGTGTGGCCGTGTCCGACACCAGCCGCATGATCGCCAGCCCGCTGTCGCTGATCCGCAAGGTCAAGTTCACCCAGGATGCCGAGGCCCTGTTCAAGATCATGAACGGGCGAAGCGTGTCGGGACTGGTCATCGGCCTGCCGCTGAACATGGACGGCACCGAAGGGCCGCGCGCCCAGTCGTGCCGGGCTTTTGCGCGCAATCTGCAGCGGTTGCGGCCCGTGCCCTATGCCTTTCAGGACGAGCGGCTGTCGACCAGTGCGGTGGAGCGGTTCCTGATCGAGGACCTGGATCTGAACCGCAAGCGACGGGCCGATGTCGTGGATCGCACGGCCGCCGCCTGGATATTGCAGGGGGCGCTGGATCGGCTGCGCGCTTCCCCTCTCGCCTGACTGGCCCTATAGCCGGGCCTCGATGAGACAGCCAGACGCCCTCACCGATCTGATTCGCGAACGGCTGATGCCGTTTCCGAAGGCCCATTTCCTCGCCGCCGGCGACCTGAATGCGGCGACCGCCCCTGCCCTGCTGGATCTGGCCGACGCCTTCGTCGATCTGAACCGGTCGAACGCCAAGGGGCTGGACCTGATGCGCGGGCGCACCGTGGTGAACCTGTTCTTCGAAAACTCGACCCGGACCAGCGCCTCGTTCGAGATCGCGGCCAAGCGGCTGGGGGCGGATGTGACGGCGCTGTCGCCCAGGACATCCTCCGTGGCCAAGGGCGAGACCCTGATCGATACGGCGGCGACGCTGAACGCCATGAAGCCGGACGTGCTGGTTGTCCGCCATTCGGCCTCAGGTGCGGCGGATTTGCTCAGCCAGAAGGTCGGCTGTGCGGTCGTCAATGCGGGGGATGGACGGCACGAGCATCCGACGCAGGCGCTGCTTGACCTGCTGAGCCTGCGCCGGGCGTTCGGCGATGTCGGCGGTCTGACGGTCGCCATATGCGGCGACATCGCCCATAGCCGGGTGGCGAGGTCGAACGTGGCCCTGCTGTCCATGATGGGGGCGCGAGTGCGGCTGATCGGGCCGCCGACGCTGGTGCCGGGCGATGCCGACCGCTGGGGCTGCGAGGTGTTTCACGACATGAAGGACGGCCTGCAAGGCTGCGACGTCGTGATGATGCTGCGTCTTCAGCTGGAGCGGATGGAGGGCGCGCTGGTGCCCTCGACCCGCGAGTATTTCCGCTTCTGGGGCTTGGACCGCGAGAAGCTGGCCTGGGCCAAGCCGGGGGCGAAGGTCATGCATCCGGGGCCGATGAACCGGGGCGTGGAGATCGATTCCGACGTCGCTGACGACCTGTCGGTGTCCTTGATCCAGGATCAGGTCGAGATGGGCGTGGCGGCGCGAATGGCAGTGCTCGCGGCCTTGTCGGTGCGGCTGGATGGAGCGGCAACATGACCGCCGTATCATCCACGACACTTGCGATCTTGAACGCCCGCCTGATCGATCCGGCCTCAGACTATGACGGGCCCGGTGCGGTGCTGGTCGAGGACGGACGGATCGCCGAGGTTATCCGGGGTACCCACGCGGTCGCCCCTGCAGGCATCAGGGTGATCGACGCCGACGGCCGCTGCCTGACTCCCGGCCTGATCGACATCCGGGTCAAGACCGGCGAGCCGGGCGCCGAGCCCAAGGAGACGCTGAAGTCCGCGGCCCAGTCGGCGGCGGCGGGCGGCGTCACAACCATCGTGATCCAGCCAGACACCGACCCGGCCATCGACGACCCGGCCATGATCGACTTCATCCAACGGCGCGGAGCTGCCTTGGGGCTGGTGAACGTGCGGGCAGCGGGGGCAGCCACCCGGACCTGCGACGGCCAGCGCATGGCCGAGATCGGTCTGATGGACGAAGCCGGCGCGCTGTACTTTACCGACGTCGACCGCGTGATCTCCAACACCCGCACCCTGCAGCGGGTCATGAGCTACGCCGCCACCTTCAATGCCCTGATCTCCTGCCGCCCGGCCGATCCCTGGCTGTCGGAGGGTACCGTGGCGACCAGTGGCGAACTGGCCACCCGGCTGGGCCTGTCGTCGGTGCCCGCCATCGCCGAACGCATCCAACTGGAGCGTGATCTGGCCCTGGTCGAACAGACCGGCGCACGTTTCCTGATTGACCAGATTTCGACCGAGGGCGCGCTGGAAACCCTGGCCCGCGCGCGCGCCAAGGGGCTGGAGATCGCCGCCTCGGTGTCGGTCAACCACCTCTGCTTCAACGAGATCGACATCGGCGACTACCGTACCTTCTACCGGCTGGACCCGCCCCTGCGCAGCGAGGCCGACCGACAGGCCCTGATTGAGGCCGTGCGCGAAGGCCTGATCGACGTCATCACATCCGCCCACGCTCCTGCCCCAGCCGAGGACAAGCGCCGTCCCTTCAGCGAGGCGACGCCTGGAGCCATCGGCCTGGAAACCCTGCTGCCCGCCGCACTGACCCTGCACCATGAGGCCGGACTGGACCTGCTGGACGTGCTGCGTCCATTGACCACCGGCCCGGCCAGCCTGCTGGGCCTCGAAGCAGGACGCTTGGCCGAGGGCACGCCCGCCGACCTCATCCTGTTCGATGCCAACGCTCCCGTCGTGATCGACGCCGCCACGCTGAAATCCAAGTCCAAGAACTCGCCGTTCGACGGCCGCCGCCTGCAAGGCAAGGTCTTGCTCACCATCGTCGGTGGCCGCATCGTCCACAGCGAAGAATGAAGTCTGTTTCCAGGACAGCGTGGTGGTTAGTCGGCATCTGGTTTGCCTTAGCCGCACTGACATTGCTGGCCAGCGATTGGCTGACGGAGGTCAATATCTTTCTCGCCATTGTCGCTGTCCCACTCGTGGGTCTTGGCGGATTGGTTGTAATGGCTGCGCTTGCCTTTTCGGGTGAGGGAAAGGCCGTGGGCGCACTGATCGTCGCAGCGCTCGTTCTCGTGCTGCTGCCCCTTCCCAGTTGGGGCGGTCGCCTGTGGTTCTTCATCAGTTTCAACCAGCACCGCCAGGCCTATGATGCCGTAGTGGCCGAGGCCGACAGACTGCCCAGAGATGGGACCCGGCATGGCGTTTCTTATCGCATCGAACCCGGGCCGCCGATCAGGGTCGCTTTTCCTCAGCCCGTAGGCATCGCAGACAACTGGGGTGCAGTTATTCACGCCCCTTCGGACGGCGTGGCCACGGCAAAAGGCTGGGGCGAGACAAATGGTGACTACACCATTCGCCCGGATTTGCAGGAACTGTGGGGTGGCGACATCGTGAGCTGTTCGCGAATCACCGGCCACTACTATCGCTGCTGGTTCACCTGAGACATGGCGTGATAAACACGCTCAAGCTGTTCGAGGAATAACGTGATCGAACCCACCGCATCTATGCTCAAGACATTCGCCCTGATGGCGGTCGGCGGCTATCTGCTCGGCTCCATCCCGTTCGGCGTGATCCTGACGCGGCTGGGCGGCGCGGGCGACGTACGCAGCATCGGCTCCGGCAACATCGGCGCGACCAATGTGCTGAGGACCGGGCGCAAGGACCTGGCCATCGCCACCCTGTTGCTGGATGCGGGCAAGGGGGCGGCGGCTCTTCTGCTGGCCAAGGCTCTGATGGGCGGCGCCAGTCCGAATGCCGAAATCGCGGGTGCGGTGGCGGGTGGTGCGGCCTTTCTGGGCCACCTGTTTCCCGTCTGGCTTAAGTTCAAGGGTGGCAAGGGGGTGGCGACTTTCTTTGGCCTGATGCTGGCGGCCTGGTGGCCGCTCGGTTTGGCGGCGGCAGTGATCTGGCTGCTGACGGCGGCCTTGCTGAGGATGTCATCGCTAGCGGCGCTGGTCGCTTCGGCAGCGACGCCTCTGGTCGGGCTGATGCCTATAGCCGTCCTGAACCTGCCCGCACCCCAGCCGATCATTGTGCTGGCGGCATTTACCGCCGTGCTGATCTGGGTGAGGCACCACGAGAATATCGCTCGCCTCTTGAAGGGCGTGGAACCGCGCATCGGGGCCAAGTCGGCGTGAGCACAGGCCTGGGCGAGGCCGAGCGTTTCGCGCGGGTCCGTCTGGCCCGCACGGACAAGGTTGGGCCCGTCACCTTTCGCCAGTTGCTGGACCGGTTCGGCAGCGCGGGGCGCGCGGTCGAGGCCCTGCCCGACCTGATCCGCAAGGGCGGCGGCACAGGTCATACCCTGCCCACGGTCGCCTCCATCGAGGCCGAACTGGCGGCAGGCGAGCGGATCGGCGCACGGCTGATCGTGCTGGGCGAGGCCGACTATCCCGAAATGCTGGCCGCCCTGGACCCGCCGCCGCCACTGCTTTGGACGCGGGGCGATGTCGGGCTGATGGCCCGGCCCTGCATCGGCATCGTTGGCGCACGCATCGCCTCGGCCGGTGGACAACGAATTGCGCGGGGTCTGGCCCAGCAACTGGGTCAGGCGGGCCATGTCGTCGTGTCGGGGCTGGCCCGCGGCATCGACGGGGCGGCCCATGCCGGCGCGCTGGAAACTGGCACGGTCGCGGTGCTCGGTGGCGGTGTCGACGACATCTATCCGCCGGACAATGCCGACCTGTACGCGCAGATCGTGGAGCGCGGCTGCATCGTGTCCGAAAGCCCGGTCGGTGCGCGAGCCCAGGCGCGGGACTTCCCCCGCCGCAACCGCATCATCTCGGGCCTGTCGCGCGGGGTGATCGTTGTGGAGGCGGAAATCCGCTCCGGCTCGCTGATCACCGCGCGTCTGGCCGGCGAACAGGGGCGCGATGTCTTCGCTGTGCCGGGCTCGCCGCTGGACCCGCGCTCTAGGGGGCCGAACGAGTTGCTACGTCAGGGGGCCATCCTGTGCGAAGGGCTGGAGGACGTGGAGCGGGCCTTCAACACCCTGCGGACCCTGCGCGAACCGGACCATACCAACCCGTTTGACGGCGCACCCTACGATCTGGACGACGCCCTGATCGAACAGGTTGCTGGTCTTCTGTCACCAACGCCTACGCCGCGCGACGAGCTGGCGCGGGCCCTGGGTGTGTCGATCGGCACGGTCGCGGCCGCCCTGCTGGAGCTCAGCCTGTCCGGACGTGCAACACTGCTGGCTGGAGGCTTGGTATCGCGTTAGCTGGCTCGCTTTCGACGCGGTGCCGGATCACGCACCGGTTCGGTCACCTTGGGCACACCCGCCATCCGAGCCGCTGCTTCCAGAGCCTCGGCCAGTATGGGGTCGCCATCCCACAAAGCCATCTGGGCCAGTTCCATCGACATGGCGCGCACATACTCGCGGACGGGATAGTCCTTGAGATCGACGACAGGTTCGGTCCTGATTTTCGAAGGGCTGGACAGGAAAGGTTCGGCTCGCATTGATCGGTATCCTTGCTAGACAGGGTTCCATCACCACACAACCACTACGTGCGTAGGTCATACGCCGCAATCGTAAATAAGCTCCTTCATCTGGATGATTGACAGCGAGCCTCGCGCCAACCACGTTCCCGGCCCTCTGAAAGGCCCCCTCCCCGCATGAACCTTGTCGTCGTCGAGAGCCCCGCTAAGGCCAAGACCATCAATAAATACCTGGGTCCGGACTACACCGTCCTGGCCTCCTACGGTCACGTCCGCGACCTGCCGTCCAAGGATGGCTCGGTCCTGCCGGATGATGATTTCGCCATGTCGTGGGAGATTGACGCCAAAGCCTCCAAGCGCCTGAGCGAGATCGCCGAGGTCGCCAAACGCTCCGATCGCGTCATCCTGGCCACCGACCCCGACCGCGAGGGTGAGGCGATCAGCTGGCATGTGCTGGAGATCCTGACCAAGAAGAAGGTGCTGAAGGACACGCACGTCGAGCGGGTCACCTTCAACGCCATCACCAAGTCGGCCGTGCTTGAGGCCATGGCGGCCCCGCGCCAGATCGACATGGAGCTGGTCGAGGCCTATCTGGCCCGCCGCGCGCTGGACTATCTGGTCGGGTTCAACCTCTCGCCTGTGCTGTGGCGCAAGCTCCCGGGCGCGCGCTCGGCGGGTCGTGTGCAGTCGGTCGCCCTTCGCATCGTCGTCGATCGCGAGATGGAGATCGAAAAGTTCAAGGCCCAGGAATACTGGTCCGTCGAGGCCGACCTGAACGCCGACAGCCCGCCCTTCACCGCCCGCTTGGTCAAACATGCCGGCAAGCGGGTGCAGCGTCTGGACATCGTGTCCAAAGCCATGGCGACGGCGGCGCGCGACGCGATCAACGCCGGGACCTTCACCATCAACTCGGTGGAAAAGAAGCCGGTCAAGCGCGCGCCCAGCCCACCCTTCATGACCTCGACCCTGCAGCAGGAGGCCTCGCGCAAGCTGGGCTTCACCGCCCAACGCACCATGCAGGCGGCGCAGAAGCTGTATGAAGGCGTCGACGATCAGGGCGGCCTGATCACCTATATGCGGACCGACGGCCTGTCGGTCAGTCCCGAAGGCATTGCCCAGGCCCGCGAGGTCATCGGCGACCGCTTTGGTCCCGCCTATGTCCCGGAACAACCGCGATACTACAAGACCAAGGCCAAGAACGCCCAGGAAGCGCACGAGGCCATCCGCCCGACCAATATGGCGCGTGCGCCAGAAACACTGCGTCTCGATGGCGACCTGCAGAAGCTGTACGAACTGATCTGGAAGCGGACGATCGCCAGCCAGATGGAGTCTGCCCGTCTGGACCGCACGACGGTCGAGATCGAGGAGCCGTCGGGCCAGACCGCCCTGCGCGCCACGGGCCAGGTCGTGGCCTTCGACGGCTTCATGGCCGTGTACGAAGAGGGCCGCGACGACAAGCCCAAGGACGGAGCCGATGACGAGGACGACACCACCCGCCTGCCCGCGCTGAAGGAAGGCGCAGTCGCGAAGGTCGATGCCATCCGTACCGACCAGCATTTCACCGAACCGCCCCCGCGCTATTCGGAAGCGACCCTGGTCAAGAAGCTGGAAGAGCTGGGGATCGGTCGTCCGTCCACCTATGCGTCCATCCTGACGACCCTGCGCGACCGCGAATACGTCCGGACCGACAAGAACCGCTTCTATCCAGAGGACAAGGGACGGCTGGTCACGGCCTTCCTGGAACAGTTCTTCGCCAAATGGGTCGAGTACGACTTCACTGCGGCGCTTGAGACCCGTCTGGACGAGGTATCGGCGGGCGACCTCAACTGGAAGGTGCTGCTGCGAGAGTTCTGGACGGACTTCCATGCGGCGACCAGCGCGGCGGGCGAACTGCGGACCACCGCCATCCTTGATGCGCTGAACGAATCCCTGGGGCCGCACATCTTCCCGCAGAAGGAAGATGGGTCCGATCCGCGTGAATGCCCGCTGTGCCATCAGGGTCAACTAAGCCTGAAGACCAGCCGGTTCGGGGCTTTCGTGGGCTGTTCGCGCTATCCCGACTGCAAATTCACCCGGCCCGTCGCGTCGCCGGATGCGGCAGACGGCGGCGCTGAGGGTGGCGACCGCGAACTGGGCATCGACCCGGCGACGGGTCAGCCGGTGCAGCTGAAGATCGGACGTTTCGGGCCCTATGTGGAAACCACACCGCCCGGTGAGGAGAAGCCGAAACGGTCATCCTTGCCCAAGGGCTGGTCGCCCGCATCCCTGGACCTGGATCAGGCCCTGCGCCTGCTGGCCTTGCCGCGCGAAGTCGGGGCACACCCAGAGGACGGCAAGATGATCACCGCCGGGCTGGGCCGCTATGGCCCGTTCGTGCTGCACGCCGGCACCTATGCCAATGTGGCGGACATCGACGAAGTCTTCGAGGTCGGGCTGAACCGCGCGGTCGTCCTGCTGGCCGAGAAGCGGGCGGGCAAGTTCGCCGGGCGTGGTGCCGCAGCCGCTCCGCTGAAGGACCTGGGCGCGCACCCGGAAACGGGCGAGCCGATCCACGTCATGGCCGGTCGCTTCGGCCCCTATGTGAAGTCGGGCAAGATCAATGCGACCCTGCCCAAGGGAACGGCACCCGAAGACCTGACGCTGGAAGAGGCCCTGCCCCTGCTGGCGGCACGCGCGGCGGCGGCCCCGGCCAAGGGCAAGAAGGCTCCAGCCAAGAAGGCAGCCCCAAAGAAGGCGGCAGCGAAGAAGCCTGCGGCCAAGAAACCGGCGGCAAAGAAGAAAGCCACCGTGAAGAAGGCCGAAAGCTGATCCTTCTTCCCTCGGGGAGAAGGCTATTTCCCGAGCAGCCGATCCCTCGCCGCATTCAGCCGTGACGCCAGCCCCTCCGTGCCGCCCTGATCCGGATGAGCCCGGCCCATCAGGCGCTTCCAGGCGGCGTTGACCTGGGCGGGGGTGGCATCGGCTGCGACTCCCAGCAGGGAGCGCGCCTCGGCATCGGTCATCGCCTCGCCGGGGGAAGGCAGAGGCCGGTGGCGTGAGGCGAACGTCAGCCACAGTCCTGCGCCGATCAGGCCGACGGCGGGCAGCCAGGCGCTACGAAAGGCCAGCAGGACGCCACAGCCGATCATGACCGCCGCGAACAGCGTCGCCGCGACCCGCCAGTGGGCCCGGCCCCGACGACCGCTGTCGCGTTCGGTCTGACGACCCAGCCGGATCAGGGCCCAGACGGCGACGGCCGCCAGGGCCAGCCAGGCCAGGTTCATGCCTGCACTTCGATCATGCCGCCGCGTCGAGCGGGGTCGACAGGGAGGCGTCTTCCAGCCCCAGGGCCTGCATCAGGTTGCGCATCTCCTGACGCGCCGCGACATGGGCCAGCGATACGGCGACGGGCCGGATGTCGTTGTTCAGGTCCGCAACTGTCAGGCCAAACGGGAACAGTTCGCGATAGATGACGCGGTCGCGCAGGCCCGGTCCCATGCGGAAACCGACACGCTTGGACAGCTTCTGCATCCGCTCTTCCAGACGGCGACGGTTGCGGGCCTCGGCCACGGCCAGTCGATTGGCGACCACGATCCAGTCGATGGTGGCGTTGCGACCGCGTGTGATCGCCCTCTGCTTGCGCGCTTCCCAGACGCTCTCGGAATAGATCGATGGCTTGATCAGATCCATCGTGCCGGGATCGACCTGACCCAGCAGGTCGAAGTCGACGAAACTGTCATTCATCGGTGTGACGATCTGGTCCGCCAGGCCGTGCGCCAGCCGCGACAGGACGGTGTCCCCGCCGGGCGTGTCGATCAGGATGACGTCGGAGTTGGTCTGCGCCTCGGCGAAGGCGGCTTGGAACGTCGCGGTCTGCGCTGCCTCGTCGGCGCGGGCCAGGGCCTTGCCGTCGCCCAGATCGGGCTCCGTCGGCATCGGCAGAGGCTGCTGGTTGGCAGCGGACCAGGCGGCACGATTGGCGAAGAAGTGCGACAGCGACCGCTGGCGCAGGTCCAGATCCATGATGGCCACCCGCTTGCCCGCATGCAGCAGACCGGTGACGATGTGGATGGCCAGGGTGGACTTGCCGGCCCCGCCCTTTTCATTGCCGACGACGATGACTGTGGGATCCGACATGGATGCGCTTGCCTTCATGCGACCGCCGACTCACACGCGCGGTCAATGACGGACAAGGTCGCGCCGGGCGCAGCGGACGTCAACGAGACCTTAACGGCATAACTGTGGATGCCCGCGACAAGCCGGGTCTAAGTGGCGCGATGGCACCAGGGGTCGTCGATCCCCGCGGCCGCACAGACTGCGGGTGCCCCGGCCGGCGGGGTCTGGACCTTGAGCCGCACCAGACGGCGACCGTTCACTTCTACCGCCTCATAAACCGGCGTCAGCCCTTCCAGCGCCCAGGCGGCACTGCCTGACTTCAGGCGCGCCCAAGCAGCGCGAGCGGCGTCTTCGCTGGCATAGGCCCCGAGCTGGACCAGTCCGGAAGAGGGCCGCATGACCGTTTCCAGCGGCACGTCCTGCGCGTGAATGGCCGGTCGAAGTGTGACGACATCTGCGGCGTCTTCTGCCTGCCGGACGACCGCGCGCGACACGACCGGCTTGACGCTGTCGGCCACGCCATCGACGACAGAGTCGGTCGCCGAGGCGACGCCATCCCGCGCATCCCAGAAGTCGTGCACGTCCATGACGTCGACCTTCAGCGCGGGACGCAGGCCGCTTTCACTCGAGGCGTGTCGAGCGGAGGGTTCTGACCGGGCCTCATGTCGCACCTGACCATCCAGTGGAATATCCGCCACCTGCTGGGCCATCGTCTCGAAGCGGTGCGGGTCCTCGACGGCACCGCAGCCGGCGCTCCCCGCGATGGCGAGCAGGACCAGCACTGGACGGACGCAAGCGACGAAGGTCATAAGGCACACCCTGCCACAGCGATTTTGAAAGCGGGTTAATGGACCAGCCGACAGCCCCTGCCCTGCCGCTCGTCACGACGGTCGCCGATCTGCGCGAGACCGTCGGTGCCTGGAAGAAGCACGGCCTGACCGTCGGCTTCGTCCCGACCATGGGCGCGCTGCACGACGGCCATCTGACCCTGGTGCGCGAAGCCGGTCAGCAGGCCGACCGTGTGGTGGCCAGTGTCTTCGTCAATCCGACCCAGTTCGCGGCGCATGAAGATCTGGGTTCCTATCCGCGTCAGGAAGCGCGCGACGCGGAACTGCTGGCCAGCGCCGGATGCCACCTGATGTTCGCCCCGACGACGGACGAGATGTATCCCGAGGGGTTCTCCACCGGCGTGAGTGTGGGTGGGCCGTCAGAGGGTCTGGAGACCGACTTCCGCCCACACTTCTTCGGCGGGGTCGCCGTGGTGGTGGCCAAGCTGCTGAACCAGGTCCAAGCCGATGTCGCCGTGTTCGGCGAGAAGGACTATCAGCAGCTGATGGTCGTGCGGCGCATGGTGCACGACCTCGACATCCCCACTCGCATCGTCGGCGCCCCGACCCAGCGCGACGGCTATGGCCTGGCCCTGTCATCGCGCAACGCCTACCTTTCCGCTGACGAGATCGAGGTGGCCCGGCGACTGAACGGCATTCTGGCACTGGCCTCAGCCGATGCTTCGGCGGGCGGTTCGCTCGCGGAGATCGAGGCCCAGGCTGCCCGATCTCTGCTGGAGGCCGGATTTGCCATGGTGGACTATGTCGCCATCCGCCAGGCCGACAGTCTGGCGACCTTCGACGGTGATCGGGTCGATCGGCCGGGGCGCATTCTCGCCGCCGCCTGGTTGGGCAAGACGCGCCTGATCGACAATATGGCGGTGCCGACGGGCTGAACCAGCGCGCTAGGCGAGGCTGAGGTTCATCTCCCCGCCAATCCATTCCACCCGCGACTGACGCCGCGCGTCATCCGCCGCAGCTTCATTGCCCAGAGCCGCCTCAGCCTGCGCCAGAACGAAATAGCTGTAGGGGTCGCTGGGCCAGTCTTTCAGCAGTTCCAGAACCTTGGCCCGCGCTGCGGCGGCGTCGCCCTTTGTCAGCAGGGCGGCGGCCAGGCTGCGGCGGATCGGGTACCAGATGATAGGCGGGTCCCCACCCTCTTCGCCCATGCCCTGGATCTCGGCAGCGCGAGCGAACGCGGTGACAGCGGCATCGGCATCACCCGACAGCATGGCCGCGCGGCCCTCCAGGATGCGCTGGCTGATCTCGACGAACCCGGCCCGCATCTCGACCATGGGCCCGGTCGCAAAGGACGGGTGGTCACGCAGGGCGGCGATGGCTTCAGCCTCGGCACGGACGGCCGCGGCATCACCAGCCCGCGCAGCAGCCTCGCCACGCGCATAGTGCCAGCTGATCTGCATCATCGGCAGGCTGTCGGCCGGCTTCTTCAGGGCCGCGACCTGCTCGGCCGAACCGTAGCGGCCATACAGGGCATAGGCATTGTTCGACATGGCCTGGCGCCACAGATTGTCGGGCGACACCTCCGGATAGGTGGTCAGGAATCCTTCGGCCAGCCTCAGCCCCTCCTCGGCCCCGCCGGCCATCAGCGCCCCGCCCATGCCGAAATGCAGGTTGTGCCCATGCAGCGGCATGCCGACGACCCCGCCCGGAGGCGCCGCCAGCTGATTGTATCGCTTGTCGAGCGCCACAGCGTTGACGTTGGACATCATCGCGTCCTTGTAGCGCCCCACGCGATAGAAGGTGTGCGACGGCATGTGCACCAGATGGCTGGCCGACGGAGCCAGGCGCGCCAGCCGCTCGCCATAGGGTATGGCCTTGTGCGGATCGTCCGACCATTCGGTCAGATGGATATACAGGTGGATGGTGCCGGGATCGTCCGGGGCCTTGGCCAGCGACGTCTCCAGAATGCTCATGGCGCGGGTGATCGCCGGATCTGCGGCCTTGCCGTCGTCATCCCACCATTTCTCGGCCTTCAGCATCCAGGCGTCGGCTGTCAGGGCGGCCAGGGTCACATCGTTCGGATGGCGCTGGGCGATCCGATCCATTCGGGTGGCATAGCGTTCGGCACGCGTGGCCTCGCGCCCCGAATAGCGCTGGATCAGGGCGTCGATCATCTGGCGCTGCATCGGCGTGGCGCGGCGGCCCAGACGACGGGCGTCGCGCGCGGCTTTCAGCGCCGTGGCCTGGCTGTCAGGATCATTGCCGCCGCCGTTCAGATTGGGCCCTAGCGCCCAGGCCTCGCCCCAGGCGCACATGGCGCAGCTCGAATCCAGCAACCTGGCCTTGCGGAAGGCCCGCACCGATTCCGAATGCTCGAACGCCCAGCGCAGCCGGATGCCGTGATTGAACCAGGCCTGGGCTTCGGGATGGGTCGTGTCGATCAGGAAGCCGCCATCGCCGAATCCATCCACCATGACCATGTCGGCGACCGGCGTGCCGGCATCAGCCTCTCGAGCAGGACCACAAACTGTTGGGCTCTCGATCAAATCGCGCACAGCTCGGTCCGCCGTCGCGTCCGCCACCGCCGCCGGGGCGCATAGGATGCTGCCCAGGCAGACGCCTGCCAGTAGTATCGTGCGCATGATCGTCCCTCCTGCCCGGCCTGCATCATGGACCGGGACAGGCGTCAGGCCAAGATCAGCCGCAGTCGACAGCCTTGATGATGCCCGTGGCCTGATCGAAACGGACGTTCAGGCGGTCGGGCCGCAGGTCGCGGGTCGTGGGACAGGTTGTGCAGACGACCCGGACATTGGCATCGGCCGCAAAGCTGACGGCACCGACATGACTGCCGATCAGGGATCGGGCACCGGCCGCGTCGCAGCGCTGTAGCGTGTCCGGTTCAACTCCGGCAGATGGCACGGATCCGACCGGTGCACAGGCTGAGGCAAGCATCGTCACCAGACCGGCCAGACCGAGCGCCCTCATCCGCATTTGACGTCCCGGATCACGCCCGTCGCTTCTTCGTAGACAATGTTCAGGCGCGTCGGGTTGTAGTCCATCGTCACCGGGCATGTGGTGCAGGTCACGCGCCATGTCTCGTTGGCAGGCTTGGCGGGCAGGTCCGAGCGGTTGCGACCGACGAACCGCTGATACTGGTCGGCCTTGCACTGGGTCGGGCCATCGGCAGGCGGCATGGGCGTGGTGGTATCCTGCATCGGTGCGCAGGCAGCGGCCATCAGGCCGGTGGCGGCGAGAACGACAGTCAAGGTCTTCATCGGCTTGGTCTCCCTAGGGTTCAGGCTTATCCGCAGCGGACCTGTTCGACGATCTCGGTGCGTTCGTTGAAGAAGATATTCAGGCGATAGGGGGAATAGTCCTCGGTGATCGCGCAGGTGGTGCAGGCGACCCGGCGATTGACGACCTGAACCGGCACGGGGATTTCTGTCTTCGGCTTGCCGACCAGCCATTGCAGTTCGCCGGCCTTGCACAGGTCTGCGGCGGGGTCCTGAGGCACCCGGCTGCCGACCGGCTGGTTCATCTGGGCCTGCTCGACAGTGCGAGGCGCGACGGCGTCGGAGGTCGGTGTGGAACAGGCCGCCAGACCGGCCAGCGCGATCAGGCTGCCTTTTCCCAGCGCCCTTCGGGTGACTGTTTCCAGTAAGCCAGGACTGCTCCGGCGTCCTTCAGCATCTTCCACCGCACGCGTGCCCCCGCCAACGCTGCGTCGTCCCGACCGTCGAAAATAATGAAGCATCGCTCCAGACCCTCCGTTTCGCCCAAGTCTGAGCCGTCCACGATGAACAGCGCCTGAGCGCCGTTTGGGTTCTCTGATGATTCGGTCAGCAGTATGGGCTGACGCGCCGCCTCGGGCTGTTCCGCACGCCCGTGCGCCAGAAAGCTGTCGTCGCGATAGGTCCACAAGCGGGCATCGATGTCGTCAAGCACAAGGCTGTCCGAGGCACGAACAAGCGCCTTCCAGCCCCGTTCGCGCGTCTTTTCCAGCAGGCCCGGCAGGACGTCATCCAGCGTGGATCGCTCCAGATGGTAGAACCAGATTTCCGGCTTGGCGTCAGACACCCGGCTCTACCTTCCGAAACGTGATCAACCTTCGTAGGAGTCCGCCACCATGCGGTCCAGGGTGCGAACGCCCCAGCCGACCGCGCCGTCCGGAATGGTCGGATTGCGGCTGTCCTTGACCCAGGCGACCGGGGCAATGTCGATGTGAGCCCAGGGCGTACCGTTGGTGAAGCGCTGCAGGAACAGGGCGGCGGTGATCGAGCCACCGGCACGACCGTTTCCGGTGTTCTTCACATCGGCAATGGGGGTGTCGATGTGGCGCTCGTAGAAGGCCGGGATCGGCATGCGCCAGGCGTTCTCGCCGACCTTGGGCGCGGCGGCCAGGAAGTTGTCGGCCAGCTCGTCGGAGTTGGAGAACACCCCGGCGTACTCCAGACCCAGGGCCACGATCATGGCTCCCGTCAGAGTGGCCAAGTCCAGCATGAATTTCGGCTTGAACCGCTCCTGCGTGTACCAGAGGCAGTCGGCCAGGACGAGGCGACCCTCGGCGTCGGTATTCAACACCTCGACGGTTTGTCCGGACAGCGATTCCACGACGTCGCCCGGACGCTGCGCATTGCCGTCCGGCATGTTTTCGACCAGGCCGATGACGCCCACGGCATTGACCTTGGCCTTGCGCCCGGCCAGCGCGTGCATGAGGCCGGTCACGGCGGCCGAGCCGCCCATGTCCCACTTCATCTCTTCCATGCCGTCGGCCGGCTTCAGGCTGATGCCCCCAGTGTCGAAGGTGACGCCCTTGCCGACGAAGGCGATGGGCTGGTCGCCCTTGGCACCGCCGTTCCACTTCATGATGGCGACCTGGCTTTCACGGCGGCTGCCCTGGCCGACGGCCAGCAGTGTGCGGAAGCCCAGCTTCTCGAGCTCCTTCTCGCCCAGGATCTCGACCTCGAGGCCCAGCTTTTCCAGGCCCTTGACGCGTTTGGCGAACTCGACCGGATAAAGGACGTTGGCGGGCTCGGCGACCAGATCGCGCGCGAACTCAATGGCGTCGGCGATCGGCGACAGAGCGTCATAAGCGGCCTGGGCAGCGGCGACATCGGCAGTCACGACCCGGATCGTCTCGATCGACGGCGTCTTGGCGGGCTTGAGCGTCGTGCGATATTTCAGGAAGCGATAGGCGGCCAGCCGGGCGGCAAAGGCCGCGCGGCCAGCCTGGGCGGCGGACAGATAAAAGGCGTCGATCGTTAGTGAGGTCGCGCCCGACAATTTGACCGCATGATACGCGGCCCCCGCAGCGGCTTCCAGCGCCAGATCGTCGAACTTGTCGGCGTCTCCAGCCCCGGTCAGCACGATCGTCGAGGCGTCAACGCCCGCGGGCGCGGCGACAATAAGGGTGCTGTTGGAAGCGCCAGTAAACCGGCTGTGGGTCATGGCCTTGGTCAGGCCACCGCTGGTGGCCGTGTCCAGATGGGTCCCCATCCCGACAAAGGCGCGGCCTTCATGAACCAGAACAGCCAGGACCTCTGCGGCCTCGGCCGATGCGACGAACTCGATCTTCATTTACAGCTCCCGCCGGGTGGTAGGTCCCGGTCTGGTGACATATGGGATAGGACGCCGCCGGTTTCACCGTGGCATCGGGGTGTGTATTAGATGCGCTCCCTAGCCGCCACCCGCAACCGGGCGATTTCCACCGTTCATGACGCTGATCCAGAGATATCTCTTTCGCCAGATTGGCCGTCCGGTGGCAGCGGCATGCGCAGCTCTGGCCGGCATCGGGATTCTGAGCCAGAGTCTGGACCAGCTGGAGATCATCGTCGAGCGCGGTCAGAGCGTCTGGGTCATGATCAAGCTGACCCTGCTGGCCGTTCCGCAACTGCTGGCCGTCATCCTGCCGATCGGGCTGTTTGTGGGAGCCCTGATCGCCCTGACCCGGCTGCAACGCGAGCAAGAGCTGACGGCAGTGTTTGCCTCGGGCGTGACGCGCTGGGCTGCGATCCGCCCGGCAGTCCGTCTGGCCGTTATCGTGGCTGCGCTGACGCTGGCGATCACGACAGTGGCCCAGCCGTGGGCTCAGCGCACGGCGCGCGCGGAAGCCTTTGCAATTCGCTCCGACATCGCCGCCCTGCTCGTCGAGGAAGGCCAGTTCGTCGAGGGACCGGATGGGCTGACCGTCTATGTCCAGCAGATCGAACAGAATGGTCTGTTGAAGAACCTGTTTATCTACCTGCCCGGTGGCGATGAGGTGACCACCTGGGACGCTGCCGAGGCTCGGTTCGAGCGAATCGACGGCGCGCCGATGCTGACCATGCTGAATGGATCGACGACGCGGTATTCCAGTCGCGGCGTGCTGACCTACGGCTCATTCGACCGAAACGTTTTCGACCTGTCGCCTTATATCGATACGACAGAGCGGCCCCGGTTCAAGCCGGCGGATCTGTATTTGACCCAGTTGTTCGACCCATCACCCCAGGACGTTGACACCGTTGGCTCTCGTGGGGAGTTGGCGGCAGAGGGGCATTCGCGGCTGTCGGCCCCCCTCTATGCCCTCATGGCCATGGCCATGGCCCTCGCCGCCATCATGGGCGGTCAGTTCAGTCGTACGGGTTACTCCCTGCGCATTGCGAAGGCCGCCGCCGCCTTCCTCGTCGTGCGGGTCGTCGGCTATGGTATCGTGGCCGGCAGCGCCTGGAACAGCTGGTTGAACGTCCTTCAATATGTGCTGCCCATCGTCGCAACGGCCGTCGCGCTGCGGCTGCTGTTCAGGGCGCTCAAGCCGCGCCGCCGTCGCGTTCGCGCAGCACTGAAGGCACAGACCGCATGAGCAGCGCCGCACTGACTGCCCCTTTTTTCCGCCTTGGTCGCATCGAGCGCTATGTCCTGATCCAGCAAGCCCGGTCCCTGGCCGTCGCCCTTGGGGTGATCAGTGCTTTGATCATGCTGATCGACTTCGTGGAAATATCACGGGGTGTGGGGTCGGACGTCGACCTTTCGGGGCCGCGCATATTGGGACTGATGCTGCTGAAGTCCCCGCAGGTGATTGTGCAACTGCTGCCCTTCGTCTTCCTGTTCGGCACCCTGGCGGCGTATGTCGGCCTCAACCGACGCAGCGAATTGATCGCCATGAGAGCGGCCGGCCTGTCGGCCTGGCGGTTCGTTCTGCCGGCGGCGGGTGCGGCTTTTCTGTTTGGCATCGTGACCGTCACGGTCCTCGGCCCGATGTCGGCATCGGCGGACGGTATGTTTCAGCGCGAGAGATCGCGCCTGTCCGGCTCGGTCGCGGGAGCAGACACAAATCAGGCCATCTGGATTCGAGAGGGCGACGACACGCGGCAAATGGTCATCCGTGCCGCACGTCAGGACCGGGCAAACGCACGCCTGCTGGATGTGACATTCTTCATCTACACCGCCGATGCCGACGGTCTGCGTCAGTTCTCCGAGCGGATCGACGCCCGGTCGGCTGCGCTTGCGGCGGGACGCTGGCGACTGACCGATGCATTGGGCGCACAAGCGGGCCAACGCGCAGTGCGTTATGCTACCCTGGACCTGCCCTCCAGCCTGGCCGACGACGAGGCGTTCGAGCGGTTTGCGCGGCCGCAATCCACTCCCTTCTGGTCCCTGCCCGCACAGATTTCGCGGATCGAAGCGGCGGGGTTCTCCTCCACGGCCTATCAACTCAGGCTAGACCAGCTGTTGGCGACGCCCCTGATGTTCGCGGCCATGTCGATCCTGGCGGCGGCGTTTTCGCTCAGACTTATGCGGCTGGGCGATCTGGCCAAGATGAGCACGGCGGCGGTGGTGCTGGGGTTCGGCTTCTTCTTCGTCAATCAGGCGGCTTCGGCTTTTGGTTCCGCAGAGGTCATCCCCCCTTGGCTGGCAGCCTGGCTGCCGCCCTTGATGACGGCGCTCGCGGCCTTCACCTTGCTGTTCTATACCGAAGACGGCTAAGCGAACTCTCCGTCTCCTGCCCCTTTTTTCGTCTATCCAGAGTATCTCGCATGCAGCGTGAGCGTCGCGCACCCGAAATGGCTGGATTGCGCCTTCGGCTGATGGCTGGCGCGGCCGCGCTGGCGTTGTGCGCTCTGGGCCTGCCGGCCATGGCACAGGAGGCACCGCCGGCACCGTCCCAGCCCGGTCCGGACGGCCTGATTGATGGCGCGGCCTATATCGACGCTGATGCCGTGACGCGGGAAGGCGATGTCGTCTCGGCGCTGGGAACTCTGGATCGCCGCGCCTTGGGCCGTTTTAGCGGGACCACCCTGCGCGCTCGACAGTTCAACTATGACCTTGGTCTTGGCGTCGCATCTGCCGACGGCAATGTCGAGCTGACGGATGACGAAGGCAACACAGTCTACGCCAGCTATCTGGAGACGGATTCGGACCTGAGGGCAGGCATCGCCGTCGATTTCGCCACACGGTTCTCGACCGGTGCCAGCCTGATGGCCGCAACGGCAGTCAGACGTAGCGAAAACGTCAATCAGCTCAACTACGCGATTTTCACGCCTTGCCCGATCTGCGATGCCGACGGCAATCCGCAGGAACCCAGCATTTCGATCCAGGCCGAAACCGTGGTTCAGGACGAGGAACTGCGAGCGGTCCTGTACCGAAACGCGGTGTTCCGCGTCGGTGGGGTGCCGGTTTTCTACCTGCCCTATTTCGCCCACCCCGATCCCACCATCGATCGCGCTTCGGGTTTCCTGGTGCCGACGCCCAGCTACGACGAAGGTCGGGGCCTGAGCCTGGAAGTGCCATATCTGCATGTCGTATCCCCGTCAGAAGACTGGCTGATCAGCCCCCAGCTCAACACGCGGGTCGCTCCATTTCTGAACCTGCAATGGCGCCGCCGATTTGCGGACGGGACGGTCGTGGTGCGCGGCGGCGGTACCTATGAGCGCAGCTTCGGCGACTTCGATCTGGACGGCGACGGCGATGCCGAAAGCAACGTCAGCATTGGCGACCGCACGGCCCGCAGCTATCTGCTGGCGCAAGGGCGTTTTGACCCGGCCGGACCGTGGCGCTGGGGCTTCACCGCTGAGCGAACGTCCGACAAGACGCTGTTTGACCGCTATGACATCAGCGACCCTTATCAGGACAACGGCCTGTACTATGGCGACCAACGTCGCCTGATCAGCCAGATTTATCTGGAGCATCAGACCCCGCGCTCATATGTCTCCGTAGCCGCCTTCACGCTTCAAAGCCTGCGCGTCGCACAGTTCGATCCCGTAACGCCTGCACTCAACGTCTTCGAGACAGATGGATCATTGCCCGTCGTGGCACCGCTGATCGAGGCGCGCTGGGAGCCAGAGGGGCCCGTCTTCGGCGGTCGGTTGCGCCTTAAGGGATCGGCTGTATCCCTTTACCGCGAAGACTATGTGGGCGGCCCGGTACTGAGGCCGGAAATCATCCCCGCAGGTTCGACACTGGGCCTGCCCGGCATCGACAGTCGCCGGGTTACCGGACAGCTTGAGTGGCGCCGGACCCTTATTTCTCCGATTGGCGTCCGCTGGGAACCGTTCGTCGATCTGCGCACAGATCTTTATTCGGTCAGCAACCTGCCGCCCATGATGGGAGTGGAAGAGGAGGCCATCAGCCGCACCAGGGCCACTGCCGGTGTCGATATCAGCTATCCCCTTATCCGGCAGATGGGACCGGGTGCGGACCTGATTCTCGAGCCGATGGCACAGCTTTCGATCTCGAACAGCGTCGACCTGGACCCGCGCGTGCCAATCGAAGACAGCCAGGCTGTCGAGTTGGATGAGAGCTCGCTGTTCCGTATCGACCGCTTCCCCGGCTACGATCTGTATGAAGGCGGCATCCGCTTCACCGCCGGGGCCAAGGCCACGTTGCGATGGGACAATGGGCGTCAGGCCAGTCTGTTCGTCGGCCGCAGTTTCCGTGACGCCCAGGAAGACGCCTATCTGGTCCCCCTGCCCGACGATCCGGCGAACCTTTACGACCCCTCGGGTCTCGGGGCAGAGACGTCCGACTGGGTGGTTCAGGGCAGCTTCTCTCCATCCGATCGCATCCGCGGCTGGGGCCATGCCACCATCGACTCCGCCGGGGAAATACGCAGGGCAGAAGCTGCGCTGGACGGCCGGTGGGGACGCAGGAACCTTGCCAGCGTCAGCTACATCATCGACCGCTCCAATCCGTTGGAAGGTCCGAACAATCGCAACTACGAATTCGTCCAGTTGACCGGGCAACAGTTCGTCTATGGGAACTGGGGTGTTGCCGTCACCGGCATCGCCGATCTCGAGCGAGACATCATCACCCGCTCCGAAGTGGGCATGTTGTTCGATGACGACTGCTTCCGCTTTGAACTGGGGTGGCGCCGCGACAACACACGTGTCCGACCAACTGGCCCGTCGGAGGGTGTCTATGTACGCCTAAACCTCGCCACTTTCGGCGGTACAGGGTATTGATCAAGCGAATGGCGCTGACCGCCGCGCGACTCGGGGATGCGCGAGACGCGATTTCCGGGTCGATCCGGGATCAGCGCCGCCACAGGAATCAGGACTGACATGCGTTTCGAGCGTTACATCACAGGCGTGGCCATCGCCGCCCTGCTGTCCGGCACAGCGCTGGCGCAGACTGCACCTCAGGCTCCGGTCCCCGCTGCTGCCGGAGTGCCGAATCCGGCCGGTCCCGCTGCATCGTCCCAGGCACCCACACCCGAGTTTCAGTTGGCTGATGGCGTTCTTGCCACGGTCAATGACAGCGTCATTACGGGTTTCGATCTGCGCCAGCGCATGTTGCTGGTGGTCGCCATGACGCAGGTTCAGCCTACGCCCGAAAATCTTCCCGCGATCCGGCAGCAGGCCTTGAATCTGATTATCGACGACCGCCTGCAAAATCAGGAGCTGGACCGCTACCCCGACCTGAAAGCCACTGACGCAGAGGTGGACGAAGAACTGACCGCAATGGCGTCAGAGGTTGGTGCAACACCCGAAGCCTACATAAACTCCCTCGCCCAGTTCGGCATCCGTCCTGCGACATTGCGCGAACAGATGCGAACACAGATCGGCTGGCAGCGGCTGGTGGGTGCTCGTTTCCAGAGCCGCGCTCGCGTTAGTAGCGGTGCCGTCCAGGCCGCACTCAGACAAGCCACAGATGCTTCATTGAAGAAGCAATACCTGATCGGTGAAATCTATATCGAGTCCGCTCGCGTTGGTGGTCAGCAGGCCGCCCTGAACGGTGCGACCCAACTGGTCCAGCAGATGGTTCAGGGGGCCCCCTTCCAGAACGTGGCCCAACAGTTTTCAGCAGCGCCTACCGCAACTCGCGGCGGAGACGCTGGCTGGGTCGTCGAGGGAACTGTCCAGCCCGTCCTTCAGCAGGCCATGGACCAGTTGTCGCCTGGCGAACTGTCACGCCCCATTCCAGTCGAAGGTGGAGTGTACATTCTCTACATGCGTGACAAACGCGATGGCTCTTCGTCCAGCCTGACGCAGATCAAGCAGATGATGGTCGAGTTGCCCGAAACGGCAACGGACGCTGAGGTTTCCGCAGCCACCCAGCGTCTGGAAGCGCTGCGTCCGCAACTGACATGCGACAACATCCTCACGCGTGCCACGTCCGAGCAAGGCCTTCTGGGTACAGACCTCGGCGAAGCAGATCCCGCCAATCTGCTTCCGCAGTTTCAGCAGGTCGCCAGGTCCAGCGAAGTCGGCTCGATCAGCACCCCGATACGCACCCAACTGGGCGTTCATCTGCTGGCCGTGTGCGGTCGGCGTGCTGGCGGGGCGGAGGCCCCCAACGAACGACAGATCGAAAATCGACTCTTCGGCCAGAACCTGCAGACCCTGGAGCGGCGCTACATCCGGGACCTGCGTCAGGACTCGGCGATCGAGATCAAGTCCTGATGTCCGCCACCCTGCCGCTGGCCCTGTCCATGGGCGAGCCGGCGGGGGTCGGGCCGGAGATCATCGCCAAGGCTTGGGACGCCCTTAAGGACGGGCCACAGTCGTTCGTCGTGATCGGTGACGCGGCCCTGATGCGTTCTCAGGGACGGCCAGTTCAGCCCGTGCTGTCAGCAGCCGAAGCGCCAGGCATCTTTGCCCGCGCCATACCGGTGATGGACCAGCCCCTGCCCGCGCCGGTGGTCTCCGGCCGCCCCGACAGCGCCAATGCCGGGGCCGTGGCCGACTGGATCGAGCAGGCCGTCAATCTGGCGTTGGCAGGAGAGGTCGGCGGCATCGTCACCGCTCCGATCGCCAAGGCTCCGTTGTATGCCGCCGGTTTCCGCTTCCCGGGTCACACGGAATTCATCGCCGAACTGACCTCAGACGTGCCGTTCACCGACACTCGCGGACCGGTAATGATGCTGACGGCCCTGGATTTGCGTGCCTGTCTGGTCACAATCCATGCCTCCCTGGCCCAGGTTCCGGAACTGGTCACGACAGAGCGGGTCTGCCGAACGGCCCGGGTCGTGCACGAGGCTATGAAGCGCGACTTCGGCATTGCCCGGCCCCGCCTGGCATTGGCCGCCCTCAACCCTCACGCGGGCGAAGGGGGTGCGATGGGTCTTGAAGAATTAGAAGTGCTTGCGCCTGCGGTGGAAATCCTTCGCGCCGAGGGCATAGATATTTCCGATCCGCGCCCCGCCGACACGATGTTTCATACGGAAGCTCGCGCGGGTTATGACGCCGCCGTCTGCCTGTATCACGACCAGGCCCTGATCCCGGTCAAGACGCTGGATTTCTGGGGTGGGGTCAATGTGACCTTGGGTCTCCCCGTCGTTCGCACATCTCCCGATCACGGCACCGGCTTCGACATCGCCGGACAGGGGATGGCCCGCCCTGACAGCCTGATCTCCGCCATCCGCATCGCGGCCCGAATGGCGGCCGCCCGCAGCCGGACTAGTCAGGCTTCCTGAAGCGATAGACGAACCGGTCGGACCGACCTCTGATGCTCTCGTCGAAGACGCTCAACGTGTGATCGTCGCCCGGCATGCGCACGGCGTCACTCTCACCGTCAAAGACGAAGCCTGCCGCCTCCACCTGACGACGCAGTTCGGCGGCTTCGATGCGGTGCAGCGTACCCGCCACATCGATACCGGCCCCATCCGCCGCTTGATGGTCGAGGATGACGTAGAGCCCACCCGGCTTCAGCGCCGCGAACACCGCCGCATTCATCGCGGCCACATCGACGCCAAAGCGCGGGATGGTGAAGTCGTGGTACTCCTCGCCCATGAAGACGACGTCCAGTGGACGGTCGAACGTCATGGTCTCCAGCGCCCCGGTCACGCGGCTGACGTTCGGATAGGTCGAGGCCAGGGTGTCGGCAAAGCCATTCTCGCGCCCCGCCGTCTGGTTCGGCACAAAGGCATAAACCTTGCCGCTCTCGCCCACTGCGGGCGCGAACAGGCGAGTGAAATAGCCTTCCTCGGGACGGATGTCGGCCACGGCATCGCCCGGCTGGATCTGGGCGAAGGCCAGCATCTCGGCGGGCTTACGCAGCGGATCACGCGCGACCTCGGTCTCCAGCCGGCGCGGGTCGGCCAGAACTGAGGCATAATCAGACGCCGTCGGCGCGCTCATCGCAGCCGCTTCATCCGCCGATACATAGACCGTACGTGTGCCACTATCGTTGGCGATGATCAGGCACCCCGACAGGGCGACGGCGCTGACGGCCAGGGTGGCGGCGAGGATCGAGGACTTCAACATGGGGACTCTCCGGAACAGCCCCGGATCAAGGCAACGGTTCGCGCCGCGACGCAAGCCCCAGCGCAAACCCTCAGCCGAGCGGCGTCCAGGCCTCACCCGCAGGCAGGGACGCGAACAGGGCGTCCAGCGTCGCGTCCGTCACGCCCTCCAGCGTCTCCGGCGACCATTTCGGCGCATTGTCCTTGTCCACGATCACGGCCCGCACGCCCTCCTGGAAGTCGTGAGTGCGCACCACGCGACCGCCCAGGGCGTATTCCATGGCCATGTTGTCGGCGAAGTCGGTCAGTGTCGCCCCAGTGCGAATTTGGCGCAGCGACACTTTCAGCGACTGCGGCGACTTGGTCTTCAGCGTCGCCAACTGCGCCAGGGCCCAGTCCGATCCATCCTCTTCCAACGCCGCGAAGATGTCCTCGACCGTATCGAAGGCAAACAGCCGGTCGATCGCCTCCAGATGCGCCTCGATCGGGGCCTCGCCCGCATCGTCCTCCAGCCCATCCGCGACATCGACCGGATAGCCGGGATCGGCCGACAGGATGGCGCGGAACGCCTCCAGCGCGTCGCTGGGCAGATAGTGGGTGTGGATGCCCAGAAACACTGTATCCGCCGCCTTCAGCCGCGCGCCGGTCAGCGCCAGCCAGACCCCCGTCTGACCCGGTAGCCTCGGCAGGAACCAGCCACCGCCAACATCCGGGAACAGACCGATCCCCGTCTCCGGCATGGCATAGGTCGTCCGCTCGGTGGCGATCCGCACCACGGCGGGTTCGGATATCCCGACGCCACCGCCCATGACGATGCCATCCACAATGGCAGTGATCGGCTTGGGATAGTCGAACATCAGATGGTTCAGCCGGTATTCGCTCAGGAAGAAGGCCTTCGCCTCCGACGCATCCCCTGCCCCGCTCTCGGCGATCATGCGGATGTCGCCCCCGGCACAGAATCCGCGCTCTCCGGCATGGTCGATCAGCACCGACTTGACCGCATCGTCCTCGCGCCAGTCCAGCAGCGCCTGCGTCATCGCCTCGCACATGCCCCGGTTCAGCGCATGCAGGGCCTTGGGCCGGTTCAAGGTGATGATCCCCACGCCAGAGGCGACGCGGGTCAGGATTTCGGGTTCAGAGGTCACGGATGGCCTTTCGTACGGGCGGCTTCAAGATCATCAAGCCCGGCGGTAGGGAGGTGCAGGATGTCGTCGGGTTCAAACAGGAATACTGCGGGCCTGGCGGTATACAGCTCTGCCGCCACATTCTGCAGCGCCAGATAGAGCGCCTGTACGGAGTCTACGCCATAAGCTCGCGCAATCCGGACTTCGCGTTGCGGCCACTCGATCTCATATTCACAGCTCCAATCGCCGCGTGGATCCGGTACCGGTATACGCCAACGGACCGGAACCGGATGGACCTCTCCGTCGCGACGGATGTGGTAGGTTCGCTCGCAAACGACTGAAGATTTCACTGACGCATCATCTCGCGTGCCGTGATCACCCGCATGATCTCATTGGTGCCTTCCAGGATGCGGTGAACCCGCAGGTCGCGCACGATCCGCTCCAGCGGATAGTCCTTCAGATAGCCATAGCCGCCGTGCAGTTGCAGGGCCTCGTCGGCGATCTGGAAACAGACGTCGGTAGCGAACCGCTTGGCCATGGCGCACCATTTGGTCTTTTCCGGATGATCGGTGTCGATGGCCCAGGCTCCGCGCAGGACCAGCAGCCGCGCCGCCTCCAGCTGCGTCGCCATGTCGGCCAGCTTGAACTGGGTGTTCTGGAACTCGGCCAGCGCCTTGCCGAACTGCTTGCGGCTGGCGACGTATTCCAGGGCCGTCTCCAACGCCAGACGCGCCCCGCCCAGCGAACATGCGGCGATATTCAGCCGCCCGCCGTCCAGCCCCATCATGGCATAGCGGAAACCGTCGCCTTCCTGGCCCAGCAGGTTGGCCGCCGGCACGCGGCAATCGTCGAACTGGACGATGGCTGTCGGCTGACTGTTCCAGCCCATCTTCTTTTCCTGGGCCCCGAACGATAGCCCGGGCGTGCCCAGATCGACGACAAAGGCCGAAATGCCCTTGGCCCCCGGCTCGCCGGTGCGGGCCATGACCACATAGACGTCCGACGTCCCGGCCCCGGAGATGAAGGCCTTGGAGCCGTTCAGCACATAATGATCGCCGTCCAGCCGGGCCGTCGTGCGCATGGCGGCCGCATCCGACCCCGAGCCGGGTTCGGTCAGGCAGTAGCTGGCGATCTTCTCCATCGACACCAGCGACGGCACATACCGGCCCCTCAGGTCGTCGGAGCCGAACCTGTCGATCATCCACGTCGCCATGTTGTGGATGCTGATGAAGGCCGCCGTCGACACATCGCCCCGCGACAGCTCCTCGAAGATCACCGCCGCCTCGACGCGGCCCAGCGCCATCCCGCCGTGCTCCTCACCGGTATAGATGCCGCAGAACCCCATCTCGGCAGCCTGACGCATCGTGTCGACGGGGAAGGTCTTGGTCTCGTCCCACTCCGCGCTGTGCGGGGCCAGTTCGGCCTCCGCAAAGGCCCGCGCCGCATCCTGAATGGCGCGCTGATCGTCGTTGAGGGCGAAATCCATGAAGCGTTCCCTTGGTGTTTTGGGCGTTCTAGCCTCTTCCCTCTCCCGGCGGGAGAGGGCTTGAGCGCACGGCGGCAAAGCCGTCGTCCTTGCGCGCCACCTTCTCCCAATGGGTGAAGGAAGCTAAGGGGAGGCATGACCCAGCCCTTCGCGCCCGCCGCCTTCCCCTACGCCCGCCCGCGCCGCCTGCGCTCGAGCCCTTGGGTGCGTCGTCTAGTCGCCGAGACGACCCTGACCCCCGCCGACCTGATCTGGCCTCTGATCGTGCACGATGGGGCTGACGATCGCATCCCCGTCGCCTCCATGCCCGGCGTCTTTCGCCTGTCGCCCAGGGCTGCGGCCGAGGCGGCCAGGGAGGCGCACGGCCTGGGCATCCCCATGGTCGCCCTGTTCCCCAATGTCGACGGTGCGATCAAGGACGCTTTCGGCACCGGCGCGACCGATCCCGACGGCCTCATCCCCGACTGCATCAGGGCCATCAAGGATGCGGTGCCGGACATCGGCGTCATGACCGACGTGGCGCTGGACTGCTACACCGATCACGGCCACGACGGCGTGGTCGAGGACGGGCGGGTGCTGAACGACGCCTCGCTGGAGCGGCTGGCCGAGCAGGCCTTCATCCACGCTCATGCCGGGGCCGACGTCGTGGCCCCCTCCGACATGATGGACGGCCGTGTCCAGGCGATCCGCGAGGCGCTGGAGGCCAACGGCCTGCACGACACCATGATCCTGTCCTATGCGGCCAAGTTCGCCTCGGCCTTCTACGGCCCCTACCGCGACGCCGTCGGCTCGGCCGCCATGCTGGTCGGCGACAAGAAGACCTATCAGATGGACTATGCCAACTCCGACGAGGCCCTGCGCGAGGTCGCCATGGACATCTCCGAGGGGGCCGACGCCGTCATGGTCAAGCCCGGCATGCCCTATCTCGATATCGTCCGCCGCGTGCACGAGACCTTCCGTGTCCCGACCTTCGCCTATCAGGTCAGCGGTGAGTACGCGATGATGCAGGCCTCCATCGCCAATGGCTGGCTGGACCAGGACCGCGCCATCCTGGAAACCCTGCACGGGTTCAAGCGGGCGGGTTGCGCGGGCGTGCTGACCTATTTTGCGCCCCAGGCGGCGCGGTTGCTGGGCTAGAGCCGGGCACTCCACCCGTCGAACCCTACCTCGACATTGTCCGGCACCACGGCTTTCAGCGCCGCATAGTCCAGGTCCAGGTGCAGATTGGTCAGCACCGCCCGCCTGACCCCCGACCGCGCGATCCAGTCCAAAGTCTTGTCGACGTGGGCGTGGGTCGGATGGGGCGTCCAGCGCAGGGCGTCGACGATCCACAGGTCGCAGCCGCGCACGGCCTCCAGCGCCGCCTCGTCCAGATCGGACACGTCGCTGGAATAGGCCACCGGCCCGATGCGATAGCCGACCGAGCGGATCGGCCCGTGCGCCTGGTCGAACGTCACGACCGGCACCTCGCCCCCTGCGCCACCCACCGACCAGTGCTGGCCATGCGGCGGGATCAGATGCGCGTCCAGAATGGCCGGATAGCCCTCGACGCTCTCGAAGATATAGCCGAACCGGCTCGTCAGGGCGTCCATCGTCGCCCGGTCCATCCAGGCCGGAATGCGCCGCCGGGTACGCATGGCAAAGACCCTCAGGTCGTCGATGCCGTGGGTCTGATCTGCGTGGTCGTGGGTATAGAGGACCGCATCCACGTGCCGGATGCCCGCCGCCAGCGCCTGCTCCCTCAGGTCAGGCGAGGTGTCGATCAGGACGCTGGTCACGCCGTCCGGCCCGTGCCGCCGGATCAGGGCAGAGCAGCGGCTGCGGCGGTTCTTCGGCTCGGCCGGATCGCAGTCGCCCCAGTCGCCGTCCCCGCGCGGCACCCCGCCCGACGATCCGCTGCCCAGGATGACGACTTCCAGCTCGCTCATGATCCGGCTGGCCTCGGAATGCGGTCGAACAGGGTGAAGAAGGCGTCCGTCGTGCGCGCCTCGGCCTCATCGCGCGACCAGCCCCGGATCTCGGCCAGCTTGTCCAGCACATGGCCGACATAGGCAGGCTCGTTACGCCGCCCCCGATGCGGCATGGGGGCCAGATAGGGGCAGTCGGTCTCCACGATGATCCGGTCCGCCGGCATGGCCGCGATGACCTCGCGCACATCGCCCGCCGCCTTGAAGGTGGCAATGCCGGACACCGAAAACCATGCCCCCAGTTCCGCTGCCTTTTCCGCCAGTTCCGGGCTGGATGTGTAGCAGTGCATCAGGAACCGGAACGGCCCGATGGCCATCTCCTCCTCCAGAATATCGCCCATCACCGCATCCGCCTCGCGTGTGTGCACCACCAGCGGCAGGCCCGTCTGGCGTGCGGCGGCGATATGCTGGCGAAACACCGCCGCTTGCACGTCGCGCGGGCTGAAATCATAGTGGAAATCCAGCCCGCACTCGCCGATCCCGATCACCCGGTCCCGCCCGGCCAGCTCGACCAGCTGCGCCGCCGTCAGGTCTTTATGATCCTTGGCCTCATGCGGATGCGCCCCCACCGTGCACCAGATGTCCGGATGCGCCATGGCCAGGCCATGCGTCGCCTCGAAGGTCGACAGCTTGTCGGAAATCTCGACCATCAGAGCGACCCCCGCCTCACGCGCCCGGGCGATGACGGTATCACGGTCCTCGTCGAACTGCGGCGCATGCAGATTCACATGGCTGTCGATCAGCATCAGCGTGCCCCAGCCTGAGCCTTGGTCCGCTGCAGGTCTGCCAGCGCCCCGGCCAGCACATCAGCACGGTCCAGATTGATTGCCGCTGTCCGGTCCGGCAGGTCCGACAGCCGTGTCCACAGCTCGGCCCAACGGGCCCCTGACGCCCCTTCGTTCAGCGCCCTGACCTTCACCGCCGCGATCAGCCGTTCCATCAGGGTCTCGAACCGCTCCTGCCCCTCCACGCCCCTGAACTTGTCGGCCACCGCCATGGCCTCGGCCCGATCCACCGACGGCGCATTGACCCAGTCCTGTGCCAGCTGATCGGCCTCCAGTGTCGCGCCGGACGCCAGGGCCAGGGCCTGTCCGGGCGATCCCGCCGACATCCCTGCCATCCGCGCCGCCTCGGCGGAAGGCACGCCCGTCCGGTTGCGGACCAGCTCCTCCAGCGCATGTTCCGGCCAGACCGGAAAGGCCAGCCGGCGGCACCGCGAGCGGATGGTGGCCAGCAGCCGCCCCGGCGCATGGGTCACCAGAAACAGCACGCCGCTTTCAGGCGGCTCCTCAAGAACCTTCAGCAAAGCATTGGCTGCATTCAGGTTCAGGTCGTCAGCAGCATCGATGATGGCCACCCGCGCCTGCGCCTGCGACGGGCTCTTGGAAAAGAACTCCGGAAGGTCCCGCGCCTGATCGACCGAGATCGATTTCTTGGTCTTGCCGCCCTCGACGGCCCGCTCCAGCACCAGCAGGTCGGGATGCGACTGGGCCGAGATCAGCCGCGCCACCGGATCGTCCGGCCGCGTTCCCAGCAGGCCCCGCGACGGGTCGGGTGCCGCCCCCAGCAGCCGCCGCGCGGCGCGATAGGCAAAGGTCGCCTTGCCCGACCCCTCGACCCCGCACAGCAGCCAGGCGTGATGCATCCGCCCGCGCGACTGGGCGTCCAGAAACGCCGCCTCCGCCGCCGCATCGGGGATCAGATCGAACCGGTCGCGCGCATGCTCGCTCACAGCAGCCGGCCCTCGACCGCCGCCCAGACCCGTTTCGTCACCGTATCCATGTCGCCATTGGCGTCGATGACGACACAGCGATCATGCGTCCGGGCGATCTCCAGAAAGCCGCTGCGCAGCCGCTCGTGAAACGCCAGACCCTTGGATTCGAACCGCGTCTCGAACAGACCCCTGCCGAACGCCCGCTCCAGCCCGACCTCGACCGGCAGGTCGAACACCAGCGTCAGGTCCGGCTGGGTCGCGCCCACCACACTGGCGTCCAGCGCCTCGATGAAGTCGGCGGGCGTGCCGCCTCCGACGCCCTGATAGGCGCGGCTGGAATCGGCGAACCGGTCGCAGACTACCCACCGCCCGGCCTCAAGCGCGGGCCGCACCGTCCGCTCCAGATGATCCGACCGGGCCGCGAACATCAGCAGGGTCTCGGTCATCGGCGACCAGCGCCCGGCGTCGCCGTTCAGGGCCAGGTTGCGGATCTCCTCTGCTCCTTGCGACCCCCCCGGCTCGCGCGTCTGCACGACCTCCAGATCGCGCGCGCGCAGCCGCTCGACCAGGCGCGCGACCTGGGTCGACTTGCCGGTGCCTTCGCCGCCTTCGAATGTGATGAATCTGCCTTGGGTCACCGGCGCACAATGGCGACGCCGGGCGTCTTCGCAAGCTTTACTGCGTCGATATCAACAGGGCGTCGGGATAGCCGCGCGATATGACCGCCCGCCGCGACCGTTCCGCCGCGCTGGCATCCGGCCAGGGCCCCACCAACACCCGCCAGGCCCCGCCCGCATCCTGATCGACCCGGGCGCTACCGCCCAGGGTCTCCGCCGCTCGCCGCGCCGCCCGCGCATCGGCCCAGGCCCCGGCCTGAACCCACTGGCCCGCGCCCACCATGGGCAGGCTCGGAGCGCTTACGACAGGGGCCGGAGCCTCAGGACGCACAGGCTCAAGTACCGGCGTCGGCACCGCAGCCACCGCCCCCTGCCCGTCTGCCACCGACAGATAGGGCACCGGCCCGCGCAAGGCCGTCGGAGCCGCCGCCACCGGCTCGGCCGCCGCATATTGCATCGTCGTGCCGCCACCCTCGCGCGGGGCCCGGCCCAGATAGCGTACCCGCACCTCGCCCACGCCCCGCTGCAACAGGTCCAGCGCTTCGGCCGCCCCGCGCGACAGGTCGATGATCCGCCCTTCCGCGAACGGACCGCGATCATTGACCCGCACCACGATGCGCTTGCCATTGGCCAGGTTCGTCACCTCTACCAGCCCGGGCAGAGGCAGGGTCTTGTGAGCCGCCGTCAGCGCATGCATGTCGAACCGTTCGCCGGTGGCCGTCGGCCGCCCGTTGAACTGCGCCCCGTACCAGGACGCCAGCCCCGTCTCGTCATAGTTCGGCTGCTCCTCGGGCCGGTACCACCGCCCCCGGATCTGATAAGGGCGCATGGTCCCCGACACGATCGGTGCCGGATCGGTCACCACCGGCATACGCCCCGCATCGGCCAGCCGACCGCCACCAATCCCGCCTGAGGTCGCCCCGCTGGCGCACGCCGCCAGCAGCGACATCACCGCCGCCACGACCAGACCTTTCGCAATCCTCGCCGTCACCGCGCCGCTCCTGCATCACACTCAGGCGGTCATTATCGGGGAACAGATTTCCGCTTTGGTTAACGCATCCTTCTGCGCTATGTCGCCGGTCCGCACGGCACTCCAGCCTCACAGGCTCGCCGTCGATCAGGAAGTGTGGCCGAGTGGTTTAAGGCACTGGTCTTGAAAACCAGCGACGGTGAGAGCCGTCCGTGGGTTCGAATCCCACCGCTTCCGCCATGCGGACAGAACCCTTTGCCTCCTGCCCGCATTTAGGAGGCTTACGGGAGAGATGACATGGCCGCGCGACCCACCTGGCAGGGACATTTGAAGCTGTCGCTGGTCACCTGTCCGGTGGCTTTATTCACGGCGACGACCAGCACCAATGACGTGCGCTTTCACCTGATCAATCCCGAGACCAACAACCGTATCCGCATGGTGCCGACCGATCCCGACACCGGCCCGGTCGAGCGGTCCGATCTGGTGCGCGGCTATGAGGTATCGAAAGATGAATACGTCCTGTTCGACGATGCGGACTTCGACAAGGTGAAGCTGGAGAGCACCAAGACCATCTCCATCGACAAGTTCGTGGACGAGGCCGACATCGACCGGCTGTTCTGGGACTCGCCCTTCTTCGTCGTTCCGGAAAAGGGCGCAGGCGTCGAGGCCTTCGCCGTCATCCGCGACGCGATGAAGAAGCAGGGCAAGGTCGCCCTGGGTTGTCTGGTGCTGCGCGGCAAGGAGCGTCAGCTGGCGCTGGAGGTGCGGGGCAAGGGGCTGGTGGCCTATACATTGCGCGCTCATGACGAGGTGCGCGACGCCGCCGACTATTTCGACGACATCCCGACGGTGAAGGCCGATGCCGACATGGTCGAGATCGCCGCCCGAATCATCGGCCAGAAGGAGGCCGACTTCGACGCCTCGGACTTCAATGACCGCTACGACGACGCCCTGCGCGACATGATCGCGGCCAAGACCAAGGGCGGCAAGGGCACGGTGGATGTTGCCGAGCCCGACGACACCAATGTCATCGACCTGATGGCGGCCCTGAAGAACAGCCTCAAGGGATCGGCCACCGGGACCCGGAAGGCCGCTCCGAAAAAGACGCCCGCCGGGAAGTCTCCATCCAAGAAGACGGCGGCCCGCAAAAAGACCGCCGCCTGATCGGCTTCAGCAGGCCTCGACGACCGGCACGGCCCGCGTCTCGCGCCGCATCAGCAGCAGGATCAGTGCAAGTCCGGATATCGCCATGGCGGCACCCGACAATGCGACAGCTGGATAGCCCAGACCTGCGCTGATCACGGCACCGCCCAGGGCCGCGCCGATAGCGTTGCCCAGGTTGAAGGCCCCGATGTTCATCGCCGAGGCCAGGTTGGGCGCGTCGGAGGCCGCAGCCATCACGCGCATCTGCAGCGGCGGGACTAGGGCGAAGCTGGCGACACCCCACAGGAAGATCAGGGGTGCCGCGACAAACGCCCACGGCATCAGGGCGGCGAAGGCGATCAACAGCACCGCGAGTGCGACCAGGGTCACCACCAGGGTTCGATCCACCGACTTGTCCGCAAATCTGCCGCCCAGCCAGTTGCCGAGCGTCAGACCCAGTCCGTAGACAACCAGCATGGCGGTCACGAAGGCCGTCGTCGCCTGGGTCTTCTCTGTCAGGATGGGGGCGATGTAGGTGAAGACCGTGAACATCGCGCTGGAACCCAGCACCGTCAGGGCCAGGGCCGCCAGGACGGGTCCCCGCCTCAACACCGCCAGTTCGGCCTTCATGGACCCGCCGTCGGTGGTGGCCGCGACCGCGCCCTTGGGCAGGGTCAGCGCCAGGGCGATCATGGCCAGTGCGCCCAGTCCCGCGATCCCCCAGAAGGACGCCCGCCAGCCCAGCACATCGCCAGCCCACGCCGCCAGCGGCACGCCGGTCACATTGGCAAGGGTCAGGCCCATGAACATGGCTGCGACGGCCCCCGCCCGCCGGTTCGGAGCCACGACACTGGCTGCCACGATGGCACCGACGCCGAAGAAGGCCCCATGGTTGAAGGAGGTCAGGACCCGCGCCGCCATCAGTGTCCAGTAGTCCGGTGCGATGGCCGACAACAGATTCCCCAGGGTGAAGATACCCATCAGCCCGACCAGCAGCGTCCTTCGCGCGACCCTGCCCGTCGTCAATGTCATGAGCGGAGCGCCGATCAGCACCCCGAAGGCGTAGGCGCTGACCAACAGCCCTGCCGCCGGAATCGAGACGCCGAGATCCCCGGCCATGACCGGCAGAAGACCCATCGGCGCAAACTCTGTCACGCCGATGCCGAAGGCACCGACCGCCAGTGCCAGGAGAGGAGGATTGAGTTTCATGAGAGGCTCTGCGGAGAGGAATTTTGTCACCACCAGATGGAATGAAGACCTGATCGCTACTAGATGGCCTCAGGGACCAACATCTGTGATCTGGACGCAAAGATGAGGCATGGAGAGACCGACCGCACCGGCGAGCTGGAGATTTTCGCCATTGTTGCCGACACCGGCAGCTTCTCTGCTGCCGCCCGCACTCTCGATCTGACTCCCTCGGCGGTCAGCCGCACCATCGCCCGCATCGAGTCCCGCCTGGGCGTCCGCCTGATCCTGCGCACCACCCGCAGCCTGGCCCTGACAGCGGAGGGCCAGAGCTATCTTTCGGCAGCAAGGCGGATCCTCGCCGACCTGAACGATGCCGAACAGGCGATCTCGGATCAGGGCGCGCCGCGCGGGCGCGTTCGGGTCAGTGCCGCCCTGGGTCACGGCCGGCTCTGTATCGTGCCCCTTCTGGGTGAATTCGTTGCGCGGTACCCCGGCATTCTGGTGGACATCAATCTGACCGATGCGGTCGTGGATGTCGCCGCCGGCCAGGCCGATGTGGCGATTCGCTTCGGGCCGCTTGCCGACAGCCCGCTGACTGCCCGCCGTATCGGCGAAACCGGTCGCATGGTGGTGGCCTCCCCTGCCTATCTGGCCACACGGGGCACGCCGCTGACGCCCGACGATCTGCATGACCACAACTGTCTGAATTTCAACTTCCGACGCGCCGAACCTGTCTGGCCCTTTATCGAGAGCGGTCAGGCGCGCGCCCTGGCCGTGCAGGGCAATATCGAAGCCAACAACGGCGAGACCCTGGTCCAGCTGGCGCTTCAGGGCGTCGGCATCGCCCGGGTAGGAGCGTTCAATGTGGTCGCCGACGTGGCGTCCGGTCGGCTGGTGCCGCTTCTGGAGGCCTTCAATCCGGGAGATCGTGAGCCCATCCACGCCGTCTTTGTAGGCGGGACCAATATGCCGGCTCGTGTCCGTGTCTTCATCGACTATCTGGTCGAACGACTGCGTTGACGCCTCAATCGATGCTCATCCGCTTCAGGGCCGGCCTCAGGCTTTTAGCCTCTTCCCTGAAGCCCTTCCACGGATCGGCCTTCTTCAGCAGGCCCTCGTAGGTCCACAGATTGAAGGCCGACGGGTCCAGCCCGGCCCGGACCTGACCCCAGGACAGGGGATAGGCAATGCCCGCTCCCGGTCTGGCGCGCGGCGACCATGGGGCCACCGCCGTCGCCATCCGGCCGTTCCTCAGATAGTCGATGAAGATCTTTCCGCCCCGTGCCTTCTTGGCCAAGGTGGTGGTGAAGCGGTCGGGGGCGTCGATCCTGATAGCCTCGGACACCGCCTTGGCGAAGGCCTTGTTCTGATCCCAGGTCACGCGGCTGCGGGCGTCCGACTTGATCGGCACCACGACGTGCAGGCCCTTGCCGCCGGTGGTCTTCACGAACGGCTTGAGCCCCAGCGCCTCCAGCTTCGCCTTCACCACCTTGGACGCGGCGATCACGTCGCCGAAGTCCAGCCCCTCGTCGGGGTCCAGGTCGAAGGTTACTTGGTCCGGCACTTCCGGCTGGCCCGGCGCACAGCCCCACGGATGCAGCTCCAGCCCGCCCGATTGTCCGATCGCCACCAGCCCCCCGACATCGACGGCGGCGACATAGGGTGTGCGCGCCTTGACGTCGATCAGCTTCAGCCGGGGATTGGACCCCGCCATGGCGTGACGCTGGAAGAAGCTCTCGCCGGAAATCCCGTCGGGCGCGCGGATGATCGAAGTGGGACGGTCGCCGACGTGGGGCAGGATGCGCTCGGCCGCCGCCTCGTAATAGCGCGCCAGGTCCGCCTTGGTGATCGCCGGCCTGTCGCTGACCGCAGGCCACAGCACCTTGTCCGGGCTGGAGATCGTCACGCCCGCCACGATGACCTTGCCCCTGCCCGCCTTGGGCGCGGCCTTGACTGTCGTTGTCACCTTCTCCGTCGTCGGTGTGGCCGCTGTATCGGGCGCCTTGCCCAGTGTGCTGGCGGGGGCCTGCGGGGCCTCCGTCACCTCGGCGGCGGTCTTGTCCTCGCGCAGCCCCCTGAACGCCGCCTGGCGCAAGGAGCCGCTCTCGGTGTAGCCGCCGTGCTCGACCTCGGCGACCAGAACCGGCTTGACCCAGTGAATATCCTTCGCCGCCTTGGGCGCGCCTGCGCCGCTGAAGGGGCTCTTGTCCGCCGACACCGCCTTCAAGGCAGGCACCAGCGCCTTCGTCACCGCCTCACCATAGCCGGTGCCGACCCGGCCAAGGTAACGCAGTCCGCCCTTGTCCTTCACCCCGACCAGAAGCGATCGGAACCGCGTCCCGCCTTCCGACGACCAGCCGCCGATGACGACCTCGTCACGTCCCCGGCATTTGGACTTCACCCAGCTGCTCGACCGCCCGGCATTATAGGGGGCGTCCAGCTTCTTGGAGATCACCCCTTCCAGATCCATCCGGCAGGCGCTTTCCAGCACCGCCTGGCCGGTCGAGGCGAAATGCTCGACATAGCGGAGCCGCGGTCCGGCAGTCTTGCCTACCCGGTCGACATAGGCCTGCAAACGCGCCTTGCGATGCGACAGTGGCAGCTTGCGCAAATCCTCCCCACCCTCGAACAACAGGTCAAAGGCGAAGTAGGTCAGGCCACCCGTCTTCCCGTCCGAGATCGCCGCCTGCAGGGCCGAGAAGTCCGGCATGTGATCGTCGTCCAGGGCGCACAGCTCCCCGTCGATCACCGCATCGGGCCACCCCGCCGCATCGGTCGCCAGGTCCGGAAACCTGTCGCTCCAGTCCAGACCCTTGCGGGTCCGCAAGATCGCCTTGCCTCCGCCGATCCCGACCTGAAGCCGATAGCCGTCAAACTTGATCTCATGCGCCCAGCCCTTGGCCCCCGGCGGATGGTCAACCACCTTGCACAGCTGGATCGGCACGAACGATGGCGGCTTGGTCGCGCCGCTTGTCGCGGCCTTCGACGGCTTGGGCTTCGCAGGGCCCTTGCGGCCCGTCGGCTTCGAAGACGTCCACTGTGCCTTGCCCTCGGCAATCTCCGCCAGCGATCGCCCCGTCGTCACCGAGGCGTCGATCTCGGCCAGGGCATCGCCCTCGCCCGCCACCGCATGCTCGTCCTTTTCCTTGAGCAGCAGCCAGTTGTTCCGTTTGGACGGCTTGCCTCGGTCGCTCTTCAGCCGGATCAGCGCCCATTTCCCTTTCAGCCGCTCGCCGTGCAGGACCATCTTGATCTGGCCCCTGGCCCAGGCCGCCTCCAGATCCGGCTCCTGCGGCTCCCAAATACCGGTGTCCCACATCTGCACTGTCCCGGCCCCGTAGTTGCCGTCCGGAATGGTGCCCTCGAACCCGCCATAGTCCAGCGGATGATCCTCCACCTCGACGGCCAGCCGCTTGACCGAGGTGTCCCGCGATGGAGCCTTGGTCACGGCCCAGGACTTGAGCACCCCGTCCGCCTCGATGCGGAAATCATAGTGCAGCCGCGTCGCCGCATGGCGCTGGATCAGATAGGTCCGCCCCGCCTTCGCGCGAGCGGCCTTCTTGCCCTTCGGCTCCGGCGTCTCGCCGAACTTCCGCTTGGCCTGATAGGTCTTCAGTTCACCGCGCATCCCGCCGCCTCCGTCCGGTCCCAACCGTCTCAACGCGGTGGAGGAGCGAAGGCGCCACCGATCCAGAGAGGCAGTCTATGATACCGCCTGTGCCTGTTGATCGGCATCGATCAGCCGCTGCCTGACCGCGTCAGGCGCCGCCTCGGCCCAGTTCAACAGCTTGTCCAGCACAGGACACAGGGTCTGGCCCCATTCCGTCAGGTGGTACTCGACCTTGGGCGGTACCTGCGGGTGGACGATACGCGCGACGACACCGTCCACCTCCAGCTGTCGAAGCTGCTGGATCAGCATCTTCTGCGACACGCCGGGAATGGCCCGTTCCAATTCCGAGAAGCGCCGGACGTTCGCCCCGAACAGCTGGAACAGGATGACCAGCTTCCACCGTCCCTCCAGAATCCGGATCACATTCTGGGCGCTCGAGGCGGCCGTCTGCGGGGTGTAATCCACCCGCTTACCTTCGGGTGAGTACCTTACTTTTTCGTCCGTACTTGTCATCTCATCAGCTTATTTCCAGTTTGGTCGGGACACAACAGCCATGCCGGAGCGCCCGATGATCCCCGACCTGCCCAGACCCATCGCCGACTATGTCGCGGCCAATGCGCGCCTCGACCTTGAGGGCATGGTCCAGCCCTTCGCCCCTGACGCCGTCGTGGAAGACGACCGGCATCGTCACGTCGGCCATGCCGAGATCCGGGCGTGGATCCAGCAGGAAACGATCGCCAGCAGGGCGATCTTCACCCCTGACACCCTGCATCATGAGGGCGACCACGTTGTCGTCGAGGGACCTACGGCCGGTGACTTCAAGGGCAGCCCGCTGCGGTTCACCTTTCGCTTCACCCTGGATGGCGATGTCATCCGCGCGCTGAGGATCACGCTGTGACCGCGCCCCCTGATCCGACGGAGTTCGAGGGACAGAGGGTTTTGGTCACGGCTGGCACCAAGGGCGCGGGCCGGGCGACCGTGGACCGCTTCCTGGCCGGCGGGGCCCGCGTCATCACTGCTGCGCGGGAGCCTTCCCCTACGTCGAACGCGGCCGAATTCGTCAAGACCGACCTCCTGACGCTGGACGGGTGCGAGACCCTGGCCGAGGCGGCGATGACCCGTTTGGGCGGGATCGACATCGTGGCGCATGTCGTCGGCGGCTCGTCGTCTCCCGCGGGCGGTTTCGCGGCCCTGAGCGAGGATCATTGGCGCACGGAGCTGGATCTGAACCTGATGCCTGCCATCCGTCTGGATCGACTGCTGGCACCCCAGATGATCGCGCGGGGACATGGGGCTATCATCCATGTCGCCTCCATCCAGCGCGCCCTGCCGCTGCCGGAGTCCACCATCGCCTATGCGGCGGCCAAGGCGGCCCTGACCACCTACAGCAAGGCGCTGTCCAAGGAGCTTGGGCCGAAGGGCGTTCGGGTCAATGTGGTGTCGCCCGGCTGGATCGCGACCGAGGCAGCCGATGCCTTGCTCCAACGCATTGCGGCCGAGACCGGAGGGTCGGTGGAAGAGGCCCGGCAGACCGTCCTAGACGGGCTGGGCGGCATACCGCTGGGCCGCGCCGCCAGACCCGAGGAGGTCGCCGAACTGATCGTCTTCCTCGCCTCGACGCGGGCCTCCGCCATTCACGGTGCGGAGTATGTGATCGACGGAGGCACCATCCCGACCATCTGAACCGGGCGGCAGGAGGGGGTCGGTTCATGGTGCCTTTCCGACCCCAATCCTTGCACCCCTCCCGACCCTGGAATGGAGACTCTCGACCCTCGACTTTCTAACTCCAGCACTCTTGCGATCACCCCGCACCCTCCCCTTGTCAGTCCCAGCGGTATCGGCGGCGATACGCGCCGCGCAGGGGTCTTTCACATCGTCATCATCATCGGAACGCGGGCCTCAATGGGGCCTCGACCCCGCCTCACACCCGGCTGACACTCCGCGTTTCAAAACTGAAAAGGGCACCCCTTTTTTTGGGGAGACACCAACCCTTCTGGACCCTGTCTCAGCCGGATCGTCGTGGCGGGTGCCGCCTTCCGGGAACCGGTTCGCCCCAGCCCTGTTGGCTCTGGAGCACTCATTCAGGGATCAGGACCATGGCCGATAAACAGACTCAGGGACGCCAGAACAACGCCGCCTCGCCGGGCGGCAAGCCGGATCCCGCCACCTCGGACGAGGCGGTGCGCCGGACCGGGTTGAAGTCGCGTAAGGCCGCCGGGCCAGACGGGCCAGATGCCACGGTCGTCGGCGACACCTTCAAGACCGCGCCGGGCCAGTCCTCCGACAAGGCCGACTGACCGTCGAAGGCCTCACTCGGCGGGATTAGAGCTTCGGCCCGTTCCCACCACCTCGCCGATATGGGCCACGCCCTTAGCCTCGGCGATCTGCATCTGGCGCTTGCGCTCGGCATAACGAGCCTTCTGAATCTCAGAGCGCTCGGCGTGGCAGCGGGGGCAGCAGATGCCTTCGACATAGTGCGGCGAGGCGCGGTCGACTTCGCTGACCGGCATGCGGCAACCCCGGCACAGGCTGTGGGTACCGGGGGTCACGCCGTGACCCACCGCGACCCGCTCGTCGAACACGAAGCATTCGCCCGACCACAGGCTCTGATCCTCGGGTACCGTTTCCAGATAGCGCAGGATGCCACCCTCCAGATGGTGCACGTCTTGCACCCCGTTGGCCTTCAGATAGGCCGTCGACTTCTCGCAGCGGATGCCGCCGGTGCAATACATGGCCACGCGCGGCGGATGGGGCCGATCCAGCAGGGCGCGGCCCTCGCGCTCGAACCAGTCGGCGAACTCTCGAAAGCTGCGGGTGTTGGGCTGGACGGCCCCGGCAAAGGCCCCGATCGCGCCCTCATAGTCGTTGCGTGTGTCGATCACGACGGTGTCCGGATCGGCGATCAGGGCGTTCCAGTCCTCGGGGGCCACATAGGTCCCGGCCTGGCGCACGGGGTCCAGCCCGACCTGGCCCATGGTCACGATCTCGGCCTTAATCTTCACCTTCAGCCGCAGGAACGGCGGCGTGGCGGCGGTCGAGTATTTCACGTCCAGTTCGCCGAACCCTGGCATGGCCCGGATGCCGTCGATCACCGCCTCTACGGCTGCGTACGGCCCCGCGATCGTCCCATTGATCCCCTCAGCCGCCACTAGCAGGATGCCGCGGACCTCGCTCCCGCACAGCGCCTTCAGCCGGTCGCGCACGGCGGCGCAGTCCGCGACGGGCGCAAAGCGGTACAGGGCAGCGACGCGAAATGGGGCGGACGGTTCGGTCATGGGGTGCGCCCCATGCCACATCCGCCCGCCTCTGGCGAGCGTGCGGGCTCTAGCCCTGCTTCTCCAGCGGACCCAAACCACCGTCTGCCTGTGCCACCCGATACGTCGCCAGGACCCGCGCCTCGTACGGCTTGGCCAGGATGGTCGAAACCGTGTGCAGTTCCGCCGTCAAAGCCTCGGGCGTGAACTTCAGCAGCACGAACCCCTTGGCCTTCTGGTCGCAGAACTCGACCTCCGGATTGGCCTGGGTCAAGGCCATGCCCAGCGGGAAGGCCCCCAGAAAGTCGCCCGGCGAGGGGCTGGAGATGGCGCTGGTGCCGAACTCGACCGCCCGTCGCTCTCCGGCATCGTCCTTCAGGTCGTTGACCCAGAAGGCGTGGCTATCGCCGGCGAGAACCACCGGGGTCACGCCCGCCGCCTTGAACGTCTGGTACAGACGCTCGCGCCCGACCGGATAGCCGTCCCAGGCATCGAGGTTGAACGGCAAGCCCGATTTGAACAGTTCGATCAGCTGGGCCACCTGGGGCCGCACCGCCTCGGGCAGGCTGCCGATCATGGTCGCGATCTGCTGCGGGCTCGCCATCTGGGACAGATTGGGTCCGGCCACGCGGGCGGTGACCACCTGATTGCCCAGCACCTGCCAAGGCCGACCCGCCGCCTTCGATGCGGCCAGTTCGCTGCCCAGCCAGTCGCGTTGCGGCGCATCCAGCAGATCTCGCGACGGATCCGCCAGCCGTGTCCGGAATGCCGCCACGTCCGGGGCAGGCTGGCCGTCCGGCCCGGCCGAGAAGGTCAGGTCCTTTTCATAGGTAAGCTGCTCGCTGCGCCCCGACAGCCGCGTCTCGACCATCATCAGGCTGGCCAGATTGCCGAAATGGAAGGTCCGGTTGATCGCCTCGCGCAAGGCACCCGGAGCCGCCTCCCGAATGGGCATCCATTCGTAATAGGCCCTCAGCGCCGTCGCCTTGCGGGTGGCATAGTCGCCCTCGGTCTCCGGCTGATGGTTCTCGGCCCCGGAGACCCAGCTGTCGTTGGTCACCTCATGGTCATCCCAGACGCAGATGAACGGGGCCCGCACATGCGCCGCCTGTAGGTCCGGATCGGACTTGTATTGGGCGTGACGCAGCCGATAGTCCTCCAGGCTGACGATCTCGTGCGGCGGCTGCGGCAGCCGGTTCAGGGCCGCGCCCGTGACCATGCCATAGTCGTCAGCCTCGGCCCCATATTCATAGATGTAGTCGCCCAGATGGACGACGGCATCCAGCCGCTCCAGCTTCGCAATGGCGTCATAGGCGTTGAACAGCCCGCCCGGATAGAGCTGACAGGAGACGACCGCCAGGCTCAGGTCCGGCGTCGCGCCCTCCGGGAGGGTCCTGACCCGACCGACGGGCGAAACGACATCCCCCGCCACGAAGCGGTAGAAATACCGCTGCCCCGGCTCCAGCCCCTGGCCGTCCAGGTCGTGCTTGACGGTGAAGTCCCGCTCGGCTCGCGCAAGCAAACCGTTCGAGGTCCGCACGATGTCGACAAAGGCCTCGTCTCGCGCCACCTCCAGCCGCACCTCGATATCGCCAGAGTTGGCATCGGACGGCGTCACGCGCGTCCAGAATACGGCAGAGTGCCGGTCCGGATCGCCGCTGGCCACGCCGTGCAGGAAGGCGACCGTGCCGGGCGACTGTGCCCCCGCCTGATTGGTGGGCAGGGCCACGGCCCCGCCCCCGATCAGACCCAGAAGACTGCGGCGATCCATGTTCATGGTCATGTCCTCAATACCGGACCGTGAAGCCGACGCCGTAGCTGGCCCCGCGCCCTGCGATGAAGGTCGGCAGGCCCAAGGCGTCGCCCGTATTGCCCGCATCCTTGATGTATTCCTCGTCCAGGATGTTGTCCCCGAACGCTTCCACACCCCAGTTGCCCGAGTTCGGCGCATAGCGGATGCGCAGGTTCAGCAGGCCATAGCTGTCCTGAAACTCGTCCTGAACCAGGTCGGCCACAAAGTTGCGGGTCTGCAATGAAGGCAGGTCGTTGTTGTCGTCGAAAAAGGTCTTGGACTGCCAGGTATAGGTCGGCTGGACCTCGATCCGCCCATCCCCGGCCGTCACCCGCCAGGTCGCACCGATCGACGCCTTGTGGTCCGGCGACAGGCGGAAACGATTGCCGTCGAAGATGCCCGCCTCGAAACGCGAATGGTTGTAGGCATAGGTGGCAAAGACGTCGAAGGCGTCGGAGACCTCATACGTAGTCTGCCCCTCGAAGCCGTAGGAGGTAGCTTCGCCCGCATTGGTGGTGATGAAGGTGGTCCCGTTCTGGATCGTGGTCTGGAAGTTTTCGTAGGCGTAGTGGAAGATCGCGCCTTCCAGACGCAGGCGACGATCCATCAGGGCGGTTTTGGCCCCGACCTCGAAGCTGTCGACCGTCTCGGCGTCGATGACGTTGAAGGTGGGGGCACCCAGCGGTGCGGACGGTCCGCTGACGCTCAGCACCTGGGGACGGCGACCGCGCGCATAGTTGGCATAGACGCTGGCGTCATCGGACAGGGCGTAGCGAGCCGTCAGACGCCAGGTAAAACCGTCGTCCTCCAGATCCTGATAGACGAAATCGCCGTTGTTCGCCGTCGGCTGCGACGTCAGGCCGAACAGGGGCAAGACGTTGGCGGGCAGGTTCACGGCATTAGGGTTGGCAAGGCCGGCCAGTAGTCCTGGCACCTGCGCGGGCGGCACGGCACCGCTAAGGATGGCCAGCAGGCCGCCCGCGATCGAACGGCCATTGGCGACCGAGCTGGCATAGCCGGTGGTCTTGTCGTCGGTCGTGTAGCGCAGACCTGCCGCAAACTCGAGCCGCTCGGTCGCCTTGAACGTCACGTCGGCGAAGATGTCGTAGGAGGTCAGCTCGGCGCTGTTGATCGGGGTTTCAATGTGGCCCGATTTCAGATTGGCCGCGATCGGCGCGGCGAGAGCCCCGGCCCCCAATGGCGTCAGGGCGGCGGTCAGGAAACCTGCCGCCACGGTCGAATAGGCCGCCGACGGCAGGGTGTTGCGGCCCGCCGCCGTCGGCGACCCGTCCAAAAGGCCGCCAAGCTGAGCCAGGGCCATACGCTCGTCGAACTGGGTCGGCGTGCGCTGGAAGCCTTCCTCGCGGAACCAGCCTGCGCCGATGAAGCCGCTGAAACGCCCGCCATCGTCATAGGCCAAGCGGAACTCCTGGCTCCACTGTTCGCCCTGCGCATCCTCGGCCGCCGTCAGCAGCGGCAACGACAGGCCGTCAGCGTCGAACGTCTCATAAGAGTTGAACTCGCGATAGGCGGTGGTCGAATTCAGGCTGATCGACGGAGTCAAATCCCAGCGAACCAGGCCGGTCACGCCCCAGACATCGCGGTCCAGGCCGAGGGTCTTGCCGCCGTCGAAGTTGGCGAACGGCGTCAGGGCCGCGCCCTCCCAAGGTTCCGAGCTGCCCAGCACCGCTCCCGTCGTCGGATCAGACGGCAGGTAGAAGTTGGACTTGAACGATGTGCCCGACGCCTCGTCCTGCTGATAGTTGGCGATAAAGTCGATGCGCAGGGCCTCGGATGGATGCCAAGCACCCGACAGGCGGAAGGCTTCGGTTTCGATGCTGTTGTAGTCCTCGCCGCCCAGCAGGTTCTCGACCGAACCGTCCCGGCTTTTCAGGCGGGTCGCAAAACGCAGGGCCGCGTCATCGCCCAGCGGCACATTGATCATGCCGTCGTAGCGCCCATAGGCATAATCGCCGACCTCCAGAGAAGCGGCAGCGTCGAACACGCCTGGACGCGCACGGTTCTGGACGATGTTGACGGCACCGATCAAAGCCCCACGGCCGTACAGGGTTGACTGCGGACCTTTGGCGATCTCGACCCGCTCCAGATCAAACAGCTCGACGTAGGAGCCGCGCGATTTCGAAATGGACACCCCATCCTGAAACACCGACACGCGAGGCTCGGCGGTCGAAGCGCCCGAATCGGAGGTGATGCCGCGCATCACGAAACCGGGGTTGTTGGGCGACTGGTTCTGCACCAGGAAGCCGGGCACGAAGGCCGACAGCTGATCGAACTCCTGAACGCCCAGTTTTTCCAGGAAGTCGCCCGTATAGGCGGTCAGGGCGAAGGGCACCTCGATCGGATCCTGAGCCCGCAACTGGGCGGTGACGACGATCTCATCCAGTTCTGTCGCGTCCGGTGCGTCCTGCGCAGCAGCAGTGTTTGCCAGCCCGGCAAAGGTCAGTCCTGCCGCCGCACAGAGAAGCCGTGTTCTGAAGCCGATCGAAGTGCGCATGGTGTCCCCCGCTGAAATGCAGGGTCCGGACGTAACCAGCGTTCATGCACGACAAACGACGGTCTGACGCATGAAAGGTGAAGCTATGCCGACGACTCAGTGACGGTCGTTCCGCCCAAGGAGCGAATGGTCAGACCAGTCGGCTCTGCACCACTGCCGCCTCAATGAAGCCGGCAAACAGGGGGTGCGGCGCAAACGGGCGGCTCTTCAGCTCGGGGTGATACTGCACCCCGACGAACCACGGGTGGTCCTCACGCTCGACCGTTTCGGGCAACACCCCGTCGGGCGACAGGCCGGCGAAGATCAGCCCGGCCTTGGCCTCGATGGCCTCGCGGTAGTTGATATTGACCTCATAGCGGTGACGGTGCCGCTCGCTGATGGTCGTCGAACCGTACATCCGGGCGATCTTGGAGCCAGGCTTCAGCGTCGAATCATAAGCCCCCAGCCGCATGGTGCCGCCCAGGTCGCCGCCTTGCTGGCGCAGCACGCGCTGGTTGCCCTGCGTCCATTCGGTCATCAGACCCACGACAGGCTCCGACGTCGGGCCGAACTCGGTCGAAGACGCCTTGGGATATCCGGCGAGGTTCCGCGCCGCCTCGATGACTGCCATCTGCATGCCGAAACAGATGCCGAAATAGGGGATGTTGCGTTCCCGGGCGAAGCGCGCGGCCTCGATCTTGCCCTCTGACCCGCGCTCGCCAAAGCCGCCGGGGACAAGCACCGCATGAGCCCCCTGCAGCCGCTGCTCGCAAGCCTCCGGATCGCCCTCAAAGGTGTCGGCCTCGACCCAGTCGATGTTGACCTTGACGTTGTTGGCGACGCCGCCGTGATGCAGGGCCTCGATCAGAGATTTGTAGGCGTCCTTAAGAACCGTGTATTTGCCCACCACGGCCACTGTGACCTCGCCGTCAGGGTGCAGGCGGCGTTGGGCGATGGTTTCCCAGCGCGACAGGTCCGGCGCGGGCGCGTCGGCCATGCCAAAATGCGCCAGCACCTCGGCGTCCAGGCCCTCGCGGTGATAGTCCAGCGGCACGGCGTAGATATCGTTGGAATCCATCGCCTGTATGACGCCGCTGGGCCGCACGTTGCAGAACAGGCCGATCTTGCGCTTCTCGTCCTCGGGAATCGGAAACTCGCAGCGGCACAGCAGGATGTCCGGCTGGATGCCGATCGAACGCAGCTCCTTGACCGAATGCTGCGTCGGCTTGGTCTTCATCTCCCCGGCCGTCTTGATGAATGGCAGCAGGGTCAGGTGGACGAAGCAGGACTGACCGCGCGGCAGGTCCTGGCCTAGCTGGCGGATCGCCTCGAAGAAAGGCAGGCCTTCGATGTCGCCGACCGTGCCGCCGATCTCGACCAGGACGAAGTCGACGTCATCGCCGTCGTCAGTCAGGGCCGGAGTCAGACAGAACTGTTTGATCTGGTCGGTAACGTGCGGAATGACCTGGACGGTCGCGCCCAGATAATCGCCGCGCCGCTCCTTCTCCAGAATTGTCGAATAGATACGGCCCGTGGTGATGTTGTCGGACTTGGCCGCCGATACGCCCGTGAACCGCTCATAGTGACCCAGGTCCAGATCGGTTTCGGCCCCGTCATCCGTGACGAAGACCTCGCCATGCTGATAGGGGCTCATCGTGCCCGGATCGACGTTCAGATAGGGGTCGAGCTTTCGCAGACGGACCTTGTAACCACGCGCTTGCAGGAGCGCGCCGAGAGCGGCTGAGGCGAGGCCTTTTCCCAATGAGGAAACCACGCCGCCGGTGATGAACACGTAACGGGCCATGGGAAATCACCTTACCGCTGATTCGACGGCATTGCTGGACAGACTATTGGGACGGGAGCGGAAGGCGGGGATAAACTCCCCGCCCATCCTTATTGTGCCGGTGCGGGCTGGGCCGGAGCCGGGGTCGTCGCCGGGGCGGAGGGCTGCGACAGGCTATTCTCCAGGTCCTGCAATGACGGCGCGGCCGGTGCTGCTGGTGTCGGCGCGGCCGGCGTTCCCGCAGGAGCAGTTTGGCCCGACGGCGGCGTGGCCAGTTCCCCGATGGCATTGGGATCAACGATCGACTGGCTGGCCCGCTCGACATTGCCAAGAATGGTCAGGGCCACGGCCAGGACGAAGAAAATGCCCGCGAGCCACCAGGTCGTGACAGTCAGCAGATTGCCCGCACCGCGCGCCGTCATCATGCCAGATGGGCCGCCGCCCATACCGAGCGCGCCCCCTTCGGAGCGCTGGATCAGGATCACGCCTGCAAGCGCGATCGAGACGAGAATCATGGCGACGAGGAGAATGGTCTGGAGCATGGCAGCCGATATGTGTGGCGCGAGGCCGCGCCGATCAAGCGGCGGCGTCTATCATTGTTGATGCGTGGGAGCAAACAGGCTTGAGCGATCAGGCGGCCCGGATAATGCCCAGGAAATCGGCGGCCTTGAGAGAGGCTCCACCGACCAGGGCTCCGCCCACTTCCGGAACGGCCAGGATGTCGGCCGCATTGTCCGGCTTGACCGATCCGCCATACAGGATCGGCACAGCCGCCACGCCAAGACCCAGCCGCTCGATCATGGCGCTGCGCACAGCGCGGTGAACCTCTTCGATCTGCCGAAGCGTCGGCGTCAGGCCCGTGCCGATGGCCCAGACCGGCTCATAGGCGACCGCGAACGATTGTCCGGTCAAAGCGGCTGGCAGGGATTGCATGACCTGACGGCGCACCACCTCTACCGCCTGCCCCGCCTCGCGCTGCGTGAGCGTTTCACCCACACAGACGATGGGAGCCAGGCCTGCGTCGAAAGCCGCCTGAGCCTTGGCGGCGACGACGGCGTCTGTCTCGCCATGCCCCTGACGACGTTCGGAGTGGCCGACGATGACCAGGCTCGCACCGGCATTGGCCAGCATCGCCGCAGACACATCGCCGGTGAAGGCCCCCCTGGGCTCCGGACTGCAATCCTGCCCTCCGATTTCGACGACACTGTCTCTCACACGCTCGACCATGCGATGCACCAAGGTCGCTGGCGGGCACAGGGCCACGCGGCAGGCAGCAGGGTCATTTGTCAGTTCGGAGACCAAGACATCGACCTCGGCCAGATCTGCGGCCAGGCCGTTCATCTTCCAATTTCCGGCGATCAACTTCACGGATTGTTTCATACGGGAATGTCTAGGTCGGGCCCGCCGTCGAATGCAAGATGCCCTGCCCTGCGATCCGACTTGCGCCATCATCCCGTGGCGTCGTCTTGCCGATGGGGGGCGCAAGGCCCTATAGCCCCGGCAATACATTTGACGCCGATCCTTTAGGACCGATTCATGCTGACCCTGTTCCGCAACTTCGCCAAATCCAAATGGGCCGTTGGTCTGCTGGTTCTGATGGGCCTGGCCCTGGTCGTGACTGGCGGCACCCAGATGGATGTCCTGGGCAGCCTGGGCCCCAAACACATCGTCAGCGCTGGCGACCGCAGCATCGACGCGCCCCAGTTCCGGGCCGAAATGGACGCCATCCTTCGTCAACAGGGCGAACAGGCGGGTCGCGCGGTGACCTTCGAGGAACTGACCGCTGGCGGTGGCCTGACGCAATATCTGTCGCAGAAAGCCGAAACGATGGGCTTTCTCGCATGGGCCGCCAAGGCTGGCGTCCGCCCCAGCGCCGAACTGGTTCTGAGCCGCATCCGCCAGGAAAGCGCCTTCTTCGACACGCTGACCGGCAGGTTTAGTCAGGAGCAGTATGTCACCATGCTGCAGCAGAATAATCTGACCCCGGCCATGTTCGAGCAGGAACAGCGCGACGTTTACACCCAGCGTCATATCGGTGCCGCCATGGGGGCCGGGGCCCGCCTGCCGCGCGTGTATGCCGCCGTCCTGGCCAATCAATCGCTGGCCACTCGTGACGCGCGCTGGTTCACCGTCACCCAGGCCATGGCCGGGACAGCCGGGACGCCGACCGACGCCCAACTGACCGCATTCATGGCTGAGAATGCCGCCCAGATTCGTAATCCGGAGTTCCGCAGCGGCACCGTTATCCTGTTCGACAATGCCGCCGATGCCTCTGCCGGGGTGACCGAGGAACGCATCGCCGAACGCTACCGCCTGCGGCAGGAGAGCCTGGCTCAGCCCGAGCGCCGGACGTTCACCACATTGACCGCTCCGAACCGCGAGACAGCGCAGCGCATCTCTGCAGCACTCAAGTCCGGACAGACGCCGCAAGCCGTCGCCCAGGCCAACAATCTTCAGCCTGCCGACTATGCCGAAACGCCGCGCAGCGCTGTGGGCGACCCGGCCGTTGCCGCCGCTGTCTTTGGCCTGGCCGTCGATCAGGTGTCCGACCCCGTCCAGGCTCGTGTCGGCTTTGTGGTTGCCAAAGTCACAGCCATAACCGAGGGCCGCCCGGTCACCCTGGCCGACGTCCGTCCCCAGATCGTCGAGGAGCTTCAGGCTGAGGCCGTACGCGCCGGCATCTTTCGCCGCGTCCAGGCCTATGAGGCGGCTCGAGGCGAGGGCACGTCAGTCGATGATGCTGTAACTCAGGTCGGGGCTCGCGCCCTGCCGGTTCAACTGGTGAGCCAAGACGGTCGCTTCCAGAACGGCTCCCAGTTCAATGGCCCGCCACGGATCCTCGAATCCATGTGGTCCCTGTCCAAAGGCGCAGCCAGCGAGGTCATCGACGCCGGCAACAGCCAGTATTTCGTCGTCCGCCTCGACGAGGTCGTGCCTGCGGCCTTGCCGCCTCTGGCTGAAATCCGCGAGCCCCTCGCCCAGCAATGGGTGCTGCGTGAGAACGCCCGCCTGCTGACTGACCGCTCCAACGCCCTCGCTGCCCGGGTTCGCGGAGGCGAGGACATCGCCGCCGTCGCCGCTTCGGTCGGGGCGCAGGTCCAGACGCGAACCGGCCTGTCGCGCGAATCCCAGGAAGAGGTAGGCCCCGGCGTCTTCCGCGGTGCCTTCACAACCGCCAAGGGCGAGGTGTTCACAGGCCAGCAGACCAACGACAGCTTCGTTATTGGCCGAACCGACGCAATCAATGCCCCGTCCGCGACCGTGGCCGCACCGCTGGCACAGCAGATTGGTCCGCAACTGGGCCAGGAGAACATGAACGGTGTCCTCCAGACTCTCCTGAAAGCGGCCGCAACCCGTACCGAAGTCGGATTCGATGAGCCTGCGGCCCGCGTCGCCCTGGGGCTGCCGGAAACCGCTCCCGCCACTCCGGCAGGCGCGACCCCGGGCGCAGCGACGGCCCCCTCCCCCGCCCCGGCGCAATGACGACAGGCTTCGCGGAGATCCGGTTCGACGATTTCGCGGCAGGCTGGGCCGATAGACGCCCGCAAGTCGTCACGCGTCGGCTGGTCGACGATCTGGAGACGCCGGTCTCGGCCTTTCTGAAGGTCGGGCATGGGCGAACCCACGCCTTTCTTCTGGAATCGGTCGAGGGCGGTGCCGTCAACGGCCGCTATTCGATCATCACCCGTGAGCCTGACGTCGTCTGGCGCTGTCGGGATGGTCAGGCCGAAGTGGCGCGAGGCGCTGCGATCGACACGGCGTCCTTTGTTCAAGAACCGCAGGACGCCCTGACATCCCTACGCACACTGATGGGCGCATCACGATTCACCCTGCCCGACGGCCTCCCCCCCATGGCCGCCGGACTGTTCGGTGTCTTCGGCTATGACATGGTACGGCTGCTGGAGCCCTTGGGCGAGGCCAATCCCGACCCGCTGAACCTGCCCGATGCGGTTCTGACACGCCCGACACTGGTCGCAGTGTTCGATTCCGTCAGCCACGAGATCGTCCTGGTCGCCGCCGCCTATCCCGATGGCGGCGAGGATGCCGAAGCGGCGTGGCAACAGGCGACAGCTCGACTCGACGCCTTCGAGCGCGACCTGCGCACCCCCTTGCCCGCCATTCCCGCTGCCGTGCCCGCCGAGATCGCGTCGTTTGCATCGCCGGTCGATGGCGCGGGCTTCAGCGACCTGGTCGCCAGGGCCAAGAACTACATCGCGGCAGGCGACATCTTTCAGGTCGTGCTAAGCCACCGTTTCTCGGCCCCGTGGGACGGCGATCCGTTTGCCTTCTATCGGTCACTGCGTCGTCGGAACCCGTCGCCCTATCTGTTCTATCTGAACTTCGGTGACTTCCAGCTGGCCGGGTCCAGCCCGGAAATCCTTGTCCGGCTGAAGGATGGTCGCGTCACCATCCGCCCACTGGCCGGTACCCGCCCGCGCGGCGAAACTCCAGTGATCGACCGCGCGCTGGAAGCCGAACTGCTGGCTGATCCCAAGGAGCGCGCCGAACATCTGATGCTGCTGGATCTGGGTCGCAATGACGTGGGCCGCGTTTCGGCCCCCGGCACGGTCGAGGTCATCGAGAGCTTCCGCATCGAACGCTACAGCTCGGTCATGCACATCGTCTCGGAAGTTCAGGGCGCGGCCGACCCCTCGCTGGACGCCGTCGACACCCTGCTGGCCGCCCTGCCCGCAGGCACCCTGTCGGGTGCGCCAAAGGTGCGGGCCATGGAAATCATCGACGAGTTGGAAACGACCAAGCGCGGCGTCGGCTATGGCGGAGGCGTGGGCTACATCTCGGCGGGGGGCGAGGCGGACATCTGCATCGTCCTGCGCACCGCCCTGTTCACCGATGGCCAGATATTCGTGCAGGCAGGCGCGGGCGTCGTGGCCGACAGCGATCCGGCCGCCGAATATGCCGAGACCCGCGCCAAGGCCAACGCCCCGATGCGGGCCGCCGAGGACGCGTGGCGCTACCCGTTCGGCAATCGCTAGCGGGTCTGGCTGATCTCGTCGGGGGCAGGAAAGCTGACACCGGCGCCCAGCACCATCACCCCGGCCATGGCCACCGCCGACACCGCAGCCAAGGCGGCGGCGGCCAGGGTGGCGTAGGCGCTGCCCGTCGAGACAGGCTGGATCGTCAGCAGCAATCGCACCTTGTCGAAGTCTGTCGGCGTCACGGGCTCCTCCATCGAGTGTCCCGAAATCGGACAGAACCGGTTAATGCGCCCTTACTGTCGCGGCACCTTGGCCTCAGCGCCCTCAGCCCCTAGAACCGCCCGCATGATCCTGGTCGTCGATAACTACGACAGCTTTACCTACAACCTCGTCCACTACCTCGCGGAGTTGGGCGCGGAGACGCGCGTCGTGCGCAACGACGACCTGACGGCAGCCGAGGCCTGGGCCTTGAAGCCGGAGGCCGTCCTGCTGTCGCCTGGTCCCTGCACGCCTAACGAAGCCGGCATCTGCCTGGCTCTACTGGACACCGCGCCGCTGGACATGCCGATCTTTGGCGTCTGCCTGGGCCACCAGGCGATGGGCCAGGCGTTCGGCGGCGACGTGATCCGCGCCAAGGCCCTGATGCACGGCAAGACCTCGCCCATGCTGCATGAGGGCAAGAGCGTGTTCGCGGGCCTGCCCTCGCCATTCACCGCGACCCGCTACCACTCGCTGGCGGTGAAACGCGAGACCTTGCCCGATGTGCTGGAGGTCACCGCCTGGACCGCAGACGGCGAGATCATGGGCCTGGCCCACAGGACGCGCCCGATCCACGGCGTTCAGTTCCATCCCGAATCGATCGCTACCGAGCATGGCCACGACCTGCTGGCCAATTTCCTGGACCTGGCCAACGTCAAGCGCCGGGCGATGGTCTGAGCATGGCCGACAATGTGAAGGGCTTGCTAGCAAAGCTGGTCGACGGCCGTGTGCTGTCCAGTGAGGAGGCGCATGCCTTCTTCGCGGCCTGCCTGCGGGGCGAGCCGACCCCGGCCCAGGTCGCCGCGGCCGTCACCGCCCTGCGTATTCGGGGCGAGACGGTGGATGAGATAGCCGCTTTCGCCACCGCCATGCGCGACGCAGCCCTGACGCTGGATCATCCCTACGACGTCATCGACACCTGCGGCACGGGTGGCGACGGCCAGCACACCTTCAACATCTCGACCGCCGCCGCTTTGGTGCTGGCGGGTGCAGGCCTGAAGGTCGCCAAGCACGGGAACCGGGCGCTCAGTTCCAAATCCGGATCGTCGGATGTGCTGTCTGTGCTGGGCGTTAACCTGGCCGCGACACCCGCCCAGCAACTGCGGGCGCTGGAGACGGCTGGCATCGCCTTCCTGTTCGCCCCGACCTATCACGGGGCCATGCGACATGTCGGGCCCGTGCGGGCCGAGATCGGGTTCCGCACCGTTTTCAACCTGTTGGGACCGCTGTCCAATCCGGCGGGCGCCAAACGCCAGGTCATGGGCGTCTACGACCCACGCCTGCTGGAGCCGCTGGCTGAGGTACTGGGCCGTCTGGGGGCCACCCGCGCCTGGACCGTCCACGGGCAGGGCCTCGACGAACTGACCACCACGGGCCCTACCGAGGTGGCGGAATGGAAGGACGGCACCGTGCGCCGCTTCACCGTCACCCCCCAGGACGCAGGCCTGCCGCTGGCGTCCATCAACGACATTCGCGGCGGCGATGCAGAGGTCAACGCCGCCGCCCTGACCGCCCTGCTGGCGGGTGAGCGCGGACCCTACCGCGATATCGTCCTGCTCAACGCGGCCGCCGCTCTGGTGGTGGGCGAGCGGGCCGACAATCTGGCCCAGGGCGTCGATCAGGCCGCCCGCGTCATCGACGACGGCCATGCGGCACAGGCCCTCGCGGCCCTGGTGGCCGCCACCAATACCCCGATCGAGGACGACCCGGCATGACGGACATTCTCAGCCAGATCGCCGCCTACAAGCGCGAAGAGGTTTCCACCCGCAAGGCCCTCACCTCCCAGTCCGCCATCGAAGCCCTTGCTGCGGCCGCCTCGGCCTCGCGCGGCTTTCGTGCCGCGCTGGAACGGCATGTCGAGGACACCGGCCGGCCCGCCCTGATCGCCGAGATCAAGAAGGCCAGCCCGTCCAAGGGACTGATTCGCGCCGACTTCGACCCGCCCGCCCTGGCGCGTGCCTATGAACGTGGCGGTGCCAACTGCCTGTCGGTCCTGACCGATGGGCCCAGCTTTCAGGGTGACGACGCCTTCCTGGGCCAGGCGCGCGACGCCACCGCCCTGCCCTGCTTGCGCAAGGATTTCCTCGTCGATCCGTGGCAGGTGGCCGAGAGCCGGGCGCTGGGGGCTGACTGTATCCTGATCATCCTGGCCATGATCGACGATGCCCTCGCAGCAGACCTGCTAGCCGAGGCCGAGCGGTTCGGCATGGACGCCCTGATCGAGACCCATGACGAGGCCGAAATGGCCCGCGCCTGCATGCTTGTTGCAGATCGGGGCGACGCCCTGGTCGGCATCAATAACCGGTCGCTGCGCACCTTCGAGGTCGATCTGGAGACGACCGCCCGCCTGGCCATGCTCAGCCCCGTCCGCGCCCTGCTGGTCGCCGAAAGCGGCATCTTCACCGCCGACGACATGGCCACTGTTTCGGAGGCGCATGCGCAGGCCGCCCTGGTGGGCGAAAGCCTGATGCGTCAGCCGGACGTCGAGGCGGCGACGCGGGCTTTAATGGCGGCCTGAAACTCGCCTTCTGCCGTTAAGTTGACATTAGGCAAGAACACTTACAGAACATCGCCAACGGTTCACGCCTTGTTCTGGACGATTCGACGCCATGCTCACGCGCAAACAGCACGAACTTCTGATGTTCATTCATGAGCGGATTCAGGAAACGGGCGTCTCGCCCTCCTTCGACGAAATGAAGGAGGCGCTGGATCTGGCGTCCAAGTCGGGCATCCATCGCCTGATCACGGCGCTGGAAGAGCGGGGCTTCATCCGCCGCCTGGCGCACCGGGCGCGGGCTCTGGAAGTGACCAAACTGCCGGATCAGGCCGCGACCGGCGGTCGTGCCGTCCGCGCGCCCTTCCGTCCGGGCGTGATCGAGGGTGGTCGCACCTCGGCCGCCGAGCCCGCCAACGACACGCGCGAACTGTCCCTGATGGGCAAGATTGCCGCCGGCACGCCCATTGCCGCCATCGAGCACGAAACCGCCCGCTATCCGGTGCCGGAATCCATGCTGGGGGCCGGCGAGCACTACATTCTGGAGATCGAGGGCGATTCCATGATCGAGGCCGGCATTCTGAACGGCGATATGGTCATCATCAAGAAGTCCGACAGCGCCAACTCCGGCGAGATCGTCGTCGCCTTGGTCGAGGGCGAGGAAGCCACGCTGAAACGCCTTCGCAAGAAGGGCGGATCCATCGCGCTGGAACCGGCCAACCGCAACTATGAAACCCGCATCTTCGGCCCCGATCAGGTCGAGGTGCAGGGCAAGCTGGTTGGCCTGCTGCGCCAGTATCACTAGGCCCCGTCGGCGGCATCCGCATCGCCGAACCGGCTCCACGGGCGGTCGCCCCTGACGTCTGACGTCCAGACCCCTCGCCAGCCACTGGCTGACGCCGCGTCACGCCACAACTCCACCGCTCCCCCCCGCGCATAATCGGTGCCGTCCAGGATAAGTGTGTCAGAGCATTCGGCTGGCAACGTCGGAACTGAGGAACGCACCGACACGACCTCAGCCGCAGCGCAAAGGCTGGACAACTGCCCGTCCGACGGAGCCTTCTTGCCCCACCAGACGGCGACCGGACCGGCTTTGGCCGTGTCGGGGGCACAGGAAAACCGCGTGCAGGTCCAGCCCTCGCCCTGTCGCTCGACCGGCTCGAGCCCGCGCCTGCGGCTCCAGACATCCACCGCGAACTGGCGGATACCGGGGCGAGTGACAACGGCCTGATCCTCTCGCACGAAGGCCGCCTGTGTGCCGCCGTCTCCGATCCAGAGGTCTGGCGTGGGCGCTCTTGGCCAGATCATGACGGCCATGGCCAGCGGCAGGCCCAACCATCGCAACGGCCCGCGCCAGAGACAGCAGAACAGTACACCGAGGAAGGCGATGGGCAGGACATAGTCCGGCGCGCTGGCCACGGTCTTCACTGCGCCGGGCAGACCCGCCGTCCACGCCCCGATCGCAAGCATCAGTCCAATCCCCTGCCCCGCCAGCCACAGGAAGGGCGCGCCCAGCCCCACCGGCTCCAGCAAGGCCCCCAGCGCCAGCGCCGGCATGATCAGGAAATCCGACAGCGGGGCCGTCGCCAGATTGGCCACCAGCCCGTACATAGCTGTGCGGTTGAAATGCTGCATGGCGAATGGGCCGGTCGCCGCCCCGGCTACCAGACTGGCCATGACCGCCGCCGCCACCCAGACGCCGGTCTGCTGAACGATCCGGATGGGCCAGGGCACCGAGATTTCATGTGGCCGTCGTGGCCAGACCTCCACCAGAGCGACCAGAGCGGCCGTTGCGGCGAACGACATCTGGAACCCCGGCGTGACGATGGCCTCGGGCTGCAGCAGCAGGACGACGAAGGCCGCCACCGCCAGCGCATGCATGGTGATCGCCTGTCGATCCAGCAGAATGGCGATGAAGGCGATGGAGGCCGTGATCGCGGCCCGCTCCGCCGGTGGCGGATGACCCGACACGACCAGATAGGTCCCCACCGCGATCAGCCCGCCCCAGGCCGCCACCTTCTTGCCGGAGACCCTCAGAGCCAGCCACGGCCAGCAGGCCACCAGAAACCGCACCAGAAAGAAGGCGAACCCGCCGACCACCGCCATGTGCAGGCCCGAGATCGACAGGATGTGCGCAAGTCCCGAATCCCTCATGATCTCGACCTCGGCGGGATCCAGCCAGGCCTCCTGCCCCGTGGTCATCGCGGCCGCCACGCCGCCGGTACGCGGCCCCAGCCGCTCCACGATCCGCCGCGCCAGATCGAACCGCATGGCATTCACCGCCATTGCTGCGCGCAGGCTCCAGGGCGGCGGGGCCAGATCGATCGCCCTCGGCTCGCCCAGGCCGAACGCCACGCCTCCGAGGCTCTGGAAGTAGGCGTTTCGTCCGAAATCGTACGCTCCCGGACTGGCCGGAGCCGGAGGCGGATTGATGATGGCGAACAGGCGGATGGCCGTGCCCGGCTCCGGGATCGACCCACGCACTGTCGCCCGCAGCCGCTCCGGCGTGTCCTCAGGCGCTAGACCCCGCACGCGCACCGGGGCGATGACCACACGCGGTCCGGCCGACCCTGGGCTGTCGACGTCGACGACCCAGCCCTCGACCACAGTCGGCTCGGCCATCGCAGGCGCGATGGGGGCCGCCACGGCATCGGTCCGCAGTTTCGAAACAGCCAGGCCCAGGGCGAAACAGGCCAACAGCATCAGAGGCAGGGTCCACAGCCTCGCCGCGCCTCGCCATCGCGAGATCAGCCAGACTCCCGCCGCTACCGCCGCGATCAGAAGAAGCGGCCACAGCGGCGGCTCGACCTTCAGGCCGAAATAGACGGCGCACCCGCCGCCGAATGCCACCGGGGCCCACATGCGCCAGCGCAGGGTCTGGGCCGCAACCTGGGCCGACAGGAAGGCAAGAATCCGCGACGCAGCCGTGGGCTTTGTCGCGGCGGGCGCTATAACGCCCCCCATGACCTCCACGCCCGTCCCCGCCACGTCCGAAGTCGTCACCCGCTTCGCCCCCTCACCGACCGGATATCTGCACATAGGAGGGGCAAGGACGGCGCTTTTCAACTACCTTTACGCGAAAGGCCAGGGCGGGAAGTTTCTGGTCCGCGTCGAGGATACCGATCGCGAGCGGTCGACCGACGATGCGGTCAAGGCCATCTTCGACGGCCTGAGCTGGCTGGAGCTGTTCGCGGACGAAGAGCCCGTCTTCCAGTTCAGCCGCGCCGATCGCCACCGCGAGGTCGCCAACATCCTGCTGGAAACGGGTCACGCCTACCGCGACTTCCTGACCGCCGAGGAAACCGGTGCCCTGCGCGACGAAGCGAAGGCCCAGGGCCGCATCTTCGAATCGCCATGGCGCGACCGTACGCCCAGCGTCGACGACCTTATGCAGCCGCACACCGTGCGGTTCCGACGTCCCGCCGGCGCTGCCGTGCTGGTCGAGGATGCCGTGCAAGGTGCTGTGCGATGGGACTCGGCCTCGCTCGACGACCTGGTGATCCTGCGGTCGGACGGCGCACCGACCTATAATCTGGCTGTGGTCGTGGACGATCACGACATGGGCGTAACCCACGTCATTCGCGGCGACGATCACCTGAACAACGCCGCGCGCCAGAGCCTGATTTACGACGCCCTGGGCTGGGCCCGCCCGACCTTTGCTCACATCCCCCTGATACACGGCCCCGACGGAGCCAAGCTGTCCAAGCGACACGGGGCCCAGGCGGTGCATGAATATGCCGAGATGGGCTATCTGCCCGAGGCCATGCGCAACTACCTGGCCCGGCTAGGCTGGGCGCACGGCGATGACGAGCTGTTTAACGACGAACAGGCGCGGGAATGGTTCGATCTGGACGGCGTGGGCAAGGCCCCGGCGCGGCTGGACTTCGACAAACTGGCCCACGTAAATGCGCATTGGATCCGCCTGGCCGACGACGACCGCCTGGCCAAGATGACGCTGGATGCGCATCTGGCCCGTGGCCACACGTTGGCACCGGATGACGAAGACCGGCTACTGCGGGCCATGCCCTTCCTGAAGGATAGGGCGAAGACCACACTGGAACTGGCGGACCAGTCGAACTTCGTGCTGCGTCAGCGACCGCTGGCGATTTTCGAAAAGGCCCTGCCGCTGCTGACCGGCGAGTCGGGTCAGCGTATCGCCCGCCTGCGGGATCGGTTGAAGCTATTCGCGAGTTGGGACGTCTTCGCCCTCGAAGCCGAGCTGAAAGCCTTTGCCGAGGAAGAAGCCGTGGGCTTTGGCAAGATCGGACCAGCGGTGCGCGCCGCCCTGACCGGCGACGGCGTTTCGCCCGATATAGCCAAGACCTTGGCCGCTTTGGGGCGAGAAGAAAGCCTCGGGCGCTTGGATGATGCGTTGCAACAGACTATCTAACTTTCAGACTGAAACGCGACGGCGCCTCCCCGCGCCAATCGCAAGGGTGCAAGGGGCCTAGATGACCGACACTGCCAAATCCGCCACGCTGACCTATGGCGACAAGTCCGTAGACCTGCCGGTCCTGACCGGCTCGACCGGCCCGGATGTCATCGACATTCGCAAACTGTATGGCGCGACCGACGCCTTCACCTTCGACCCCGGTTTCACATCCACTGCGGCCTGCGAAAGCGCTATCACCTTCATCGATGGTGACGCCGGCATCCTGCTGCACCGCGGTTATCCGATCGGCCAACTGGCGTCGAAGTCCAACTTCGTCGAGGTGTGTCACCTGCTGCTGCACGGCGAACTGCCCACCGCCGCCGAGTACGAGAAGTTCGAAAACAGCATCACGATGCATACGATGCTGCATTCCCAATTCGACCGCTTTTTCGAAGGGTTCCGTCGCGACGCCCACCCGATGTCGATCATGGTCGGGACAGTCGGGGCGCTGTCGGCCTTCTATCACGACAGCCTGGACATTCATGATGCCCGTCAGCGTGAGATTTCGGCGATCCGGCTGATCGCCAAGATGCCGACGATCGCGGCGCGGGCGTACAAATATCACATCGGCCAGCCGTTCGTGTCGCCGCGCAACGACCTGACCTATGCCGAGAACTTCCTGCGCATGTGTTTCGCCGTTCCCGCCGAGGACTATGAGGTCAATCCGGTGCTGGCCAAGGCCATGGACCGCATCTTCACCCTGCATGCCGACCACGAGCAAAATGCCTCGACCTCGACCGTGCGGCTGGCCGGATCGTCGGGTGCAAATCCGTTCGCCTGTATCGCTGCGGGCATCGCCTGCCTGTGGGGTCCCTCGCATGGCGGTGCCAACGAAGAAGCGTTGAACATGCTGAAGGAGATCGGCACCCCGGACAAGATTCCGGAGTTCATCGAGGGCGTGAAAGCCAAGAAATACAAGCTGATGGGCTTCGGCCACCGGGTCTACAAGAACTACGACCCGCGCGCGACGGTGATGAAAGAAAGCGCCGACGAAGTGTTGGCCGCCGTCGGCGATCCCAACGATCCGCTGTTCCAGGTCGCCAAGGAGCTGGAGCGGATTGCGCTGAACGACGAATATTTCATCGAGCGCAAGCTGTTCCCGAACGTCGACTTCTATTCCGGCATCACCCTGTCGGCCATGGGCTTCCCGACCTCTATGTTCACCGTCCTGTTCGCCTTGGCCCGTACTGTGGGCTGGATCGCCCAGTGGCAGGAAATGATCGGCGATCCGTCGCAGAAGATTGGTCGTCCGCGCCAGCTCTATACCGGCCCCACCGAACGCGATTATGTCCCGATCCAGCAGCGGGGCTAGGGTTGAAAGCGCCTTGATACAGTTGGATATTCGAGCTGGATAAATGCGATAGGTGCGAGATATCTGCACAACATAACGCCGGGGTGAAAGCTCCGGCGTTTTCGTTTGTGATCTCCATCTGGAAACCGAGGGTTCCAGTTACGGTAATTCACATGCTACCCCGGATGAAACATCATCTGGGGAGTGATCATGTCGCGCAAAGCCAATCTGTCTGTTCGTAGGCTGCTGGGGTGCTCCGCCGCCGCCGGCGTTCTGATCCTGGCCACCGGCGCAATGGCGCAGCAGGCCCCGATCGTTCAACCGGGGGCTCCGGGCCAGGCATCACGAGCACTGGAAGGGCGCGAGGCCTCGCGCATCGCCGACAACCGCTATTCGGCGGATGATGTGAAGTTCATGCAGGACATGATCCTGCACCACGCTCAGGCTGTGGAAATGGCGGCCCTGGTGGACAGCCGGACCAATACCCAGGCGGTCAAGGACATCGCGGGCCGCATCGACGCCTCTCAAGCCGACGAGATCGAGTTCATGCAGGGCTGGCTGCGCGAACGCGGCGAGACCGCACCCGATCCGGCCCAAGGCCACTCAATGACCGGGATGGATCACTCCGCACATGCGGGAATGGATCACTCGGCGCACGGAAGCATGGCGCACGCCGGCATGCCTGGCATGGCCACAACGGAACAGATGGCTGCCATGGCCGCTGCGAACGGTGAAGCCTTCGACGCCCTGTTTCTGCAGCGGATGATCGCTCACCACGAAGGCGCGGTTAAGATGGTCGCCGACCTTCTGGCGCGCCCCGGCTCGGCCTATGATCCGATCCTGTCGCGCTTCGCCAATGATGTGACGAACGAGCAGCAAGCCGAAATCAACCGCATGACAGCTCTGTTGCGCCAGGCTTCGCCCGACCCCCGAACCACCCTCAGTGCTGGTTTCCGCGATGCCGGTCAGGCCGCCAGCAACATGGAGTTGGTCGCCACCCTGCCCAAGCCGACTGGTTTCTTCGACCCGTCGAACCCCGAGGGCAATCCGCCTCAACTCCCCGCAGCCAACGCCGATGGCGACGCCCGTCGCGGCACCGCAGACCAGGTCAGCCGTCGCGCGCCCTTCCTCAGCTTTGCCAACACGGACATGGCCTTTCAGGGCGACCTGCTGGCCGCCGGAAACTATCACGGCATCAACCTGTACCGGATCACCGAGGCCGCCGAGCCGGAGTTGATCAGCTCGATCGTTTGCCCCGGCGGCCAGGGCGACGTCTCGATCGTCGGCAATCTCATGCTGATGTCGGTCGAGTCCAACAGCGGCCGGGTGGACTGCGGTCGCGAAGGGGTGGGCTCCGAGCCCACGCCCGATCGGTTCCGTGGCGTGCGCATCTTCGACATCTCCGACCGCACCCGTCCGGTGCAGGTCGGCCAGGTCCAGACCTGCCGTGGCTCTCACACGCATTCGGTCGTGGCCGCCGATGAAAATCGTCTGATCGTCTACAATTCCGGCACGGCCAATGTGCGTTCCGAAGAAGAACTGGCCGGCTGCACCGTTGGCCAGCCCGGCGATGCTCGCTCGGCCCTGTTCAGCATCGACGTGATCGAAATCCCGCTGGCCGATCCGTCCCAGGCCCGCATCATCGACAGCCCTCGCGTGTTCGCGGATACCACGACGGGCGAGATCGCAGGCCTGTGGCGCGGCGGCGATCATGGCGACGGCACCCAGACCACGAACCGCACCGATCAATGCCACGACATCACCCTGTTCCCGTCGCGCAACATTGCGGGCGGTGCCTGCTCGGGTAACGGCATCCTGTTCGACATCTCAGACCCGCGTGCACCCAAGCGGCTGGATGCGGTCGTCGACAGCGGGTTTGCCTACTGGCACTCGGCCACCTTCAACAATGACGGCACCAAGGTCGTCTTCACTGACGAATGGGGAGGCGGCGGTCGTCCGCGTTGCCGGGTCCAGGACCCCAAGACCTGGGGTGCCAATGCCATTTATGACATCGTCGACAACAAGCTGGTGTTCCGCAGTTACTACAAGCTGCCTGCCGCCCAGACGGATCAAGAGAACTGCGTCGCGCACAACGGCTCGCTGATCCCGGTCCCCGGCCGCGATATCTTCGTCCAGGCTTGGTACCAGGGCGGACTGTCGATCAGCGACTTCACCGACTCGTCGAACGTGCGCGAGATCGCCTATTTCGACCGCGGCCCGATCAACGCCGAGCGTCAGAGCCAGGGCGGCTACTGGTCCGTCTATTGGTACAACGGCCGCATCTACGGCACCGAGATCGCGCGCGGGCTGGACGTCCTGACCCTGACGCCCAGCGAGCATCTGACCGCCAACGAGATCGCGGCGGCCCAGATGGCCGACGAAGGCGGCACAGTGAACCCACAGCAGCAATTCCCGGTGAAGTGGCCGGCCCACCCCGTCGTAGCCAAGGCCTATCTGGACCAACTGGCCCGCGACAATGCCATGCCGGCAGAGACGATGGCCCAGATGACCGCTGCGCTCGATCAGGCAACACCGCTTGTGGACGGCGGCAGCCGGGACGCTGCAGTTGCGCGTTCGCTGACGGCCATGGCCCGCGATCTTCGCGTCACGGGCACCGACCAAACTGCCAAGCGGATGACGGGCCTGAAGGAAACACTGGAAGGCATTGCGAGTCGTATCGGCTGACGGCGCATCTCTGACGCAAAGACGACGACGCAGTAACAAGAACGCCGGGGTTCAGGCCCCGGCGTTTTTCGTGGAGATGACCTTCAACACCGCCTCGGCCGCCAGCGCAGACGGGTCAGCGGCCTCGCGCCCCATCAGGTCGAGCGCGGCGGTCTGTCGGCGCACCTGATCGGACCGCGCCGCAGGATCGGCCAGAAGCCGTGTGACCTCGGCCGCGACCTTGTCTGGCGTCGCGTCGTTCTGAATCAGCTCGCGCGCGATCTCGGCATCGGCGGCGTGATTGAACAGGGTCGCATATTTTCCGGTGAAGAACGGCTTCATCAGCGCGTAGCTGAGCGGCTGAAACCTGTAGCTGATGACCATCGGCGCACCCGCCAGGGCCAATTCAGTCGAGACTGTACCACTGGTCGCCAGGGCCACGGTCGCGGCGCGCATGGCGTCGTATTTCTCGGCCTCCGATACCATGTGAGCGCGGAACGGCCACGAGGCTACGCGGGCCGTGACGTCCTGCGCGACGGTGCCCGCAGCGACAACAGCGACTTCCAGCGAGGGATCGGAAGCCTTCAAGCTCGCAACAGCTGCTTCATAGACAGGCGTCATCAGACGGATTTCAGACGGGCGGCTACCGGGCAGGACCAGCAGCAGGTTTTCATCCGGCGCTATGCTTCGCGACCGACGGAACTTGACCGGGTCTGCCGTCGACATATCCACGTGCAGGGCTTGAGACCCGACAACCGTGGTCGGCAAGCCTTCGCGCTCGAACCAGGGTGCGTCGAAAGCATAGAGCGCCAGCAGATGATCGACGGTGCTGGCCAGCGTCTTGGCTCTGCCTGGACGCGAGGCCCAGACCTGGGGGCCGACATATTTGATCACAGGCACGCCAGGCAGTTGCGCGCGCAACGCCTTGGCGACGCGAATGGTGAAACCCCAGCTGTCGATCAGGACCACAGCATCGGGCCGCTCCGCCACGGCAAGAGCCGCGGTTTCGGCCACCCGCTGCTTGACCAGACCGTAGGCCTTGAGCCCCTCGATCCAGCCGAGGATCGACAGGGAGGCTATGTCGAAGGGACTGTCGATCCCCTGCTCGGCCATACGGGGCCCGCCGACCCCTACGAAGCGCGCATCCGGTCGCCTGGCCTTCAGGGCCGTGGCAAGGCCCGCACCGAGTGCATCGCCGGACGCCTCAGCGGCGACGAGCATGATCTTGAGTGGCTGGGTCACAGGCGGTCGTCGCCCGGTTCGCCCCAGACGAAGAGGCCGAGGCGATCGGCCGTAGCGACGATGGCGGGGCGATCGATCAGGATCAGCTTTCCTCCAATGCCTCCCACACCTGCCAGGCCGGCTGCAGCAGCCATCTCCAGGGTTCGCGTGCCGATGACCGGCATGTCCACCCGCAAATCCTGGATGGGTTTCGGGGCCTTGCCCAGCACGCCCTTGCGAGAAGATGCAGACCCGCGCAGATCGGAGGGCAGGCCTGCGACACGGGCCAGCATGGAATCGGTGCCCTCCTGAGCCTCGACGGCCAGGACCAAGCCGTCGCAGACGACGGCCCCCTGCCCGATATCCAGTTCGCCTGCCTTCTCCGCAACATGCAGGGCCTTTCGCAGATCCGACAGCTGCTCCGGCGTCGGGTGGACAGCCCCCAGTGCGCCTGCGGTCAGCGTCTCGCCGCCCAGGATGTCGTCGGCCCCTTCGATCGCATAGCCTTCCCCCTCGAAGATCGACAGAATCTTGCGCAGCAGGGCGTCGTCGCCCTTCGTCGCGGCCGCCACGATTCCGGGCAGCAGAGTCGCGCCCTTTAAGTCAGGCTTCAACGTCTTGAAGTCCGGACGGTTGACGGTGCCGGCAAAACAGACCGCGTCGCACCCCGCCTTCTTCAACGCCGAGAGCGTCCGACCGATCTCGGCCATGCCCGCCTCGATGCCCGGGTATCGCGCCAGGTGCGGATCGGCGAACCCAGCCAGACGCACCACGAACACCGGTCGGCCCTCGGCCTCGCAGCGCGCAGCCACAGATACTGGAAGAGCCCCTCCCCCCGCGATCAGGCCCAGCTTGCCCCTCACGATCGCCTCCTCATCGTTCCGGCAAGGCGACGGGGCGCCGGGTGTCTTCACGGATGAAGGCGATGATCTCCTGAATTTCCGGCAGGTCGGCGTATGTCGCGGCGGCTGCGTCAAGCCTGTCAGAAAACAGCCCCTCGCCCTCGAAGATGTCGCGATAGGCGGCCAGAAGGCGGCGCACAGCATCCTTGCCATAGCCCTTGCGCTTCAGCCCGATCAGGTTCAGCCCATGCAGCCGCACGTGATTGCCCCAGGCCGAGCCGTAGGGGATCACGTCACGCGTAACAGCCGACAGGCCGCCCACAATCGCGCCCTGCCCTATCCGCCCGAATTGATGCACCGCCGCCAGGCCACCCAGGAAGACCCGGTCGCCGACCCGCGCGTGGCCGCCAAGGGTGGCGTTGTTGGCAAAAGTGACATTGTCACCGACAACGCAATCATGGCCGACGTGAGCGCCGGTCATGAACAGGCCGTTGGACCCTATGGTCGTCAGCTTGCGGTCGCCCGGCGTGCCCCGATTGAAGGTTACGTGCTCGCGGATCGTATTGTTCTGGCCGATCTCCAGTGCCACGGGCTCGCCCTTGTAGCCACCATGCTGTGGGTCGCCGCCCATGACACAGAACGGGTGGATGGTTGTGCCAGCCCCTACCGTCGTATCTTGCTGGATCACCACATGGCTGGCGATACGGACACCTTCGGTCAGGACGACGTTCGGCCCGATGATCGTCCATGCCCCGATCTCGACACCATCGGCCAGTCGCGCACTGGCATCGACCTGGGCTGTCGGATGAATGCCCATCAGCTGGCGGGCTGATCGACGGTAACAACCATGGCCATGAATTCAGCCTCGGCGGCCAGCTTGCCGTCGATGAAGGTTTCACCCCGGAATTTGTAGGCATCGCCGCGGGCACGGGTCACCTTGACCTCCATGCGCAACTGGTCACCGGGACGCGCGGGTTTGCGGAAGCGAACGCCGTCGATCGACATGAACATGATGACCTTGTCCGCCACGGCCACATCCATCGTCTTGGACATCAGGAGCGCGCCGGTCTGAGCCATCGCCTCAACGATCAGAACACCGGGCATGACGGGATCGATGGGGAAATGGCCGGGGAAAAAGGGCTCGTTGTGGGTGACGTTCTTGATGCCCGTAATCGACGTCGCGGGAACGAAGTTCTCGGCCTTGTCGACCAACAGAAAGGGGTAACGGTGCGGCAGGCGGCGCATCACCTCGGCATAGTCTATGTTGATGCTGGTGGTCGTGTCGGTCATTCCTGGGCTCTCTGAGCGTCGGCGCCTACGAACGCGCCTTTCCCGAGACCTGTTTGGCGAGCCAGATCGCTTCGCGCAAGGATTGTCGCAGGGGTTTAGCCGGATATCCGGACCAGGTTTCGCCCGGCGGTATGTCGGCCAGAACGCCGGCTCCGCCCGCGACACGGGCACCGGTCCCAATGGTGATGTGGTCGCCGACCCCCGCCTGGCCGCCGAACATGACATTGTCACCGACGGTGACGGAGCCGGAGATTCCGGTGAGGGCGGCCATCAGGACATTGCGGCCGATCACACAATTATGGCCGATCATCACGAGATTATCGATCTTGGAGTTCTCGCCAATGACGGTGTCGTCGTAGGCTCCCCGATCGATGCAGGTGTTGGCCCCGATGGTGACGCCATCCTGAATGATCACCCGACCCAGCTGGGGGATGTCGATAGGCCCGGAACTGGAACCCGCAGCGCCAAAACCGGCCTCGCCTATACGCGCGCCGGCGTAGAGACGAACCCGGTCGCCAATCAAGGCGAAACCGATGCTGACATTGGAGCCGATCTGGCAATCCCGGCCGATCTGGACACCCGGGCCGATGACTGTATTCGCCCCGATGCGAGTACCCCGACCGATACGAACACCCGCGCCGAGGACGACTCCCGGCTCTAACATCACCGTGTCATCCTCTGCCACATCGGCAAGATCCGACTGTAGATCCAGGACCAAGGGCCGGTGGAACAACGAAGCGGCCCGCGCCCAGGCCGCCTGAGGCTCGCGAGAAACGATCACCCCTGCGTCGGCCGAAGCTTTCTCGATGGCAAAGTCTGGCAGGATCACGCACGCGGCCTGGCTGTCGGCGAGAGCAGGCAGGAAACGCTTGTCGCTCAGGAAGGCGACATCAGTCGAGGAGGCACCGGCCAAAGGCGCTACGGCGGAGACCTTTCGATCTCCGCCGCGAAGAACCTCACCGCCGATCCGCTTCGCCAGTTCGTCGACACCGAGGCAATCGACAGCTTTCTGAAAGAAGCGCGGATCAGGCATTGCAGAGCGGCCTATTGCTGCGGTTGGGCCGGCGGCGTCATGCGATTAAAGGAAAGCGACGGAAGGGCTGCATTAAGGCGCTCGATGGCCGTTGGCGTAATATCCATTGCCGGATTAGCGCTATACACGGCAGTACGATTCAGCAGAACACTGCAGCCACGTTCCTGATAGAGCGCGATTACGATTGGCTCGACAGCAGTTCCGATGGCTTGCAGTTGCATGCCCTGCGTATACTGGAGTTCATTGCGACGGGTCTGCTCCAGTTGTTGCGCCTCTTCGGCGCGCGTTTGAAGGGCGCGACGACGTGAACCGTCTGCATCTGCGGCTTCACCGCCCTGCTGAAGCGACTGTACCTCGGTCTGAATCGCCGAAGCATAAGGGGCCAGTTCGCCCTGCACTTCGGTCAGCAAACGTTGCATCCCTGTCTGGACGGACTGGCCAGCGGTGGAACGCGCCAGAACTTCTTCGTTGTCATAGACGCAGATGCCGGCAATCGGGGCACCATGCGTGATATTGGCAGTTTGGGCGGCGGCCGAACCTGCGGCCAGCGAAGCAAGGGCAAATGCCCCAATAGCGATCAGTTTCATGGTCTACCTTTAATAACGGCGGGAGCCGTATTCTAGAACTGTGTGGAAGTCGAGAAACGGAAGGTTTCGGTGCGATCGTATTCTTCGGAACCAATGATCTGGCTAAGATCGAAACGAATTGGCCCCATGGGCGATCTCCAGTGGATGCTGACACCTGCAGATGCACGCAATCTCAGCTCATCAACGATATTCGGATCAGTCACCCCTTGATCAGTTACCGTGTACCGGTCATCGAGCGCGCCCAGCGTTCCGACATCCACGAACAGTTCGGTGCGTATACCGTATTGTTCCGGAAGGAAGTTTGGCACCGTCAACTGGACTGTACCGATCGCATAAAAATTGCCACCCAGAGCATCCTGAGTTGTCAGGTCTCGCGGACCAAGACCGGCCGTTTCAAATCCGCGGAAGCTGTTGCCACCCTTGAAGAAGCGATCATTGATCCGAATTGGATCGCCACCCCATCCACTAATATATCCTGCCGAAGCGGTGGTCGACACGATCCAGGAAGGCGTGATGCCCCAATAGGCCGACACGTCAGCTTCGGTCTTGAGATAGTTTACGTCCCCACCAATACCAGCAAGATCCTGGCGCAGGGTTCCCGTCCAGCCCCGGGTCGGCCGTATCGGGTCATTCCTGCGGTCGACCAGTAGCGTGTAGCCCGCCGATGAGTTGAGGAACGACCCGATTTGGTCGCAAAGCGCGTTGGAACCTGCGCCATTCACTCCACAAAACCCATTAGGAACAATAACTTCGTCGCTTTTCAGGAAATAACGACCACTCAACAAAGTGTAGCCATTGAGAGGATAGGATAGCCTCAGGCCACCACCTGTCGAACGGTAGTCGTAAGACGAGAACTCACTGAGGTCGTACCGTGAGTGGAATGCATCAAAGCCGGCGCGCAAGTCGCGCCCCAGGAATTTCGGTTCCGTAAAGCGGAAGTCGACTTGTTGGCGCAACGCCCCCCATTCGACGCGGGCCACGACGTTCTGACCCCGACCTCGAAAGTTGCGCTCCGTGATGCCCAGGTTGACCACGAAACTATCGACCGAGCTGAAACCGGCACCAACCGAGAGCTCGCCGGTGGGCTGTTCCTCGACCGTAACGTTGACAACCGAACGGTCAGGTGCCGAACCACGCGCCTCCTCGACCGTGACGTCCTTGAAGAAGCCCAGAGCCCGCAGATTATTACGAGACCGCTCCAGCAGGGTTCGATTGAAAGCGTCACCCTCGCTCAATGTCAGTTCGCGCCGGATGACGTTGTCCAGGGTGCGCGTGTTACCAACGATGTTGATGCGGTCGATGTAAACTCGCTGCCCCTCCTTCACATTGAAGGTGACATCGACGGTATCGGTTTCCGGATTGGCCCGGAAAGTGGGTTCGATTTCCACGAAGGCGTAGCCCGCCGACCCCGCCGCAAATGTCAGGGCGTCCACCGCCGTCTCGATCTTGTCGCTCTCATACAACTGACCGGAAGCGATGGGCAAAAGCAGCTTCAGAAAATCAGGATGAAGGCGGTCGTTTTCAGTGACGATGTCGATCTCGCCGAAATTGTACCGATCGCCTTCGTTGACAGTGATGGTTATGCCAAACGCGCTGTCGTCAGGCGCGAGCTCGCTGATCGCCGACAAAACTCGGAAGTCATAATAGCCACGATTGGTGTAGAACTTGCGCAATTGTTCGCGGTCGTAGTCCAAACGATTTGGATCATAGTTGTCGTTGGACGTGAACAGCTTGTACCAGGCCGACTGCTCGGTCACCATGACCTCACGAAGGTCATTGTCGGAAAAGGCGCTGTTGCCCAAGAAGGTTATAGACCGAACGCCTGTTTCAGGACCTTCATTGATCTCGAAAACCACATCTACACGGTTCTGATCCAGCTGGACCAGCTTGGGCGTCACGGTTGCCGAGATACGGCCCGACAAACGATAAAGTTCGACGATCTTTCCAACGTCTTCCTGTACGCGGGCCCGGGTATAGATACCGCGGGGTCGAATAGTGACCTCTTCCGTCAACTTGGTAGTGGCAATCGCGCTATTACCTTCGAAGGTCACCTGGTTGATGATCGGGTTCTCAACGATCTCGACAATCAGGTCACCGTTCTGAACGCCCAGTTGGACATCGGCAAACAGTTGCGTGCGGGTCAGGGTACGCACCGCAACGTCCAGAACCGCCGCATCGACCGTGTCGCCCGGCTGGATCGGCAGGTAGGACAGGATGGTTGTCTGGTCGATGCGCTGGGCCCCGCGCACCAGGATGCGGTTGATGACCAGCCGCTCCTCTTGCGGCTGTGGCGCAGCCTGAACCGCAGTGGCGTTCTCGACGGTGATCGGGCCGGTCGCTGGCGCGGTCTGGGCAAAGGCGGGACTGGCAAGCCCCGCCGCCAAGGCGATAGCCATCAGGCTGGGGCTCAGGCCGCGGGCGAAACGGAGGGTGGACGCATCGTGTCGGATCATACGGGAAACCATCGGGGGCTGGCGTCGGCTCATGCGAGCCCGCCGAGGAATTTGAACAGGCTCAGCTTCTGCAGGTCGTTCCAGGTGGCGAACAACATCAATCCCGCCAGCAAAGCAAGACCGACCCGGTAGCCGACCTCCTGAACGCGCGCGGGGACTGGCCTGCGTGCCACAGCTTCATAGCCGTAGAACAACAGATGGCCCCCGTCGAGGACGGGAATCGGCAGGAGGTTTAGAAAGCCCATTCCGATCGAAACTATGGCGCCGAAATAAATCAGCGTCAGGACGACCGCCTGAACCTGGGTACCGAGATCAGTCGAGACCGACGCCGCCTGCTGGGTGATGCCACCGGCGGCTTTGGCGATCCCAACCGGACCGTTCAGCAGGTCGCCTGATTCTTTGCCGGCAAAGATGCGGCCCAGATATGTGACGGTGCCATTCAGTGTGGAGCCAAAAATGTCGGCACCCTTTTCAGCAGCCTGGATCGGATTGAGGCGGCGAGAAGTGACGTCCTGCGGCAGCGCCCCAAGAGCCAAGCCAATTCGGGCCACACGGATGCGGCCAGCCACGGCATTATCTTCCATTTGACGTAAGGGCGTTGCGACCAGGGTCACAAGCTGGCCAGCCCGCTCAACAGTGAAAGTTACAGGATCATTGGCGCTGAGCACCACCGCCTGGGTGACCTCGGCTCCCTCCTGAACCGCACGGCCGTTGACCGTCAGAATCAGGTCACGAGGCTGGAATCCGGCACTCGCGGCCGGGCTGTTGGGTGCAACGGCCATGACGCGAGGCGCGGCGATCTGCTCGCCTACGACGCTGAACAACAAGGTCAGCAGCACCATGGCCAGAACGAAGTTGGCCGCAGGCCCCGCAGCCGTGATCAGTGCGCGCTGCCAGACTGGCTTGAAGTGGAAATAGTCGCGCTCGGCTCCGGCCCCTTGGTCGGTCACCAGGCGCTGACGCAGTTCAGCCAACCCAGCTGCATCGGGCACGCTGGCGGCGTCCAGATCCCCGGAAAACTTGACGTAACCCCCCAGTGGCAGCCAGGCGAAGCGCCATTCGGTGCCGTGTTTGTCCGTGCGGCTGAAGATCGCCTTGCCGAAGCCGATCGAAAACCGGTCGATTTTCACGCCGCATGCCCGGGCGACCCAGAAATGGCCCAGCTCATGGATCGTGACAATCGTCGTTAGCACAACCAAAAAGGCCGCGATCGAGATCAGTATCTGGCCGATGAAGGCGATCATTCGGTCGTCATCTCCCCGTGACGGCTCACGCCGCCTTGTTCAGCCTGAGAACGACCGCTTCGGCCGCCTGCCTGGCCATCTTGTCGATGGCCAGGGCAGAATCGCAGGCATCCCCATGATCAGGGAGCGTAACCGATCCCGTCATCTGTTCCACGGTGTCGGCGACGACTGCGGCAATATTGAGAAAGGCCAGTCGCCGATCCAGAAACGCCAGGGCCGCGACCTCATTGGCGGCGTTGAAGACGATGGGTGCTATGCCCCCGGCCGTCAGCGCCTGACGTGCCAGAGCCAGGGCCGGAAACCTGTCTTCGTCCGGGGCCTCGAACGTCAGCCGGCCAAGAGCGGCGAGGTCCAGCTTTGGCGCCTTCCAGGCCAGGCGGTCAGGCCAGGCCAGGGCGCAGGCGATCGGCGTCTTCATGTCTGGTGGCCCCATCTGGGCCAAGGTCGAACCATCGACGTATTCGACCAGGCTGTGGATGATCGATTCAGGATGGACGACCACGTCGATCCGCTCGGCGGGCATGTCGAACAGATAGGCCGCCTCGATCATTTCCAGGCCCTTGTTGGCCATGGTCGCGCTGTCGACCGAAATCTTGGCCCCCATGCTCCAGTTGGGATGCGCGACGGCCTGTTCGGGCGTGATGGCGGTCAGGGCAGAACGCGGCATGGTGCGGAACGGCCCACCCGACGCGGTCAGGATCAGTCGCGCGACCTGTTCCGGTGCCTGATTGGGAAACACTTGAAAGATTGCAGAATGTTCGGAATCGACCGGGATTAACCGACCGCCAGCCGCCCTCACCCGCTGGATCAGAGCCGGGCCGCAGCAGACAAGGCTTTCCTTGTTGGCCAGGGCCAGGGTCGCGCCGGTCGTGGCCGCCGCCCAAGCCGACCGCAGTCCCGCCGCGCCGACGATGGAGGCCATGATCCAGTCCGCAGGTCGGGTCGCAGCCTCGACTACGGAGTCGTCGCCTGCTGCGACCTCGATGCCGGTGCCCGCCAATGCGTCACGCAAATCGTTAAGCCGCGTAGGGTCGGCCGTCACGGCAATACGCGGCTTCCAGCGCCGGGCCTGTTCGGTCAGACGGGCGATATTGGCCCCGCCGGTCAGAGCCTCGACCTCGAACGCGCCCGTCCCTGACCGCTCGGCCTGATCCATCAACTCAAGCGTCGAACAGCCGACCGAGCCGGTGGAACCCAGGACTGTGACCCTTCGACGAATCATGCGCCGCCACCCCAATGAATGGCGATCAGACGTCCACACGCGACCACGACGACTGCGAACATCAGACCATCCACCCGGTCCAGCAGACCTCCGTGCCCAGGGATCAGATTGCCGGCGTCCTTGACGCCATAACGGCGCTTCAGCGCCGATTCCCACAGGTCACCGGCCATGGTGGCGACGGCGGCGGTGAAGCCCAGCAGTGCTCCCCAGACCGCGCCTAGTCCCATGTCGGGCCAGAACGAGAACCACACCGGAAATCCGCCTGCCATGATTGCGCCGGCCATGGTTCCGGCTGCCAGCCCCCCGATGAAGCCGGACCAGGTCTTGTTGGGCGAAAACCGCGGCCACAGCTTGGGCCCGCCAATCAGACTGCCGGCCAGATAGGCCATGATGTCCGACGACCAAGCGATCACGAAGGCAAAAACTGTCCAGGCCAGGCCGATGGCTGTATCGCCGTCTCGCAACCAGATCAGCAGAACCGCAGGCCAGCCGAGATAAAGCACACCATAGGCGGCATCCAGCGCCTCCTGCCCCCGGCTGCGGGCATAGACGCCCGCCGCCATTGCGCCGAACACAAGCAGCACGAGCGCCAGCGACAGCTGGTTGGCATAGGCGGAAATGACACCCGCCATCAGACCGAAACCGACCGCTCCGGCCATGACCCGCCAGGCGCGTGAGGCACTCATGGTCGACCATTCGACGGCCAACAAGCCGCAAGCCAGCAGCATCAACCCCAGGAACCACAGCCCACCGAGCCAGATCGCCAGAACGGCGGCCGGGGCCAGCACGATCGCAGAGGCGGCTCTCAGCCCGATGTCACCGGCGCGAACCGCCATCAGCCGGTCGCGAGCGCCGGAGCGGTCGACGATGCTACGCCTCCGAACCGACGGTCCCGGTTCAGATACTGCTGCACCACATCGGCCAGAGCGGCTGGCCCATAATCGGGCCACAGCACATTCTGATAGACCAGTTCGGCATAGGCCGCTTCCCACAACAGAAAGTTCGAAAGCCTCTGCTCACCTGACGTGCGCACAATCACATCCACCGGGGGCGCGCCTGCACCGGACAAACCAAGGGCCAGTGCTTCCTCGTCCAGGGGACCTGTCGCCTCGCCAGCCAGCACGCGCTCGACATAGCGCTGGGCCGCATCGACGATGTCGGCGCGGCCGCCGTAGTTGAAGGCCACTTGCAGCAGGAATCTGTCGTTGTGCGCCGTCGTGGCCTCGGCTCGCTCGACGATGGCGGCGATGTCGGCGGGCAGGCCCGTGCGGCGACCCAGGACGCGCACGCGGACGCCTTCCTTCTCCAGCCGCTTGAGGTCGCTGGCCACATAGGAGCGGACCAGACCCATCAGATCGATGACTTCTTCCGCCGGACGCCGCCAGTTCTCGGTCGAGAAGCCGAACACCGTCAGGCAGCGGATGCCGAGCTCGGGCGCGGCCTGGACCGTGCGCTTCAAAGCCTGCACGCCCTCACGGTGCCCCATGGCGCGCGGCAGACCACGCGCTTCAGCCCAGCGCCCGTTGCCGTCCATGATCAGGGCGACGTGGTGGGGGCCGGGTTTGCCGGACGGGACGGAATAGGCGGGACTGTCCATGGGCACAGACAGGTCGGACGTGGGCGTCAGAGACGGGGCGTCAGACCTGCATGATCTCCTGTTCCTTGATCTTCAGGGCCTCATCGACGCGCTTGATGGCGGCATCGGTGTCCTTCTGGACGTCGGCTTCCATCTTCTTCTGCTCATCCTGGCTGATGTCACCGGCCTTTTCGGCCTTCTTGAGATCGTCATTGGCATCGCGGCGCACGTTGCGAACGGAAATCTTCTGCTGCTCGGCATATTTCCCGGCCAGCTTGGCCAGTTCCTTGCGGCGCTCCTCGGTCAGGGGCGGCACGGGGATGCGCAGGGTCTGACCGTCCACGATGGGGTTCAGGCCCAAGCCTGCGGCGCGAATCGCCTTCTCGACTGGGCCAACCATCGACTTGTCCCAGACGCTGACCGAAATCATGCGCGGCTCAGGCACGCTGATGGCTGCGACCGAGTTGAGCGGCGAGTTGGAGCCGTAGGCCTGCACCTGCACCGGATCCAGCAGGCCGACGTTGGCCCGACCGGTCCTCAGGCCATTGAACTCTTCTTTGAGCGCGGCGACTGCCTTGTCCATGCGGTCGCGGTAAGTCTTCAGGTCGGGCTTGGCCATGGTCGGTTTCTCTCGTCGTTTCTTGTCGTGCGCCAGCGGGCCGGTCAGGCGGCCTTGTCGGAGGACGATATCACGGTGAACGTGCCTTCGCCCGTCAGAGTACGCCGGAGCGAATTATCTTCCCGGATCGAGAAGACCACGATCGGGATGCCGCTGTCACGCATCAGGGCGATCGCCGAGGCGTCCATGACCTTCAGGTCTCGCGCAAGGACGTCATGATAGGTCAAAGTCTCGTACCGGGTCGCCGATTTGTCCTTCTTGGGATCGGCCGTATAGACGCCGTCCACGCTGGTGCCCTTCAGCAAGGCATCGCAGCCCATTTCGGCGGCACGCAGGGCGGCTCCGGAATCGGTCGTGAAGAACGGCGCACCGACACCGGCGGCAAAGATCACCACCCGCCCCTTCTCGAGATGACGCAGGGCCCGACGGCGCACATAGGGCTCGGCCACGGCATTCATCGTCAGGGCGCTCTGCACCCGCGTCTGGACGCCGATCTTCTCGAGCGCCGCCTGCATGGCCAGGGCGTTCATGACCGTGGCCAGCATGCCCATATAGTCGGCCGTGGCACGTTCCATGTCGCCAGCCGCCTTGGACAGGCCCCGGAAGATGTTGCCGCCGCCGATAACCAGGCAAATCTCGATGCCTTCACGCGCGACATCCGCCACGGCCTGGGCCACCGTCGCCACCGTCTTCTGATCGATGCCGTAAGCCTGATCGCCCATCAGCACCTCGCCCGACACCTTCAGCAGGACGCGCTTGTATCGGAACTCTGAGGGGGCGTCGGGCATGCGGGACCTTGGGGCAAACGGATTCGGCTCCTTATAGGTAGGGCCGCGCCGGGATTCAAAGCCTACCAGCAGTCCGCGCCGATTCCCGGTGCCCTGATTGCCAGCAAAATACGGCTACGCTGCTCGGCCGTCATGGCCCCCGACCGCTCCAGGATGCATCCGACCACGGTGTTGGAGTTTGGGGCCAGCAGACCATAGCGCAGGCCGCTGGCGTCCAGCTCAGCCCTCGCCCGCGCCAGATCGGCGGGCGCGGCGGCGACCGCCGCCGGGTCGTTCGTGATCAGCGTCATCTCATGCAGCGCCTGACCCGAACTGGGGAAGTCATAGGCGTCCGGATCATAGACGGCCACACGCGCGCCCAGACGATCGCCATCCGGCAGATCCGGATCGAACTTGGCGTTCTGGCTGGCTGAAAAGGCGATGGCCGCCCCGCTCTCCGGCACGACCAGGATATAGGCGTGGCGCGGGAACATCAGATAATGCGCCGGCCATTTGGTGACGCGCACCCACGGATCGCCATCGGGGCCCAAGGCATGCGCCCCGACATAGACGCCGGATGGCAGGGTCCGACCGTCGATCCGGCCGAACCGCTTCAGAATGTAGTCGGCCATCACGTGGTCCAGCAGGAACACGCCCTGTTCGGCTTCGCGCCCGAAATGACGGTGAATGTCGTCGGCAGACGGATTGGAGCCGAGCTCTCCGCCATGAACGGCCGCAAACGCTGTGGCCGACACGGCGCGTCCGTCCGCCGGGCTGAACCACAGGCCGCGCACCTCGTCGATCATACGATCGGCGGGATTGCTGCCCCGGAACGTCGTCAGGCTGAGCGTCAGGTTCACCAGGGCGAACAGGACGACCAGGCCGACCGCGGACTGGAACAGGATCAGCGCCCATTTGCGCCAGCCATGCAGAGGGTGACGCGCATGGCGGACGCGGTCCAGTGCCTTGGCCCCTGTCACCTTCAGCCGCGCGCGCCCCCGACCCTGCATCTGCCTAGAGCCGCAGGATGACCGTCTCCACGATGGGGCGACGATCCCAGATCTGCTGGCTGGCCTTCTTGAGCGCACGCGACACAGCCTGCTCGATGACCATTTCGTCTTCCAGGGCTGGGCCCTTCAACTTGCCGACCGCGACCTCAACCCGTTCGGCCAGATCGTCTAGCGCATCACCCAGCGGACGCTCCGCATCACCGGGCAGGCCGATGGAGCGGACGTCGATGTCGCTAACGATCTTGCCGCGCTTGTCCATCGCAAAGCTGACGATCAGCACACCGTTGTTGGAGGCATGACGACGCTCGTGCATCGCCTCGCCCTGTTCGGTCACCAGGCGACCGCCGTCGACATACAGGCGGCCATGCGGCACCTCGTCGATGATGGCGGCGGGTCCGGGGGCCAGGCGCACCATGTCGCCGTTGCGAGGCTGCACCGTCTCGGCCACGCCCAGATCCTTGGCCAGATTGGCATGTTCGGCCAGGTGGCGGCGCATGCCGTGGGTGGGCACCGCGATCTTCGGCCGCGCCCAGGCGTACATCTGCTTCATCTCATCGCGGCACGGGTGGCCAGAGACGTGGACGTGCGGGTGATCCTTCTCGGTGTAGAGCCGCACCCCGCGGTCCGCGAGCCGGTCCTGCAGGGCCGCGATCGAGAGTTCGTTTCCGGGAATGACCCGCGACGAGAAGATGCAGTGGTCGCCCAGACCCAGTTTGATGACCGGGTGCGTCCCCTGCGAGGCGCGCGACAGGGCGGCGCGATCTTCGCCCTGGCTGCCGGTACAGAGGTACAGGATTTCATCCGCAGGCCAGACGCGAGCTTCTTCCTCCGACAGGATGCGCTGGCTGTCACCGAACAGGCCGACGTGTTTGGCCGCCGCCGTGATCTTGTGCATCGACCGCCCGGCCAGGGCGACGCGACGCCCGGCCAGTTGCGCGGCCTTCATCACACTGACCATCCGGGCCACGTTGGAAGCGAAGCAACCGACGGCGATCCGGCCCTTCTTCAGGCTGCCGATCAGTTCGATCAGACCGGCCTGCGCGTCCAGCTCCGACCCCGCCTGCCCCTCGACGAAGACGTTGGTGGAATCGCAGACCATGGCGAGCAGGCCCTCGTCGCCAAGCTTGGTGATGGCCGCGATGTCGGTCGGCTGACCGATGACCGGCGTGGGGTCCAGCTTCCAGTCGCCTGTGTGAAAGACCGTACCCAACGGCGTCTTGATGGCCAGGGCATTCGGCTCGGCGATCGAGTGCGTCATGGTGATCATCGTCACCTGGAAAGGGCCCAGATCGATGGTCCCCGACAGCGGCACCTCGACGATCTTCACCTGATCCAGCACCCCTGCCTCGCGCAGCTTTTCGCGGATCAGGAAGGCGGTGAAGGGCGTGGCATAGATCGGAGCCTTGATGCGCGTCCACAGCCAGCCCAGCGCACCGATATGGTCCTCATGCGCATGGGTCAGGACGATGCCGCGAATATTCTCGCCGTCCAGAAACTCCGGATCGGGCACGATCACATCGACGCCGGGCGTCGACAGGTCGCCGAAGGTCACGCCCACGTCGACGATCAGATATTCGCGGTTCGTCTCCGGCCCGTAGCCGTAGACATTCAGGTTCATCCCGATTTCGCCCGAACCGCCCAGCGGTATGAAGACGAGTTCGTCGTTTGTGTTCTTTTTCATGTGTCCTTGAGGTGGGTGTTCCGCCGCCAGATTTCCAGCAGGCCGCGGATAGTAAGGTCCGGATCGAACCGGTCGATTGATGTCGTTGCGCCCTCGAACAGGCTGGCCACGCCGCCCGTTCCGATGACGGTCATGGGCGCGCCCCACTCGTCTTTCATGCGCGCTACCAGGCCTTCGATCAGGGCGATATAGCCCCAGAAGACGCCGGACTGCATGTTGGAGACGGTGTCCTTGCCGATGACTTTCGCAGGCTTTTGAATGGCGATGCGGGGCAACATTGCGGCGGCCTCGTGCAGGGCCTGCAGCGACAGGTTGACGCCGGGCGCGATGATGCCGCCCTCGAATGCCCCGTCGGCGGCCACGACGTCGAAGGTGGTGGCCGTACCGCTGTCGATCACGATCAGGTCGCCGGGATAGACCAGATGCGCCCCGATGGCATTGACCAGCCGGTCGGCCCCGGCCTCGCTGGGTTTGTCGATGCGCGCGGCGATGCCCAGGTCGACGTTCTCGCCGATGACCATGGGTTCGACGTTCAGATAGCGCCGCGCCAGGTTGCGCAGGTTGAAGATCGACTGGGGCACCACGCTGGAGATGATGCAGCCATCCAGCTGGCTGATCGACAGGTCTCGCATGGTCAGCAGCTGATGCAGCCAGACGGCGTATTCGTCCGCCGTGCGGTTGGCATAGGTCGAGGTCCGCCACTGCGCGATCCATTCGGATCCGTCATGGATCGCAAACAGGGTGTTGGTATTGCCTTGCTCGATCGCCAGCAGCATCAGGCAGCTTCCCCAAAGAAGACATCGCCGGCGGAGATCAGCCGCAGCGATCCGTCGGCCAGTCGCAGTTTCAGGGCACCGTCGGCGGCCACGCCCTCGGCCCGGCCCTCGACCGTCTCATGGCCCAATCGTGCAACGGCAGGACCGTCCAGCCCCGGCGTGCGGGCGGCCCAAGCATCGAGGATCGGCTGAAACCCCAGTGTCTCCCAGCGGTGCAGCCAGACGGCAAAGGCCTCAGCCAACTGACGCGCGGCCACCTCGATGGCCGGCGGCACGGCGACACCGGCGGCCAGATGATCGACCAGGGCCGTGGCGGGTCGCTCCGTCTCCTGCGGCGCGTGGGCCAGGTTGACGCCGATACCGACCGCCAGCCACAGACCGCCGGACGCATGCGCTCCGGACTCGACCAGAATGCCCGAGGCCTTCACGCCCGCCAGCATCACATCATTGGGCCATTTGATCGTGACCAGCGACGGCGGGGCATAACGATCCAGCAAATCGGCGACGGCCAGGGCCGCGATGAAGGTGATCTGCGCTGCCTCGGCGGGCGACCTGTTCACGACGTGGAGCAGGGTGGCAAACAGATTGCCGTCCTGACTGGCCCATTCCCGGCCGCGGCGCCCACGGCCCTGCGTCTGACGACGGGCGGTGATCCACAGCGGCCCCGCCTCCCCTGCCTCGGCCCGACGCCGCGCCTCGGCATTGGTCGAGTCGAGCTGGTCGAACAGCAGGACGGGGGCCGCGTCCACCCTAGCCGGCGTTGAAGCTGGTCGCAGCGACCCGCGTCAACGGCTCGATCCACGTCAGACCGACGATGACCAGCGGAAAGGCGAAGGCGGCACCGGCGATGGCGATCGTCCTGGCCTCGACCGGGGCGGCATCGAACGGCACCTCATCCACCGGCGGATCGAACCACATCAGCTTGATGATCCGCAGATAGTAGAAGGCGGCCACGACCGAGGCGACCAGACCGGCGGTCGCCACCATCCAGTAGCCCGCATCCACGGCGGCACCGAAGACATAGTATTTGCCCCAGAAGCCCGAGAACGGCGGCATGCCCAGCACCGACAGCGACAGCACCGTCAGGGCGATGGCCGTCACCGGCCGCGTCCGCCTCAGCCCCGCCAGATCGGCGATGGTCCGCACCGGCTTGCCGCCCTTGGACAGCGACAGCAGGATGGCGAAGAAGCCCAGCTGGTCCACGACATACAGGGTCATGAACATCAGCATGGCCTGCAGGCCCGCCTCCGTCCCCGCCGTGATACCCAGCAGGGCGTAGCCGATGTTGGCGATCGACGAATAGGCCAGCAGGCGCTGGATGTTCTTTTGCGCCAGACCGCCGAACGCACCGACGGCGAACGAAATCAGCGAGATCAGCACCAGCACCTGGGCCCACTGATCGTGCGGGCCGGCAAAGCCGTCGATCAGCACGCGCGCAACCAGAACCATGGCCGCCATCTTGGGAGCGGTGGCAAACAGGGCCACGACCGGGGTCGGCGCGCCCTCATAGACGTCGGGGGTCCACATATGGAACGGCGCGGCCGAGATCTTGAACGCCAGGCCGCAGATCACGAAGACCAGGCCGAAGACCAGACCGACGGACGGATTCTCGACCGCATAGGCCGCGATCTCCTGAAAGTTCATCGAGCCGGTGAAGCCGTAGACCAGACTGGCCCCGTACAGCAGCAGGCCGGACGACAGGGCCCCCAGCACGAAATACTTCAGGCCTGCCTCGGACGCCTTCAGGTCGTCGCGGTGGAAGGCGGCCAGCACATACAGCGCCAGCGAATGCAGCTCGATCCCGACATACATGGAGATCAGGTCGCCCGATGACGCCATCATGCCCATGCCAGCCGAGGCCAGGACGATCAGGATGGGATACTCAAACCGCGCGATCTTCGCCCGCTGCATCCAGCCGCCACCCAGCACGATACAGATCGCGCTGGACAGGAAGATGATCGCCTTGCCGTAGACGGCCAGCGGATCGGCTACATAGGCCCCGTTGAACGCCTGGCCCAACGGGCCGGTCACGGTCACGGCGGTGGCGGCGACCAGCAGGGCGACCGACAGGATCGAGACCAGGCGGGCGCTCTTCTCGCCCATGAAGGCTCCGAGCATCAGCAGCACCAGCCCACCGACGGCTAGCGTGCCTTCCGGCGCGGACAGATGAAGGGCGGGAATCAGATCTTGCATGATGGTCTCACCCGCCGATCACAGCGCGATAGGTGGCGGTCAGCGCCTCGACCGAGGCGGCGGTATAGTTCAGCACCAGACCCGGCTGGACGCCCAGCCAGATGGTCCCGACGATCAGCGGCACGAACAGCGCCAGCTCGCGCTTGTCGATATCAGCGATGGTCTTCAGCGCCGGATTGACGATCTCGCCGAACATGACGTTGCGGTACAGCGTCAGGGCATAGATGGCCGACAGGATGACGCCCGAGGCCGCCACGAAGGCCGCCCAGGTCGAGACCTGATAGACGCCGGTCATCGTCAGGATTTCCCCGATGAAGCCCGAGGTGCCCGGCAGGCCGACGTTGGCCATGGTGAACATCAGGAAGATGGCCGCGAACCAGGGCATGCGATTGGTCAGGCCGCCGTAGAAGGCGATCTCTCGCGTATGCATCCGGTCATAGACGACGCCGACACACAGGAAGAGCGCGCCCGATATCAGGCCGTGGCTCAGCATCTGGAACACCGCGCCCTGAACGCCCGTGTCGTTGCCCGCGAAGATGCCCATGGTCACGAAGCCCATGTGGGCCACCGATGAATAGGCGATCAGCTTCTTGATGTCCGTCTGACGGAAGGCAACCAGCGAGGTGTAGACGATCGCGATTACGGACAGGGCGAACACCAGCGGCGCGAACATCTGGGACGCCAGCGGGAACATCGGAATGTTGAACAGGATGAAGCCGTAGCCGCCCAGCTTCAGCAGGATGCCGGCCAGAATGACCGAACCCGCCGTCGGGGCCTGAACGTGGGCGTCCGGCAGCCAGGTGTGCACCGGCCACATCGGCATCTTGACTGCGAACGAGGCAAAGAAGGCGAGCCACAGCAGAGGCTGATAGCGGGCGTCGAAGACATGTTCCTTCAGCGCCGGAATGCTGGTCGTGCCCGCATCCTGGGCCATCCACAGCATGGCCAGCAGCATGAGGACGGACCCCAGCAGGGTGTAGAGGAAGAATTTGTACGAGGCATAGATGCGGTTCGCCCCGCCCCAGATGCCGATGATCAGGAACATCGGCACCAGGGTGCCCTCGAAGAAGATGTAGAACAGGAACAGGTCCAGCGAGGTGAACACCCCGATGACCAGCGTCTCCAGCACCAGGAAGGCGATCATGTATTCGACCACGCGGTCGGTGATGGTCTTCCAACTGGCCAGGATGCAGATCGGCATCAGGAAGGCCGTCAGCAGAACTAACAGGATCGAAATCCCGTCCACGCCCATGTGGTACTCCGCGCCGACGAACCAGACGTAGCGTTCCACGAATTGATAGGCCGCGCTGGACTGATCGAACGTACCGACCAGTACGACCGACAGAGCCAGGGTGACCAGGGTCGTGCCCATGGCAATCCAGCGCGCGGCATTGTCGGCCCCGGCCTTGTTGAGCAGGCGCGACAGCAGGATCACACCCCCGCCAATCAGCGGCAGGAAGGTGATGAGGCTGAGGATGAAGGGGATCTGGGGCAAGATCAGGCTCCCCACGAGGTGATGGCATAGGCCAGGAAACCGACCAGGCCGATCAGCATGACGAAGGCGTAGAAATAGACCTGGCCGGACTGGAAGCGGGCCAGGCCGCCGGCGAACCGGCGCGACAGCCAGGCGACGCCATTGGGCCCGCCGCCGTCGATGACCTTCACGTCGCCGACCTTCCAGAACAGGTCACCCAGCCCCTTGGCCCCGCGCACGAAGACGAAGGCGTACAGCTCGTCGAAATACCACTTGTTGTACAGGAAGCCGTGGATGACCCCGCCCCTGTCGGCCATCCGCTTGGCCATGCCTTCCTTCAGCACATAGATCCAGAAGGCGAAGGCGGTTCCGATCAGCGTCAGGATCAGCGGCGACCATTTCACCCATGTTGGTACATAGTGGCTTTCGTGCAGCACGTGGTTGGCCTCGGCCACGAAGATCGCGCCGCGCCAGAAATGATGCTCGTGATCCCCGATGAAGCTGGGCGCGAAGACCAGACCGGCAGCCACGGCCCCGATCGACAGGATGATCAGTGGCACCAGCATGACCCAGGGGCTCTCATGCGGCGTCAGCGGGCCGTGATGGGCGTGGTCGTCATGCGCGTGATCGTCGTGGGCATGAGCGTCATCGGCCAGCGGCTCTGAATGGGTTTCCAGCTGGGCGTCCGTGGCGTGGTCGTCGTGATGATGCGCGCCTTCGTCCTTCCAGACTGGCTTGTTGTGGAAGGTCATGAAGACCAGCCGCCAAGAGTAGTAGGCCGTCAGACCCGCCGCCACGATGCCGATGAAGAAGGCGAACAGGCCGAACGGGCTGTGCCCCGTCATCGCCGCCGCATAGGCGCTCTCGATGATCGAATCCTTGGAATAGAAGCCCGCAAAGCCGCCGACGCCGGGAATGCCCAGGCCGGTGATGGCGATAGTACCGATGGTCATGACCGCATAGGTGACGGGCAGCAGCTTCCACAACCCACCCATCTTCCGCATGTCCTGCTCGTGATGCATGCCGTGGATCACCGAGCCTGCGCCCAGGAACAGCAGGGCCTTGAAGAAGGCGTGGGTGAAAAGGTGGAACATGGCGGCCTGATAGGCCCCGACACCCGCCGCGAAGAACATGTAGCCCAGCTGCGAACAGGTCGAATAGGCGATGACCCGCTTGATGTCGTTCTGCATCAGACCGACGGTCGCGGCGAACATGGCCGTTATGGCCCCGATGACGGCGATGATGCCGGCCGCGACGGGCGCGTATTCGTAGATGGGGCTCAGCAGGCAGACCATATAGACGCCGGCCGTGACCATGGTTGCGGCGTGGATCAGGGCCGACACGGGCGTCGGGCCTTCCATGGCGTCAGGCAGCCAGGTGTGCAGGAAGAACTGCGCCGACTTGCCCATCGCGCCGATGAACAGCAGGAAGCCCGCCAGATCCAGCGCCGACCAGCGGTAACCGATGAAGTCCCAGCCGGTCCCGGCCTTCGACGCGATCATCGGGAACAGCTCGGCGAACTGGATCGTGCCGAACATCCAGAAGACGGTGATGATGCCCAGCGCAAAGCCGAAGTCGCCGACGCGGTTGACGACGAATGCCTTGATCGCGGCGGCGCTGGCCGTGGGCTTCTTGAACCAGAAGCCGATCAGCAGATAGGACGCCAGCCCCACCCCTTCCCAGCCGAAGAACAGCTGCATGAAGTCGGCGGCGGTGACCAGCGCCAGCATGGCGAAGGTGAACAGCGACAGATAGGCAAAGAACCGCGGCTTATCCGGGTCCTCGGCCATATAGCCCCAGCTGTACAGGTGGACGAGCGAGGACACGGTGGTGACCACCACCAGCATGGTCGCCGACAGGGCGTCGATACGGATGGCCCAGTCCGACTGGAAATCACCGACATTGATGAAGGGTGCCAGGGTGACTGTGAACGGCTCCAGCTCGCCCCAGGTCCAGTTGCCAAAGACGATCCAGGCGACGATGCAGGACACGAACAGCAGGCCGGTCGTAACGGCCTGCGAGGCCGTATTGCCGATGCGACGACCGAAGAAGCCGGCGATCGCGGCACCGATCAGGGGGGCGAAGACGCCCAGGATGACGAGGGTCTGATAGTCCACGATCAGCCCTTCATCGCGCTGGCATCGTCAACCGCGATGTCGCCACGGTTGCGGAAGAAGGTCACCAGAATGGCCAGGCCAACAGCGGCTTCGGCCGCGGCGACGGTCAGGACGAACATGGCCATGATCTGCCCCTGGACATCGTTCAAATAGGCCGAAAAGGCGACGAAGTTGATGTTCACGGCCAGCAGGATCAGCTCGATCGACATCAGGATGATGATGACGTTCTTGCGGTTCACGAAGATGCCGAAGACACCGATGGTGAACAGGATGGCGGCGACCGCCAGATAATGTGCGAGCGAAACGGCCATCAGATCAGATCCTCCGGGGTGACGCCGGCCCCGGTGGTCACGGACTTGACCTCCATGGCGGTCTTGGCATCGCGGCCGACCTGGCGGGCGATGTTCTGGCGCTTGATGTTGGGCTTGTGGCGCAGGGTCAGGACGATGGCCCCGATCATGGCGATCAGCAGCACGATCCCCGCCGCCTGGAAGAAATAGACGTAGTCGGTGTAGAGCACCCGACCGATGGCCTCGACGTTGCTCTGGTCCGCCGTCGCCGCGACCGGTCCGACCGCATCGGCCGCCGCGCCGCCGCTGGCCACCGTCAGCGAGATCACGATCACCTCGGCCAGCAGAACCGCCGCCACGATCGCCGCCAGCGGCAGATAGCGCGCATAGCCCTCGCGCAGCTTCACGAAGTCGACGTCCAGCATCATGACGACGAACAGGAACAGCACTGCAACCGCGCCGACGTAGACGACGACCAGCAGCATAGCCAGGAACTCCGCCCCCAGCAGGACGAACAGCCCGGCCGACGAAAAGAAGGCCAGAATCAGCCAAAGAACGCTGTGCACGGGGTTCTTCGCGGTGACGACCAGAAGGGCGCTCACCACGGCCACCGCCGCCAGCAGATAGAAGGCAATGCCTTGCAACATCGGAGGCCTTCGCCCCTTTCGACTATGGCGACGACTCCTTTGAAGGAATCGCGGCCCGTTTCAGCGAGTGCGCCTTACCGGTAAGGCGCGTCGAGTTCCAGATTCTTGGCGATCAAACGCTCCCAACGGTCACCGTTGGCCAGCAGTCGATCCTTGTCATACAGCAGTTCTTCGCGGGTCTCGGTCGTGAACTCCGAGTTTGGACCCTCCACGATCGCGTCCACCGGGCAGGCCTCCTGGCACAGACCGCAGTAGATGCATTTGACCATGTCGATGTCATAGCGGGTCGTGCGGCGGCTGCCGTCGGCGCGCGGCTCGGCCTCGATGGTAATGGCCTGAGCTGGGCAGATAGCCTCGCACAGTTTGCAGGCGATGCAACGTTCCTCGCCATTGGCATAGCGGCGCAGAGCATGCTCGCCCCGAAAACGCGGCGACTGCGGATTGCGCTCGAACGGATAGTTCACCGTCATCTTGGGACGGGCCATGTATTTCAGCGACAGGCCGACAGCACCGATCACATCGATCAGCAGCGCACCCTTCGCGGCCTGGACGATACGGTTCAACATCAGCGATCTCTCCTGACGCCACGGCAAAGCTCTTCCTTGCGCGGATCGTCATCCTTGGTGATCTGGCACAGCCGGGCCTTTTCGGCCTGCTGGCGCTCTATGGCCTGCTGTCGCCGCTCCCACTGGGTGGCCGAGACCGGGTCGGGTTCATAGGTCGGGATGGTGCAGGCCGTAAGCCCCAACGCCATCGTCAGGATGAGGGCACGCGTCATGCGCCCACCGCGAACACGCGCCAAGCGGCGACAAAGACCACGCAGACCAAAGAGGTCGGCAGGAAGATCTTCCAACCCAGGCGCATCAGCTGGTCATAGCGGTAGCGGGGCACGAAGGCCTTCACCAAGGCGATCATGCCGAACCAGAAGACGATCTTGGCGAAGAAGACCAGGAACAGGAGGACGTTCACCAGGAACTCCGGCCAGTCGGCCGCGAAGTCGATGGGGAAACCCGGGTTCCAGCCGCCAAAGAACAGCAGGCTGATCATGGCGCACATGAAGACGATGTTGGCGTATTCGCCAATCATGAACAGCAGATAGGGCGTGGAGGAATATTCGACCTGATAGCCAGCGACCAGTTCGGATTCCGCCTCGGGAAGGTCGAACGGAGGACGGTTGGTCTCGGCCAGGGCCGAAACGAAGAATATCACGGCCATCGGGATCATCACGATGATCGTCGGCCAGGTCCCTGCCCCGCCGCCGAAGGCAAACCAGTTCCAGATCCAGCCCTCTTGCTGAACCACGATCGAGGTCAGGTTCATCGTCCCGGCCAGCAGGATGACGTTGATGATCACCAGACCGATGGAGACTTCGTACGACACCATCTGAGCGGCGGACCGCAGCGACCCCAGGAACGGATACTTCGAGTTCGAAGCCCAGCCGCCCATGATGATGCCGTAGACGCCCAGCGAACTGATGGCGAAAATATACAGGATGCCGACGTTCAGGTCCGAGATGACCCAGCCCGGCGCGAACGGAATGGCCGCCCAGGCGATGAAGGCCAAGATGAAGGTCAGCAGCGGCGCCAGCAGGAAAACAACCTTGTCCGCCCCGGCGGGTACGACGATTTCCTTCAGCACGAATTTGAAAAAGTCGGCGAACGACTGAAGCAGGCCGAACGGCCCCACGACATTGGGGCCTTTGCGCATCTGCACGGCCGCCCAGATCTTGCGGTCGGCGAGCAGCAGGAAGGCCAGCGAGATCAGGATGCCGACAGTGACGAGCAGAATGCCGCCAGCCGTCGCCAGCGTCCAGCCGAGGGGAGAAGTCCAGAAATCCATCGGGCCTTACTCCGCCGCCATCGCGACCGGGGCGATCCGCAGGGCGGACAGCTCGGCCATGGTCACGCTGGCGCGCGTGATCGGGTTGTTGAGATAGGGGTCGCGGACCGACGAGACGAAGGCCACGTCGCCCAAGTCGCCCTTTGCACCCAGCCCGGCCACGTCGAACGACGCGGGTGCGGGCAGATAGTCGATGCGGCCGAAGGTCGGATGGTCCGCCATCAGCTTGCTGCGCAGGGCGTCCAGCGTGTCGTACGGCAAGGTGTGGCCCACCGCCGCCGACAGGGCGCGCAGGATGGCCCAGTCTTCCTTGGCCTGCCCCTTGGGGAAGACGACCCGTTCGGCCATCTGCACCCGGCCCTCGGTGTTCACATACAGGCCCGCCTTCTCGGTATAGGCCGCGCCGGGCAGGATGACGTCCGCCCCATGCGCGCCGCGGTCGCCGTGGCTGCCCAGATAGACGCGGAAGGCGTCCGAACCCGTCGGATCGACCTCGTCGGCGCCCAGCAGGAACAGCACGTCCAGCGCACCCGGCTTGACCATATCGGCCACGCCCAGCCCGCCTTCACCGGGCACGAAGCCCATGTCCAGCCCGCCGACACGCGCGGCGGCGGTGTGCAGGACGTTGAAGCCGTTCCAGCCTTCGGCGACCACGCCGACCTTCTGCGCCAGCGCGCCCAGGGCGTTCAGCACGGCCGCGCCCTTGTCGCCGGACACAGCCCCTGCCCCCACAATGATGGCGGGACGCTCGGCCTTGGTCAGCATGTCCATCGCCGCCTTGGGCAGCTTGGCCAGGGTCTTCGACCCCGCACCCAGATAGACATAGTCGAACGTCAGATTGGCCTGCTCGCCGATCAGGGCGATCTCGGTCTTGCCCCCCAGCCAGGCCTTGCGCAGACGGGCGTTCAACAGCGGGGCCTCGGTGCGCGGATTGGCCCCGACAATCAGGATGGCATCGGCGTTTTCGATACCGGCCAGGCCGCTGTTGAACAGCCAGCTCTCGCGCGGGCCATAACCCAGGGCCGAACCCTCCTGACGGCAGTCGGTGTTGGCCGATCCCAGGGCGCGGAATAGATCCAGCGCCGCCTTCATCGATTCCGCGTCCTGCAGGTCGCCGGCCACGACACCGATCCGGTCAGCCGGAGCGGCCTTCAGCTTGTCGGCCACGACGGCCAGCGCCTCGTCCCATGATGCGGCACGCAGGCGACCGTTCTCGCGCACATAGGGCTTGTCCAGGCGCTGACGTTGCAGGCCGTCGACGGCATAGCGGCTGATGTCTGACAGCCACTCCTCGTTGATGCCCTCGTTCACGCGCGGCAGGATGCGCATCACCTCGGCCCCCTTGGCGTCGGCGCGGATGTTGGAGCCCAGGGCGTCCATCACATCGATGGTCTCGGTCTTCTTCAGCTCCCACGGACGATAGTGGAACTGCCACGGACGGTGCGTGAGGGCGCCGACGGGGCATAGGTCGTTGACGTTGCCCGACAGCTCTGAATCGACCGCCTTTTCCAGATAGGTGGTGATCTCGGCATCCTCGCCGCGCGAGATCATGCCGATGTCCGGCACGCCCGCCACTTCGGTGACGAAGCGGACACACCGCGTGCACTGGATGCAGCGGGTCATATAGGTCTTGATCGTCGGACCCATGTTCTTTTCTTCGACCGCCCGCTTGTTCTCGGCATAGCGGGAGCCGTCGCGGCCATAGCCCATGGCCTGGTCCTGCAGGTCGCACTCGCCGCCCTGGTCGCAGATCGGGCAGTCCAGCGGGTGATTGATGAGCAGGAACTCCATCACCCCTTCGCGCGCCTTCTTGACCATCGGCGTGTCGGTGAAGATCTCCTGACCCTCGGCGGCCGGCAGCGCGCAGGACGCCTGCGGCTTGGGTGGCCCGGGCTTCACCTCGACCAGGCACATGCGGCAATTGCCGGCGATCGACAGCCGCTCGTGATAGCAGAAACGCGGAATCTCGTGGCCGGCCTTCTCGGCGACCTGAAGCACGGTCATCCCGGGCTCGAACTCGGTTTCAACGCCGTTGACCTTGGCGATCGGCATCAGCGGGCCTCTTCTTGAGCAGCCGGAGCCGCCGGTACTATGGATGCGTCGACGGACATCTGTCCGACGTCGGTAGCAAGCTCGACACCGTTCGCGCCGACGGTGCAGACCATGGTCTGACGTCCGCCATCGACGGGCGCGCGCCAGGACATGGTGGCGGTGTTTGAACCCCTGGCGCGAAACTGGACGGTCTCGCCCTCTTGGCCGGCCAGACGGCGAACAGCCTCGCGGCAGGCAGCCTGCAGCTCGGCTGGGGTCGTGACGGTCGGGGCAGCCTTCATGACGGGACGTGCAGGGGTCATCGGCGCTTCCGCCTTCGGCACAGCCTTGTCCGCGCCTTCACCGCAGGCGGCGAGGGCGACGACGGCCAGCGCTGATGCCAGGACCATCCGCATCCGGCTATTCCGCCGCGATCGCATGGCCGGCGAAGTTCGCGCGGCGGCTGCGGTACGACGAGATGCGGTCCTCGATCTCGTGACGGAAGTGCCTGATCAGGCCCTGGACCGGCCAGGCAGCGGCGTCGCCCAGGGCGCAGATCGTGTGCCCTTCGATCTGGGTCGAAACCTCTAGCAGCATGTCGATTTCTGAGGGATCGGCCTCTCCGATCGCCATCCGCTCCAGCACACGCCACATCCAGCCCGTGCCCTCACGGCAAGGGGTGCACTGGCCACAGCTCTCGTGCTTGTAGAAATAGCTGATGCGGGCGATGGCGCGGACCAGATCGGTCGACTGATCCATGACGATGACCGCCGCCGTGCCCAGGCCGGACTTCATCTCGCGCAAGCTGTCGAAGTCCATCAGGGCGACCTCGGACATCTCGCGCGTGATCAGCGGCACGGACGAGCCGCCCGGGATGATAGCCTTCAGATTGTCCCAGCCGCCGCGCACGCCACCACAGTGATCCTCAAGCAACTGCCGCAGGGGGATCGACATCACCTCCTCGACATTGCACGGACGGTTCACGTGGCCCGAGATGCTCATGATCTTGGTGCCGGTGTTGTTCGGGCGACCAAAGCCCGCGAACCACTCGGCCCCGCGACGCAGGATGGTGCCCACAACCGCGATCGATTCGACGTTGTTCACCGTGGTCGGGCAGCCGTACAGGCCCGCACCAGCCGGGAAAGGCGGCTTAAGGCGCGGCTGACCCTTCTTGCCTTCCAACGACTCCAGAAGGGCCGTCTCTTCACCGCAGATATAGGCCCCTGCCCCGTGGTGAATGTAGACGTCGAAATCCCAGCCGTGGACGTTGTCCTTGCCGATCAGCCGGGCCTCATAGGCCTGCTTGACCGCCGACTCCATGCGCTCGCGTTCCAGCACATATTCGCCACGCAGATAGATGTAGCAGGCGTGGGCCTGCATGGCGAAGCTGGCGATCAGACAGCCCTCGATCAGTAGCTGCGGATCGTGGCGCATGATCTCCCGGTCCTTGCAGGTCCCGGGCTCGGATTCGTCAGCGTTGACGACCAGATAGTGCGGCCGGTCCTTGACCTCTTTCGGCATGAAGGACCACTTCAGACCCGTGCCGAAGCCCGCCCCACCGCGCCCGCGCAGGCCCGAGTTCTTGACGTTGGTGATGATCCAGTCGCGCCCCAGGTCGAGCATGTCCTTGGTCGCATTCCATGCGCCACGCTTCTTCGCCCCCTCCAGCGTCCAGTCCTGGAAGCCGTAAAGGTTGGTGAAGATGCGATCCTTGTCTTCGAGGATTCCGACCATGGTTCAGTTCATCTCGCGCATGCGGCGGCGGTGATAGCGGGTACGAAGGAAAATGGCAGCAATCATCAGCGCCCAGCCGGCCGCCAGGGCCGCATAGCCGCCCATCTGAAGGGTCTGAGCCATGTCACCCGCTCGGTTGGAGGCGAAGACCGCGATGGCCCCGACGATGACCAGGCCAAACCCGGCCAGGCGCTGGCTGCGACCCACGGCCCGCAGCTCCGCGCGATAGCGGGCGACGGCTTCGTCACTGGACAGGTCGGGCGGGCTCACGCTTCGCCCGCCTTGCGGTTTTTCCGCCAGATGAACACCGCAAGGACCAGGAGCATGATGCCGGTACTGGCAAACAACAGCTCTTGGCGTGGCCAAGCAGCTAGGCACGACGCCAAGCCTGCCGCGCCCAGAAGCCATGGCGTTAGACGGGTCATATGGCTGAGTTGCGACATCACGCCGGCACCGGCTTGCTGTTTGGCAGCGACTTGATCGGCTTGGCGGCCGAGCCGTCATACAGTTTCGGATCCAGCAGGGTCTGGGCTCCGCCCTCGGGCTCCGAGCTGTGACGACCGACGCGCGAGCCGGGCTTGGGCTTTTTGCCGGCGGCAAAGTCGTCGATGACCTGGGCCATGGTCTCGGCGGTCAGGTCTTCGAAATAATAGTCGTTGATCTGGGCCATGGGCGCATTGGCGCAGGCCCCCAGGCATTCGACTTCCTGCCAGGTGAAGCGACCGTCGGCGCTCAGCGTATCCTTGGGGCCGATCTTCGACTTGCAGACGGCCATCAGCTCGCCCGCGCCGCGCAGCATGCAGGGCGTGGTGCCGCAGACCTGGATCAGCGCACTGGTGCCCACCGGCTCCAGCATGAACATGGTGTAAAAGGTCGCGACCTCCAGCACCCGGATGTACGGCATGCCCAGCAGCTCGCCGATGGCGCGGATGGCGGCCTCGGACACCCAGCCCTCCTGCTTCTGGACCAGCCACAGGATCGGGATCACCGCCGACTGGCGACGATCCGCCGGATATTTGGCGATCCACCAGTCGCACTTGGCCTTCGTCGCCTTGGAGAAGGCGAAGCTATCAGGCTGAACTTTGGCGAGACGACGAACGCTCATCGGTCCACTTCTCCGAAAACGATGTCGAGCGAGCCCAGGATGGCGCTGACGTCGGCCAGCATGTGGCCACGGTTCATCCAGTCCATAGCCTGAAGCGAACGGAAGCCCGGGGCCGAGATTTTCACGCGGTAGGGTTTGTTGGTGCCGTCGGACACCAGATAGATGCCGAACTCGCCCTTGGGCGCTTCGACCGAGGCATAGACCTCGCCCTCGGGCGTCTTGAAGCCCTCGGTATACAGTTTGAAGTGATGGATCAGCGCTTCCATCGACCGCTTCATCTCACCGCGACGCGGCGGCACGACCTTGTTGTCCTCGGTCATGACGGGCTCGCCGGGGCAGTTGCGCAGGCGATGGATGCACTGCTCCATGATGTGCACCGACTGCTTCATCTCCTCGATGCGGCACAGATAGCGGTCCCAGCAGTCGCCGTTCTTGCCGACCGCGATGTCGAACTCGAGGTCGGCATAGCATTCGTACGGCTGCGACTTGCGCAGGTCCCACGGAATGTCCGAACCGCGCAGCATCACCCCGGTGAAGCCCCAGTCCAGAGCCTCCTGCTTGGACACCACGCCGATGTCGACATTGCGCTGCTTGAAGATGCGGTTCTCGGTGACCAGGCTTTCGATGTCCTTCAGCGCCGCCGGGAATTCCTGGCACCAGCGCGCGATATCGTCGATCAGGGCGTTGGGCAGGTCCTGGTGGACGCCGCCGGGCCGGAAATAGTTGGCGTGCAGACGCGCACCCGATGCCCGCTCGTAGAAGACCATCAGCTTCTCGCGCTCCTCGAAGCCCCAGAGCGGGGGCGTCAGGGCCCCCACGTCCATGGCCTGGGTCGTCACGTTCAGCAGGTGCGAAAGGATTCGCCCGATTTCGGAATACAACACCCGGATCAGCTGGGCCCGGTACGGCACGTCCATGCCCATCAGCTTTTCGATGGCCAGGCAGAAGGCGTGCTCCTGATTCATCGGCGCGACATAGTCGAGCCGGTCAAGATACGGAATGTTCTGAAGGTAGGTCCGGGCCTCCATCAGCTTTTCGGTGCCGCGATGCAGCAAGCCGATGTGCGGGTCGACGCGCGTCACCAGCTCGCCGTCCAGCTCCAGCACCAGACGCAGCACGCCGTGCGCGGCCGGGTGTTGCGGGCCGAAGTTGATCGTGAACTTACGATCGTCCAGTGCGCGCGCGTGATCCGTGCGCCCGTCATGGGCGTCGTCGAAGATGTCGGTCGCGCCGATGGGCGGTGGCAGGGCGGTCTCGGTCATGCCTTGCCTCCGGACGGGGCATTGCCCGCGACAGCCGCCGCCTGTGCGGCCTTTTCGTCGCCGGGCAGGATGTCGGTCGGATATTCCGCGCCCTCCCAGGGCGACAGGAAGTCGAAGTTGCGGAACTCCTGGGTCAGCTTGACGGGCTCATAGACCACCCGCTTCTGCTCCTCATCGTACCGGACTTCGACATAGCCGGTCATGGGGAAGTCCTTGCGCAGCGGATGCCCCTGAAAGCCGTAGTCGGTCAGAAGGCGGCGCAGATCGGGATGGCCCGAGAACAGCATGCCATACATGTCGAACGCCTCGCGCTCGAACCAGTCGGCGCAGGGGAAGACGCCGACCACGCTGGGTACCGGCTGGACCTCATCGGTCGTGACCTTGACCCGCACCCGCGCGTTCCGCGTCATCGACAGCAGGTGATAGACGACCTCAAACCGTTCCTCGCGATCCGGGAAGTCCACGCCGCAGACGTCCAGCAACTGCTGGAAGCCGAACCGGTCCCGCAGCACGGTCAGGACATTCACGATCGCATCGCGCTCGGCGATCAGCGTCAACTCGCCGAAGGCAACCTGCGCCTGGACGCCCAGCTCGCCGACCATCTCTGCGCCCAAGGGCGTCAGAGCGGTCTCGATCTCCTGTAGTTTCGCCAGCGCGCTCATCGCTCGATCGTCCCCGTGCGCCGGATCTTCTTCTGCAATTGCAGCAGGCCGTACAGCAGCGCCTCCGCCGTCGGCGGGCAGCCGGGCACATACACGTCCACCGGCACAACCCGATCGCAACCACGCACGACGCTGTAGCTATAGTGATAATACCCGCCACCATTGGCGCAGCTGCCCATCGACAACACATAACGCGGGTCAGGCATCTGGTCGTAGACCTTGCGCAGGGCCGGGGCCATCTTGTTGGTCAGAGTGCCGGCCACGATCATCAGGTCCGACTGGCGCGGGCTGGCGCGCGGCGCCATACCGAACCGCTCCATGTCGAAACGCGGCATCGAGGCCTGCATCATCTCGACAGCACAACAGGCCAGCCCGAACGTCATCCACATCAGCGAACCGGTCCGGGCCCAGTTGATCACGTCGTCCAGAGAGGCGGTCAGGAAACCCTGCTCGCCAAGTTCGGCGTTCACGGCTTCGAAGAATTTATCGTGAACGGCGGGGTCATAGCCCTCGACCGACGAACGCGCGCCGGTGCCATACAGGTTGGTCGGCAGCAGGCTGGTGGGGCCAGACGGCGGGGCGATCACTCCCATTCGAGAGCTCCCTTCTTCCATTCATAGATGAAGCCCACCGTCAGCACGCCCAGGAAAACCATCATCGACCAGAAGGCGAAGATCATCTCGCCGCGCGCCAGATCGAACATCGAAACGGCCCACGGGAACAGGAAGGCGACTTCCAGGTCGAAGATGATGAACAGGATCGACACCAGGTAGAAGCGCACGTCGAACTTCATGCGCGCATCGTCGAAGGCGTTGAAGCCGCACTCATAGGCCGACAGCTTTTCGGAGTCGGGATTCTTGGGCGCCAGCACCCAGGCCGCGATCATGAAACCGAGACCGAGCACCGCCGCGATCCCGAGAAAGACCACGATCGGCAGATATTCGAGAAGATATGCATTCATCCGGAAGGGACCTCGTCCGCCAAAGTGGGAGGGGCGGATTCGGCGCTTTCTAGACCCGGATGCGCCGAGGTTCAAACCCATGCGGCAAAAGGATTTTATTGAGAATGGTTCGCAGGCCTGGTGGCGCATTTGTCAGGGTGAAGGTGCTTGCCATTCGCACCGCCCTGCCTCCCTATGCCCGACTGACTTTGACATCGCGCCGGAGCACCCGATGGCCCTTGGAAGCCGGATTCTGAATACCGTCGAGCGGATCGGCAACAAGCTGCCCGATCCAGTCTTTCTGTTCCTGTGGCTGATCCTGGGGCTGATCGCCCTCAGCCTGGTCGGGGCGGGGTTGGGATGGTCGGCAGTCAATCCGGTCACGGGCGACACCCTTCAGGCGCAGAGCCTGTTGTCGCCCGAGAACCTGGAGCGGCTGTTCATCGGCATGCCCAGCACTCTGGCAGACTTTCCGCCACTGGGAATCGTGATCACCATCATCTACGGGGCCTCGGTCGCGGAGCGGACAGGCCTGTTCAGCACAGCGATACGCGGCGCGTTGCTGAATGCGCCCAAATCCATTCTGACCCCGGTCGTGGTAATCACCGGGATGGTCTCGCACCATGCGTCCGACGCCTCCTACGTCGTTGTGATCCCCCTGGCGGCCGTCATCTTCGCCGCAGCAGGTCGCCACCCACTGGCCGGTCTGGCTGCCGGGTTCGCGGCGGTGTCAGGCGGTTATGCGGGCAATCTGTTCCCGGGAGCCTCCGACGCCCTGATCCTCGGCATCACAGAGCCGGCGGCACGGCTGATCGACCCGTCCTACTCGGTGAATATCGCAGGCAACTGGTTCTTTATCGTCGGCGTCGTGGTGGTCTTCACCCCCATCATCTGGTTCCTGACGGACCGGATCATCGAGCCGCGTCTTGGGGCCTGGACGCCGTCGGCCACTGCCCCCGTATCGGACGCCGAAGAGAAGAAGGGCTTGACGCGAGAAGAGAAGCGCGGCCTCGCCTGGGCCGGATTGGCCATCCTGGGAATGATCGGCCTGTGGACCCTGGTGACCTTTCTGCCTGGCTCGCCCTTTGTCGATCTGGAAGCCGAACCGGCCCAGCGGTTCAATCCGCTCTACAAGTCTCTGGTCGCCTTCTTCGCCACCACCTTCTTCGTGGCGGGCGGGGCTTATGGCGCTGGCGCAGGGACGGTGAAGAGCCATCGCGACATGGTGCGAATGATGGTCGAGGGGATCGCGCAACTGGCTCCCTATATCGTGCTGGCCTTCTTCGCCGCCCACTTCGTGGCCATGTTCAACTGGTCCGGTCTGGGGCCAATCCTCGCAGTTAATGCGGCAGCGGGCCTGCAGACGCTCGACATCCCTGCCCCGCTACTGCTGATCGTTGTCCTGCTGGTATCGTGCTTCTTCGACCTCTTCATCGGGTCGGCTTCGGCCAAGTGGTCGGCGCTGGCCCCCGTCGTGGTGCCGATGTTCATGCTGCTTGGCATCAGTCCCGAGATGACCACCGCTGCCTATCGCATGGGCGATTCGGTGACCAACATCGCCACACCCCTCATGAGCTATTTCCCGCTGATCCTGGCCTTCGCCCAGAGATGGGACCCGAAGTTCGGGCTTGGTTCGTTGATGTCGACCATGCTGCCCTATGCCGGATGCTTCCTGCTGGCGGGCGTGCTGATGATCGCCGCCTGGGTGACTTTCGATCTACCGCTGGGGCCGGGCGTGGGCGTCTACTACGAACTGCCTGAGCCCTCGGCAGCGCTGCAAGCCCCGGCGGACGGCGGTATCTCCGGCCCGGTCGCCCCGCCCGAAGCCGCCGCCGTGGCGGGTCCGGGGGTCGCATCGCGTTGATCGTGCGAATTCGGCGGAAGTGGCGCTTGACAGTGCGCCGCCCCCCCGCCTAAACGACGCCCCTCGCCGCGACGCAGACCAGCGCCGCGGCCGGGATACGCGGGTGTAGCTCAGTTGGTTAGAGTGCCGGCCTGTCACGCCGGAGGTCGCGGGTTCGAGTCCCGTCACTCGCGCCATTCCCTCTGAAATCTCTCAGGGAATGGCGCGCCTCCCCGCCTTAAAGACAATCACAAAGACCTAGGGTTCGCGTCCTGCGACCAGCACATTCTGCACGCGCCGCCCCAGCGGATCGCGCGATTGCCAGGTCTCGCCGACATCGGCGTCGACCATCGTCGTGCAGAAGCGCGGGATCAGCATATTGGGCCGGATGTTGGTCAGGCACACCTTCTCGCCATTCACCGACCAGCGAGCAGACAGACGCCGCCCGTCCGAGAACTGGGCTGCGTAGGTGCCGTCACGATTGAACCAGTGCTTGACCCAGCCCCCGTCCGGATAGCGGGACACCACCGTGTTAGTGAACACCGCATCCATATCGGCCTTGGCCGGTACAGCCGTCATACAGGCGAACGCCATCGTCGTCACGGCAAGCAAACGCTGCATGAACCCCCCCCTCTCGAACCCATCCCTGACCCGAACATTACCGAACATTAACTGAATGCCAAGCGTGACTGCAGCGCAGCGGGAATAGTTGACTATTTCGCATGGACTTCTATATGCGGCCCACGTTCGGGACAGGACTGGCGAATCCGCGCCGCCCGCTCGCCCAGAGACAGGGCGGTTCCGCGACATCGCACGACGACCCTGATGCGCGGGGCGTCCTTCAATCCAGTCCCAAGGACCTATGACCGAATTTTCCCAACTGGGCCTCTCGCCCATGACCCTGCAAGCGGTCGCTGATACCGGCTATACGATCGCCACCCCCATTCAGGCGCAAGCCATTCCCGTCGCCCTCGCCGGACGTGATGTCCTGGGTATCGCCCAGACCGGCACCGGCAAGACCGCAGCCTTCACCCTGCCCCTGGTCGAGCGGCTGTCCACGGGCCGTGCCCGCGCGCGCATGCCTCGCGCCCTGGTGCTGGCCCCGACCCGCGAACTGGCCGACCAGGTGGCGGAGAGCTTTGCGAAATACGCCAAGGGCACAAAGCTGACCTGGGTGCTGCTGATCGGCGGCGTGTCGATGGGCGACCAAGTCGCGGCCCTGAACAAGGGCGTCGACGTGCTGATCGCCACGCCCGGTCGCCTGATCGACCTGTTCGAGCGTGGCAAGATGATGCTGAACGGCGTGGAGATCATGGTCGTCGATGAAGCCGACCGCATGCTGGACATGGGCTTCATCCCCGACATCGAAAAGATCTTCAAACTGACGCCGCCCAAGCGCCAGACCCTGTTCTTCTCGGCCACCATGCCGCCCGAAATCACGCGCCTGACCACCCAATTCCTGAAAGACCCCACCAGGATCGAGGCTTCGCGACCCGCTGCGACCGCCGACACCATCACCCAGTATCTGGTCCGTATCCCTTCCAGCGATCCCAAGATGAAGCGCGCCGCCCTGCGGACGCTGATTGGCCGGGCCGATGTGCGCAACGGAATCGTGTTCTGCAATCGCAAGTCCGAAGTCGACGTCGTCGCCAAGTCGCTGAAGCAGCATGGTTTCGACGCTGCCCCGATCCATGGTGACCTGGACCAGTCCCTGCGCACCAAGACCCTGGCCGCCTTCCGCTCGGGCGAGTTGAAGCTGCTGGTGGCCTCCGACGTCGCCGCGCGCGGTCTGGACATTCCCGACGTCAGCCACGTCTTCAACTATGACGTCTCGCACCACGCCGACGACTATGTGCATCGCATCGGACGCACGGGCCGCGCGGGCAAGCTGGGCCAGACCTTCATGATCGTGACGCCGGGCGACGACAAGTCGCTCGACAAGGTTCTGAAGCTGATCAAGATGGATCCGCAGGAACTGGTTCTGGACCCCGCCGATCTGGGCGGTCCCGTCCGGTCGACCGCGCGAGCCGAGAAGCCCGCTGCCACGGATGACACGCTCAAGCCCGCACGCAGCCGCCGCAAGGCCGCGTCGCCATCGCTGACCGTCGAAGCCGCTGCAGAGGTTCCAGCCGTCGCCGAGCCCCGCGTTCAGCAAACCGCTGCCGAGGTCGCTGAACCCGCCGAAAAGGCCGTCGGTCGCAGCCGCAGTCGTCGCGGTCGCAAGGGATCGGAGCCGACGGAAGCCAAGCCGGTCGCGGCACCCACCAAACGTGTCGAAGAAGCGCCCGCTGAAGCTTCCGCGCCACCTATCACCGAGCGACCGGCCCAGAAGGCGCATCTGCGTCAGTCCGACCGTCGCGGCGGGCAGGACGACGAGGCCCCACGCTCGTCTAACGGCCGCCCGTTCGGCGAGGGGGAAATTCCCGCCTTCCTGCGCCGGACGACCCTGCCAAAGGGCTGAGCGGCATCAAGCGTCACCTTGCGACTGCCATTTAACCCGGCGTTACAGAAAACCGCCTAGGCTCCGGCACAAGGTCGCTAGAAGGCGACGCGCCGGGACGTACTGAATGACAGCCAAGGTCGAAACTGCCCTCAGGGGTCCGCAAGCCTATGATCTGGCCAGGCGGATTATCGAGGCCATGGAATCGGCAAATGTCTGGCCCAGCGCTCTGAACTTTGAACTCTGGACCCACTATCTGGCCGAGCCGGATGGTGCATTGGGCACCGAGATTGCGCGGCTGCTGGCCGCTGGCGAGCGCTTCACCGAAGCCACCGCCGACATGCTGGCCGCCGAGTACCTGCCGCGCGGTCGCCTGACGGAAGAAATCCGCGACGCCGGACGCGTGCTGGATCGCGAACTGTCCAGCGTCGCCGCCGCCATTTCCCAGGCCCATCAGACCCAGTCCGCCTACGGCAAGACCCTGGAAGGGGCCGCGACCAGCATGGAGGGTGCGGACGGTGCACCTGCTTTGCAGACCATCGTCACCAGCCTGACGACCGCGACCCGGCGTGTACAGCGCGAGAATGTAACTCTGGAGAAGAAGCTGGAGACCTCGACCAAGGAGGTGGCCAAGCTGCGCGAACATCTGGAGCAGGTGCGCCGCGACGCCATGACGGACGCCCTGACCAATCTGGCGAACCGCAAGGCCTTCGACGACCATCTGGAGGCCGCCTGCCGCCAGTCCGAAGACATGGGCACGGCCCTGACACTGGCGGTGCTCGACATCGACCACTTCAAAGCCTTCAACGACACCTGGGGCCACCAGACCGGCGATCAGGTCCTTCGCTACGTCGCCAGCGTCCTGGGCCGGGTGGCAAGGACGCCCCGCGTCGCGGCGCGCTATGGCGGCGAGGAGTTCGCCATGATCTTCCCGATGGAAAGCATGCCCCAGGTCGAAAGAGCGCTGGAGAGTATTCGCAAGGAAATCGGCTCTCGTGCCCTTCGTCGTCGCTCTACCAATGACGAACTGGGCACCGTCACCCTGTCCGCCGGCTTCGCGCACCGCCACATGGGTGAAACCGCCGTCAGCCTGCTGGAGCGCGCCGATGCAGCCCTCTATGTCTCCAAGCGCGAAGGCCGCGACCGCGTCACCTCGGCTGAACGTCTCGAACCGGCGGCCTAGCCGACGCGTCGGGTTTCGGCTCTAGTCTCCCCATGCGCAGCTTCGCCTTTGCCCTCGCCTATTGGACTTTGTCGATCAGCTACGGCCTGACGGCCGCCTTTGCGGCGCTCGCGCCAGGACGCGGCGCGACCAGCTGGATCATTCGTCGCTATGTGAAGCGCATGGTTCAGGCCATGCGGCTGCTGGCGGGGATCAAACTTCAGGTTCGCGGACGCGAACGTCTGCCCGACGGTGCCTTCATCATCGCCTCCAAACACCAGAGCTGGGGCGACGGCTTCGCCGTCTATAACCAGTTTGAGGATCTGGCCTTCGTGACCGGCGACCATCTGGAGAAGTTCCCGCTGCTGGGCACGGTCCTGCGCAAGCTGGGGGCTATCGTCGTCAACAACTGCGGGGGCCGCGAGGCGCGGGACGCCCTCAAACACCGCAGCGCCGACGCCCATGCGGCGGGCCGCAAGATCCTGATCTACCCCGAAGGCAACCTCGCGAAGGTGGGCGAGAAGTTCCGTTATCGCTCAGGTGTCTGGCACATGTACCGCGACTTCGACATGCCGGTCGTGCCTCTGGCCTCCAACCTGGGCCTGTTCTGGTCACAGGAGGATTTCAGGAAGACGCCGGGCCTGGCCACGATCGAGTTCCTGGACCCGATCCCGACCGGATTGGGCAAGGAGGAATTCCTCGCGCGTCTCGAAGCGGCGGTCGAGGGCCGAACGGCTGAACTGATCGCCGAGGCCACCGGTCGTCCGGTCATCCCTGCGGTACGGGTGCTTGCCCCTGATGAGGTCAAGAAGGCGCAAGCGGCGGCGGCCTAGGCCGCCGGGATCACCGCGCCGTCGTATTTACCGGTGATGTAGTCCTTCACCGCCTGACTGCGCAGCATGGCCGCCAGGGCCGCGATGCGCGGGTCGTTCCGATTGTCGGAGCGAGTCACCAGATAATTGATGTAGGGGCTGTCGCCGCCCTCCAGCGACAGGGCATCCGTGCGGGGCTTCAGGCCCGCATCCAGCGCATAGTTGGTGTTGATCACCGCCAGATCGGCCTGGTCCAGAATACGCGGGATGGTCGCGGCCTCGACCTCGCGGAATGTGAAGCGGCGCAGGTTGCCGGTGATGTCGCGCACGGTCTGCAACGGATTGGCGGGATCACGCAGAGTGATCAGTCCGGCGCTCTGCAGCAGCAGCAGCGATCGTCCCGTGTTCGAAGCGTCATTTGGCAGAATGATCAGCGCACCAGCTGGCACGGCCGCCAGATCACGATGCTTACGCGAATAGACGCCCAGCGGCTCCACATGCACGCCTGCCACCGTCACCAGATCGGAGCCGCGCGCGGCATTGAACTCGTCCAGATAGGGTTTGGTCTGGAAATAGTTGGCGTCCAGACGGCGCTCGGCCAGCTGGGTGTTGGGCTGCACGTAGTCGTTGAAGACCTTGATCTCGATATTGGTGCCCTGGGCGGCCAGCAGCGGCTTGATGTGCTCCAGGATTTCCGCATGCGGCACGGCAGTGGCCCCGACGACCAGCGGCGCATCAGGCCCCGCGGCCTTGTCCGCCCCCTGCCCGCACGCACTGAGCGTGAGAGCGGCGAGAGCGAGAGTCAGGAGGGAGCGACGCAGCATGGGTTTGGCCTTCTAAGCGGGATCAGCGGTGAGAAACGGCGGCGACCAGTCGGTCACCCAGCATCTGAAGACCCTGCACCAGCACGAGCAGAAGCAGGACGGTCACGACCGTGACATCGGTCTGAAAGCGTTGGTAGCCGAAACGGATGGCCAGATCCCCCAGACCCCCGGCCCCGACGACCCCCGCCATCGCCGTATAGCTCACCAGGGCGATGGCGGTGACGGTCGCGCCCGCGATCACGCCGGGCATGGCCTCGGGCAGCAGGGCCTTGGTGACAATCTGCCAGGTGGAGCCGCCCATGGCCTGGGTCGCCTCGACCACGCCCTTGTCGACCTCGCGCAGAGCCGTCTCGACCAGGCGTGCGTAGAAGGGCGCGGCCCCCACCACCAGCGGCGGAATAGCCCCGGCCACGCCCAGCGACGTTCCGACCAACAGCACCGTCACCGGCAGCATGACGATCAGCAGGATGATGAAGGGCACCGATCGCAGCACATTGACCACGAAGGACAGCAGGCCATTCAGCACCGGATTGGCCGCCAGCCGCCCCTTGCCCGACAGATACAGCAACACCCCCAGCGGAATGCCGAACACCACGGTCAGGGCCATTGCCCCGCCGAGCATCAGCAGGGTGTCGATGGTCGCACGAACGATCTCGGACCAGTCGATATTGACGAAGAAGGTTTCCATCAGGCCGCCTCCCCCACCTGTTCAACGGTGACGCCGCGTGCCGTCAGCTGGGCCACCGCCGCCTCGGCATCGCCGCCGGTGAAGGCCACGACCAGCTGACCATAGGGTTCGCCCCGGATACGGCTGATCCGGCCCGACAGGATGGAATAGTCCACGCCAACCGAGCGGGCGACGCGGCTCAGTTCGGGCTCATAGGTCGAGCCGCCCCTGAAGGTCAGCCTGGCCAGACGTCCGCCCGGTAGTAAGGTGGTGGCGTCGAACGCCTCCTCGCCCTCGGCCAGCATGGCACGGGTCGCGGCATGGCGCGGATGCAGGAAGACATCGGCGGTCGCCCCCTCCTCCACCACACGGCCGTCCTTCAGCACCGCCACCCGGTCGCAGACCCGGCGCACCACCTCCATCTGGTGGGTGATCAGAACAATGGTGAGGCCTAGGTCGCGGTTCAGCTGATCCAGCAGGGTCAGGATTTCATCCGTCGTTTCCGGATCCAGCGCACTGGTCGCCTCATCGCACAGCAGGACGCGCGGCTCACAGGCCAGTGCACGAGCGATTCCGACCCGCTGCTTCTGGCCGCCGGAGAGTTGCGCGGGATGCTTCTTGGCATGTTCGGCGAGACCGAGCTGATCCAGCAGGCTTGCGACCCGACGATCCACGTCTGCCGACGGCCGCCCCTCCAGCCGCAGCGGAAAGGCCACGTTCTCGGCGATCGTCTTGGCGTTCAGCAGGTTGAAATGCTGGAAAATCATGCCGATCCGGCGACGCGCGGCCCTAAGGTCGGCGGGCGACAGGGCCGTCATGTCCTGACCATCGACGACGACACGCCCGGCATCCGGGCGTTCCAGCAGATTGATGGTGCGGATCAGGGTCGATTTGCCCGCGCCCGACCGCCCGACCACGCCGAACACCTGACCGGTTTCGACCGTCAGATCGACCGTATCCAGCGCCATGCGCTCGCCCGCCGCGCTCTGGAAGCGCCGGGTGACCCCCTCGAGCTGGATCATCAGTCGGCTTGCTCTTCGGCTTCGATGGCCTTGACCGGAACGATGGTAACGCTCTCGCCACAGCCGCAGGCATCGGTCTGGTTCGGGTTCCGGAACACGAATTTGGACGCCAGTTTGGTGGTCTCGTAATCGATCTCTGACCCGATCAGGAACAGGATCGCCTTGGGATCGACGACAACGGTGGCGCCCTTGTCGGTCACGACCTCATCCAGCGGTCCGATCTCGTCCGCGAAGGCGAAGGTGTATTCCTGCCCCGCGCAGCCCGCATTCTTCAGCCCGACACGCAGCGCCTTGTGTCCGCCGGCCTCGGTCAAGGCGCAGACCCGCTCGGCCGCCGCTTCGGTCAGGGTGACGACGGCGGGGCGCGGACGGCGCGGACGTGTTGTGGTCTGAAGTTCGCTCATGACATCCCTCAGAACATATTCAGGGCCATCTTGGCCTCGTCGCTCATCTTCGACGCATCCCACGGCGGGTCGAAGGTCAGGTCAGCGGTGGCGGACTTGATGCCCTCGACCTTCATCACCGCCTGCTCGACCCAGATGGGCATTTCGCCGGCGACCGGACAGCCGGGCGCGGTCAGCGTCATCTCGATCCGCGCGTCGAAATCGTCGGACAGATCGACCTTGTAGATCAGGCCCAGCTCATAGATGTCGACCGGGATTTCCGGGTCGAACACCGTCTTCAGCGCCGCGATGATGTCGTCGGTCAGCCGGTCCAGTTCGGCGGGCGTGATGGCTCCGCTGGCCACGGCCGCGCCGCGTCCACCATCGTCATCCTTGCCCAGCAGGGTCGTGTCGTCACTCATGCAAAGAACTCGCGGGCCTTGATCAGGGCGTCGGCAAAGGCGTCGGCGTCCTCGGTGGTGTTATATAGGGCGAAGCTGGCGCGCGCGCTCGAGGTCAACTCAAATCGGCGCGACAAGGGTTCGGCGCAGTGCAGCCCGGCGCGGACCGCCACGCCATAGCGGTCCATGATCTGGGCGATGTCGTGGGCATGCGCGCCCTCGACCGTGAAGGTGAAGATGGCTCCCTTCCCTTCCGCTGTACCGATCTCCGTCAGCCAGTCGCGGCCTTCCAGGCGAGTGCGGACATGGGCCAGCAGAGCCTGTTCGTGCGCCGCGACCGCCGCCTCATCGAAGCCCGACAGCCAGTCCAGCGCCGCGCCCAGGCCGATGGCCTCCAGGATCGGCGGCGTCCCCGCCTCGAACCGGTGCGGGATGCCGGCATAGGTGACCGCGTCTTCGGTGACGGTCGCGATCATCTCGCCCCCGCCCTGATAGGGGGGCAGAGCCTCCAGCGCAGCGCGCTTGCCATACAGACCGCCGATGCCGGTCGGCCCAAACAGCTTGTGGCCCGTGAAGACGTAGAAATCGGCGTCCAGAGTCTGAACGTCGGGGCTGCAATGCACCGCCCCCTGGCACCCGTCGACCAGCACCAGTGCCCCCGCCGCATGGGCCAGCTCGGCGATGGCCCGCACATCGTTCACCGTGCCCAGCACGTTCGACATGTGTGTGACGGCCACCAGCCTCGTACGCGGCCCGATCAGCTCGGCCAGCGCCGGCACGTCCAAAGAGCCATCATCCAGAACCCGTGCCCATTTCAGGACCACGCCCTTGGCTTCCCGCAGCATGTGCCAGGGTACGATGTTGGCGTGATGCTCCATCTGGGTGACGACGATCTCGTCGCCCGGCTGCAACGACTGACCCAGCCCCGCCGCGACCAGATTGATCGCCTCGGTGCCGCCCTTGGTCCAGACGATCTGGTCGGCGCTCTCGGCGTTCAGGAACCGGGCGACCGTCTCGCGTGCCGCCTCGAACGCCTCGGTCGTCTCATTGGCCAAGGTGTGAAGACCGCGATGGACGTTGGCATAGCTGCCCTCCATCGCCGCCGTCATCGCCTCGATCACCGCGCGCGGCTTCTGCGCCGACGCGGCGGAGTCCAGATAGACCAGCGGCTTTCCGTTCACCGTCCGCGACAGGATCGGAAACTGCGCGCGAGCCGCATAGGGATCGAAGCGGGCTACAGTCGTGCCGTCAGCCATGACCTCACCACCTCTCTCGCATCCTCATGCGCGATGCGGTCCACGACCTCGAACAGGAAGGCTTGCGTCAGCAGCGCCCGCGCCTCGTCCGCCGGAATGCCGCGCTGCTGCATGTAGAACAGCGCGCTCTCGTCCAGATTTCCGACGGTATTGCCGTGCGCGCACTGCACGTCGTCGGCATAGATCTCCAGCTCCGGCCTGGCGTCCACCTCGGCCCGCTCACCCAGGATCAGGGCATGGTGGCCCATCCGCGCGTCCGTGCCGTCGGCGCCGCGCTCGACGACGATCTTGCCCTGAAACACGCCGCGCGCCGTGTCACGCACGACGCCCTTGGTCAATTGCGAGGTGACGCCGTTCAGGCCACCGTGGCGGACGACGCTAGTCAGGTCGGCGTGGCGCTCCCCGGACAGGGCGTAGAGACCGTCCAGCAGGACATCGGCCCCCTCGCCGCCGTGGATCAGCCGTGTCTCCTGGCGCTGCAACCGTGCCCCGCCCGTGATCGTCGTCTGGCGATAGCGACCACCCGGTGCCACGCGGACATCGATCTCGGTCAGGGAGATGGCGTCATGCGGCTCATCGACCAGGACGATACGGGTCACCTCGGCACCGCTGGCGACGTCGATGTCCAGGCGATTGTGGGCGACATAGGCCGAGCCGGAGCCCTCATGCGTTTCCAGCAGCAGCAGCCTAGCCCCCGGCCGCGCCACGACCCGGGCCGAGGCGGTATGGCCGGTTTCCGTAGCATTGGAGATGAAGCGCAGCCGCAGCGTCTGTTCGCCCGAAGCGAGGAAATCCGTCACCCCGATCGCGCGCCCGTTGCCGAACACGATCGCATCCCCGCCCAGCTCATAGAAGGGTCCGGGTGGTCCGACCGTGGTGGTCGGCGACGGTGCAGGCGCGTCGCGCAGCACCCGGCGCAGGTCGGTGTATTTCCACGCCTCGACCCGCCGCGACGGGAAGGTCGACGGGTCGGAAAGATTCAACACGCTCACGCCCTTCTCCCCTTGTGGGAGAAGGTGGCAGCCGAAGGCTGACGGATGAGGGGTCGCACAGACCTGTCGGAATGGATTTCAGACCGCCCAGCGGTCCCGCCGGTGCGACCCCTCATCCGGCCCGCTGCGCGGGCCACCTTCTCCCGCAAGGGGAGAAGGATCATCAAGCGGCCACCGGCAGGTATTTGTCGTACCCTTCCGCCTCCAGCTGATGCGCCAGTTCCGGCCCTCCGGAGGCCACGATCCGGCCAGCGGCCAGCACGTGCACCCGGTCGGGTTTGATGTAGTCCAGCAGCCGCTGATAGTGGGTGATGACCAGCATGGCGCGGTCCGGCGAACGCAGGGCGTTCACCCCCTCCGACACGATCCGCAGGGCGTCGATGTCCAGGCCTGAATCGGTCTCGTCCAGGATCAGCAGCGACGGCTCCAGCAGGGCCATCTGCAGGATCTCCATCCGCTTCTTCTCACCGCCGGAGAAGCCGACATTCAGCGGCCGCTTCAGCATGTCGAAGTCCATCTTCAGCGCGCTAGAGGCCGCCCGGACCATCTTCAGGAAGGCGGGGGCCGACACCTCGTCCTCGCCCCGCGCCCGCTTCTGGGCGTTCAGCGCCGTGCGCACAAACGTAAGCGCCGGGACGCCGGGAATCTCGATCGGATACTGGAACGACAGGAAGACACCCCTGGCCGCCCGCGCGGCGGGTTCCAGGTCCAGCAGGTCCTGCCCCTGCCACGACACGGAGCCTTCGGTCGCCTCATAGCCGGGCCGTCCCGACAGGGCATAGCCCAGCGTCGATTTCCCGGCCCCGTTCGGCCCCATGATGGCGTGCACCTCGCCCGCCGGAACGTCGAGCGTGAGGCCCTTGAGGATCGGCTTTTCGCCGACGGAGACGTGGAGATTCTGGATGGAGAGCATATTACTGGAGGTGCTTTCGGGCAGTGATATTCAAGCCGATGACTACGATGACAGCGGCTAGAAGAGCGCCACCTGTGAACCAAGGTTCAAGCGTTGATACGGCCGCGTCGTCGACAAGAGAGGTGAAGCGCAAAGCCTCAAAAATGGCGGCCGTGACAAAAAATGGCGAAAGGGTGAGCGGAAGTCCTACGATGGATAGGGCCCAGCCTTTCCAATGAATTGGCGTCCAGAAAGGACGGGCGAACCAAACTTCGTCTTCCATCACCCCACGCTCCCTTCCAGACTGATCGCCACCAGCTTCTGCGCTTCCACCGCGAACTCCATCGGCAGCTTCTGCATCACGTCCCGCACGAAGCCGTTGACCAGCAGGGCCACCGCCTCCTCCTGCGACAGCCCGCGCTGCTGGGCATAGAACAGCTGGTCGTCCGACAGGCGCGTCGTCGTCGCCTCGTGCTCCAGCTGGGCCGAGCCGTTGCGGGCCTCGATATAGGGCACGGTGTGCGAGCCGCAGTCGCCGCCGATCAGCAGACTGTCGCACTGGGTGAAATTACGCACCCCCGTCGCCTTGGGATGCACCGACACCAGGCCGCGATAGGTCGAGTCCGACTTGCCCGCCGAGACCGCCTTGGCGATGATCCGCGACTTCGAATTCTTGCCCAAGTGGATCATCTTGGTGCCGGTGTCGGCCTGCTGATGTCCGTTGGTGATGGCGATCGAATAGAATTCGCCCGAGCTCTCTTCGCCCTTGAGGATGCAGGACGGGTATTTCCAGGTCACGGCAGAACCAGTCTCGACCTGGGTCCAGCTGACCTTCGACCGGTCGCCGCGGCAGTCGGCCCGCTTGGTGACGAAGTTGTAGATGCCGCCCTTGCCCTCGGCATCGCCGGGGTACCAGTTCTGGACGGTCGAATATTTGATCTCGGCGTCGTCAAGCGCGACCAGCTCGACCACCGCCGCATGCAACTGGTTCTCGTCGCGCATCGGGGCGGTGCAGCCCTCCAGATAGGAGCAGTAGCTGCCCTTGTCGGCGATGATCAGGGTGCGCTCGAACTGGCCCGTCTGGCTCGCATTGATGCGGAAATAGGTCGACAGCTCCATCGGACAGCGCACGCCCGGCGGGATGTAGACGAACGACCCGTCCGAAAAGACCGCGCTGTTCAGGGCCGCAAAATAGTTGTCCGAGACCGGCACGACCGATCCCAGATATTTGCGCACCAGCTCAGGATGTTCGCGCAAGGCCTCGGAAATGGGCATGAAAATCACGCCGACCTTGGCCAGCTCGGCCTTGAAGGTGGTGACCACGCTGACGCTGTCGAACACGGCGTCCACCGCGTAACGCGGCGCGCCCTCGACGCCGGCCAGCACTTCCTGCTCCTTCAGCGGGATGCCCAGCTTGGCATAGATGGCCAGCAATTCCGGATCGACCTCGTCCAGCGACTTGGGTCCGTCCTTCTTCTTGGGCGCGGCGTAGTAGAACAGGTCCTGATAATCGACCGGGGTGTATTTCACCGACGACCAGGTCGGCTCTTCCATGGCCAGCCAGCGCTCATAGGCGGCCAGACGCCATTCCAGCATCCATGCTGGCTCGCCCTTCTTCTCGGAGATGAAGCGGACGATGTCGGCGTTCAGCCCACGCGGGGCATACTCCGTGTCGATGTCCGACGTGAATCCGTGCTCGTACTTCTCCAGCGCGGCGACGGCGTCGATGGTTTCCTGAACGGCTGCCATGATCTTACGCAACTTCCTTCACGCGCTGGCTCAGGCGTTCGGCCTGACGGGCGCTGTGCTTCTCATATGCGGTCACCCAGGCGTCGGCGAAGCGTGACCAATCGTCCTGCGTCGTGCCCCAGCCGCCCGAGACGCGGACCCCGCCGGTGGCCAGCGCATGCAGCCCCATGGCCGAGATCGCCTTGGACGGCTTGACCTTGCCCGACGAACAGGCGCTGCCCGCCGAGACCATGATGCCCGCCAGATCCAGCGTGATCAGCTGCTGCGGGCTGTCCCAGCCCTCGACGGCCATGAACAGGGTGTTGGGCAGGCGCCCGACCGTGCCGCCGATGACGGTGGCTCCCGCCGCCGCGACCCGCGCCTCGGCCGCATCGCGCCAGACGACATGCGCCATCGCCTGATCCAGATCACGCGCGGCACAGTCGGCGGCGGTGCCGAAGCCCGCGATGCCGGGAACATTCTCGGTCCCCGCCCGCAAACCCCGCTCCTGCCCGGCACCGTGCAGCATGCGCACGGCGGCGATGCCGTCCTTCAGCACCAAGGCTCCAACGCCCTGCGGCCCGCCCAGCTTGTGCGCCGACAGCGTCAGGGTGTCGGCATCCAGCGTCCGCATATCAACCGGCACCTTGCCCGCCGACTGGATCGCATCGACGTGAAGCCAGCCACCTGCGGCCCGCACCAACGCCGCCGCCTGCGCGATCGGCTGGATGACGCCGCTCTCGTTATTGGCATGGTGGATGGCCACGACGGCACGGCCCGGCCTTGCCAACGCATCGGCCAGCCAGACCAGATCGACCACGCCGTCCGCGTCGACCGGCAGCACCTCGACCGGCGCGCCAGACATAGCCGCTGCCTCGGCCACGCAGGGATGTTCCGTCGCCCCGACGATCAGCCGCTCGCAGCCTGCGGCCAGGGCACTCAGGATCGCCTGTGCGTTCGATTCGGTCCCGCCGGAGGAGAATACGATCGCCGTCGGATCGGCCCCGACCAGATCGGCCACCTGCGCCCGCGCCGTCTCGACCCGCGCCCGCGCCCGCCGTCCAGCGGCGTGCACCGCCGATGGATTGCCGTTGTCGGCCAGGGCCTTGGCCATGATCTCCTGAACTTCAGGACGAACCAGACCGGAGGCGTTGTAATCCAGATAGACGGGGCTCATGCGGCCACCCCGATCTCGTCTGCCCCAGTTGCGTCAATGGGTGTCCGGCGCCGCGCCCCGGTCCGGTTCATTACCACGTCTTCCAGCGACACCCCGGCCAGATAGCGATGGATCTCGTCGCCCAGATCCTCCCACAGATTGTGGGTGATGCAGCGCTCGCCCGCCATCATGCAACCCTTGGGCGAGGAATGGCCGACGCAGCGCGTGGCGCGGATGGGTTCATCGACCGCCAGGACGATTTCCGCGACCACCGTCTCATGCGGTCCCTTGGCCAGGCGATAGCCGCCACCGGGCCCCCGCACGCTGCGGACCAGCCCGCCTTTTCTCAGACGCGCGAACAGTTGTTCCAGATAACTCAATGAAATTTCTTGGCGCGTGGCGATTTCGGCCAGGGAAACAGCCCGGTCGCGGCCGTCGTCGGTCCGGCCATTCTTGGCCAGATCCGCCATGGCCATGACGGCATATCGTCCCTTGGTCGACAGTCGCATCGGACACCCGCTAAAAATCGCGCGCATTTTCGGGGTCCTGTGCTAGAACCCGCGGCTTCACAAAAGCGGCTGCGCGCCATGCGGACTTAGAAAGTCCTACCGCATCGGTCAAGTATTACGCACCTGCGAAACGACAGTTGAACACGGGAATCCGCTCCGCCCATGCCTGAAGTCATCCTGCCCGGCGCCTCTGGCCGCATCGAAGGTCGCTACTCCCCGGGCAAACGCCCCAATGCGCCGATCGCCCTGATCCTGCACCCCCACCCCAAGGCGGGCGGGCATATGAACAATCCGGTGGCGGTCACGCTGTACCAGCTGTTCGTGAAGCGCGGCTTTGCGACCCTGCGCTACAATTCGCGCGGCGTCGGCAAGTCCCAGGGCGAGTTCGACAGCGGCATCGGTGAACTGGCAGACGCGGCCACCGCTCTGGACTGGCTGCAGTCCAACAACCCCGGCGCGACCCAGACCTGGGTCGCCGGCTATCAGTTCGGGGCCTATATCGGCATGCAACTGCTGATGCGCCGTCCCGAGACGGACGGCTTCATCTCCGTGTCGCCGCCCTCGAACATGTACGACTTCAGCTTCCTGGCCCCCTGCCCCGCCTCGGGCCTGTTCCTGCACGGCACCAACGACACCGTCGTGCCGCCGGTCGAGGTCGAACGCGTGGTCAACAAGCTGCGCACCCAGAAGGGCATCGTCATCGATTATGAGCTGGAAGACGGCGCCAGCCACTTCTGGCAGGACCACGTCGATGCCGTGGACCGCCGCGTCGGCCTGTATCTGGACAAGCGCCTGGAAGAAAAGCCGGCCTGATCGGTTGGATAGTTCGGGACGGCACTCTCCAGAGTGTCCAACCGACTTGTCCAAGCTTGTGCAGTCGACCTAGTACAGCAGATGCGGCCTGCGTAACTCTTCCCACCTGCGCTCGTCCGGCTGCGCGACAGCATCCAGATCGGCCGGCGTCGATGCAGTGTCATCGACCCATTCCCGCAGCCCAGGCCCGCCGTTGATCACGTCGATCGGCAGCTTGCCGAACGCATACTCATACGGAAAATCGCGCCACAGGTCGTAGTCCGGATACAGCCGCCGGATGGCCTTGAAGCCCAGGGCCTGTACCCGCCACGGCTGAAACGCCTCATGGTCATAGGTCGGGTCGTCGACGTGGATCTGGACCCCCGAACACAGCTGGCCCACGTGTTTGTGGAAGGTCGGCTCGAACCACATGTCCCGCAGCACGCAACCCTTTAGCCAATGCGGCGCAAACGCCCGCATCTCGGCGATGACGGCGCGGGCGTCGATGTCGGGCGCGCCGAACAGCTCCAGCGGACGGGTCGTGCCCCGCCCCTCGGACAGGGTCGTCCCTTCCAGCATGACGGTGCCGGCATAGGCGCGGGCCATGGAGAGATTGGGCGCATTGGGGCTGGGGTTGATCCAGCTGCGCTGGTTCAGCGGCCAGCCATAGCCGGGGGCTTCGTCGGGTTTCCAGCCCTGCATCTCGATGACGCGATAGGCCACGTCCAGCTTGAAATGGTCGATGAACCACAGGCCCATCTCGCCCAGGGTCAGGCCGTGGCGCATCGGCATGGGCCCGGCCCCGACGAAGCTTTCCCAGCCCGGCTGCAACAGCGTGCCCTCGACGGGCCGCCCTGCCGGATTGGGCCGGTCCAGCACCCAGACCTCCTTGCCGTGCTCGGCCGCCGCCTCCAGCATGTAGAGCAGGGTCGTCACGAAGGTGTAGATGCGGCACCCCACGTCCTGCAGGTCGATCAGCACGACGTCGAACGTACTCATCATCTGGCCCGTCGGCCTGCGCACCTCGCCATACAGGCTGAAGACGGGGATGCCGTGCACCGGATCGGTCTCGTCCGGCGTCTCCATCATATTGTCCTGAAGGTCGCCTTTCATCCCGTGCTGAGGGCCGAAGGCGGCCGTCAGGCGGATGTCCGGACAGGCCATCAGTGCGTCCACCGAATGGGTCAGCTCCGCAGTCACCGACGCCGGATGCGCCACCAGGGCGACGCGCCGTCCCTTCAGAGGCGCGCGCAGGTCGGCGTCGGACAAGAGGCGGTCGATGCCGAATTTCATGGCAGTTCCAGCGTGAAAGAGTCGGGATGATGGAAATCCGGCTTGTCGGACGGATGAGCAAGCGCCCAGTAGGAGATGGTACCGTCCTTGGCCTCGACGACAGCCGACAAGCCTAGGTGAGAAGCGTCAGGCGGAAGCGGGACCGTGCCTTCCAGTGCCACCATGTCGGCGGCACAATCCAGGCCAGCGACGACCACGGCTTCCAACGCGTTCGCCATGCCCTGCCGATAGCCGTCGAATCGATAGCTGGCCCATTGGCCCGAAGGCGAGAGGTTGAACTCGTGATAGCCTTTCGGGGTCTTCACGAATGCCTCGAAACAGGTCGTCGTCCACAGTCGGTCTATACGTCCAGGTTTAACCAAAAGAGGCCACTTGATCGCATCCACATCGCCGTCGACGACATAGCGTAGCCACAAGCTGCCACCCCGCCGCTCGAAGAGAACAGTCACATCAATAGCTGGGCCGCCGACAGCCTCCGGATGCGGCAGCAAGACCGCCGTCTTCACATCCTCGTTGCCGGTTCGCGCTTCCATGACGCCGTGCTACACGCCCCCTCCTCTCCAAGCCAAGACTTGATGTTCCCATGACCGACCCCGCCTTCCAGTCCGACTTCCTCAAGACCATGCAGGCGCGGGGCTACATCCATCAGATCACCCATCCGACGGAACTGGATGCGGCGGCAAGGGCGGGCGTCGTGACCGGCTACATCGGCTTCGACGCCACCGCGCCATCTCTGCACGTCGGTCACCTGATCCAGATCATGCTGCTGCGCCGTCTTCAGCAGGCCGGCCACAAACCGATCGTCCTGATGGGCGGCGGTACGACCAAGGTTGGGGACCCCAGCTTCAAGGACACTCAGCGACCCCTGCTGACGCAGGAGCGGATTGCCGAGAACATCGCCGGCATCAAGGGCGTTTTCGAGAAATTCCTGACCTTTGGCGACGGTCCGACCGACGCCGTGATGCTCGACAACGACGAATGGCTGTCGAAACTCGGATACCTCGAATTCCTGCGTGATTACGGCACGCATTTCACGGTCAACCGCATGCTGAGCTTCGATTCGGTCAAGCTGCGGCTCGAAAGAGAGCAGCCGCTGACCTTCCTTGAGTTCAACTACATGCTGATGCAGGCGACAGACTTCCTGGAGCTGAACCGTCGCTACGGCTGCACGCTGCAGATGGGCGGCTCGGACCAGTGGGGCAATATCATCAACGGCGTCGAACTGACCCGAAAGGTCGACCAGAAAGCTGCCTTCGGCCTGACCACGCCGCTGCTGGCCACGGCCTCTGGCCAGAAGATGGGCAAGACCGTCGGCGGTGCCGTCTGGCTGAACGCCGACGCCCTGTCGCCCTATGACTACTGGCAGTACTGGCGCAATACGGAGGATGGCGACGTCGGCCGCTTCATGCGCCTGTTCACCGACCTGTCGGACGCCGAGATCGCGGGCTACGAGGCGCTGGAGGGCGCAGCGATCAACGATGCCAAAAAGGCCCTGGCGGATGCGACCACCACCATGCTGCACGGGGCGGATGAAGCCGCCAAGGCGCGGGCCGCCGCAGAGGGCGCGTTCGAGCGCGGCACCCTGTCGGCCGACCTGCCCACCGTCGAACTGCCATCGGCCGAAGTGATCGGGGCCATGATCGCCGCTGTAACAACACGCGCAGGCCTGACGGCGTCTAACGGCGAGGCACGACGCCTGGCCCAGGGCGGCGGACTGCGACTGAATGACGAGGCGATTTCCGATGGCGCGCGGCTTATCGAGTCGTCGGACATCAACGCTGACGGCGTCCTGAAACTGGCCGCCGGCAAGAAGAAGATCGTCCTCGTCCGTCCCGTCTGAAGCGAGAAATCCATGACCGACATCACCGAAGGCACCCCGGCTCCCGCATTCGACCTGCCCACCGACGGCGACGCCAATGTCTCCCTCGACGCGCTGAAGGGCCGGACGGTCGTCCTGTATTTCTACCCCAAGGCCGATACGCCGGGCTGCACCAATCAAGGCAAGGATTTCACCGCCCTGGCCCACGACCTCGCCAGCCTGGGGGCTGTGGTGATCGGCGTCTCCAAGGACCCGGTCAAGAAGCTGCAGAAGTTCAAGGCCAAGTATGACCTGAACCTCCAGCTGGCCTCTGACGAGACGGCAGGCGTGACTGAAGCCTATGGCGTCTGGGTCGAGAAGAGCATGTACGGCAAGACCTATATGGGCATCGAACGCGCGACCTTCCTGATCGACGGCGAGGGCATCGTGCGCCGCGTCTGGCGCAAGGTTTCGGTCAAGGGGCATGCCGACGAGGTCCTAAGCGCCGTCCGCGCCCTATAGGTTCGGTGAGCATTGGTCTGAACCAGTGCTTGCCACCAGACGACCGCTCGGCCTAACTGCCGCCGGGGCTTTTACACGACAGGCGGAGACAGCCATGTTCAACAAGAGCAAGTCGGACGACAACAGTTTGAACATCCCGTCGATGACGGAACGACCACCGGAGCCTTCGCGCGCGCTGGATACACCGCGCCCGGCCACGACGCCCGTCACGACGACAGCGTCCGCCCCGCGCTCGACCAATCTGTCGACCCTGTCCGCCGGGGTACGCTATGAAGGCAACATCTCCGGCGGCGGCGACGTGCAGGTCGACGGTGCGCTGAAGGGCGACGTACGTCTGGCTCGCGTCCTGATCGGCGAGAGCGGCTCGGTAGAGGGTGCCATCACCGCCGATATGATCGAGGTGCGCGGCAAGGTGAACGGTTCGATCACCGCCAAGTCGGTCCGCCTCCTGGCCACCGCCCGCGTCGAGGGCGACATTACCCAGGAACAGCTGGCCATTGAGCCGGGGGCCTGGTTCCAGGGCCGCTCCATCCAGGCCAAAAAGGAACTTCCCACTGCCGCTGCCATCGCCGAGGCCGAAGCGGCCAAGCCCGAACGCTATCAGCCGGAAACCCCCGTCGCTCCTGCCATGCCGAACGTGACCGTGGCCGCCAGCAAGCCCTCAGTGGCGCAGGCGAAGTCGGCCTAGACACCGATTTCTCCCTCCCCTTCATGGGGAGGGAGAAAGGCCAGTTACTCGACCGTCGAACCTCTGGTTTCGCCCACGCGCGCGGCCAGTGCGGCACCCATGAAGGCGTCCAGATCGCCGTCCAGAACACCCTGCGTGTCCGACGTCTCGACGTTGGTGCGCAGGTCCTTGACCATCTGATACGGCTGCAGGACGTACGATCGGATCTGGTGACCCCAGCCAATGTCGGTCTTGGCGTCAGCCATCGCCTGGGCGGCGGCCTCGCGCTTCTGCAACTCCAGCTCGTACAGCCGGGCCCGCAGCATCTTCCACGCCATCTCGCGGTTCTGATGCTGTGAGCGCCCGGCCTGACAGGCCACGACGGTGTTGGTCGGGGTGTGGGTCAGACGGACGGCCGAATCGGTCTTGTTGATGTGCTGACCGCCTGAGCCCGAGGCGCGATAGGTGTCGGTGCGCACATCAGCCGGATTGATGTCGATCTCGATCGTATCATCGACCACGGGCGAAACGCCGATCGAGGCAAAGCTGGTGTGCCGCTTGGCGGCGGCGTCATAGGGGCTGATGCGAACCAGGCGATGGACGCCCGATTCCGACTTCAGCCAGCCATAGGCATTCGGCCCACTGATCAGGATGGTGGACGACTTGATGCCCGCCTGCTCGCCCTCTTCCTGAGCCTCGATCTGAACCTCATAGCCGTGCGCCTTGGCCCAGCGGCTATACATGCGCAGCAACATCCCGGCCCAGTCATTGGACTCCGTCCCGCCGGCACCGGAATTCACTTCCAGATAGGCGTCATTGCCATCGGCTTCGCCGGACAGCAGGGCCTCCAGCTCGGCGCGGGTGGCGCGATCCTTGATCGCCTTCAGGCTGGTGCGCGCCTCTTCCAGCGTCGCCTCGTCGCCTTCCTCATCGGCCATTTCGGACAGCATGACGCCATCCTCCAGCCCCTGCTCCATCTCGCGGACGGTATCGATCTGAGCGGCCAGGCGGGCGCGGTCTCGCGACACGGCCTGTGCCTGCTCGGCGTCATTCCACAGGGTCGGGTCTTCGACCCTCGCGTTCAGCTCATCCAGTTTTCGAAGCGCGACATCCCAGTCAAAGACGCCTCCTGAGCAGAGCGATGCTCTGCTCGATGTCGGCCTTCATGGCCTCGACATCCGGTCTCATCGCAATCTCCACGCGATACAATATGGGGACGCGGGACATAGAGGGTGTCGCCGCACGTGGCTAGGGCCGATGGCTCAATACAGCCCGCTCAGGTCTTCGGCAGGGGGCGGAGTCGGCTGAGGCGTCGTCGGGGCCGGGGCGACCGGTCCCGGAGCAGGGCCCTGTGCCTCTTCCTGCTCTCGGCGGATAACTTCATTATAGTTTTGAGGCCCCGTGGGAACGGTCGGGCCCGTCGGTGCGCGTTCCTCGATCCGCCGTGTCGTTCCGGGGCGGAAGGCTTCCTCGATGCCGTTCACACTGCGGAAGATGGCGTTCTTGGGCCGCACGAACGGACGCGCCGGGCGCTCGCGCAGTGCCGTCTGCATGAAGTCGGCGAATACGGGCACAGCCGCCGTCGTGCCCGTCTCGCCGTAGCCCAGCGAGCGGTTGTCGTCGAAGCCGATGAAGACACCAACGACGATGTCAGACGAAAAGCCTACGAACCAGGCAGAGCGATACTCATTGGTCGTGCCGGTCTTGCCCCCGACCCAGCGGCCCAGGCCGCGGGCGCTGGCCGCTGTGCCGCGTTGAACGACACCTTCCAGCATCGAGCTCATCTGATAGGCGGTGATCGGATCGATGACCTGTTGGCCACGCGGGTCAAGCCTCGGCGATTCCTGACCGGTGAATGGGCGACCACAGTCACGGCAGCGGCGGTCGTCGGCGCGATAGATGGTCTCGCCGTCGCGATCCTGGACCATTTCGATGAGATAGGGGTTCACGCGGCGCCCCCCGTTGACGAAGGCGGCATAGGCTGCGGTCAGGCGATAGGGCGTGGTCTCCCCTGCCCCCAGCGACACCGACAGATTGGGCGTCAGGTTGTCGGCCACGCCCATCTTCTCGGACAGGGCCACGATGTTGTCCATGCCGACCGACTGAGCCAGCCGCACCGTCATGACGTTGCGCGACAGCTCCAGCCCACGGCGCAGGCTCTGGGGCCCATAGTACTGACGGCTGTAGTTCTCGGGCGTCCAGCGCCCGCCATTGGCCCCGCCCGCAAAGCTGATCGGGGCGTCCAGCACGATCGATGCCGGCGTGAAGTCGCCCTCCAGAGCGGCGGCATAGACGAAGGGTTTGTAGGCCGAACCCGGCTGGCGCTCCGCCTGCGTCGCACGGTTGAAGCTGGACAAGGCATAGGAATAGCCCCCCACCATCGCCAGCACACGGCCGGACTGTGGCTCTATGGCGACCAGGGCTCCGTTGACGCGCGGTACCTGCTTCAAGGCGAACTGGCCGCCTGTGAGCTCCACGAAGATCAGATCGCCGCGCTTCAGCGGACGGTTGGCATTGGCCCAGGCGGCATCGGCGGCCAGCAGGCTGCCGGTCCGTCCGTCACGCGCGGTGATGATACGGACGTTATTGCCCGAGACGCTGTCGACAGCCGCCGCCTGCCAGGCCCTGCGCTCCGGCGGGCGTGTCTCTGCCAAGGCCACGTCCTGCCAGCCTTCAGCGAAGTCCGTCGTGCCCCAGGCCCCGCGCCAGCCGTGGCGACGGTCATAGTTCTCCAAACCCTTCATCAGCGCATCACGAGCGGCTGATTGCAACGACGGGTCCAGGGTCGTGCGCATGTAGTAGCCGCCGCGGTTCACATCGTCCCGCCCGAAGCGGGCGATGGCTTGACGCCGCGCCTCCTCGACGAAGAAGTCAGCGTCGGCATACTGGGCACGCCGCGGCGCGTCCTGGGTGGTCAACGGGCGGGCGCGCGCCTCGATCAGTTGGGCGTCGGTCAGCCAGCCATTTTGGTTCATTTCGCCCAGAACCCAGTCCCGGCGGCCCGTCGCCCGGCCGGGGAAGCGTTTGGGATGATAGTTGGCCGGTCCCTTGGGCAGGGCCGCCAGAAACGCCGCCTCGTCCGGGCTCAGTTCACTGAGTGACTTGCCGAAATAGTTGTAGGCCGCCGCCGCCACGCCGAACGAGCGATAACCCAGGTAGATTTCATTCAGATACAGCTCGAGGATCTGCTCCTTGGTCAGCGTCGCCTCGAGGCGGTTGGACAGAATGGCTTCCTTGACCTTGCGGTTTACGCCGGTCTGGCCGGCCAACAGCACATTCTTGGCGACCTGCTGGGTGATCGTCGAGCCGCCTTCCAGGCGCCGACCCGAGGCGGCGTTGAAGACGTTCTTGAACATGGCCCGGCCCAGCCCAGACACGTCGATGCCGCCGTGGTTGAAGAAGTCATTGTCCTCGGCCGACAGGAAGGCCTGAACGACGGGCTCGGGGATCTGTTCATAGGGTACATAGATTCGGCGTTCGTCCGAGAACTCGCCGATCAGGGTGCCGTCGCCGGCATAGACACGCGTCGCCGTCGCCGGGCGATAATCGGCCAGGTCGGAGGCGTCCGGCAGGTCGTGGAAAAGCCAGGCGGCGTAGATGGCCACGGCCAGGCCCACCACGGCAATGCCGCCAAGCAGGACGATACCCGCCCTTACGAACCAGCGTTCGGCAATCTTCACCTGAAACTCCGGGGCGCGCGCATTGATGTGGGTTTAGCTTGCCTCGCCGGGGTTCGCTATAGCGACAATGACACGACGAGCCAGATAGCGTCAGGGACGCCCCGGACCAACGGTTGCGGCCATCTGGATGTCGCCCTCAGCTTGGCGGAAATAGGCATCGATCCCGGCCGCCACAGCCCGGATCAACCGGCGGCGGGCGCGAGTGTCGGTCAGCAGACGCTCATCCTCCGGATTGGTCATATAGCCCATCTCCAGCAGTACAGCGGGCACATCGGGGGCCAGCAACACCGCCAGACCCGCGTCGCGGTGGCTCCGGCGCAGCAGGGGGTGATCCGCCTGCTCGATCTCGCCCAGCAGGGTCCGCGCTAGACGAGCCGAGCGGTTCTGGGTCGCGCGCTGGGTCATATCCAGCAGTATGCGATCCACCGAAGCATCGCGGCCCGGCAGGTTCAGGTTCTGCTGCCAGTTCTCATCGCGCGTGAACTCCCTGACCGCCCGCCCGGCCCCCTGTTCCGACAGGGTATAGACGCTGGCCCCGCGCGTGGCGGGATCGGCGATGGCGTCGGCGTGCAGCGAAATGAACAGATCCGCCCCGGCCCGGCGCGCGATCTCGACCCGGCGGTTCAGGCCGACATAGACGTCGGTGTCCCGGGTCAATTGCACGCGGTACCGACCCGTCCGCTCCAACTCCTGTTTCAGCAGTTGCGCGGCGGCCAGGGTGACGGCGCTTTCGTGCGTCGTGGTTCCGGCCGCGCCGGGATCACGCCCGCCATGACCCGGGTCGATCACCACAAGCGGCCGCTCGGTACGGCGCGTCGGCAGGCGCACGCTGCGATCCGGACGCGGGGTCGGTGCCCGCCCAGTCGCCTTCAGATCGATGACATAGCGATAGTGGTCGATGCCGTCGCCGGGCGGCAGCAGGAACCGGCGCTCGATCTCGGCGGTGCTGCTAAGGTCCAGTTCGACACGCGACGCCCCGCCCGCCCCGGCAATTCGCCAGTTGCGTACCAGACCGCTGCCCTGCCCTGTCCGCGTCTGCCCCGGAGCGATGCCAGACAGGGCAACCACAACGTGGCCATCATCGCCGGATTGAACGACTTCACCCCGCGACGTCCGGTCCAGGTCGACCACGACCCGCGTCCGCTGCGTATCGCCGCCGAAACGGACCCGCAGAACCTCGCCCATTGCTCCTGTGGCCAGGCCGCGCCCGGCCGCGAACACCGCAACCGCGAACGCCAACAATACGACAAGCGCCATCGCCCACTGGCGCGGGTTCCAACGCGTCGGATTGTTACGCCACAGCCCGCTCATTCTGACGAAGGCCTCGTTCATCAAGGTGAAACCATGATGGCGGCTGGACGTCGCCAAGGGGTTAAGAGCGCTGCGGCTTTTAATTCATGATTTTCATGACTATGATCTGTCTGCCTGCGAACCGATCGCGTTCCCTGACCTGTTCAGGAGCGGACGCGCCCTCCTCGCCAGGTGGACTTCCACTGATCCTAGGATCGACCGGCCTAATGCGGCCGAACGATTCGAAGACCCGGGTCCGCACCGCCCGCAGGGGCGCGACCGCGACCAGGACCGACTGAACTCATGGGCTTCATCGCCAGCGCTCCCCTCCGGTCTGAGTTGACCGACATCGCCTGCATCGACGGCATCCTGCCGCGCTGTGGCGGAGGAACGACGCCTGCGCTCGCCCACCTCACCCCCATTCGGCGAGCCGCCACACCGACCGGTCACGTACCGGCGGTCATGGCCCGAGCGCGCCAGAGAGAGACCACCCATGTCAAAGACCATGCTTATCGATGCGGCACATGCGGAAGAAACCCGCGTCGCGATCGTCGAAGGGCGTCAAATCGAGGAATTCGACTTTGAATCCCGCACGAAGCGTCAGCTTCGTGGAAATATCTATCTGGCCAAGGTCACCCGCGTAGAGCCCAGCCTGCAGGCCGCCTTCATCGAGTACGGCGGCAACCGTCACGGCTTCCTGGCCTTCAACGAAATCCACCCCGACTATTACCAGATCCCGGTCGCCGACCGCGAAGCCATCATGGCCGAGGCGCATTCGGACGAGGACGATCACGACGACCTCGGCCGCGAAAGCGACGACGGCGAGTCCGAAGGTGGCATGGCCGAGGAAGAGCGGCTGAAACGCCGCCTGATGCGCCGCTACAAGATCCAGGACGTCATCAAGCGCCGCCAGGTCATGCTGGTCCAGGTCGTCAAGGACGAGCGTGGTGGCAAGGGCGCGGCCCTGACCACCTGGCTATCGCTGGCCGGTCGCTACTGCGTGCTGATGCCCAATACCGGCAAGGGCGGCGGCATCTCGCGCAAGATCACCCAAGCCACCGACCGCAAGCGCCTGAAGGCCGCAGCCGCCGCCCTGGACGTGCCACGCGGCATGGGCCTGATCATTCGTACGGCCGGTGCCAAACGCACCAAGGCCGAGATCAAGCGCGACTATGAATATCTGCTGCGCCTGTGGGAAACGATCCGCGAAACGACACTGAAGTCCAACGCCCCTTCGATCATCTACGAAGAGGAAAACCTGGTCCGCCGCGCTGTTCGCGACATGTTCGACAAGGATTTCGACGGCATCCAGGTCGAGGGAGTTGAGGGCTTCAAGGAGGCCCGCGACTTCATGCGGGTGCTGATGCCCTCGCAGTCCAAGAAGGTGCATCTGTACCAGGGCGCGCGGCCCCTGTTCGCGACCAACGGCATCGAGGAGATGCTGACCCAGATCCATCAACCGGTCGTGCCCCTGCCGTCCGGCGGCTATCTGGTGATCAACCAGACCGAGGCCCTGGTCGCCATCGACGTCAACTCCGGTCGTTCGACCAAGGAGCGCAACGTCGAGGCCACGGCCACCAAGACCAATATCGAGGCCGCCATCGAGGCCGCGCGTCAGCTGCGCCTTCGCGACCTGGCCGGCCTGATCGTCATCGACTTCATCGACATGGATGAAGGCAAGAACAACCGCACCGTCGAGAAGGTACTGAAGGACGCCCTGGCCAAGGACCGCGCCCGCATCCAGATGGGTCGCATTTCCGGCTTCGGCCTGATGGAAATCAGCCGCCAGCGTCGCCGCCTGGGCGTGATCGAGGGGGCCACCGAGGTCTGCCCGCACTGCCAGGGCGCGGGTCGTGTCCGCTCCGCCGAGAGCGCCGCCCTGATGACCCTGCGGGCCGTCGATATCGAGGCCGGAAAGAACGGCGCGGGTGTGGTCAATCTGCGCCTGTCGACCGCCGTTGCCCTGTATATCCTGAATCACAAGCGCGACTATCTGAACAGCCTGCTGGTCAAGCGGGGCCTGAACGTCGTCATCCTGATCGATGACAGCCTGGGTCAGGGCGAACATGGTCTGGAGCGCATCGAGACCAATGAGGACTTCGTGCCCGAACAGGCACCGGCCTTCATCGACCTGGACGACGACTTCGACGACAGCGCCTATGACGACGAGGACGAGGCGGACGACGAGATCATCGCGGATGATGACGACGCCCTTGACCGCGAAGACAGCGACGACGACGAGCCGCGCGAGCGGGCCGAACGTCACGAGGGCGAGCATGGTGGACGTGGACGTCGTCGCCGTCGTGGCGGACGTCGGGACGAGACCGAAGCCGCGCCACGTGACGATGAGCCCGCCCCTGCCCTGACCGCTGGCGACGACGATGATGACAGCGAGGCCGGCCGTCGCCGTCGTCGCGGTCGTCGCGGCGGTCGCCGCACTCGCGAGGAAGGTACCGAACGCGACGCCTTCTTCTGGGTGCGCGGTCGCACGCCCTCGCTGGACGACCCCTATGTCTGGTTCGACCCGATCAATCCGGAACGGCCCCAGGCGAAAACTGAGCCCGCTGCCTCGACCCGAGTCGCCGACGATTTGGAAGAGCGCATCGGCGAACGCCCTGAAGGCGAGCGTGAAGGCCGCGAAGGCGGTCGCTCACGTCGTCGTCGCGGACGGGGACGCGGTCGTGACCGGGGCGGTGAACTGACCCACCAGGTCAAGGTCGAAGGCCGCGCCACCAACGAAGGCATGCCCGCCGACGGCTCGCCCGACACGCCGATGGCGGTTCAGGTCGAGACTGAGATCGAAGCTGCGCCTGCCGCGGTAATCGAAGAGCCCAAACGCCGTCGCGTCCGTCGCAAGACCTCGGCCAGCGCCACCGAAGCCTCCGAGCCCGAGGCGGTCACTGCACCGATCGAACCGAACGAAGCCGAGCCTGTAGCCTCTGAAGTCGCCGAACTGGACGTGTCACCGGCCCAGGCCGTCGAAGAGCGGGCTGAAGCACCGACCCCAGAGCCGAAGCCGGCCCCGGTTGCCGAGTTCGTCGCGCCTCAGCCGGAGATTGATGTCGCCGCCCTGATCGCCGATGATCCCGCCCAGATCGTCGCACCGCCCGAAAAGCCCAAACGCGGGTGGTGGCGCCGCTGAAAGGCCGCGATTAGATTGTGAGTTCGTGACGGACGGGGGCGTTCGAGGATTGAGGAGTTTGCCATGACCTGGCTGTCCCGACCTGTCCGCCGCCTGTTCGGGGCCGCGACCGCCGCCGGCATGCTGCTGGCGGCGGCCTCGCCCGCCTCGGCCCAGAGCGCCATCCGCGATACCGAGATCGAGGAGATCATCGACGAATGGTCCGCACCCGTCTTCGTCGCCATGGGGCTGGAACCCAGTGAAGTCGAGATACTGCTGGTCAATGACGACAGCCTGAACGCCTTCGCCACGCGCGGCCGGATCATGGGGCTGAACACCGGCTTGATCATGCGGACTCGCAATGCCAACGAACTGCTGGGCGTGGTCGCGCACGAGGCCGGTCACATCAAGAACCGCCATACTTTACGGGACGGGGCTCAGAACGCCGGCATGCAGCCCCTGCTGATGACCATGGCGCTCGGGGCCCTCGCCATTGCTGCGGGCGCACCCGACGCAGGGGCTGTCTTGCTGGGGAACAGCCAGTATTTCGGCACGCTGAGCGCTCTGCGCTACATCAGCCATCAGGAGGGCGAGGCCGACAATACGGCCGCTCGCGCCCTGGAGCGCTCCGGCGAGTCGGGTCGCGGACTGGTCAGCTTCTTCGAGCGCAATTTCCGCACGGAAGAAGTCTTCTCGGACGCACGCCGTTACCCCTATTTCCGCAGCCACCCGCTGTCGTCCGAGCGGATCGAGAACCTGCGCCGGATTGTGGGTGAAGGCACGCATAACAATGCTGTTGATCCGCCGGAACGCGCTGCCCAGCACGCCCTGGTCCTGGCCAAGATGCACGCCTTCATGGACCATCCGACCGATACCCTGCGGGCCTATCCCGAAACGGATGTCAGCCTGCCCGGGCGTTATGCCCGCGCCATCGCGTGGTATCGCCAGGGCGAGATCGACAAGGCGATCGCCGCCATCGACGTGTTGCTGAGCGAACAGCCTGAGAACCCTTATTTCTGGGAGTTGCGGGGTCAGGTGCTGATGGAGGAAGGGCGCCCGGCCGACGCTCTCGCCTCGCACCAGCGCTCCGTCGAACTCAAGCCGGATGCCCCCCTGCTGCGCGTCAATCTGGGCCACGCCCTGATCGCCTCGCAGGATACGACCAAGTTGGACCCGGCCATCCTGGAGCTGAAGCGCGCCGTGGCGCTGGAGCCCGACAACACCCTGGCCTGGCGTCTGCTGTCACAGGCCTATTCCAGTCAGGGCAAGGAGGGCGAAGCCCGCCTGGCCACCGCCGAGATGTATTTCGCCATGCGGTCGGAAACCCAGGCCACCCAGTTCGCCCTGCGCGCCCGCGACATGCTGGATCGCGGCACACCGGAGTGGACGCGGGCCATGGACATCGTCTTCGCCTCGGGCGCGACCCAGGCCGATGTCGATGACGTCGACCGCCGCAACGCCCGCCGCCAATCCACCATCATCCCCGCCGGCGGCTGAGCCCGATCTCTCCAGGATATAAATGACCGACACGCCCGAACTCGCGCCCGATGTCGCGCCGAAACCTGCCCGCGCCTCGTGGTTCTCTGACGCCAAGGTGGGTCTGGCCGGACTGGTGGTCGGCCTGATCGCCCTGGTCATCGCCGTGGCACCCTATGCGACCGGCGGCGACTTCGACGCCCGCGTGCGCAGCTATCTGCTGGCCAATCCGGAAGTGCTTCAAGAAGTCAGCGACGCCCTGAACGCCAAGGCCGACGTCGCCCGTCAGGCGGCGGATCGCGACCTGGCCGGTCAGATCACGGCCCGCGCCGCCGCCAATCCGGCCCTGCTGGCCGCTGATCCGCGCGACCCGTCATTCGGTCCCGCAGACGCCAAGGTGACGGTGGTGGAGTTCTTCGACTTCCGCTGCCCCGGCTGCAAGGCGACGGCACCCGAGGTCCTGGCCCTGATGCAGGCTCATCCGGACGTACGGTTCGTGTTCAAGGACTGGCCGATCCTGGATCGCGGCAGCGACGGCATGTCCCATCTGTCGGCCCGGGCCGCCCAGGCCGCGCATCGTCAGGGCAAGTATCTGCCGGTCTTCCGTGACCTGATGGCCGAACCCGACCTGACGCCGGACACCATCGCCCGCATTCTGAACGACAACGGCGTGTCCCTGCTCCAAGCCGAGGCAGCCATGGCCAGCGGCGAGATCGCCTCGCACCTGGCAGACGTTCAGACGACGGCGACGACGCTGGGTCTGCAAGGCACGCCGACCTTCCTGATCAACGGCAAGGCCAGCGCGACCATCCAGCCTGCGGATATTGATGCCGCGATCCGGGCAGCCAAGGCGAGCTGAGCTCGCCCTGCCCTGTTCGGCTAGGTAATCGCCCCGACGCAACCTTCGTCGCCGCCCATGGGCAGCGGCGCGTCGGTCAGCGACAGCGTCCAGCCGTGGTGGGTGTCCAGGCCGCGACGCCGAATGCCGCCGCCGTCACCGGCATCGCCACCGGCATCGACGACGACGCGGCGGCCCGTCGGCAGGGCGGCGGGGTCGATCCGGCCGACGGCCAAGGCACTGGGCGTCTCACCACCGAAGCCGTCGAACACGCTGAGGCCAGCCCATTCGCGGCGCAGGCCGGTCCACCAGGGGTCGCCCGCATTGACGGCCAGGACGGCGACGCCGTGACCTTCGGACGCCCATTTCAGCGCCGCCTGGGGATCGCGCACGGACCGCATATCGGCGGCGGCTCCGAAGCGCAGGCGAGCCCCGTCGAAGGCGCGGGTCGGCTCTATCGGAGACCAGACCTGGACCTTCATCCGGCCCTGACGCGCCAGGCCCCAGCCGACGATCTGACGCCAGAGGGATTCGACCGCTTCCTGGTTATCGGGCTCGGTCTGGGCCAGGACGCGATCCAGCACGCGCTGTTCACGGTCCGGACGCAGTTTGACGTGAGGCCCGGCAGGGGCGTCCTTGGCCTGGCCGACGCGGGCAGCGATGGCGAGGCGGCGCTGGAACAAGGCCAGAAGTTCGTCGTCCAGCAGATCGATCTCGTGGCGCAAGGCCGAGAGCGCCATGTGTTCAGGGCTGATGTCAGTCAAAGCGGGCCAGACTTGCTGGAGGGCGGTTTTAGTGTGGGGCACGGTATTGGGCTTTCGGTATTCGACAGGGCTGCGATGAGGTGTTTTGCGAGCCGCCGCTCCGTCGCGGAGCGGTCGCCGGCGAGGCCGTCAGGAGCGAGTGCCCGACGCCTCAGCCGGCGTATCGAAAGCCGTAGGCATAGAGGCCCGACACCGCGAAAACGCGGGCGGTAAAGGTCGCAGCGATTGCTTGCGGACGGGCCATGCGCCTCACTGGACGCAAGGAACGTGCGGCGTCAAGCCGGTTTGGCGCTCAGCAGGACGAAACGCGTGCGATTTTCGGCCACGTCCTGAATATCGTTGCGCAAAATCGACAGGTCATAGACCTCGGCCGCACGGGTGGGCGCGACCGCAGCGCGGCTCTTGTCTCCCGCCTCGGCGACCGAACGGGCGGCCCCCGCGGTATCGAAGACAATGACCAGCTCAATATTCAGACCCGTCAGGGTGGTGCTACACTGGCGCAGGGCGATGGGATGGCTCTCGGCCGTCCTGATGTCCGCCAAACGCGCGCCGTGCGGGGCCATCAGGGCCAGGCGGATAGGTCGCCAGACCTCCGAGACGATGTGCAGGCCGCTGTTCTCCACCAAGGTCGCCGCCGGCTCGACCCGGCCGATGGTTGAGTTCTCGACGGGGATCAGGGCACAGCCGACATCGCCAGCCTGCAAGGCCTCCAGCACATGCTCGAACGTCTGATACGGCACGGCCTCGTCCCAGGGACGCAGATCGATGCAGGCTTCGTGGCTGAAGGCACCGGGCGCACCCTGATAGCCGCACCGTCCGGCGGCATCGTCACCTTCGGGCTTGCCGACACCCTCCAGCACGGTCAGGCCGCCTTCGATCGCGCCTGACGCCCGGTCTTCAGGCGCTCAGCGACCAGGAAGGCCAGCTCCAGCGCTTGGTCGGCATTCAGACGGGGGTCGCAGTGGGTGTGGTAGCGGCTGGACAGGTCGTCCTCGGTCACGGCCTGGGCTCCGCCCAAGCATTCGGTGACGTTCTGACCGGTCATTTCCAGATGGACACCGCCGGGGTGAACGCCCTCGGCCTCGGCCACGTCGATGAAGGTCTTCACCTCGCCCAGGATGCGATCGAACGGCCGGGTCTTGTAGCCATTCGACGCCTTCAGTGTATTGCCGTGCATCGGGTCGATGGACCAGATCACCCGCCTGCCCTCGGCCTTCACCGCCTTCATCAGGCGCGGCAGGCGGTCACCGACCTTGTCGTGGCCAAAGCGGCCGATCAGCGTCAGGCGACCCGGCGTATTGTCCGGGTTGAGGGCGTCGATCAGCGGCAGGATATCGTCCGGCTCCATCGTCGGGCCGCACTTGACGCCGATCGGATTGCGGATACCGCGCATGAACTCGACATGGGCTCCGTCCAGCTGGCGCGTACGCTCGCCAATCCACAGCATGTGGGCCGAGGTGTCGAACCATTCGCCCGACCCGCCGTCCAGGCGCGTCAGGGCGCTTTCGACGTTCAGCAGCAGGGCTTCGTGGCTGGTGAAGACCTCGACGCGCGACAGGTCGGGATGGGTCTCGGGCGTGACGCCGACCGCCTCCATGAAGGCCAGGGCCTCGGTGATCTTCTCGGCCAGTTCGCGGTACTGCGCCCCAACGGCATGGTCGGCGAACCCGAGCGTCCATCGGTGAATGTTGTACAGGTCCGCATAGCCGCCGCCCGCGAATGCGCGCAGCAGGTTCAGGGTCGAGGCGGACTGGTTATAGGCCCGCAGCAGACGCTGAGGGTCGGGAATCCGCTCTTCCGGCGTGAAGTTCATGCCGTTGATGATGTCGCCGCGATAGGACGGCAGTTCGACATCGCCGATCTGCTCCACGCCCGACGAACGCGGCTTGGCGAACTGTCCGGCGATACGGCCAACCTTCACCACCGGCTTGCGGCCCGCAAAGGTCAGGACGACCGCCATCTGCAGGATCAGGCGGAAGGTGTCGCGGATGTTGTCCGTCGAAAACTCCTTGAAGCTCTCGGCACAGTCTCCGCCCTGCAACAGGAAGGCCTCGCCCGCCTCGACCTGGGCCAGTTTGGAGGTCAGGCGTCGCGCCTCACCGGCGAACACCAGCGGCGGCATGGCGCGCAGTTCATCCTCGACACGCGCCAGTTCGGCCATGTCCGGATAGTCCGTCGGCATCTGCACGACGGGTTTCTGTCTCCAGCTTTCGGGGGTCCAGCGCGTTGTCATGAATACAGAATAGGCTTTCGACGGGGCCGCGACAACGCATGGCGTTGCAGTGCGGCAAAAGGAGTGCGCGAAGGCAGGATCAGAGAAACGGACCGACCTTCTTCTCCAGCAACGCCACCAGTTCGGGCTGCATGAAGGTGTAGTCGTCGGGGATGTCGAGGCAGATGACGCGGGCGCGCTTCAGATGGGCCTTGAAGCGGCGTTGCAGTTTGGCGCGGTGGGCGCGCTCCATGACGAAGATGATGTCGGCCCATTCCACCAGTTCTGCGGAGCATTCCTCTTCCGCATCGGAAGCCAGGCCGGCGGAGGCGGTCTCGACGCCGGGCCACGAGGCGACCACCTGCTCGGCCGTGGGGGAGCGGAGGCGGTTGCGGGAACAGAGGAAGAGGAGGTTGGTCATTAGACCTCGCCAGCCTCACGCTCTCGTTTCTTTCTTTCCCTCTCCGCTTCGATTTCAGCGAGAGATCTCAGTTCTTCAACTTGCTCCGCATCGCCCGAGAAATTGGGAGGAAGACGATAGTGCGTCCCGGCGGGCGAATTGCGAGCCAAAGCTTCGATTGTTGGAAACCACCTAATGAGGTAGGCAATCTGCCCAAACCTACCGAGGCCATCAAAATACTGCTTCGACGACGGAAAGATTGCAACAAGCCCAGCCGCTTCCAGCGCGGCTCGCTCTAGAGCCACGTTCCGCATTCGGGCATCGCCGGAGACTACAGCGCGCCCGCCACGAGCAGAGAAGTCCTCTATCCAAGGCACATCCTCCATGCCCAGTTGCCCTCTGTGACGTGGGCTTTCAAGTTCAAGGTCGGCGGCGATATTCAAAGTGCCTAGCGCGTCGACGACGCGCCACGAGATACATTCGTCGAACCGAATGATCGTCAAGCTGCGAGCCGATCCTCGAATTCGATAGCCTGACGGACCGCTTCTTCCGAGACGCCGTACCAATCCCCGGCTTCTGTTGGCCCGTCAGTTTCGGCAGCGACCGAAAGTGTTTCGGTAGGAACTGCGACGCCATGTTCCACCACCACGGGCCGCCCGAACGCGCGATGGGGATCGACTCTAACCAATGGCAGTTTTTCTGGATCGGGCTCCAACCAAGCTGCACGACCTCCTCTGAACTCAACTCGTCCAGCCAAGCAGGGTCGCAGGACTTCTTCAGCCGCGTAGCAGTCCGTCAGAAGTTCAATGAGTTTCTGATCTTTAACCTCAAAAACAAATCGGCCATCGGTGATGAGTTGGCGATCTCGCGCCAAAGGATGATCGTCGTTCAGCCGCTGCCGCAAGATCTTCATAAGTGTGCGAAGACGGCGACTGCTGATCCCCTCGGCAATGAGATAGGCGATCGCTCTGGCTTCAACGAGCGCATCAAATGACAGCGCGATACGCCCTGCAACCCGGTCAAAATCCGAAACAATCAAAGGCGGATGGCCATCGGTCCAAGATGCCACCTTCTGAGCATCTACCCCGATCAGCCGACCGACTTGGCTCGTCGTAAACGCGCCACGCCGACCAAGCTCAATCCATGATGAGGGCGATTCCATATTCATTCTCCCTCGATGTTAGCGCGCAAAAGTTGATGGAGCCTAATCTGGTCTCACGACAGAAACGGACGCAGCGGATCAAAGCGGAATATTATCGTGCTTCTTCCACGGGTTTTCCATCACCTTCCCCTTCAGCGTCCGTAGCGCCTTGATCAGCCGCCGCCGCGTGCCGTGGGGCATGATCACGTCGTCGATATAGCCGAGGCCCGCGGCCACGAAGGGGTTGGCGAAGCGGGCTTTGTATTCGGCCTCGCGGGCGGCGAGGGCCTCGGGGTCGCCGGCTTCCTTGCGGAAGATGATCTCGACCGCGCCCTTGGCGCCCATGACGGCGATTTCGGCGCTGGGCCAGGCGTAGTTGACGTCGCCGCGCAGGTGTTTGGAGCTCATCACGTCATAGGCGCCGCCATAGGCCTTGCGCGTGATCAGGGTCAGTTTGGGGACGGTCGCCTCGGCATAGGCGAACAGCAGCTTGGCCCCGTGCTTGATCAGGCCGCCGTATTCCTGGCGCGTGCCGGGCATGAAGCCGGGCACATCGACGAAGGTCACCAGCGGCAGGCCGAAGGCGTCGCAGAAGCGGACGAAGCGGGCGGCCTTGCGACTGCTATCGATGTCCAGCACGCCCGCCAGCACCTGGGGCTGGTTGGCGACGATGCCGACGGGCTGGCCGTCCAGACGGCCAAAGCCGCAGACGATGTTCTTCGCAAAGTCCGCGCCGATCTCGAAAAAGTCGGCCTCGTCCACCGTCTTCAGGATCAGTTCCTTGATGTCATAGGGCTGGTTCGGATTGGCGGGGACGAGGGTGTCCAGGCTGGCCTCGTCGCGCTCGGGGTCGTCGTAGCTGTCGCGGACCGGGGGCTTTTCGCGGTTGGACAGGGGCAGAAAGCCGATCAGGCGGCGGACTTCGGACAGGGCCTCCAGGTCGTTCTCGAAGGCGCCGTCGGCGACGCCGGACTTGCCAGCATGGACGCGGGCGCCGCCCAGGTCCTCATGGCTGACGACCTCGTTGGTGACGGTCTTCACCACGTCGGGGCCGGTCACGTACATGTACGACGTGTCTTTCACCATGAAGATGAAGTCGGTGATGGCGGGGGAATAGACGTCGCCGCCGGCGCACGGTCCCATGATCACGCTGATCTGGGGGATGACGCCCGAGGCCAGCGTGTTCTGAAGGAAGATGTCGGCATAGCCGGCGAGGCTTTCGACGCCCTCCTGGATGCGGGCACCGCCGGCGTCGAACAGGCCGATGATGGGGGCGCCGTTGGTCAGGGCCATCTTCTGCAGCTTGACGATCTTCGCCGCATGCGCGCCGGAAAGGGAGCCGCCGAAGACGGTGAAATCCTTGGAGAAGACATAGACCAGCCGCCCGCCGATGGTGCCGCGGCCGGTCACGACGCCGTCGCCGGGGATGCGCTGTTTCTCCATGCCGAAGTCGTGGGAGCGATGCTCCACGAACATGTCGGTTTCCTCGAAGGAGCCTTCGTCCAGCAGGACCTCGATCCGCTCGCGTGCGGTCAGCTTGCCCTTCTTGTGCTGGGCCGCGATCCGGGCCTCGCCTCCCCCCAGTTTGGCGGCGGCACGGCGGGCTTCGAGCTGGTCGAGGATGTCTTGCATGAGGCGTCTCCTTAGGCGCGAGGCTTAAGGAGACGCAGGGCCGGTGGCAAGGTGTCTGCCTTTAGGTCAAGCCGTCAGGGCCGCCAGACGGGTCAGTTCGGCGACGTGGGCGGAGAAGGCCTTGCGCCCCTTGCCGGTCAGGCTGGCCCAGGTGCGCTGGCGTCCGTCCTGGGTCATCTTGCTGAGCACGATATAGCCCGCCTCCTCCAGCAGCTTCAGATGCTTGGACAGGACCGAGTCCGACACCTTGATGGCGTCGCGCAGCATGGCGAACTCCGCATCGGAGACGGACGACAGGATGGCGCAGATCTGCAACCGGCCGGGCGCATGGATCAGGGTGTCGAGGGCGGGCGCGGCGCTCATCCCTGCCCCGCCAGCAGATCGCGGCGATAGGCCCGCATCCACAGCCGCCCGCCGATGATGCCGGTCACGCCGGCCAGAGCTCCGGCCACGATGGGGGCCCAGAACGGTCCGTCGAACAAGCGGGTCCAGAAGGACAGGCCCATCAACCCCATCAGGACGGCGACCATGCCCCAAGCGACCCAGCGCGCACGCGGCGGGGTGTAGCCACTGACCCACCAGCCGGTCCGCTTGCGCCACCACTGCACCATGAAGACCAGGGCGACGATGGAGAGCACCAGCGTCACGGTGCTCCACGGCTGGGGCAGCCCGGCCCCGCCGACCATCAGGGCCAGCATGCCGCCATAGGCCAGATCCCAGGCGAAGGGGTAGTTCAGCGTCTCTCCCACGCTGGCGCGGGCAGCCTGAATGGAAGCCAGGGCTTCCTGCGGTGTCGGGTCTTGGGTCATGGACATTCCTCACTTTCCGATATGGAAAGCGTATCATGACTTTCCATGATGGCAAGCGATAATTTTCCAGACTGGAAAGTTAGTGGTTCAGCGCCTTGAACCACCGCTCCAGCAGCATGGCCTCGGCGCGGCGCAGGGCCGTACGTTCGGCATTGTCGGCGTCGATGCCCCACTGCTCTTCCTGGAAGGCCTCCTCCAGTCGGGACAGGTCGAAAGCGGCCTCGCCGGTCAGGGCTCCGCGCTGCAAAGCCAGACCCAGGACGGCACTGCCGAGCAGGGGCACGGCCGTGGCCAGGCCGGTCAGGGCGAAATCGTCCAGCGACAGGGCGAGGTCGCGCACGCGTGCGATGGCCGCGGGGTCCTGCGGGCAATGGACGATGCCCTCGGCGGAGACCAGCATGACGCCCAGTTCGTGCGCGGCCCAGTCGCGCCACGGGGCCCACTCCCGGGCTTGCCGAGTGACCAGCGGGGTCGGATGTTCGGCCAGGTAGCAGAGGGCGTCGGAGCCGGCATAGGCGGCGATCTCGTCGGCGACGGGCTCGCGCGTCTGGCTGACCCGGTCGATGGCGGTGGAGGCCAGGCGGGTGGCGGGCATGGTGCCGGGCTCGATGAACTCGCCTTGCGCGGACCATTCCTCGGCGACCAGACGGGCAGCGGCCTCGGTCGGCAGGGTCAGTTTCGCATGGGCGGGGGTCTTGGGCGTACGACCGTCCAGTGTGACCGACCAGCCGCCCTCCCCTTCGACGACATCGACGGCTTTCCAGAACCGCTTCAGCCGCTCTTCGGATTCCCGGAAACCCTTGCGGGCGGCGACCATGGGATCGAGGGGCGGGATATGGCTCATGACAGGGTCTCAGGCGGCGAGGCGGTCGGAGGCGAAACGCGCCAGCGCCGCCTCCAGATCGGGAAAGTCGATGGCGACATGGTGGGCACCGGCGGCGAACTGTTCCTCGGGCGTGTGAAAGCCCCAGGCGACGCCGAGCGGATGCGCCCCGGCGGCCAGAGCCATGCCGATGTCGTGGGCCGTGTCGCCGATCATGGTGGTGGACGCCGCATCCGCGCCGCATGCGGTCATAGCTGCATGCAGCATGGCCGGATCGGGCTTGCCGGGGCCATCCTCGGCACAGTGGCTCGAGATGAACAGGTCGGCCCAGCCCTCACGCGCCAGATTGCGGGCCACGCCGCGCCGGTTCTGCCCCGTCGCCAAGGCCAGCCGCCAGCCATCGCGATGCAGGCGGCGCAGGGTTTCCATCACGCCGGGATACAGCGGCTCTTCGTGTCCCGCATCGAACATCCGGCCGAAGCTGGCGCGGAACTCTGCGGTAAAGCGGTCCAGCTCAGGCGGCGTCAGGCCCGGTTCCAGCACGGCCAGGGCGTGCGGCAGGGACAGGCCGACGATCTGGCGGACACGATCGTAGTCGGGATCGGGCAGGCCCAATGCACGCGCGGCCTCGGTGGCGGCCTGATGGATGGAGGCGCGGCTGTCGACCAAGGTCCCATCGATGTCGAAGACTGCGAGCGGTCGTGTCATGCGGGCACCACGTCGAAGGCGATGGTCAGGCGAGTCTGGTCACCCTCGAAGGGCAAGGTGCCGTGCCACATGTAGGACGGGAACAACACCAGCTTGCCGGGCTCGGGCTTCTCGAAATGCTCATGCGAAAAGTCCGGCGTGAAAGGGGCCCCGCCAAAGCCGATCCAGCCCTGACGTCCCTCGCCCTGAACCGCATCGGGCAGATCGATGTAGCAGGCCGAAGACAGCCAGCCCTCGGGGTGGATGTGGGCGGCATGATAGCCACCGGGTCTTAGCTGGACGGACCAGGCCCCGGACAGGCGGTAGTCGCCGGTGCTGCGGCGGCGCAAAGGGTCGCTGCCTGTTCCGAGCCCGCCGATGTGGCGTCGGATCGGGCCGTCGATGGCGGTAAAGAAGGCGCGGATGGCCGGGTCGGTGCTGGTCAGCAGGCTGGCGGTCGTCTGGGTACCGTGACGGAGGCTCTGGCCCAGCGGATGGGTGGTCAGGCCGTGCCGGCGACGCAGGGCCTTGGCCAGATCGGCCAGATAGGCCGGCAGGCTGGTCCAGGGGGCCGGCGTGTCAATGGTCCAGGCCCCGACCATAGTGTCGTAGTCATAGAGTTTGGCGGCACGCGCATCGCCCAACTGACGCCAGGCCAAAGCCTGCAGGCTGAGGGCATTCTGATCTTCGGGAAGAGCCTGCAGCAGGGCTGCGATCAGGGGCATGGCCGCGTCGGCTTCCGTTCGCGCCAGATGGACCTCGGCCAGTTTCAGCGCCGTGCGGATGTCAGGACGCAGAGCATGGGCGGCGCGGGCATGGGCCAGGGCGCGGTCGTGATCCACGCCCAGCGCGGCGTGAGCGGCGGCCAGTTCGATTTCGGGATGGGTGCCGTCAGTATTCAAGGCCGCCAGAATGGCGTCGGGCGTGGCGCCCGCGTATTCCATCATTGTGGCGCGGGCGATGCGCAGGTCGACTGCGCCCGGGGCCGCGGCCAGCGCCGCCTCGAAGGGGTGCAGCGCGGCCTGGGCGTCACCGCTTCGCATCCAGATCAGCTGTGCCAGATCGCGGACGGCCTCGGCATAGGCGGGGCGGCGCGTGAGGGCCTGGCGATAGGCGGCGTCGGCCTCGTCGAACCGATCCTGAGCCAGCAAGGCGCGGGCAAAAACGAGCCAGGTTTCAGGGGCATCGCCGCCCTTTACGAAGGCGCGGCGGACGGCGGCTTCAGCCTCGGAGGCCCGGCCCATGTCGCCCAGCAGGGCCGCCAGATTGTGCTCGGCGACGGCACTCGTCGGGCGCTGCGCGACCTCGGCCCGGCGCAGGTCCAAAGCCACATCCAGCCGCCCGATCCGCTTCAGCAGGGCCACGGACTCGGGCAGACGGCCGGCACCGGCCAGCGCCTGGGCCTGTTGCAGGACGGCGGCCGTCGTCGTCAACGCTGACGCCTCACGCCCTCGAACGGATCGCTTTCATCGCCCTCGTGAGGATCGAAGCCGAAGTGGGCGAAGCCGGCCTTCATCTCGGGCGAGAGAGGGGCCGTAACCTTCAGCACGCCGCCGCGCGGGTGATCCAGTTCAATGCTGCGGGCGTGAAGCTGGAGCTTCAGCGGGCCTGACAGCTCCCTCGATTTGTCGTCGCCGTATTTGGGATCGCCCAGGATGGGATGGCCGATGCCAGACATGTGGGCGCGCAGCTGATGCGTCCGTCCGGTGAAGGGGCGAAGCGCCATCCAGGAAGCACGATGGGCGGCTCTGGAAATGGTGGCGAAGGCGGTCTCGGCGGGTTCGGCGCGCGGGTCCTTGCGGTCGGCAGGGCGCATCATCTCGAAGTCGTTGATGCCGGTCTTCTTCAGCGGCATGTCGATCTGGCCGGCGGCGGGCTTGGGGTTGCCGATGACGATGGCCCAGTATGTCTTCTTGGCCTGACGCCGCGCAAAGGCCCCCGCCAGTCGCTTGGCCGCCTCCGGCCCCTTGCCCAGCAACAGCACGCCGGAGGTGTCGCGATCGAGGCGGTGGACCAGACGCGGGCGGTCCATCCCCTCGCCCCAGGCCCCCAGCAGGCGGTCGACGTGGCGGCTGGTCTTGGTGCCGCCCTGAACGGCCAGGCCGTGGGGCTTGTTGATGGCGATGACCATGTCGTCTTCGTACAGGACCAGCGACTTGGCGAAGGCGATGTCCTTCTCGGACAGGGTGTGGGCGTCGCCCGCCTGGCGCGAGGTATCGTCGGGGATCGGCGGCACGCGCACGGCGGCCCCGGCGGTCAGCCGCCCCTCAGGCTTGATGCGGGCACCGTCGACGCGGATCTGGCCGCTGCGGGCCATCTTCTGCACCTGGATGTTGGACAGATGCGGCCAGCGGCGGCGGAACCAGCGGTCCAGGCGGATGCCGTCCTCGTCCTCGGCGACATAGATGGTCAGGACTTCGCGCTTGGGCGGCGCATCGGCCTCGCGGATGGGTTCATCAGTCAAAGGGCGGCTCCGAAGGCGCGGCGGGCGACCATCAGGCCGACAAAAAGGGCGAGGATCGACAGCACCACCGAGGCGGCGGCATAGCCCCCGGCCAAGGCCAACTGACGTTTCTCGATCATCAGGGCCGTCTCCAGCGAGAAGGCCGAAAAGGTGGTGAAGCCGCCCAGAATGCCGACGGCTGCGAACAGGCGGATGCTCTCGGCATGCAGGCCCCCGCGAAAGGCCAGCCAGCCGGTCAGCGCGCCCATCAGCAGGCCGCCGACCACGTTGACCGTCAGTGTACCCCAGGGCCAGTGGGAGGCGCCCAGCCGACCCGCCAGAGTGCCGACGCCGTAGCGGGCCATGGCCCCCAGCGCTCCGCCTGCTGCAACGATCAGAAAACGTGTCATGATGCGGGCTTATACGCCGGATTGCGGCAATGCGAAGGGAGGCGCGCATGCTTGATCTGACCCTGGCGGTCCTGCACCACATTCTGGTGTTCGGACTGGTGGCCATGCTGGCCATCGAACGCACCCTGCTGAAGGCCCCGGTGATCGAGGCGCGGCGTCTGGCGGGGCTGGATGGCGGCTATGGCCTGACGGCGGTGCTGGTGCTGGCGGTCGGGGTTGTGCGCGTGATCTGGGGCGGCAAGGGCTGGGCCTTCTACGAGGCCAACCCCTACTTCTGGGCCAAGCTGGCGATCTTCACCGTGATCGGGGCGATCTCCATCCTGCCGACGATTGCCTTCATCAAATGGGCGCGGGCCAGCAAGGCCGATGCGGCGTGGCAGCCGGATGCTGCGGTCGTCGCCAGCGCGCGCCTTTGGGTCGGGATTGAGTTGTTGCTGATCTTTCCGCTGGTGGCGTGCGCGGCCGCCATGGCGCACTGGCCGTTCTAGCGACCCAGGCTGTTGCGCACGTCGCGGGCGTCATAGGCCGTCGGGCGGTCCGGCTTGCGGCCGTCGCCCATGATGATTTCCAGCACGGTCGAGGTCGGCTGAGGCCCGCTGAAGTTGAGGCCGACGCCGACGCCGACCCCGGACGAGCGCCAGCCGCCGTAGTTGCTTGACCCCGCGCCGATGGACACGCTGGGCCTCACGCCGCCCACGCTGTCGGGACGTCCGTTGATCCAGCGCTGGGTCACCTCGAACCAGTCGTTGCCGGTCTCGATGGTCAGGTCCGCCGCGCGCAACAGGGCATAGTCGGCCACGGGGCGGGGATCGCCTACGCCGCGATAGGTGATCTGATAGCGGTTGGACTCGATTCGCTGCTCCGAATAGCCCTGCCCGCCAGGCGACGACTGCGGGCCATAGGGCGACAGGCTGGCACAGGCGGTCAGCGACAGGGCGGTGAGGGCTACGGCGGCGAGCGAGAAGCGGTTCATGGCGGAACTCCGGGTATATGGTCTTTAGCGTATCACGACCCGCGTTCGTTCCCTCGGTTCAGCCGGCTGTCGCCAAGCCTGCGGCAACCTTCAACGCCTCGAAGTCGGCAGGTACCGGGGCCTCCAGCGTTCGATAACCGCCCTCCGAGTGCGGAAACACCAGTTTAGACGCATGCAGCATGAGCCGTGATGCCGGCCTGCCCGCAAACGTCAGCGCCCCGCCGTAGCGGGCATCACCCGCCAAAGGCCGGTCGATGGAGGCCATGTGCACGCGCAGCTGGTGCATGCGGCCTGTCGCGGGATCAAGCTCGACCAGGGCACCGTCTTCGGACGCCGCCAAGGTGCGATAGCGGCTCAGTGCGGCCTGGGCTCCAGCCGTGTCGGGGGCGACGACACGCATGTAACTTTCGCGGCCGATCTCCTGACGCAGCAGCGGGGCGTCGATGGTGCCGGATGCGGGTTCGGGGGCGGCGGACAGCAGGGCCAGATAAGTCTTCTTGAACCGCCGCGCCTGCATGGCCTTGCCCAGGAACCCCGCCGCAGGCTTGGTCTTCGCCGCCAGGATGACGCCCGAGGTGTCGCGATCCAGCCGATGAACCAGTTCCGGCCGCTTGCCGTTCGAGCGCGCGAACGCCCACAGCAGGTCGTCCAGCGTATGCGCCTGAATGCGCCCGCCTTGGCTGGACAGGCCGCTGGGCTTGTTGAAGGCGATGACGTGCGGGTCCTCGTGGATCACCCACGACCGGACGGCGGCGATGTCTTCAGGCGAAAGGTCGGCGGGGGTGCGGGTCACCCCGTGCCTTTAGCGGAGCACGCCCCGCTTCGTCATCATCCGAGAATACCAGATCAAAAAGACCAGGCTGAGCGTGATGATGGTTGCAATCACCAGACCCGCCGTGCCGCCCAGCGACCCCAACTCCGACATTCCGTAGTTGTGCGCCAGATTGGCGACATAGACGATCAGGCTGACGACGAACGAGATGAAGGCCCAGCGCGATCGCAACAGCAGCAGCGCCGACCCCAGGACCGCACTCCAGACCGCCACCGGCCAGGCCACCGACATCCACATCGGCATCTGCTCGAACTCGGCCACGAAGGTCTCGTTCATGCCCGCCTGTCGCAGATAATCCATACCGCCGTACATGGTCATCACATAGTCGAACGCTCCGATGCTGTTCCACAGCACGGCCAGTACCCCGACGACCCACAGGTGCCAGGGTGTCCTCACAGTCATGTTGTTCATCGACCCCTCCCAAGGTTGAGGCGGCGACGCTACGCCCGTTGGAGGAAGCTTGGCAATGAACAGAGGTGGTCAGGCATCGGTCTGGAGATCATGCCCGAGCCAGACAGCCCTGGCATTCAGCAGTACCCAACCCAGCAGGACTCCCGAGGTCGAGGTAGCCCATCCTCCAGCATCGACAATCGACAACAGAAGCACGGCGGTGCCCATCAGCGGTATCAGATAGATCGCGCTTACGACGCCGGAAGTCAGCCAACCCCTCCCACGCAGTGAGAACAGAGCGGCTGGCTGGCGACGCCGCAAGAAAAGAGGCGACATGCCCAAAGCCATTGCGACAGGCAGGATGATCATTGTGGCTATGACAGCACCAAAAAGGACGATGCCGAAACTGTCTGACCATGCTGGAACCTGTTGACGGCCAAGAGGCTGAAGTCCGGACGCCAAAAAGCCCACAAAAAGAAGACCGATGCCCGCGAGCACCGCTAAACCAATGAGCAACCCGCTGCGCGTCGTCAGCCCGGCGTTTCCTCCGCTTCTGAAAAAGGCCACGACAAGCAGTAACGCCCCCAGGCCACAGCTGCATACCCCATGTCCGCGTAGAGCCATTTGGGCGTACGGTACCGGTTCTGCAGAGTGTGAAACGCGTCGCTGGCCGAATCGAAATCTGGTGCCATCTGATCCGCATAAAGACGGCTGCGGATCGCGTCCAAACCAGCAAAGTATGCGTTTGTATCCGTGTGCCACGGAGTGATTGCTGCAGCATAGATCAGGCCAACTCCCAATCCGAAGAGCGGGATGGTGACGCCGATAAGAATCTGATTGGCCCTCTTTGAGGCAACAGTGTTCACTCGCCCCTATCCTCCCTGACCATCCGCATCGCCGCCCAGCGGTCCAGGCGCGCCTTGACCTTCTCCTCATGGCCCTCGCCCTTAGGCGCATAGAAGACGCGGCGCTCCATGCCATCGGGGAAGAAGTTGGCACCGGAGAAGCCCTCAGCCGTCGAGGGGTCGTACTGGTAGCCCTTGCCGTAGCCGAGCGACTTCATCAGCTTCGTCGGCGCATTGCGAATATGGGCCGGCGGCATCAGGGAGCCGGTCTCGTGCGCGGCTTTCTTCGCCGCCTTGAAGGCTTCATAGACTGCGACCGACTTGGGCGCGGTGGCCAGATGCACCACCGCCTGTGCCAGGGCCAGTTCGCCCTCGGGCGACCCCAGAAAGTCGTAGGTGTCCTTGGCCGCATTGGCGACCAGCAGGGACAGGGGGTCGGCCTCGCCGATGTCCTCGACCGCCATCCGCACGATGCGCCGCGCCAGATACAGCGGGTCCTCGCCCCCGTTCAGCATCCGCGCCAGCCAGTAGAGGGCCGCGTCGGGGTCCGATCCCCGCACCGCTTTATGCAGCGCGGATATGAGGTTATAGTGCTCTTCTCGGCTCTTGTCGTAGGCGGGCGCGCGCTTCTGGAGGATGCCGGCGAGTGCCTGGACATCCAGCGGTTCGGCGTCCTGAAGGTCGAACAGCACCTCGGACATGGTCAGCAGATAGCGGCCGTCCCCATCGGCCAGGGCCAGCAGCGCCTGCCGGGCCTCGGATGTCAGGGGCAGGACCTTGCCCTCCTGCGCCTCCGCCCGCACCAGCAGCTGATCCAGCGCCGCATCGTCCAGCCGCTTCAGCACATAGACCTGGCTGCGCGACAGGAGTGCCCCGTTCAGCTCAAACGACGGATTCTCGGTCGTGGCCCCGACCAGGGTGACGACCCCCTCCTCCACGAAGGGCAGGAAGCCGTCCTGCTGGGCGCGGTTGAAGCGGTGGATCTCGTCGACGAACAGGAGCGTCGACTGCCCCGCCGCCCGGCGCATGCGGGCCGCCTCGAACGCCTTCTTCAGGTCCGCGACGCCGGAGAAGACCGCCGAAATCTGCTGGAACTGATACCCCGCCGCCTGGGCCAGCAGGCGGGCGATGGTGGTCTTGCCGGTGCCCGGTGGTCCCCACAGAATCATGGAGCCCAGCCGCCCGGCCTCGATCATCCGCCGGATCGGCCCTCCCTCGCCCAGCAGATGATCCTGACCCACCACCTCCTCCAGTGTGCGCGGACGCAGCCGGTCGGCCAAGGGCGCGTCGGGGGGATGGATGCCGGAGGCTTCGAACAGGTCGGTCATGGATGCCTTATACAACTCCCGTCCCGTTTGGCGGATGGGGGAAGGGCCGGAAACGGGGGTGAGATCTCGTAAGGCAGCCAACGAAGAAGATGGCGACTAATGGGTGCGTCGTTGGAACGCGGGATCCCTTCCACAGCTTCACCCCCATCCCAACCCTTCCCCCATCAAGGGGGAAGGGCTTTAATGTGCGCAAGGAGCTCTTCATGACCGACGGCACCCAGCAAGGCCCGACCACAGGCGTCACGCCGCATCTGGTGATCCCGTCGCGCGGGGGGCAGGCGGCGCTGGAGTTCTATACCCGCGCCTTCGGGGCCCAGGTGCTGGACCAGAAGCTGGCCGAGGACGGCGAGCGGCTGATCCACGCCCACCTGCTGATCAACGGGGCCAGCATCATGCTGCACGACGAGTTTCCGGAATATGGCCACGAGCCCGACATCATGCCGCGCGGCGTGACCCTGCATCTCCAGGTCGACGACGCCGACGAATGGTGGACGCGCGCCCTGCTGAACGCCGCCATTCCTGTGGTGCCCATGGCAGACCAGTTCTGGGGCGACCGCTATGGTCAGTTGCGCGACCCCTTCGGACACAGCTGGTCGATCGGGTCACCAATCAGGACGTAGGCTGAAAAGCTATCCAGCCGACATATTCCCCGGCTGCTGCTTCTCCTTCAGCGTGACCAGTTCCTCGGCCATGGTCGGATGCACCGCGCAGGTGGCGTCCCATTGAGCCTTGGTCAGGCCGGCCTTCACGGCGATGGCGGCCAGCTGGATCATCTCGGGGGCCTCGGGGCCGACGATGTGGACGCCGACGACCTTCTGGCTTTGCGCATCGACAACCAGCTTCATCAGCACCCGCTCGTCCGAGCCGGTGAAGGCGTATTTCATGGGACGGAAACGGGTCAGATAGACGTCGACCTCGCCCGGACAGGAATGACGCGCCTCGCTCTCGCTCAGACCCACGACGCCAACAGGCGGCTGGCTGAAGACGGCGGTGGCGACGGCCTCGTAGTCGAAATGCTGGGGGTTGTCCTTGTAGACCGTCTCATGGAACGCCACGGCCTCGCGGATGGCGACGGGGGTCAGGTTCATGCGATCGGTGACGTCGCCGATGGCCCAGATGTTATCGACCGTAGTCCTGGAGAGTTCATCGACGCAGATCGCGCCATTGTCGTCGATCTTCACCCCGGCCTTGTCGAGACCCAGTCCCTTGACGTGCGGGACGCGGCCGGTGGCGAACATGACGACATCGGTCTCGATCGTCATGCCGTTTTCCAGGTGGTTGACGATGCCGGTCTCGGTTTTCTCCAGCGAGGTGTGCTGGCAGCCCAAGATGACCTTGATGCCGCGTTTCTCGATCTCACCGGCCAGATGGGCGCGCACGTCATCGTCGAAGCCGCGCAGGATGTTGGGCCCGCGATAGATCAGTGTCGTTTCGACACCCAGTCCGGCAAAGATGCCCGCAAACTCCACCGCGATATAGCCGCCGCCCGCGATCAGAATGCGCTTGGGCAGTTCCGGCAGGTGGAAGGCCTCTTCGGAGGTGATGGCATGCTCGATGCCCTCCAGCCCTTCCGGCATCCACGGGCGACCGCCGGTGGCGACCAGAATGCGCTCGGCGGTGATGGAGCGATCGGGGGTCCCATCCTTCTTCAGGATCTGGACCGTATGGGCGTCGGTCAGGACGGCGCGGCCATGCACCAGATCGACCCCCGCCTTGCCCAGATTGGCGGCATAGATGCCGGACAGGCGCGCGATTTCGACGTCCTTGGCCTGGAGGAAGGTCGGCCAGTCGAACTTCGCATTGTCGAAGGACCAGCCATAGCCCTCGGCGATCTCCAGCGCGTGACTGACCTCGGACGCCATGACCATGAACTTCTTGGGCACGCAGCCACGGATCACACATGTCCCGCCGACACGAAACTCCTCGGCAATGGCCACACGCTTGCCGCCGAGAGCGGTCAGGCGCGCGGCGCGCACCCCGCCGGACCCGGCACCGATGACGAAGAGGTCGTAGTCGTAGGTCGTCATGAGGTGGCCTGATCCTGTGAAGCAAGGGCGTATGTGGCAACCGTGGGTGGCGACGTCCAGACCAAGGTCATTGTGTTTTCGCAAACCTGGGATACGCTATCAATTTCACAATCTGCCCACAGGAGTTTGACGATGCTCGAAGCTCTTCTCGCTACAGCGATCCTGCTGGGTTCGGATCCAGGCTCTACACCCACACTGCAAAGCCTTCCAACCGCATCTCAGCAGGTTCAGGAACCGGAAGCTGTAGAGCTTGAGGACATTACTGTCGTTGGCAGACCACTGACGGACCTGATCCGCGGCTTCACGACCGAGGTCGCCGAACCCAACCGCTTTCGCGGCCTGGCGCGGTGGGACGGCAGCATCTGCGTCAGTGCCGTCAATCTGCGGGTCGACACCGCTCAATATGTGGTGGATCGGGTTTCGACCATCGCTGAGGACGTGGGCCTGCAAGCCGGGGAACCCGGGTGTACGCCAAATCTTGTGATCGTCGCTACGGACGACGGCGGTGCCCTCGCGCGGCAACTGGTTTCAGAGCGTCGCAGAGCCTTCCGAATGGGGGGCAGCGGCATGGACCGCGGCAAGGTCGCACTGAAGGATTTTCAGGACACTGATCGACCGGTGCGCTGGTGGCAGATGAGCATGCCGATCGATTCCCAGACCGGGAATCGAGCCTATCGCATACCGGGCGAGTGCAGCAACGCCTGCAGTTCGGTCAACGATTACGCGCCTGTGATTGCGATCGCCGGCGCGTCACGACTGCGGACCCAGATCGTCGATAACATCATCAGGTCGATCGTCATCGTCGATATCGACGATGTTACGGGTCTGACGACCCAACAACTGGCCGACTATGTCGCCCTGGTTTCGCTGGCACAGATCGATCCGGATGCAGACACCCGGGCCTATTCCTCCATCCTCAACGTCTTCGACGACCGAGCGTCGGTTGACGAACTGACAAGCTGGGACCGCGCCTACCTGCGGGGCCTGTATGACGCCGAAAGAAACCGGCTGAACGGGCGGTCGAATCTTACGGAAGTTGTCGGGTCGATTCAGCGCGAACATGCCCGTCTGCGGAGAGCAGATGATGCGACGGCATCCGACTAAGGCTGTCACATTCCACTAAAGCGTAAGCTCTGTAGAGAATTCTTCGAAAGGCGATGTTCATGCTCACGCTCACCCTGGCCGCGCTCCTGGCGATATCTGATCCGCAGCCCTTGCCGTCGGCAGTAGCACAGACTCCTCAAAGCGTTTCTGTCGCATCCCCGCAGGTGCAAGATCCGGAGGCCGTACAGCTTGAAGACATCACGGTCACCGGACGGTCGCTTTCGGACATCATCCGCCGATTTACCGCCGAGGTCGCCGAACCAAACCGCAATCGCGGTCTGGCACGCTGGAACAGCCGTATCTGCGTAGGCGCCGTCAACCTGAAGGTAGAAACGGCTCAGTATCTTGTTGATCGCGTTTCTATGGTGGCAGACGATCTGGGCATCGAGGCCGGCGAGCCCGGTTGCACACCCAATCTGGTGATTATTGCGACCGAAGACGGCGGGACTCTCGCACGCGAGCTGGTGTCCGAACGCCCCCGCGCCTTCCGCATGGGCGGCAGCGGTATGGACAGGGGTGGCGTCGCATTGGACGATTTCCGAAATGCGGATCGTCCGGTCCGCTGGTGGCAAATGAGCATGCCTACCGATTCGGAGTCCGGTGGACGCGCTGTGAGGCTGCCGGGCGAATGCGTAGACGCCTGCAGTTCCCCCAACGACTATGCCCCATTGCTCTACGTCAACTCTGCATCACGTCTCAGAACGCAGATCGTCGATAACATCGTCAGAACCATCGTCATTGTCGACATCGAGGAGGTCGCTGGTTTGTCGACCCAGCAACTGGCGGACTACATCGCTTTCGTGTCGCTGGCACAGATCGATCCTGACGCAGACACACAGGCTTATTCCTCGATCCTCAACGTATTCAGCAACCGCGATGAGGTATCTCAACTTACGAGCTGGGATCTGGCCTACCTTCGAGGATTGTATGGAGCCGAGCAGAACAAGCTGAACGGCAGAGCGAACGTCGCCGAGATTCAGTCTTCGATCCAGCGGGAACACGGTCGGCTGCGCGCCGAGGACCTACCTGCGACTGACTGAGGTCGCACCGAACTCCGAGCCAGATCTGGCCAGTAGATCCGGCGGAGGGGGGCTAACTTAGGGGTTGTCCACCCGAGTCCCTTCGTCGGTCCCGATGATCGCCTCGTCCGCCAGATCGAGGAACAGGCCGTGCTCGACCACGCCTGTTATCAACTTCAGATCGTCAGCCAGGCGCACCGGGTCATGGATAACGCCGCACTTCGCGTCATAGATCAGATTGCCACCATCGGTACGCACCAGCCCCCGGTCAGCCATGCGGACGCGGGCGGGCATGGCGATGTCGTGGTCGGCCAGGACGTCGGCGATGCGGTTGGCGGTGGTCTTGTGCCCGAAGGCGACGACCTCGATCGGCAAGGCGAAGGCCCCCAGGGTCTTCACCACCTTGGCGCTGTCGGCGATGCACAGGCACCTGGCTGACGCTTCCCACACCAGCTTCTCACGCAGCAGGGCCGCGCCGCCACCCTTGATCAGGGCCAGGCCGGGGCCGACCTCGTCTGCCCCGTCGACGGTCAGATCGATACGGGGCGTGTCCTCCAGAGTGGAAAGCGTCAGGCCCAGCTCACGCGCCAGTTCGGCGGTGGCTTCGGATGTAGGCACGCAGCGCAGACCGGTCAGGTTGCGGGCTGCCAAGGCCTTGACGAACCAGGCGGCGGTTGAGCCGGTGCCGAGGCCGACGACCATGCCCGCCTCGACGCGCAGGGCGGCGGCTTCACCGGCGTGGCGCTTTTGCAGATCGCTCATTTGCCCTTCGCCTTCTTCGCCCGCATCGTATCCATGAACCGCGCGGCCCAGCCGGGCTTGGACAGCTGATCGCCCCGGCCCAGGGCCAAGTCGCCCGGTCCCACATCGCGGGTGATCACCGAACCCGACCCGACCATGGCCCCCTCCCCGATGGTCACCGGTGCGACCAGGGCGCTGTTGGAGCCGATGAAGGCCCCTGCCCCCACCGTCGTCCTGTGTTTGAAGAAGCCGTCGTAGTTGCAGAAAATGGTGCCCGCGCCGATGTTGGCCTTTGCCCCGACGGTGCCGTCGCCCAGATAGGCCAGATGGTTGGCTTTGGACCCGGCGTCCATCCGCACGTTCTTGACCTCGACGAAGTTGCCGACCTTGACGCCCTCGCCCAGGTCCGCGCCGGGACGCAGTCGGGCATAGGGGCCGACCTCGGCTCCCGTGGCGACGTTGGCCCCTTCGATATGGCTGAAGCTACGGATGCGGGCACCGGGGGCGATATGAGCACCGGGGCCGAAGACGACGAAGGGCTCGATGACGGTACCCGCGCCGATCTCGGTGTCGAACGAGAAATGGACGGTTTCGGGCGCGGCCATGGTGACCCCGGCGGCCAGAAAGGTTTCGCGCTGGACCTTCTGGAACAGGGCCTCGGCCACGGCCAGTTCGGACTGGGCATTGACGCCCATGACGGCGTCCTCACTGGCCATCACCGCGCGGGTGGGTGCACCTTGGGCGCGGGCCAGAGCCACCACGTCCGTCAGATAGTATTCGCCCTTGGCATTATCGTTGGTGACGCGGGCCAGCAGATCGAACAGCAGGGCCGACGGCGCGGCCATGACGCCGGAGTTGCAGGTGGTCAGGGCCAGAACCTCCGCCGACGCCTCCTTGGCCTCGGTGATGGCCGCCAGGGTGTCGCCCTCCATGACCAGACGACCATAGGCCCCCGGATCGCGCGCCTCGAAGCCGATGACGGTGACGCCGTCGGCGCTGGCGAAGACCGGCTCGATGTCGGAGGCCTTCAACAGAGGCACGTCGCCATAGGTGATGACCACCTGGCCTTCGAACCCGGCCAGTGCGGCTTCGGCGGCGCGGACGGCGTGGCCGGTGCCGATGGGCGGGTCCTGGACCGCGATGGCCCCCTCCCCCAGCCGCTTGACCACATGGGCGCGGACTTCGGGCGAGTGATTGCCGACCACGACCACGATCCGCTCGCAGCCCAGAGCTTCTGCCGCGTCGATAGCATGGTCCAACATGGCGCGACTGCCGACGGGATGCAGCACCTTGGGCAGCGGCGACTTCATGCGGGTGCCCTGGCCTGCGGCGAGGATGATGGCAGCGCGTCTGGTCATGAATCGGTCCGGCGGTTAGTCACGGCGGGTGGTCTAGCCTATCGCGGCGACCCTTGGGAGATGCCGCTGTGATCGAACGCGACCTTGAGGGCTGGACCATCGCCTTCGACCTGGACGGCACGCTGGTGGAAACGCACCGCGATCTGGTCGGCACGCTGAACCGCATGCTGGTCCGCGAGGGCCTGCCGACCGTGCCGATGGAGGGGGCGGCGAACCTGATCGGTGGCGGGGCGAGGGCCCTGCTGGAGCATGGGTTCGCGGCGGCGGGGGCCAGTGCAGAGGACGCAACGCGGCCCGAACTGTTCGACGCCTTCATCGCCGACTACATCGAGCACATTGCCGACCACTCGCGCCCCTATGACGGCGTGGTCGAGACGCTGCAGCGACTGACGGCGCGGGGGGCCATCCTGTGCGTGGCAACCAACAAGCGCAGCGACCTGTCGGAACGGCTGCTGGGCGCGCTGGGTCTGACACGCCACTTCGCCGTCATCGTGGGCCCGGACCGCGTCAGCGCGCGCAAACCGGACGGGGCGCATCTTAAGGAGGCCGTGCGCCTGGCGGGCGGCGATCCAGCGCAAGCCATCATGGTCGGCGACGCCGCGCCCGATACGGGCGCGGCGCGGGACGCGGGCATGCCGTGCATCGTCTGCACCTACGGCTACACGCCCATACCGGCAGCGGAACTGGGCGGCGATGTGATGGTGGACCGGTTCGCGGCCGTCGAATCCGCCATCGACGGCTTTCTGTCGGCGCAGCGGTTGCGGATTGCTGCGACTGCGAACACATAGTGTGGCCGACAGCCCAAAAGGCCCTGCCATGCTCCGTCGCTTCTTCGCCATCCCCCTGTGGCAGCGCACCGCCGCCGGGTTTGTGCTGGGCATCGTCGCCGGTCTGATCCTGCGCGAACAGGCCGTCGTCTGGCTCCAGCCGATCGGCGACATCTATCTGAACCTGATCCGCATGGTCGTGGCCCCTCTGGTGCTGTTCACCATCGCCAGCTCCATCGCCAAGCTTGGCGAGGGTGTGGGTGCCGTGCGGCTGGGGGTGCGGACCATCATCTGGTTCGCCATTACCTCCCTGCTGGCCGTTCTGGTGGGTTTCGCCTTCGGTCACATCATCAATCCCGGAATGGGACTGGCCAATCTGCCGCTGGGTGAGGTCCGCGCGCGCGAAATACCGACGCCGCTGGAAGTCCTGATCGGCATCGTCCCCACCAACCCCTTTGCGGCGCTGAGCGAGGGCAAGGTGCTGCAGATCATCTTCTTCTCGGCCCTGGTCGGGATGGCGCTGGTGGCCCTGGGCGAGCGGGCGCAGGGCGTGCGCAGGCTGGTGGACGAAGGCGCGGCCATCATCTTCCGCATCACCCGCTGGGTGATCCAGCTGACGCCGTTCGGGGTATTCGGCCTGATCGGTTCCGTCGTCGGGGGCTATGGATGGGAGGCGCTGCTGCCGCTGGGCAAGTTCATCTTCGCCATCTATGCGGCCTGCCTGTTCCACATCCTGATCGTCTATTCCGGCCTGCTGAAGCTGCACGGGTTGAAGGTACGCAGCTTCTTCCGCGGGGCCTTTGCGGCGCAGCAGACGGCGTTCGCCACCTCGTCGTCGCTGGGCACCCTGCCGATCACCCTGCGCCAGACGGTCGAGCGGCTGGGCGTGCCCCAGGCCTATGCCGCCTTTGCCGTGCCACTGGGGGCCAATGTGAAGATGGACGGCTGCGGGGCCATCTATCCGGCCATCGCGGCCATCTTCATCGCCCAGTATTTCAAGATCGACCTGACGCTGACGCAATACGTCCTGATCGGGCTGACGGCGGTTCTCGGATCGCTGGGCACGGCGGGAGTGCCGGGAACCAGTATCGTCATGCTGACCCTGACCCTGTCGACCGCGGGACTGCCGCTGGAGGGCATCGGCTATATCGTCGCCATCGACCGGATCATCGACATGATGCGCACCGCCACCAATGTCACCGGCCAGATGCTGGTGCCCGTGCTGGTCGCCAGGGAAGAAGGCATTCTGGATCAGGGCATCTATGACGGCCACGTCGCCTGGCTGCCCGGCGACCCCGATGCCGAGACGCCCGACACGGTCCGCGCCGCCGGAATCTGACCCTGCGTTTGCCTGTTGCAAGGCCCCGCATCGCGGGCTATGTCCCCGCCCTCCCCGGCCCTCAGCGGTCGGCGGGCCGACATGCCGGCCAGATGGATGCGTAGCTCAGCGGGAGAGCACCTCGTTCACACCGAGGGGGTCACAGGTTCAATCCCTGTCGCATCCACCATTTTTACCATTTAAAAACAGCAACTTACCAGACCCGCTCCCTCCGTCCACGGAGGGTTTTTCGTGAATATTCGCGTTTGTGGGGCAGTAGTGGGGCAGTCGATGCGTAAGATCCTTGCGCGGGACGTGACAACATCCCCTGAAATGCGTTGATGCGGGCCTGTTTGCGGCCTGATTCGACCTCACCGCCGCGCCAGCTTTTTGCAGGGCGTTTCATCGGGGTAGGCCCGACCTCTCCGGATCCGTCGCGATCGCTCGTTTTAAGGAAACCCGATGGCATCCATTCCGGACCACCCCAACGATGCTGGAGCCTGGACGCGCCTGGAAGGCCGCGAGGGGTTCGCCCTGTGGCGCCGCGAGCGCCAGGAACTGGCTCCCGTGACGATGTACTATGTCGTCGCACCGCCTCGTCAGAGCGAAATTCTCTATGACGAAGCCACGGCGCGCGCTCGCTTCAACGACCTCGCCGGCGTCTCCGACGCGGACGGCGTCATCTCGTAAGGGAACGCCACGCACTTGCGCGCCGGACCCCCGGGGGGGGTCCTTCAGCGTCACCCGAACCGGTGTCGAGTTCATGTCTGTGGCGGGCGATAGGCATCGCCGACGCCTTCTGCTCTATTCGCCGCATGAAGCCCGCAACCTTCTTCGTCGCCCTGGCGCTGTTCGCCGCCGCCTGCACGGCGACCGGCTCGAGCAACAGCCCCCATTCCGGTCCGGTCATCAAGCTGGCCAGTTGGAATATGGAGCATCTCGCGGAGCGGAATAACTCCGGATGCCGCCCTCGCACCGACGCCGATTATGCGGCGATGCGGGCCTATGTGGACGACCTCGGCGCCGACGTCATTGCCATTCAGGAGGTCGAGACGAAAGCCGCCGCAGAACGGGTGTTCAACCCTGCGATCTATACCGTCGTGATGGAGGACCGGATCGGCACGGATCGCGGCGGAGCGTGTCGAGGACGCGACGGGCTGACGATCAATGCCCAGCGCACCGGGTTCGCGGTTCGCAACGGTCTGGCATTCGAACGACATCCCGACGTCACCAACATTCAGGTGGGCAATCCCGACCTTCGCTCAGGCGTCGACCTTATGGTTCGGCCCCGGGGCGGTGCGCCTATCCGGGTGCTTTCGGTACATCTGAAGTCGGGGTGTTCGTCCGGAGACCGGAACGACGCCTGTCCGGTCCTGTTCGAGCAGGTTCCGGCCATGGAACGCTGGATCGATGACAGAGCCGTGGAGGGGGTGCGTTTCGCAGTGCTGGGGGATTTCAACCGGCGCATGGGCATGGCCAATGACGCCGTCTGGGCCGAGTGGGACGATTCGTCTCCGCCGAACTCGGACCTCGCCCTTGCGTCGGGCGACGAGTCCGCAGGATGCAATCCTCGCTACCGGGACTTCATCGACTTCATCGTCCTTGATCGGCGGGCAACCGCCAACCTGAGTAGCTTTGAGGAACGGACGTTCGGTGGCCAGGCTCTGAGCGATCATTGCGCGATTTCGGCCACCCTGAGCCTTCGCTGATGGTCGATCCGGGTCCCTTGCAGCGAGGGTGGTCCCGGTTGCGAACGGCGTGGTCACGCAATGATGGAAAGCCCCGCGAGGAATGGGCGCATGGACCCGACCTCAAGGAAACGGTGTTGATCGGAGCGCTGCTGGTCGTCGTGGTCCTGACCGGGCTGGCGACCTGCAGCGCCGTCGGGTCAATCTAGACCGCGTCGCGAGCGTCCGGCCCGGCCGTCACCTCACCTTCTCCGGACGCGATCTAATAGAGGGACAGCGGCGCGTCAGAGCTCCGGTCAAGGCAGCCCCGATCAGATCGGCGTCAGAGCGCTGTGATCGTGCCGGAGCGTCGGCCAGTCAGTTGGGAGCCGGCGTTTCGTTGAACGTCTCGATGTTCAGGGCCCATTTCGGCATCTTCAGCCGGAAGTGGCGCTGGCTCTCACAGAAGGGCTGGACGCGCGTCCAGGTCATGACGGCAATGTCCGGTGTCTCCTCCGAACAGGCGGCGCTCACCCGTTGGCGGAATTCGGGTGACATTACGAAAATGGACGACCGGTTCCTCCATGGGAGCGCAGACCGGTGACCTTGCCTGAAACCGTCGGAAGGCGATCTCGCCAGGGAGCCAGCTGGGAAGGAAATGTCCGTAGCGCTCTCCTAACCAGCCCCTATGTCCGTCGGGCTCCCTTAGTGAGCCGGATCTGGACATGCCATGCGGACAAGCCAACCCGGGTGGTCGGCGCGGCCGAGCGGTCCGGCCGTGGGGATCCTGCGCTTCCGCGTGGGCATCTACGACCGTGTATGATGGTTCCGTCCCACTGGTTGGGCCGAGAGCCCTTTCAGTCGCACACGCTCAACCCGCCGCAAGCGCCTCCAGGACCGGACATTCCGGCACTTCCCCGCCCGAGCACCGGGCGGCGGCGTTGGCGAGGATCCGTTCCATCCGCCGCAGATCGGCAATCTTGGCGCGCACATCCTCCAGATGCACCTCGGTCTTGTGTTTGACCTCGGCGCAGGTCTGGGTCCCGGAGTCCGTCAGAGCCAACAGCGAGCGGGTCTCCTCCATCGAGAAGCCGATATCCCGCGCCCGCAGGATGAACCGCAGCCGCTGCGTCAGATCCGGCGAATAGACCCGGTAGCCGTTGGCTGCCCGCGGCGGCGGCGGCAGCAATCCGACCGTCTCGTAATAGCGGATGGTTTCGAGGTTGCACCCGGTCAGCTTCGCCAATTGGGCCCGCAACAAGCCCGTCTGAATCACCATAAAAAAGCCCTTGTGTCTGTAGCAACTACAGGGATTACGCTGAAATCAGTCAGAAAGAAATGGAGAGAACTTATCGATGTCTTCAGCACCGGAGCCGGAGCCACCGGCATCAACGCCGGACGAGGGCGCGAAGCAGGGCCGATGGATCGCGGGCGGCGCGCTGATCGGCGCGGTGCTGGCGTCGGCCTGCTGCATCGTTCCGCTGGTGCTGGTCATGCTTGGCATTTCAGGGGCGTGGATCGCCAACCTGACAGCGCTTGAGCCGTACAAACCCTATGTCGCCGCCGCCACCCTGGCCCTGCTCGGCTACGGGTTCTGGCACGTCTATTTCAAGCCGAAGCCGCCCTGCGAGGACGGGTCCTACTGCGCCCGCCCGCAATCGGCGCGGACCACGAAAATTGCCCTCTGGCTCGGCCTGGCCGTCGTCATCATCGCGCTCACGCTCAACTGGTGGGCTCCGTATTTTTACTGAGAGGAAAGACCCATGAAGAAGACATTCTTGATCGGCCTGGCCGTTGTGGCCGTGGCCGGCGTCGGTGCCGCCGTCGCGTTTGATGGACCGGCACAGAACCGCCCGGCGGCGACCGCCGCTGCCCAGCAGCAGACCACTTTTGCTATTGAGCACATGACCTGCGCCACCTGTCCGATCACGGTGCGCAGGGCGATGGAAGGCGTGCCGGGCGTCAGCGCGGTGCAGGTGGACTTCGCCGCAAAGACGGCCCGCGCCACCTATGATCCGGCGCGCGCCACGGCCGCGCAGATCGCGGCCGCCTCGACCAATGCCGGCTATCCCGCCCGCGTCGTACAAAACTAGGCACCGCAGGCAGCAAGACGGCCTTCACCCGCGTCGCATCTCCCGCCCCCCCCGGAGGGGGTGGGACCAGGCCGCCAGCGCGCTGGCATCGCGTGCATCCCGACCTCGAGCTGCAGCCGGGGAAGGCTGCGCTTCGTCAGGATCAAAACGGAAGAAAACGGCATCATGGCTGACAAGGTCGAGAAGACGGACGGGACCGACAGCCTGTTGCTGCGGATGGGTGTGATCGGCACCGTCATTGTGGCGCTGTGCTGCTTTACCCCGGTGCTGGTGGTGCTGCTGGGCGTCGTCGGGTTTTCCGCCCTGACGGGCTGGCTCGATGTTGTGCTGCTGCCCGCGCTGGCCGTGTTCGTCGCGCTGACGGTCTATGCCGTCTGGCGGCGTCGGCGGCGGATGAAGACCGCCTGATCGACGGCCCACCGGGCCGCGCCGATCGTCAGAGGCTGCAGCCCCCCCCTCGTAACGGAGAAGACTGACATGACCGACACATATGACTACGACCTGATCGTGATCGGGGCCGGGACCGGCGGCAACGGCGTCGCCCGGAAGACGGCGGCAGCGGGGTGGAAGGTCGCCAGCGTCGACAGCCTGCCCTATGGCGGCACCTGTGCGCTGCGAGGCTGCGACCCCAAGAAGATGTTGATCGCCGTCACCGAAGGCGTGGACTGGGCCCACAACATGGCCGGCAAGGGCCTGGAGGCGCGACCCTCGGTCAGTTGGCCCGAGATGATGGCGTTCAAGCGCACCTTCACCGACACCATGCCGTCGCGCATCGAAGCGGGCTTCCGCAAGGCCGGGATCACGGCGCTGCATGGCGAAGCGCGGTTTACCGGGCGCGATACGATCACGCTGAACGGCGAGACCCTGCGCGCGAAGCATTTCCACATCGCCACCGGCGCACGGCCGATGACGCTGAACATTCCCGGCGAGGACCTGCTGACGACCAGCACGGAATTTCTGGAATTGTCCGAGCGCCCCGACAGGATCACCTTTGTCGGTGGCGGGTTCATCGCCATGGAGTTCGCCCATATCGCCCAACGCGCCGGAGCCAGCGCCGTCACGGTTCTGGAAATGGCCGGGCGGCCGCTCGGACCGTTCGACGCCGATCTGGTGGCGATGCTGGTGGAGGCCTCGACCGAACTGGGTATCGAGGTGCAGACCGAGGCGAAAGTCCTGAAGGTCGAAAAGCAGGGCGGCGCGTTTGCCGTGTCCTATGAAACGCCGTCCGGCATCCAGGTGCTGACCTGCGATCTGGTGGTTCATGCGACCGGCCGCGTCCCTAACATCGACTCTCTGAACCTGCCTGCTGCCGGGGTCGAAGCCGGCAAGCGCGGCATCAAGGTCGACGCCGCCATGCGCACCACCAACCCCACCATCTTCGCCGCCGGGGATTGTGCCGACAGCGGGCTGAACCTGACCCCGGTCTCGGCCTATGAAGGGCGGATCGCGGGCAAGAATCTTCTGGCCGGGAAGGACGCACGGCTCGTGTCCTACCCGCCGATACCCAGCGTGGTCTTCACCCTGCCGCCGGTCGCGACCGTGGGGCTGTCCGAGACGGCGGCGACGGAAAAGGGTCTGGAGTTCGATACGCATTTCGAGAAGACCTCCGGCTGGTATTCGTCGATGCGGGTCGGGGCGACCACGAGCGGATTCAAGGTACTGGTGGAACAGAAAACCGGCTTGATCCTCGGCGCGCATCTGATCGGGCCGGGGGCCGAGGAACAGATCAATCTGTTCGCCATGGCCATGGGCGCGGGGCTCACCGCCAACCAGATCAAGGCCATGATTTTTGCCTACCCCAGCTTCGCCTCGGACATCGGATCGATGGTCTGACGCCGCTCACGCGCGCGTCGGCTGAACCCATGACACCACCGACCCACCCAACAGAACGGACTGCACGATGAACAAGCCCGTAAAGGACCTCGACTGCTGTTCGGGTGCTGCGGAAGACTCCGGCCATAGGGGTTTCGATGTCGCCGTCATCGGCGCGGGGTCGGCGGGTTTCTCCGCTGCGATCACCGCAGCCGATTTGGGTGCCAGGGTTGCGCTGGTCGGCCATGGGACGATCGGCGGCACCTGCGTCAACGTCGGCTGCGTCCCGTCCAAGACGCTGATCCGCGCCGCTGAAGCGGTTCATGCCGGCCAGGCTTCCCGTCGGTTTCCCGGTCTGGGGGGCAGCCTCAAGCTGGAAGACTGGGCTGCGCTTGCGGCCTCGAAGGATGAGCTGGTCGCGGGGCTGCGGCAGAAGAAATATGTCGACCTGCTGCCGGCCTATCCCAGCGTGACCTATGTCGAAGGCCGGGCGCGCTTTGTCGACGGCAAGCTGCTCGTCGACGATGCGCCGATGCCGGTGGGCAAGATCATTCTGGCGATGGGCGCGCGCGCCGCCGTTCCGCCCATTCCGGGGTTGGAAGACGTGCCCTGGCTATCCAGCACGTCCGCGCTGGCGCTTGAACGGTTGCCCCGGTCGTTGCTGGTGATCGGCGGTGGGGTGATCGGTGTTGAACTGGGACAGATGTTCGCCCGGCTTGGCGTGGCGGTCACGATCTGTTGCCGCAGCCGCCTGTTGCCCGACATGGACCCGGAGTTCAGCGCCGCCTTGCAGACCTATCTGAAGGCGGAGGGCATCAGGGTGTGCACCGGGGTCGGCTACCAGCGGATTGTGCAAACCGACCACGGGATCGAACTCACCTGCGACCGTCCGGCCGGCAAGGGCGCGGCGCGCGACGGCGATGCGGCGGTCGAGGTCATCGCCGCGGAGCAGGTGCTGATCGCGACGGGCCGCCAGCCGAACAGTGACGGCATGGGACTGGAGGCACAGGGCATCGAGCTTTCGCGCAACGGCGGCATTGTCATCGACGACTATCTCGAGACCACCGTGGCTGGCGTCTACGCGGCCGGGGACGTCACCGGGCGTGACCAGTTTGTATATATGGCGGCCTATGGCGCGAAGCTGGCGGCGCGCAATGCTGTCGGCGGCAATGACCATCGCTACGACAACAGCACCATGCCGGCTGTGGTGTTCACCGATCCGCAGGTCGCGAGCGTCGGTCTGACCGAAACGGCGGCAAGGGCGCAGGGGATGGACATCAAGACGTCCCTGCTCCCGCTCGATCAGGTGCCGCGGGCACTGGCGGCGCGCGACACGCGCGGGCTGATCAAACTGGTCGCGGACAAGGCGACGGACCGCCTTCTCGGCGGGCAGATCATGGCCCCCGAAGGCGCGGACGCGATCCAGACGATGGTGCTGGCGATCAAACACGGCATGACGGCCACCGAGCTGGGGGCGACGATCTTCCCCTATCTGACCACGGTCGAAGGCCTGAAACTGGCGGCCCAAACCTTCGACATGGATGTCTCGAAGCTCTCCTGCTGTGCGGGGTGAAGCCAGCCGTGGCCACCGGCTGAGTCAATGGCAGGGACCGCCGAGAGCCCGCAGACCTGCTCGCTCTCGCCAAGACACAGAGCTTAAACCCCGAAAGCTTTCAAAATTGCGCGCCTAAGTCCCATTTTCTTGCTAAACAGGGACGGAGGAGCCGATTAATGCCCAAATCCCCCGTGCAAGACTTTCCGGAAATCTTCGTCTCCACCAGTGAGACGGCGACCGCAGTGTCGCGCGCGGTCAGCCAGGGCGAGCTCCGGCAGATCGGGTCCAAGCTGTATACCCGCAATCTCGTGGACCCGCCCGAGCAAATTGTCGGGCGGCATCTATGGACGCTTGTCGGTGCCTATATCCCGGGCGCGCTGATCGCCGACCGAACCGCGATCGAGAACAAGCCGGCGGCCGATGGCTCGGTCTTCGTCGTTTCCGATCGCAAACGCGACATCGAACTGCCGGGCGTGACGATCCGAACCCGCCGGGGGGCGCCCCCTCAGCCCACGGACCTTCCGTTCGTCGGTAATCTCTTCCTCTCCTCGACGGCGAGGGCCTATCTCGACAACATGGCCCCCTCCCGTCGGCGCGGTGGAGACGTACCGCGCACCCTGACGCGCAGTGAGATCGAAACCCATCTCGACACCCTCATTCGTCGCGGGGGCGATGAAGCGGCCAACAGGCTCAGGGACGAGGCGCGCCGGATCGCGCCCATGATCGGGCGCGAAGTGGAGTGCGAAACCCTGGAAAGACTGATTGGGGCCCTTCTCGGCACACGCGATGAGCCCCTGGTCACGGACGGAGCCCAGGCGCGCCGTTCCGGCTTTCCCTTCGATCCTGAACGGCTCGCGCGTTTCGAACTTCTGCATCGGGAACTGAGAGCAACGGCGCCCGTCATCCGCCCCGCCGCCGAACGTCCGGCGGAAGGACGGTCAAGCCTGTCCTTTTTTGAGGCCTATTTTTCCAACTTCATCGAAGGCACGGAGTTCGAGGTCAGCGAAGCCGCCGACATCGTGTTTCGCAACGTCATCCCCCGTGACCGTCCTTCCGACGCTCACGACATCCTCGGCACCTGGAGGCTGGTTTCAGATCCTGTCGAAATGGCCAGGACGCCGCGCGACGCTCCCGAGTTCTTCGATATTCTCAAACGTCGGCATGCCGCGCTTATGGCCGGCCGGCCGGACAAGAATCCGGGGGCCTTCAAGCAGGAGGCCAATCGGGCCGGACAGACGACTTTCGTGGACCCTGCTCACGTCGAAGGCACGCTGACGCGCGGGCTTGAACTCTATCACAGTCTGGAAACACCCTTCGCCCGGGCCGTCTACATGATGTTCCTGGTGTCAGAGGTTCACCCCTTCACTGACGGGAATGGCCGGATCGGCCGGATCATGATGAACGCCGAACTCGTCGCCGCCGACGAAGAGCGCATCATCATTCCGACCATCTTCCGCAGCAACTACCTGACAGGACTGAAAGTGCTTTCAAACAGCGACAATCCAAACACCCTGATCCGCAGCCTGGATTTCGCGCAGAAATGGGTGGCGGCGGTCCCCTGGACCGATATCAGTGCAACGCAAGGCGTCCTGGACAGCTGCAACGCCTTCATGGACCCGGCCGAGGCCGACGAACGCGGCATAAGACTACGCCTTCCCCAGACCTTCTAGACGGGGATTGTCGACCTACCCGGCCTGGCTCCGCGCCGTCGCACCTGGCCATGCGACGCTAGAAACCGAAATCAATCTGATCGGCGGATGCCGGTCGCTTCCGCCGTCGGGGCGGCACCGCCGGCGCGGCGGGCCCTGCAGGCGCCGGCGAGACCGCGCCTGTCGCGACGACCGTCTCCTTGTCGGACTTGCGGCGCGGCGACCGCGTGGTCTGGATCAACTTCGGCTCCCGGGGTCGGGCCAACGGCTTGGGATGCGGCAGGCCCCGGACCGTCCGGGTCGCCTTCCACGCCGTCAGCTCGCTTTCCCACCAGCCCACCCGGTTGGGGGAGATGCGCACGGGTTCGGGAAAATCCCCGACCTGCTGCAGGCGCCATGCGGTCGACCGGCTGAGGCCGGTGACGTCCCGGACCCGATCCCACGGCAACAGCCGGTCCTCCGGCCCGCCCGTCTCGATCGGTTCGCCTTCGGGTTCAAACGTCATGACACGCCTCCAAACATCTGGTCAGCAACCGCTTCGAAGACGGTGCAAAGCGTTCGGGCGTCGACCGCGGCATCGACGCAATCGCGCCTCGCCCATCGCCGGGCCACCGCCTTGACCGCGAAACTGGCGGCGGGGTCCGCCAACAGAGCCTCAATCGTCGGGGCCACCGCGGCATCCCGGCTCAACCGGTCAGCCACGACGTCGTCCCCTCGCCGCAGGCGGTGCGGCGGTGCGGATGTCCGAAATCTGCGACCGGGCCCAATCCCGCAACAGGTCTTGCGGATAGAAGGGCCTGGACCGGATGTGGCGGCACGGGGGACCATTGCCGCCCGTGGACCACAGCCGCGCCAGGGTGGCCGGTTTCAGTCGAATCCCGAACGAGACCAGGAAGGCCGAGGCCTCCGCCCGCGTCAGCAACAGCTCGTCGATCGCTGGAACGATCTCCACCGCATCCTCCGCCTCCCCGATCATTGACCGGCTCCGCGAGGGCGGCATTGCCGGGCGCTGACGACGCCCTGGCCTGCGGTCAGCGCCAGGTAACAGTCAACGACAGTCGCCACATACGACCGGGTCTCGGCTATATCCGGAACACGGCCGAGCCGAGCCACGCGCGCAGGGCCGGCGTTGTACGCCGCCAGCGCCAGCCTCAGATCGCCGAAGCGCAGGATCTGTCGCGCCAGATAGTCGGCCCCTCCCCTGAGGTTTTCGACGGGGTCGAACCGGTCGACCACGCCCAGCTCCCGGGCTGTGTCCGGCATCAGCTGGGTCAGGCCGCCCGCCCCGACGGGGGAGCGCGCATCCACCCTGTAGCCACTTTCCGTGATCACCAGGGCGTGAAGCAGCTTGGGATCCAGACCGTGCGCCAGGGCGGCGGCCTCGATGGCGTCCCGAAAGGGTTGGTCCAGAACCGCCAGCCGGGGAACCTCCAGACTGTCCAAGGCGTCCGTGACGGCCGGCTCAACCGCCGGCGTCCCGAACAGACTTCCTCCGGCCCCGGCCCAGTCCACCTGCTGGGCCGTAGCCGAGGCCGGGGCTGCGATCACCAGGGCGGCCGTCGCGATCCAGATCCTTCTCACCATGTCAGTATCTCCCGATAGACGCCGGTCACCCGGGAGCGAGCGACCGGACCAAAATAGCGGCTGTCGAAGCTCGACGGCGTATCGCCGAGCAGGAACAGTTCTTCCTCGTTGAGCCGGCGGCACCCGCGCCATGTCGGCAGGGCGACCCCGCGCCGGTCCCGGTCCTGGACGACCAGTGTGCGCCCAGGCGTGACCAGCTGGTCGTCCCGCCGGCAGACGGTGTCGCCACCGACGGCGGCCACCCGTTTGATCAGCAGCAGGTCGTCGGGCATGCCGAGCCGCTCCAGATAGGCGCGAACGGCGGAGGGTTGCGGGACAGCGACGACTGTATCGCGCGCAGGCGCGGCCCCGGGCAGGCGGACGTAGACGCCCCGCGGCAGGCTGGCGCTTTCATTGATCAGCACCGGCGCCGGTCTGTGATCCGCAATCAGAGCCAAACCGGTCAGGGCGACCAACGCCAACCCCGGCGCGATCCAGTGCTTGCTGTTGGTCCGGGAGGCGGTCATGGCCGATAGGGCTCCAGGATCAGGTCCCGGGTGATCATGACCCGGACGGGCGCCCCGGCCCGGAGCCGGATCGAAGGCCGCACCTCCAGTTCGCGGTCCACCAGTCGCCCGCCGACCTGGGACCCCTCGATCGCCGCCGCGTCCCCGGCGTCGCCCAACAGGCCTCCGGATCCGCCGCCGTCGTCGTCGCGGGCGATCTGTCCCAGGGTGGTGATGGCGCCGGCGAACAGCGTCCCCACCATCAGTGGCCAGAGTCGGCGATCCACCTGGCCGCGGACGCCGACTGCGCCCTGCGCGTCCACGCCCGGCTCGCTGGTCAGGATCAGACTCTTGCCGTTGGGCAGGATCAGCCGTTCCCAGGTGAGGAAGGCCCGGCGGTCGCCATAGGCGCTCCGTCCCTCCGACGACCCGATCAGCCGCGTGCCCTGCGGCAACAGCAGATGGCGACCGCTCACGGAGTCATAGACATTCTGGGTCACCGTCGCGATCACGGGGCCGGCACGGGAGGTGTCCACGGCCGTCAGAAGCGCCGCGGGCACGATCGCCCCGGCCTTCAGCTCGAACGGGGACAGCGGCGCCACCAGCACATGGCCATTGTACATCGCCTCATGGTCCGGACTGACGGCGGGCGATCGATCCGCGCCGGACGCCTGCGGCCCCGCCCTTGAGCCCGTGGGCGAAGCTCCCGTGTCTGCGAAAAACAGGCCGGAGCGGGCCGCCTGTTCACGCGGGCTCGGTCCCTGATCGCGCGCGGCCGCCGCCGGCCGATAGGCGGTGTGACCAGCCCCTGCGCTCCCCGCAGGCGGCGCATCCGCCCCGGCCGGTTCCGTCTGGCGGTCCGCGATGCGCGGTTCGGGCAGACGATCGTAGCTGGCCGGCTGGTCGGTGACCGCCTCTGAGGGCCGGACGACGCCGCGCGTCTGCTCCTCGCGCGCCTCAGCCTGCCTTGCCCGGGCGCTGTCGCGCAGCTCCGGCTGGACCACGAAGGCCCAGGCCAGGGAGCCCGAGACCAGCACGGCGCCGCCGATGACGAGAACCTGGACCACGGATTTGCGTAGGCGCACGGCATGGGGCGGCGCCGCCCGGGCGGTCAGGCCCGGCGCGGGCTCCTTGGGCGGGAGAGACCCCGGGGCGGACTGAAGGGGATCGACGTCGATCATGAACGGGCTCCTGAAAGGCGACGGATACGGACGACCTGGGGCCGCCGGTCGCCCAGGCGCAGTTCGGCCCGGTCGAACACCCGGTCGACGACGTACAGGCCGCCGACCTGCCGGTAGTTGACCATCTGGGCCTCCCCGTCCGGGGCGATGACGAACAGGACCGGCGCCTCATCGACCTGCAGGTCCGCATCGAAGGTGATGAAGGTCCGCCGGCCGTCATTGAATACCGAGGTCGGAGTCCAGCGTGGTCGCCGGCCCCGGGACTCGATCCGGTAACGGGCGTCGAGCTGGCCCTGGGGCATCACGACGGGCTCGCGGACAGGCGCAGCCGCACCGGCGTCCACCGGCGCGCCAACGGCCAGGATCGAGTCCGCGTCCCAGGCCACGGCGGCGTTGAAGGCGTCGACCCCGCCGCTTTTCAGATCAATGAGATACACCCGCCTGTTCGTTGTCAGGACGAGGTTGGTTTCCAGGCCTCGTTCGAGAGGTTTGAGCAGTACATGGGTCCTCTGGCCCGCGCCTTCGCCCGACACCGCCTCGCCGATCTGCCAGCGCACGGTGTCGCCCGCCGCCTTGGCCACCAGGGTCTCGCCCGGGGCCAGGGTCAGGGTGGTGACCCGAAGCGGGGCGGTCCAGACCTCGAACACCCGGCCCGGTGACCAGGTGAACACCTGGACCCCGCCGACGAAGGCGTCCTCCCGCGACGGGGCCCGCGCCGACGCATTGGCCGCGGCGATGGCCCGCCGCCCGGTTGCGCCGGCCGGCGCGTCCCCGGTCGATGCGTCCCCGGCCCGCGGCGGCACCGACGACGTGACGGTCGTCGCGCGAGCCGGCGCCGCCTCATAGGATTGTTCCGTGGGCGGGGGCGCATGCGGACCCGCGACGACCGGTTCGGCGCCGTCGGTCGATGTCGACGTCGATATCGATGTCGACACCTCGATTGGAACAGTGGCGGCCGTTTGGCCCGCCCAGGGCGCCGCGGGCGCCGGGTCGTGGCGGAAAACCGCACAGCCTGACAGCGACAGGCCCAGGGCGGTCAGGATCAGGAGGCGTCGGGGGTCCATGATACATCCTCGATTTTCAGTCCAAGGGGGTTCTTCATCAGCTCGGCCTCCGTGCGGGGCGGCTGCACGGTCGTGGTGATCAGGGCTCGCCAGCGCTCGGTCCCCGCCGACTGGCCGTTGACGAAGCGGGTCTCGCGCCATTGCAGGTCGAACGTGCGATCCGTGCGGCGCACCACGTTCAGGATCTCGACATTGACCGCCTCGCGCCCGACCTCGGCGAACGGGTCGTGAGCCTGGGCCCAGGCGTTCAGGAAGGCTGCCGCCTTCGGCGTCATCAGGTCATAGGCCCGCAGCCAGTTCTGGCGGATGACGATGGGATCGATCGACTTGGAGCGGACGTCGCGGACCCATCCCGCGAGGGCATGACCGATCTGGGCCTCATTGGGCTCATAGCGCCCGCCGATGGCGGTGACCCAGCGCATCACTGTCGAGCGATCCGGCGTCCTCGATTTCAGGCTCCTCGGGCGTGTAGCAGCGCACATCGACGCCCGTGCCGGCGGCGGGCCACATGACCATGGTCGTCACCACCCGCCCGCCGCACCCCGTCTGGTCGGCCTGCACCCGGGCGCGGATCATGGCGACGACCGCGGCGTCAACAGCCTCGGAATCACAGGCCTCGGCGAGGGCCTGCCGGACCGCGTCCGCCCGTGCGTTGAACGCCTCCCGTTCGGCGCGGTAGCGCGCCATGTCGTCGGTCGGGAGCTGACCGCCGTAGACATAGCCCAGCGCCTCAAGGTCGTCCGGGAGGTCCGGCTCAGGTCCGGCGGTGACATGCACGGCGATTCCCTCGGCCTCGAACACGGCGGCGATGGCGCGCGCCCGACGCATCCACAGGTCCGTCAGGATCTCCGGATCGAGCAATACGGGCGCGAGTTCCCCGAACAAATCCGCCTCGGTGCGCCCGCCCGCCTCGCCATAACTGTCCGCGTCGACGAGAGCACAGCGTCGATCCCGGCTGGTGACACGCCCCTCGTCGAGCCGCTCAGTGATGCGCCAGTCCTGAAACCCATGCCCGTCAAGCGCCGCCTCGGCGAGTTCGGCCTGTTCGGCCTTGTCGGGCAGCCGGGCCAACAGCCTGGCCTGTTTGAGGGTCATCCGCCCGGCCTTCAGGGCCACAAGGGCCGCCGCAGGCAGTCCGGCCAGGGCGGCCAGCCGCTTGATGTCGATCTCGGCGTAGCCGAGGGCCCGGGCGATCACAGGCACGGTCAGCTTCGATTTCAGCATCCGGCCGATGGCGGCGATGATGTCGGCGACATGGACGGGCACGGCGGTGTTGGTGAGCAGGACGGCGGCCGCCTGACGGGCCGGATCGGTCTCGACACAGACGGTGACGGGATAGTCCGCGTCGATCTCGCCGGCGTCCAGCAACAGACCCAGGGCGAGGCGGCGGCGACGTCCGTCCAGCGCCAGCCAGGGCTGCTCCTTCCTGCCCCGCCCGGGCCGGACGGTGAGGCGCTGCAGCTGGCCGGCGGCCTTCAATGTGGCGGCCAGGGTCGGGATGTCGTCATCCGGCGGCTCGTTGAACCGCAGATTCTCGCGAGCGATGCCGATGTCGCCGAGGCGGACGGTGCGCTCGTCGCGCTCGACGGCTACGGCCGGGACGGGGTGGGAAACAAGGTCGGTCATGTGGGCTCTCCGGCCGGGCCACGGGGCCCATCCCCGCCGCTCCGGCACCCCGTCAGCGCCCTCGCTCCTCCCCTTTGGGCGCTTCCACCGCCACATCGTTCCAGTCCCCGAACGAAGGGTCCGGCAGCCGGATGCGAACCTCCAGGCCGACGGTCGTCAGGCGTCGCCGGAGGCGTTCCGCGGCGCGCTCGCCCGCGGCTCCCCGGTCGGCGGCGATCAGCAGCCGGCGCACCGGCGGCGGTGGCGTCCAGGCGGCGAGATTGTTGGCCGCCATCAGGGCCCAACCCGGTAGCTGGAAGCGATCCATGGCGGACAGGGTCGTCACCACCCCCTCCCCGACGAGCATCTCCGGGGCGCCCGGAGCCAGACGAACAGCGGCGCCGGGTGGGACCCGGCCGACCGTCTTGCGTGTCAGGCGAAGACCCGCAGCGCGACGCCCGTTCGGGTCCAGATAGGTCAGTTCGACCCCGGTCAACCGGTCCTCCGTGTCGCTGATCCGCGCGACAAGGGCCGGACGGCCTCGCCCGCACGGTTGGTAGACCGCGATCGGCGCCCGGGGATGGAATCCAAGGTTCAAGGCGACGTCGACACCCCGATGACGCAGATAGCGATCCGCCACGTCGCCGGAGCGGATGGAGCGACAACCCGTCCAGAGTTCGGCGGCGACCCGAAGGCGAATGTGCGGATCGGCCCTGGGGCCCCACAGACCCGGTCGTGCCCCGCCGATAAGTCGGCCGGTGTGATCGATCAGTCCCACGTCGCGCAGATGATCGCGGACGACCCGCCAGTCGGCACCGCCGAACCCGTGGATGACGACCCGGTCATCGGTCAGCAGAAGCGAGACCGAACGATCCCGGGCGCTGTGGCCGGGCGCGGGGATATTGGCCCGCCGCCCCTCGCAATAGAGTTCGCCGCCCAGGGCGGCGACGATGCGGTGCAGGGTCATGACAGCCTCAGATCAGGCCGAGGGCCTTGAAACTGGCCGTCCCTTCCCGGCCGACGACGAGATGGTCGTGGACCTGAAGATTGAAGACCCGCGCCGCCTCGATGACCTGGCGCGTCATCTGGATATCGGCCTGCGACGGCGTCGGATCGCCGGAGGGATGGTTGTGCACCAGGATCAGGGCGGAGGCCGAAAGCTCGAGGGCCCGGCGAACGACTTCGCGTGGGTAAACAGGCGCGTGATCCACTGTGCCGTGCGCGACCAGCTCATCACGGAGCAGGTTGTTGCGCCGGTCCAGAAACAGGGTCCGGAACTGTTCGCGGGGCTCATGCGCGAGCGCCGCCCGGACATAGGCCACGAGCGCCGTCCAGGAGGTGATCACGGGGCGGCGGCAGGTTTCATCGCGCGCCAGGCGGATCGCCAATTCCCGCAGCAACTTGAGATCGGACAGGGCGACCGGATCAAGTCCGGGCGCGCGCGCCAGTTCACCGGGCTCGGCGGCGACGACGGCACCCAGTCCGGAAAACCGCTCCAGCAGGGCTCCGGCGAGCCGATGCGTGTTCTTGCCGGGATCCCCGTGCGGCCCCCGAACCGCACGCCTCAACATCAAGCCCAACAGGGCCTGATCATCCAGCGCCGCGTGAACCAGGGTCGGTGGCGCGGGCGGACAGCTATGGGGGTCCGGGCCCCAGGCCCGGGTCGGGTTCGGTCTCATGGCGGTCTCTCCTTCTCCGCTCCACCACGGAGCACCCGCCGTCCGGCCTTCCTTTCTCTCCCTGACCGGACCTGGATCAGGCGAAGGGCCGTCCCTCCGGACCCTGAGCTCCGGGCCACGTTCCCGGCGGCCGCCCGACGCGACGCCGATGCCGGTGGGTGAGCCCCCGAGAGCGCCCCGCAGGCTGTGCGAATCCAACCCGAACGTGGCGACGCAAGGCCTCGGGCATCGCGACAAGTCCAGGGCGGGTCTGAGGAGACGTCTCTAGATGATGAAGCGATCCCAGGACCCGTAATGCTCCTGGCTACGACGTCCACGCGGCAGGCTGAGCCCCGCGACGACCAGGGCCAGGAGCGTATCGGACAGACCACCGGCGACCGTTCCGCCCCCCAGGACCCAGGGCGTGACGACCAGCCCGGCCGCGAGCACCAGATTGAGGAAGCGGAGGGCGCGCGCCACCTCGGCCATGGCGATCACCGACACGGTAATGATCAGGGCTCCGATCAGATGGTCCGCGTCAGCCAAGGGTGGGGCCGCGCCGAAGACCAGTCGTGAGAACATCAACCAGACCCCAAGTCCGGCACAAACCACCAGGGTCCATGGCGCGTTGACGCCGCGCAGCGCCGAGGCGGCGGCGGCCGGGAGGCTGTGCGCGAAGCCGGGGCGGCGATCGATCGTCCCTCCGGGCAGGGCGTCGCCGCGGAAGAAGGCGCGCCAGAAGGGCCGTCCCCGGCGGGTGTTCAGCACCATGAACTGTCCCATGGCCACCAGTTCGTCGAGCGAATAGGGAATCATGACCAGCATGGCGACGCCCGCCGCGATGCACAGGGTGCAATAGGTCCCGATGACAATCGGCTGGGCGATGATGAAATAGATGCTGACCACGCCGAGCGGCACCACGACGATGCCGAACAACAGCACCATCCAGGGCATGGTGCGCCAGCGCGCCCGGCCGCCCATGGCCCCCATCAGGATCTCGATCATATAGGTGATGGTCCCGACTCCGCCGTCGGCCACCGGCCAGGCCTTGGACATGTCGGAGGTGATGATGTGCTCGGTTCCGTTGAGCGGTCCGGGAACATTGAAGAACGGCTCCCAGACCGCGTCGATGTGGCCCAGCTGATAGGCGGTGAGTATCCGTGACAGCACGAGACCGATCAGGCCAAGAGCGATGATCGGCACGCGCTGGAGGTAGGTCGAGGGACAGTAGCTCCAGCCCGGCGGAGTGTCGGTCTCGTCCATCATCCCTTCCATGCTCATCCCGGGCATCATCGGGATCAGGATGGTCAGGGCCACCACCAGGGCGCCGACCAGCATATCGTTGCTGTATATGGCCGCGCTCGGCGTCCAGAACAGGATGGAGGCACCGAGCAGCCAGATACCGATCACGGCATTGGCCCATTGAGCCCAGCCGCCCCTGGGCGACATGGACAATCCGGCGAAGACCATGATCAGCACGCCGCAGATCACGTCGTTCCAGCCGCTCAGGGCATTGCGAAGGGCGGGCGCCCACAGGTTCCGGTCCTCGGTGACCGCCAGGATGGCGGTCGAGAATTCGGTCTGGGTGAAGACGCCGAAGATCAAGGGAACCGTCGCCAGCCACAGGCCCAGCCCCATGGTCAGCCAATGCACCCACAGCATGTCGAAATGCATACCGCGCATGGAACGGGCGTGGTCGGCGATCATCCGGCTGTGTTCCGCCGGCTTCATGGCGTGGGCCCGCGACGCCGCCGCCTCGACCTTGTCATCGGCGACCCGGGCCGCGTTGAGCCGGTTGGCCTGGTACCAGGCGAAAGGGTCGGCCTTCAGCCCGGCGACGATGGCCGGCAGGCTCTTGCGAAGGGTGTGTTTCGGAGACCAGCCCAGATGGGTCCGCGCTGCGGTCAGGTCGAGCTCATAGTGGTCTCCGGAGATGTCGACCATCCAGGGCCGGATGAAACCGTCCTCATCGAAGACTGCGGTTTCAGCCCAGGCCCCCGCCTTGGCGGCGGCCTTGGGAATGGAGAGGGTTTCCCATGCCTCGTCATGGATCAGCCGACCCAGATCGCGCTGGATTTCGTCATAGGTCATGACATCGGTCTCGCCAAGCAGGACCGGGAAGACCTCTGGAAGATCCTCGCGTCGATCGATCACCCGAGCGATGGCGGTCATCAGATCATCGAGGTGCAGGGAGGGCTGGCCGGTAGCCAGATTGCCCGGATAGACCCGCGCGCTGGCCCGTTTCTCGTAGATGCGGGCGATTTGCTGGGCCAGGAAGGCAGAGTGACCGCCGTCGTCATAGATCCCGGCCGGCCGCAGGAAGACGGCGGAAATTTTGCCGCGTTTTTCGCGGATCAAGGCCTCGGTGAGAACCTTGGATTCGCGATAGGGCAGACTCGCGTCGAGAGGCGCGGTTTCGTCGATCGGCCGGCCCGGCTCCGTCGGCTGGTGCACCAGCATGGTGCTGGAGAAGACGAACTGCTCGACGTCGAAGGCCTGGAGAGCGTCCAGGAGGCGGCCGGTTCCGCGCACTGTCACCGCCTCGTAGCGCGGATCGGGTTTGCCACTGAGATCGAAGAAGGCCGCCAGATGGATGACCGAAGCGATCTTGCGACCGTATCCCGTCCGCACCCGGTCGAACGCCGCCTCGACGCTCGCGTCATCCGCCAGGTCGATGCAGACGCATTCGGCGTCAGCGGGCGGATGGGGCGGCAGGTCGCGGTCGAAACCGATCACCCGGAACCGTTTGGCCAGACGTTTGACCAGGGCCGAGCCGATGAACCCGCTGGAGCCGGTGACGATGACGACCGGCCGATCGCTGGCCGGCGTCGCCATCAGCCGCGCCCTCGCAGATATTTGATCAGGGCCGCGATCGCCAGCACCAGACCAACGATCACCAGGAGGCTGACCAGCCCCATGCCGCCCATCATCCAGCCCATTCCATTTCCATCCATCATCGCTCTTCTTCCTCGTTCAGGCCCGTCCTGCGACGGACATTCCGCCCGGGGCCAGGCGTCCGACTACTGCGCGCGCAGGGCGGTGACCTCATTGACCCCGTCATGCACCGAGACGTCGAAGGCGACCCGGTCTCCAACCCTGGCGTCCGCCAGCACAGCGGCCGGCGCCGTGAAGGTCATGGCCATGGCCGGCCAGCCCACACCCGGGATCGCGCCATGATCGATGGTGACCGTGCCGGCCGAGGCATCGACAGCCGTGATCGTGCCTGTGCCGGCACCGGTCATGGCGGCCTGCCCTCCCGCCATCGGCATGCCGGACATGTCCGACGCCATCGGCATTTCAGCAGCGGGTGCCGTCTCGGCAGGCGGCGCGGTCTCGGATTGACCGCAGGCGCTCAAGCCGAGGGCGGCGGCGGCCGACAGGATCAGGGCGTGATTCATGGTGATTCTCCTTGGGTTGATGTGTTCGAACGAGACCTGCGGCGTCTCAGCAGCAGATAGCCTGCGGGAATAACGAGCATGGACAGCAATGGTGCCGTCAGCATGCCGCCGATGACCGGGGCGGCGATGCGGCTCATCACCTCCGAACCGGCGCCGTGGCCGATCAGGATCGGGAACAGACCGGCCAGGATCACCGCCACGGTCATGGCCTTGGGTCGGACCCGCAGCAGCGCACCGTCACGGACGGCGTTCTCGACCTCAACGGGCCCCGGATTGGGGCCCCGGTCGTTGAGCGCGGTCTTCAGATAGATCAGCATCACCACCCCGAACTCGGCCGACAGCCCGGCCAGGGCGATGAAGCCGACCCCGGTGGCGACCGACTGGTGGTAGCCCAGCAGATACAGCAGCCAGACACCGCCGGTCAGGGCGAACGGCAGGGTGGCCATGATCAGGGCCGCCTCGTCGAACCGCCCGAAGGTCAGATACAGCAGCACGAAGATGATCAGCAGGGTGGCCGGCACCACGATCTTCAGCCGCTCGGCCGCCCGGGTCAGATATTCGAACTGCCCGGAGTAGGCGATGCTCACGCCCGGGGTCAGCGTCACCTTGTTCGCCACCGCCGTCTGCAGATCGCCGACCACCGAGGCCAGGTCGCGGCCGCGGACATCGATATAGACCCAGGTGGTGGGTCGACCGTTCTCCGACTTCAGCATCGGCGGACCGTCCGTGACCTGAAGGTCAGCGACCGTGCCCAGGGTGATCTGCTGGCCCGAGGGCGTCAGCACCGGCAGGGCGCGAAGTTCGGACAGGCTGTCGCGGATCTCGCGCGGATAGCGGACGCTGATCGGATAGCGGGCCAGGCCCTCGACCGTCTGGCCGATGGTCTCGCCGCCGACCGCTCCGGCCACGATGCTCTGGACGTCCGCGATATTGAGACCGTAACGGCCCGCCGCCTGTCGATCGATGTCGATATCGATATAGCGCCCGCCGGTCAGCCTTTCGGCCAGGGCCGAGCTGACACCGGGTACGTTTTTGGCCACCGCCTCGACCTGGGCGGCGATCCGGTCGATGGCCTGGAGGTCGGCCCCGGAGACCTTGACCCCGATCGGGCTCTTGATCCCCGTCGCCAGCATGTCGATGCGGTTGCGGATCGGCGGCACCCAGATGTTGGCCAGCCCGGGCACCCGCACCGCCGCATCCAGTTCCTCGACCAGCTTCTCCGGCGTCATTCCGGGTCGCCACTGGTCGCGTGGCTTGAAGCGGATCGTGGTCTCGAACATCACCAGCGGGGCCGGATCGGTCGCCGTATCGGCCCGTCCGGCCTTGCCGAACACGGTCTCCACCTCGGGCACGGTGCGGATCATCCGGTCGGTCTGTTGCAGCAGTTCTGAGGCCTTCGCCGCTGACAGTCCCGGAAGGGCGGTCGGCATGTAGAGCAGATCGCCCTCGTCCATCGGCGGCATGAACTCGCCGCCCAGCTGACTGATCGGCCAGGCCGAGGTGGCGAACACCGCAAGCGCGATCAACAGGGTTGCCCGGGGACGGTGCAGCACCCAGTCGAGCGGTCGCCGGTAGATGTGGGTCAGCCAGCGGTTGATCGGATTGCTCTGCTCGGCCGGAATCCGCCCGCGGATCAGATAGCCCATCAGCACCGGCACGAGGGTGATCGACAGGATCGCCGCCGCCGCCATGGCATAGCTCTTGGTGAAGGCCAGCGGCGCGAACAGCCGGCCCTCCTGGGCCTGCAGGGTGAAGACCGGAATGAACGACAGGGTGATGATCACCAGACTGAGGAACAGGGCCGGCCCGACCTCGGCCGCCGCCTCGGTAATGACCCGCCAGCGGGCTTCGCCGGCGAGGGTCTCGTCGGGGTGGTCGTGCTCCCATCGCTCGATATGTTTGTGGGCGTTCTCGATCATGACCACGGCCGCATCGACCATGGCCCCGACGGCAATGGCGATGCCGCCCAGCGACATGATGTTGGCGTTGACGCCTTGCAGATGCATCAGGATGAAGGCCGCCAGCACCCCCAGCGGCAGGGTGATGATGGCGACCAGGGCCGAGCGCGCGTGCCAAAGAAACAGGCCGCAAACCAGGGCGACGACGAAGAACTCCTCGAGCAGCTTGCTGCTGAGATTCTCGATCGCGCGATCGATCAGCTGCGAGCGATCATAGACCGTCACAACCTCGACCCCGGCCGGCAGGCCGGCCTTGAGGGTTTCCAGCCGCTCGCGCACCGCCGTGATCACCGCACGCGCGTTTTCGCCCGAGCGCAGGATCACCACCCCGCCGGCCACCTCCCCTTCGCCGTTCAGCTCGGCGATGCCGCGCCGCATTTCCGGACCGATCTGGACCGTGGCCACATCGCCCAGCTGAACCGGCACCCCGCCGGCAGCCGTGCGGATCGGCACCGCGCGGAAGTCATCCAATGTGGTCAGATAGCCGTTGGCGCGAACGATATATTCGGTCTCGGCCAGCTCCATGACAGACCCGCCGGCCTCGCCATTGCCCTGCCGGATCGCCGCCACGACCTGCTGGTGCGTGACGCCGTAGGCGGCCAGCTTGGCGGGGTCGAGCACCACCTGATACTGGCGCACCATGCCGCCGATACTGGCGACCTCGGCCACGCCCGGGACAGTCTTGAGTTCGTAGCGCAGGAACCAGTCCTGCAGGCTGCGCAGCTGCGACAGATCATGCTGACCCGTGCGATCGACGAGCGCATATTCATAGACCCAGCCGACCCCGGTGGCGTCCGGACCGAGTGCGGGCCGGGCGGTGTCGGGCAGGCGAGCCTGGACCTGGCTGAGATATTCCAGCACCCGCGAGCGGGCCCAGTACAGGTCGGTGCCGTCCTCGAACAGCACATAGACATAGCTGTCGCCGAAGAAGGAATAGCCCCGCACCGTTCGGGCGCCGGGCACCGACAGCATGGTGGTCGCCAGCGGATAGGTGACCTGGTTTTCGACGATCTGCGGGGCCTGGCCGGGGTAGGAGGTGCGGATAATCACCTGCACGTCGGACAGGTCCGGCAGGGCGTCCACCGGCGTGTTGCGCACGGCCCAGAGGCCGGCGGCAACCAGGGCAAAGGCGGCCAGCAGGACGAGGAAGCGCGCCTTGACCGAGGCGCGAATGATGGCGGCGATCACTGGCCCGCCTCACGACGGGTCAGGCTTCGGATGGTGGGCTTGCCCCCGACCATGTCGAAGGCGAAATCGACCTGACCTCCCGTCCGGATGCCGTCCAATTTGACCGGCTCGGCGAGGGCGAAGGTCATGGTCATCGCCGGCCACTGAAGCGCCGGCACCGCCCCATGAGCCAGGGTGATCGAACGCCCCGCGATCGACTGCACCCGGCCGCTGGTCCGGTAAATCGGGGGCGTCGAAGCGCTCTCCGCCCGTCCGGCGGCCCGATCGAGGGGCCGCGCCTCGACGCCGGACAAACTGGCCTCGGAATCGAACAGGAACTGGCCCGAGGCCACGACCCGCTCGCCTTCGCGCAGGCCGGCGAGGATCTCGGTCTGCCCCCCGCCCTCGCGCCCGACCCGGACCTCGGCCGGCTGATAGCGTCCGCCCTCCGCCGCCAGCATCACCAGATTGCGCTGACCGGTGCGGATCACCGCTTCGGACGGCACCAACAGGGCCGGTGTTGTGGAGCCGCCGAAGGTGATCTGTCCGTACATGCCGGGACGAAGACGACCGCCCGGGTTTCGCAATTCGATCCGCGCGGTCAGGGTGCGGCTGTCGCTCGCCACCTCGGGCAGCAGGGCGATCAGACGACCGGTCATGCGCTCCCCGGGGAAGGCCGCGAGGGTCACTTCGACCGCACGCCCGACCCGTAGCTGGCCGCCGAGGGTCTCGGGTACCGCAGCATTGAGCCACACGGTCGACAGGCCGTTGACCTCGGCCAGGGTCAGGCCCGCCGGCACCGTCATGCCCGCGCGCACGCCGAGGCTTCGAATGACCCCGCCGATCGGACTGGTGACGGTCACCGTGGTGCGCGGACGGCCCGAGCGCTCGACCGCCGCGATCAGGGACTCCGGCATGCCGAGCAGCAGCAACCGTTGCCGCGCCGCCTGGATCAGGGCGGCGTCATCGGTGCGCCGGACCGCGAGGTATTCGAGCTGGGCTCCACCCCAGTCGGGGACCAGCAGATCGGCCAGGGGGGCACCGCTGGCGATGACGTCGCCGGGGGCGCGTCCGTAGACTCTTTGGACAAAGCCGCTGGCGCGCGTTTGCACCACGGCGACGTCACGCTCGTTGTAGTCCACCACCGCGCTGGCGTTCAGATCGCCGTCGAGGGTGCCGGATCGGACGGTGGCGAAACGAACGCCGAGGTTCTGGGTCAGGGCCGGGTCAATGCGAACCCCCGCCGCCGCGCCTGCCGCGTCGTCGGCATAGCGCGGCACCAGCTGCATATCCATGAACGGCGACTTGCCGGGCTTGTCGAACTTCTGGGCAGGGACCATCGGGTCGTACCAGTAGAGCACCTCACGCTCGCCCGCTGCGGGAACGGACGCGGCGCCCCCTCCTCCCAGCCGCGTCAGTCCCAGAGCGGCGACACCGCCGAGGAGCACCAGTCCGGCGGCGGCGGCGGCAAGACGAAGGTTTTTGCGCTCAAACCGGATCATTGGTCGCTCCTGTAGGTCAGGGTGAAGCCGACGGCGCGGCGCGCCACGTCAGCCTCCTTGTCGAGGGCGTCCAGCCGGGCGTTGGCCAGGGCGGTGAAGGCGTCGAGGACATCCATGATCCCGGCCCGGCCCGCGCCGTAGCTGGCGGTTTCGAGATCGGCGCGGGTGCGCAGATTGGGCAGAACCACGTCCCGTGCCCGGATCCACCGGGTTCGCGCGACCTCATAGTCGGCGAGGTCACCTCGCAGCATCGCCGTCCATTGCCGCTCAGCAGCCTCCTGTTCGGCGTCGACACGCCGGGCGTCGGCGGCGCGCGCCGCGATCACCGGCTCCTGCCGGCTGGACTGGAACAGCGGAAGCCGCACGCTCGCCCCGACAGAGACCAGATCGCCGAACATCGGATCCCGACGGGCGTAGCTGGCTTCGAACGACCAGTCGGGGCGGCGGCCGGCGCGGGCCAGATCGAGATCCGCCTCGGCCCGGTCACTAAAGGCGGCGTAAGCGCGTAGCGCCGGCAGTCCGTTGAGATCGACATCGAAGGCTCCAGGCTCAAGATCGATGGCGGGAGGCGGACCACTGGCGCTCGGAACCGGATCGCCGGTCCAGCGGGACAGTTCCGCTCGCGCCCGCGCCAGATCCGCGCGCAACCCATCGCGCCGATCGTCGAGCGCGGCGCGCAGTTCGACGGGCCCCAGAATTTGAGCCGGTCGACTGGCCCCTGAGGCGACGCCCGAGGGCGCGGTCTCCCACAGGGGTTCAAGCGAGACGAGCAGGTCGTCCAGCACCTCCAGGCGTCGTTCGGCATAGTGGAGGTCGATCCAGGCCTGGCCCGTCGCGGCCCGGACCTGCCAAAGGCTGATGTCCTCACGGGCCCGGGCCACGTTGATGTCCGCCCGGGCGATGCCGCGTTCGGCGCGACGCCGCGCACGACTGGGCACGTCCTGCTGTAGTCCGACCTGGACATTGGTCATCATGACCTCGTCGAAGCGCCCCGCTGAGGGGCCCGTGACGGGGAAGCCGTTAAGGCCGAATTTCAGACGTGGGTCCGGCAGCCGCCCGGCGGCTTCAGCTGAGGCTTGCGCCGCCTCCACGCCAAGCGCCCCGGCTCTCAGGCCGGGCGCATCAGCGGCGGCGCGCGCCAAGGCCTCTTCGAACGTCTGTGGCTCGGCCCGGGCCGGCCCGGTGCCGGCGGCCAGGATCAGGACGGACACGGCCAGAAATGCCCAGCGGGAAGCCGCTGCGACGTCTGTTTGTATGTCCGGAGCCGTGGCTCGCCTGAGGGCGATGGACGGCAGGGCGTCGGGCGGCGTCGGGTACGCAGGGATGCGTAGCGCCGGCCTCAAACGAACAGTCATGGAATTCCTCGGAATCCGCCCGGTCGACTCGCGGGTCGAGACACAGGCGTAGAGCTCAATGGATCAGGGAACACTGCGGCCGCGAAGCGGCGCGCACGGTCTTCCAATCAGCGAAAGCGGTCTACGCCAACGGTTTCGGCGGATCCTTGAGAGGGAGCGGCCCAGCCCCCTTCCGGACGACGTTCGCGGTGGCGAACTTCATCGCGTTCGGCGCCATCGGACGAGACAGGGCCGGTGCCGGCGGAACGGGGGCCGCGACAGCGGCGCATCCCATCTTGGCGATACAGTCGGGCGTCATCTCGCTGCAGGGAGCCATCCCCTTCCCCGCCGTATCGTCCGTCATCACCATCATCTCGGCGCAGTCCATCTCCGCCATCACACCGGTCGCTTCGAAGGTTTCGAACGGCGTGGCATGCGCCGACGCCTGACCGACAAAGCCGACCATCGCCAAGGCGAACAGAAGGGTGCGAACGAAGTTCCACATGCCTCGTCATTGCACGCCCGTGGCGGCGCCGTGTCAAGCTACGCCTTGGGGGCGGGGCTCGGACAAGGTGCAGAGTGGACGAACCGGGCCTCTCCAGGGCGGCCGGGCCGCGAGGTTTTGAGAGATCCGAATACCCTCGTCGACATAACCTGAACAGGTCTGGTCTGGCGATCTTTCTTCAACGCCGCAACCGTCTGGTCGAAAGAACGTTTCGGCCCGACTTGAAGGACTGGAGGTTACCATGGAAGCCAAGAGCTATCTGCGGTTCGCCGCGATGATCGCGACATCCACGCTCGTCATGTTCGGATTGATGTATCTGAACACCTACCAGCTGGACCACGCCCGGTTCAGCGAGACCCGGGCCTGGATGGCGCTGGTGATGGGCGCGGTCTTGGCCGTCATCATGCTGCTGTTCATGCTCAAGATGTACACGGACAAGCGTCTGAACCTGGCCATCATCGGCGGAGCCGTCCTGGTGTTCGCCTGATCGCTCTGGCTCGTCCGCAGCCAGGAGACGGTCAATGACGTCGACTATATGCGCGCGATGATCCCGCATCACTCGATCGCCATCCTGACCAGCGAGCGCGCCCATATCCGCGACCCGCGGGTGCGCGAACTCGCCGACGGCATCATCGAGGCGCAAAAGCGCGAGATCGCCGAGATGAACGCGCTCATCGCCGACCTCGAACGCAATCCCACACCCTCCACGGCACCCGACCTCCCCGCCTCCACCCAGCGCTGACACGAACCGTCGATCAGGGGAATTTGCTCGCATCGGCGACGTCGAGCGATCCCGTCGGAAGTCACGTCTGCCGACGGTTGGTACTTCAACCTCCCACTGAGGGAAGGCCGCTTGCCAACCGTCCTCGCCGCCCCAGCGGCCTGACCGGTCCCATACGGAGGTGATGGGCGGCGCTGACGCCGTGGCGGACGACCCGGCCTCTCCAAGGCGGCGCTCACGGCGCACATCACTGAACGGTCGACCCCACTCGTATCGGTAGCCGGTCATGACACCCGGACGATCTTTGCGAACTGCGCCGGTTGATGCGACGAAACGTGCCCGGGCCATCGGGCAGTCGATCGACGTCGGCCTTAGGGGCGCGCGAACTTCGCTCCTTGTCCAGGACAGAGTCTGATGATGTGACTGTCCAGACAATCTCCGCGCTTGAAAATCCTGGCGACGGAACCGTCCGTCCGGCGCAAGCGGCTCTGCTATTCCGGGATCCGCCCGTCGCGCGTGAGGGATTCCGGGCGGATGGCCGTATATCTGATTGAACCCTTTGCTTTCGGAGTATCCAGAATGACCCCGCGTAAAATCCTCTCCCTTGTCGGCGCGGCCGGCGCCCTGCTGTTGGTCGCCACCCAGGCCGAGGCCCACGCTCGCGTCGTCGCCTCCACCCCGGCGGCGAGCGCGACCGTCGCCTCTCCCCGGGCGCTCACGGTGACCTTCAGCGAACGCGTGGTGCCGGCGTTCTCGGGCCTCGAAGTGGTCAACGCCGCCGGCGCCAAAATCGCCGTGACCACCACCGTCTCCGAGGACGGCAAGACCGTGTCGGGACGGACCGCCCGTCCGCTCGCCGCCGGCGCTTACAGCCTCAACTGGCGCGCGGCCTCGGCGGACGGCCACCGCATGACCGGCGTCATAGCCTTCACCGTCCGCTGAGCTCCGTGCTCGACGGTCTGGTCATCCTGCTGCGGCTCTTGCAGTACGGGGGCGCGGTCGTCCTTCTGGGAACGCCGCTGTTCCTGCTCTATGGACTGCGCGCGTCGGACGGGGTGGCGCTCGGTTGGCCCAGACCGCTGCTGATCGCCGCCTCGGCCGTTGTCGCCCTGGGCTCGGTCGCCGCGCTCGTGGCCCAGACCTCCGTCATGGCCGGCTCGATCACCGAGGGCCTGAAACCCGCCACCTTGGGTTTCATGATCACCGGCACGAGCGTGGGACCGGCCTTCCTGGCGCGCGCCCTGGTCGCCGCGGCCGCCCTGCTCCTCCTCGTGCTGGCCAAGCCTTCCCGATGGCTCTGGATCGCCGTTGCCGTTGCCGGGCTGGTCGTGAGCGCTAGTTTCGCCTGGACGGGGCACGGCGCCGCTACGGAAGGACCTGGACGACTCGTCCATGTGGCGGCGGCCATCCTCCACAGCTGGGGCGCCGCGGTCTGGCTCGGCGCGCTCGTGGCCTTGCTGATCCTGACGGTTCGCCACCGCCCCGCGCCGGCCGCCGACCGGGTCCTCCATCAGGCGCTGCACGACTTCGCCGGCGTGGGCACGGCCTCGGTCGCCGTCCTGGTGCTGAGCGGCCTGGTCAACAGCTGGTTCCTGGTCGGACCCGACCGACTGTCCGGCCTTCTCACCACCCCCTACGGCCTGCTGTTGACGGGCAAGCTGGTCATCTTCGCGCTCATGCTGGTCCTGGCTGCGGCGAATCGATTCCACCTGACCCCCGATCTCGCCAGCGCCTTGGACGATCCGGAGGATCTCCGGGTCGCGGTGGGCCGCCTGAAACGCAGCCTTGTGGCGGAAACCCTGCTCGCCCTGGCGCTTCTCGCCTTGGTCGCGGTCATGGGCACGCTGGCGCCGGTCTCGGCGATGGACATGGCGATGTGAGCCATGGACCTCGCGTGCCCGACCACTACGCCGGAGCCCGCGCGGGGAGCGGTGAGCCGCGCTCCAAGTTCGATCCATTGGCGCTTCCGGGCCAACCTGCCTAGATTGGGTAGTGGAGTCCTGAGGGGGATGGCGTGCCGGATCGACTTCGAGAGCTTATCGAGCAGTGGCGCGACGACCCTTCGGCGACCTATCAGACGTGGTTCCTGTGGGATGAACGACTGAAGAATTTTCGATCCATCCGCCGGGGCATCGGCCAAGTCGTCGAGGAGATCGAGACGGGCCGGTTCGGCGTCGCTTATCGCGGCTCGTCACTGGAGACGATCGTTCATTCCGTCGCCGAGCAACGCCAGATCTTCAGGGGCGCCGATCACGCCTTCCTTTGGAAGCCCAAGCTCCGGATTCCCGACATCTACGAAAACCCGGTCAATCAGCGCGCCTTCGGGCGTCTGCTGCACCACTGCAGCGGCTGTTCAACCGGCGCCGAGATACTGTCCGGCATCCGCACGATTGATCAGCTCAAGATCAAGGGGCTCGGGCCGGCCGTGGCGAACCTGATCTACTTCCTGCATCCCACCTACGCCCCGCCGTTCAACACCGCCATCGTTAATGGTTACAACGCAATCACTGGGTCGAAAGTGAAGCTGGGCAGCTGGGAGCACTATCTGGCCATGCGAGAGGGAATCCTCGCCCTCAACGCTCGGTATCGCGACCTGCTGTCCAATGACTTGGGCGCCCTCGCGGGTTTCCTGTTTGACGTCGGGTCCGGACGGTATCCGGCTCCGCCCGTGCACGGGGAAAACCTGTCCAGTCGTGCGTGGTCCGAGCGGTTTGCCGAAGGCCGCATCGAGGCCCTGAAATTCGAGAAGAGGGCGGTGCAGCAACGCGAGACCGATCGCACCCATACCGAAATCCAGGCCTGGATCCGCGATCTGGGCCGGGCACTGGGCTACCGGGTGTGGATCGCCGCCAATGACCGCGGCCGGATTCATGAGGGCGCGCGCCTCGGCCAAGGTTGTCTGGACCACTTGCCAGCGGCGCTGGCGAATGGCGCGGGCGCAGAGTCGATCCGCCTCATCGACGTCCTCTGGCTGGAGGCTGGCGCGGACCGCGTGACGGCCGCCTTTGAGGTCGAGCATTCCACGACCATCTATTCCGGTGTGGTGCGCATGTTGGATCTCGCCCTGTCAGGCGAGCTTCACACCTCTGCAGGACTGTTCCTCGTGGCGCCGGATAGCCGGGAGGGGGATGTTCGCGCACAGTTGCAGCGGCCGGCCTTCAGCCGGATCGCTGACCTCGACGTGCGCTACCTGCCATATGGCGAACTCGACCGACACCGGGAGTCGATCGCCCGCTTCGGGACAGACCTCCGGGCGCTGACCGATATTTCGTACCGCCTGATCTAAACCGCCGTATAACCGACAAGGAGACCGCCGCGAAAAACGCCGACCTGGCCGAAGGCGAGCGGCAGGATGGCGATCTCTGTCGACGCCAACCCATAGTTGGGATGCCGAACCTGGCGTCGCTCACGATCGCGGGCCAGTAATCGCGCACGACACGAATGGGTCGGAACACATAGCGATGCGGTCGCCGTCACCCCCCGTCCTTCAACCGAGCTCGGCCTGTGTTTCCAGTGGCGCGCGAAGTCGCTTCAGCGACTACCTTCTCATGCTGAGCACATATGCGCGGCCAGAGAGCCGCGGCTTCGGGGCAGACGATGCCGAACACCCGCCGAAGACTGGCGACATAAGCCTCTGCACCGTCGAGCAGGCGCACGGTTGTTCGCTGGCCTTGCAGCCGGCATAGGCCGCGCCCCAGAAGCAGCACCGTGCCGCCGTCGAGGTGCCGCTGGCAAACAGCGTTGCGAAGGTGGGGCGAAGCGGAGGACGTCCGCATCCATTCCGACGCAGCGATCAGACGCGCGCGATCTACGGGCTCCAAGGTAAAGTCGTAGTAGGGGATGCTGGCATTCGCGTGATTGTGAAGCCGCCACCATTCTGAATCGAGAGGTTCTAGCCAGAAGTTCAGTTTTCCTTGTCGATGCAACCCAGAACGAAGTGGAATGGGCTCGCGCAGGCCATCGCCAAAGCCGACATCGGCCAAGTAGGGTTGGTCGAGATCAATACGAAGGAGCGGATGTACTCCCTCTTCGGCACGGTTCCATCGATCACGCTTGATGACGGCCGCCAGGGTTCTCACACGATATCCCGCCGCCTCGAGCGCACCCGCGAACAATGCGTTCATCTCGAAACACCAACCGCCTCGATTGCCCCTTACAAGCTTGTCAAAAGCTCTGTCACCATCAACGCTTAGCTCGCGACCGAGCAGCACATCGAGGTTTTCATAGGGGATAGTCCGCAGATGGGCGCGATGCATGCGCCGCAGGAATGCCAGGTCCGGCGCACAGCGTCGTGGAATGCCGATACGTTGCAAGTAGGCGTCGAGGTCCACGGGGCTGAAATCCTTTTATGTTTCGATCCGGAGGACCCAGACCAGCATCGGGAGAATGGTTAATGGGATCGCTGCGCCGGGCCCGCATCGACGCCGGGTCCGCCAGCGCCAGGGCAGGCGCGCTGCGGCCAGGCCAGAGTCAGGGTCCATGCTTCTCGACAATGGACAGCCGCTTTCAAACGCTGCGCCGCTCTACCCCCTATCGGTTAAGACGCGCTCCTCGACTCGCACCCGCCAGGCGATCAGCAGCGCGTTGAGCACGCTGACCCCCACGGCGACGCCGACCTGGCCGAAGGCGAGCGGCAGGACGGCGATCTCCAGCGAGGCCACCCAATAGTTGGGATGGCGCACGAACCGGTAGGGTCCGGTCCTGACCAGAGGCGCGCCCGGCAGACTGATGATGCGGGTGGTCCAGAACCGGCCCAAGGTGGCGATGACCCAGACGCGGGCCAGCTGTAGCAGCAGATACAGACCTAGGAACCAGGGGCTTGGCGCGGTGTTCCAGGGCGCCAAGGCGGCGATGGCCGCGAGCCAGCCGGTGTGCAGCAGGATGAACAGCGGATAGTGGCCCGCGCCGATCTCCACGCCGCCGGCGGCTTTCAGGCGACGGGTGTTGCGGGCGGCCAGCCACAGTTCGGCGAGCCGCTGGATCACGACGAGGCTGAGAACGACCGCCAGCCAGGTCACGGATGGATCAGCATCAACGCCGTCGTGAAGCCCGGACCGAGGGTGGTCAGCAGCAGAGGGCCGGGCTCTTTCGCCTCGAGTGCGGCCTTTAGCACGAACAGGACGGTCGCCGAGCTCATGTTGCCGTGGGCGCGCAGAACCTCGCGGGTGTGGACCATCGCACCGGCGGTCAGCGCGAAACAATCCTCCAGCGCCTCGATGACCTTGGCCCCGCCGGGGTGGCAGACGAAGCCGCCGACATCGGCAGAGGTCAGGCCGTTCGCGGCGAGAAAGGTCTCGGCGATGGGCCTGAAGTCGTCTTGGACAAGGCTGGGAATGTCCCTGCTGAACACGACCTTCAGCCCGTCATCGGCCACGTCCCAGCCCATCACGTCCAGGCTGTCGGGCCAGGTATGCTCATGGGACGCGCCGATGACCGGTCCGCGCGCGTCGTCGCGACACGAAACCACGGCCGCCGCCGCCCCGTCCCCGAACAGGGCGGTCGCGACCAGATTGGACTTGGACCGATCCTGATAGCGGAACGTCAGGGCGCACAGTTCGACCACCAGCAACAACACCCGGCTGCCCGGCTCCGCGCGGGCCATGTCGGCGGCCCGGGCCAGGCCGATGACGCCCCCCGCGCAGCCCAGGCCGAAGATCGGCAGGCGGCGCACGTCGGCCCGGAACGGCATCACCTGCATCAAGCGCGCCTCCAGCGACGGCGTGGCGATGCCGGTCGAGCAGACGGTGACGAGGGTGTCGATCTGGTCGGGGGTCAGACCGGCATCGTCCAGGGCCTGTCCCGCCGACTCGGCCATCAGTTCGACCGCGTGTTTCAGGAACAGGTCGTTGCGTTCGGAAGAGCTGTGCGGCTTCAGATACCAGTCGATCGGCACGCACGAATGCCGCGTCTCGATCAGGGCGTTGCGATAGATCGGCGCCAGCCGCTCGAAGCCCCCGTGGGTGGTGGCGAACATCTCCGCCCCGTTGGCCGCCACCTCTTCCTGACGCAGGACATGGGGCGGCCAGGCGGTGGCGAGGCCGGCGAGACGCGCTTCAGGGGGTCGGTCGCCGTCGTCCCTCGCCGGGGTCAAGCCCCGCGTCGGACCGGTCGCCGGGGTCACGGCTCCCGTCTTCGAGCCGCGCGCGCCGTCTTCACGTCCCGTGAAATTCGTATCCACAACAGGATGAAGCCGGACACGACAATGCTCAGCGTCAACGCTGTGGTGATGATGATCAGGGGGTGATTGAAATCCTCGCCGTCGTTCCAGTCCATGACATGGAGACGCCAGAAGAAGTCGAAGATCCGCCAGACGCCAGAGCGGCGCGTCACCACTTCGCCGGTCGTCGGCGACAGGTAGAAGGAGGTCTTTTCGCGGTCGGCGAAGTCCACCCGCCACAGCGGTCCGGTGCGTCCCGTCTCCTCGGGCGCCGTCGCCAGAAGCACCGCGCCGGAAACCCGCGCCTCGCCCTTGTACGCGCCCTTGGCGAAGGCCGAGGCCTCGGCGGTCGACATCGGCCCGAATGGCCGGCCGGTCGCGGCGGACACGACGACCGGCTCGCCCGCCGCCGGCTTCAGGGTCCAGGCGGGACCGCGCGGCGTCGCGCGTAGCTCCGCCTGGACGGGCGCGACGCCCGCGCGGCGGGCGATCTCGCCGAGAGCCGGAAGCGAACCGAGCTCCAGCGGACCCGGCTTGAGTTCGACAGCGCGATGTTCGCCTCGCACCGTCTCGATCGGAATGGCGGTCATCACCAGACCGCCGCCGACCCAGAACAGCACTTGAAGACCGACGACGAGCGCGATCCATTTGTGCAGCTGGGTGGAGAGCCTGAGAACCTTCATGCCGCCGCCTGGCCGTGCCGCGCGAAGACGCGGGTGCCGCCGCCGGTCATAACCAGCAACGTCTCATAGGCCTCTCGCCGGCCGTCGGGCGCTTCCATCCCCGGCGATCCCAACGGCATGGCCGGCACCGCAAGGCCCAGCGCATTGGGTCGCTCCGCGAGCAGTCTGCGCACATCCTCGGCCGGCACATGGCCTTCCAGAACATATCCCCCGATCACAGCCGTGTGGCAGGATCCAAGAGAGTCTGGAAGCCCATGCGAGCGGCGTATCGAACCGGGGTCGGCGGACTCAGTTATCCGGGCCTGAAACCCCGCCCCTATCATGTGCTCGACCCAAGCGCCGCAGCAGCCGCAGGTGGGCGATTTGTAGACGGCGAGGGCGGACGAAGGACGCGGGGTTTGAGCGCAGGCCGCTGCTGCCGAGGCGCTCACGCCGAGGATCAAAAGAAAGCGGCGCGAAAGCGGCTTCATCATTGGCTCGTTACTCTGATGATCGATGGGCAAGGCAACCCGGTTGCGCGTCTTCAAGTCGCGCGGCGCAAGGGCCGAGCCGAAGAGTGATAGATGTCAAACCTCCACTCATCGCCCCGCTTGCGCAGGACGCTGGTGGCGACGCCGCGGCGCTCGATCGGTTCGCGCGCGGTGTCCTTGAAGGTGATGTGATAGGTGTAGGTCTCACTCACAAAGGCCGTGTCGCCGTCGATCTCCACAGTCATCTCGTGGTTACGGAACTCAAAGCCCGCCAGATCGGTGAACTCGGGTCCGAGATGGTGCTCGAGATAATAGGCGAACGTCCCCTCGACGCCGCCGTTCTCGAAAATCGCCGAGTCCTCCCAGAACAGAGCCGGCGTTTGTGACACGTCCATCCGAACAATGGCGTCCTTGTAGGCGGTGACGACGGTTCGGACCTGTGTCTCATCGGCGGCTTGCGCATGGCCGGGGGCGTGTGCCGAGCCTGGGGTGTGTGCCGAACCGGGGGCGTGAGCGTGGGGCGCCTGGGCGTGGGCCTGGGCGGAGGTAACGAGGACGGCGGCGAGCGCCGATCCGGCGAGTGCTGAACGAAACGACATGGATCAAGCTCCTGGTTAGCCGCGGCCGCGAAAGCGTCCTGGTCCGGCCGAAGTGGTCGAAAACAATGTGGCGGGACGGCGAGCGCCCTCGTGGGCCGTCAGAACATCAGATGTCTCACGCCGTGAGTCAGCATCCCGCCCAGCAGGCCGTTGACCATCACGGCGGCGGCGGTGAGCGTCAATAGGCCGATGTAGATCATCTCACGTCCGCGCCCCGGTCGGCGGACCCAGTGTTCCTTCGCCCACCAGCTCAGCAGGCCCAGAACGGCGATCGAACTGCCGAGCCACCGGTGATAGGCGTGGGTCGCGTCGTCCTTGCCGGGGAGACCCATGGCGAACCACCCCAGCGCCACCGCGACGATCGCGGAGATCGCGGCCAGGGCGATGATGACGCGGGTGCCCTGGGTCAGGACCGGCCGGCGCAGCGTCAGGGCAGCGATCTCGAGAAGGGCTGCGACGAGGAACAGCGCGATGGGGAAATGCACGGCCGCCGGATGCATGGCCCCGAGCCAGCGATACAAACGCTGGGGCATGGGTTTGGGACTCTCATCCGCCATCATGGCGCCGTGGTCCATGTCCTGTGCCATGCCTGGCATGGCCATCATGCCCCCTTCCGGAACGGCGGCCGCCGGCGCGGCGGCCTGGGCGCGAGCCGCGGCCTGCTTGTCATGGTCCTCGTGAGCAAACGCCGGCGTGCTGACAGACAGCGCCATCACCAGGGCGAGCCCCGACAGAATTTTGCGTATCGACATTGTTCTCTCCCATCCCGTCCCTTCTGCTAACTACGCACCGGGGAGGCCATCCCCTCGTTTGAGGGATTTGCCCCGTTTCGGCGTAGTAGGGATTAGGGGCGCAAGGAGAGTGTTCGATGACGCGTAATCTGGGTGATCTTCTGATGCGATCGGCGGCCACGCCCGACGGTCGGTCGCTTGACGGACTCGAGCCGCTCGTCTGGAGCCGGGTCGATGCGCTTCGCGGCGAAAGACTGACCTCGCAGTTGCGCCTCGGGGCCGTCGCCATGGCCTTGGTCACCGGCCTGACCGTGGGCGGCGTCGGCGCGGTCGCCGCCCCCAGACCCCCTGGGGACATGGCCATCTTCACGGTCGATGCGGGTCTGTCGCCCCTGGTTCGCCTGGAAACCGGCCGGTGATGCGCGGCTGGCGGGCGATCGTCCTGACAGCCGTGCTGGCCGCGATCGCCAGCGGCGCGGGCACCTGGATCAGTGCCAGCTGGGTGCTGAGCCGGCGCGAGCCGCCGTCCCTGCACGACATCGTCCATCATGACCTCAAGCTCTCGCCCGCCCAGCTGACCCGTATCGAGGCGGTCGAAGGCCGCTTCGCGGCCCGCCGGCCCGCGCTCGAAGCCGATGTCCGCGCGGCCAACCTGGAATTGGCGCGCGCCATCGAACAGAGCGACGGCGACGGTCCCCAGGTCCAGGCGGCGGTGGACCATTTCCACGTCGCCATGGGGGCCCTGCAGAAGGAGACGATCGCTCACGTCTTCGAGATGCGGTCGGTGCTGACGCCCGCCCAAGCTGAGGTCTTCGACGACCGCATCGTCGCCGCCCTCGCGCCCGACGAAAGCTAGCCCTCCGGGTGGAGAGTCCAGCAGACCTGTCAACCCGCGCCGCCGGCGGCGACCGGGCGGCCTTCAGCGAGTTGATGCGGCAGACCAAGACGGCGCTGTTCCGTTTCGTCCGGCGCTACGTCGGCGACGAGCAGGACGCTTGGGATCTGTTACAGGAGACCTATGCGGCGGCCTGGATGAACATCCGCCGCTACGACCCGACGCGGCCCTTCGAGGCCTGGATCCGGACGATCGCGCTCAACAAATGCCGGGACTGGAGCCGCCGTGGTTTCGTCCGACGGTTCATCCGGGGCGGCGTCGAGCTGTCGTCGCCGGAAGCCATGTCCGTGCCGGACGGGGCCGAGTCAGCGCATGACCGGATGGAGGCCGGCGACCGGCTCGGCCGGCTGAACGAGGCGATGAGCCGCTTGCCGCCGCACCTCAAGGCTCCGCTTCTGCTCACGGCGATCGATGGCCGTAGTCAGGCGGAAACGGCTGGGATGCTCGGGGTTTCCGTCAAGACGGTGGAGACCCGCGTGGCGCGCGCCCGTCGAAAGCTGTCCGACGCCCTGGGTGGCGCGACCGCCGTCCGCAACGTTCCGGAGTGATCGGTTGGAGCCCCTCCGGAACCGAGCACCAGAGCTAGGGGCCCTCGATCGGCGCGGGCGGCGAGGGCTGCGGCGCGCGCCCGCGTAATCTAGTATGAAGGCGTCGCTAGAAATCGACCCGACCGTCGCCCTTTCTTTTTCAGGAGCTTGCCACATGAGAGTCTCGATCCTCGTCGCCGCTGCGGCGGTCACCCTCGGCGCCTGCCAGCCGGCCGCCGAGCCTCAACCGGTCGAGGCCGAAACGGCGCCGGACGCCGCGGCGACGGCCCCGATGGACGCCGCCCCCGTCGCCACGCTCGAGCCGATGCCGCAGCCGCAGGCCGCCGCCCCGACTCCGGCCACGACCCCGCGGGCCACACCGCGGGCCCCGGCCCCCCGACCGGCCCGGCCCGCGCCGGCGCCCGCGCCAACGCCGCCGCCCGCCGATCCGATGGCCGGTCACGACATGTCGAAGATGGACGGCATGACCATGTCGCCCAAGCAATAGTGCGCGTAAGTATCAGGAGTTTTTCCATGAACCGTTCAATCCTCGCCAGCCTGGCTGCTCTGGCCGCGCTGGCTCCCGTCTCGATCGCCCATGCCCAGAGTCATTCGCACGCGGGCATGTCGGCGCAGGATCACGCCGCCATGCAGGCGTCGGCCAACGGCGTCCTCACGGCGCCGGCGGACAACGCCATGCTGGTTGCCGCCCCGACGGCGTTCTCGGCGACGTTTCCGCATGCCATGAGCCTGACGTCCCTCCAGCTGACGAACGCCGCGGGCCAGCCGGTCGATGTGGTGGTGTCATCCGAGGCGCCGCCGGCGACCACGGTGACCGCGCCTCTACCCCCGCTTGCGCCGGGTTCGTATTCCGCCGCCTGGGCCGCGACGGGCACCGACGGCCACGAGATGAACGGCGTGGTCCGTTTCATGGTTCACTGAGGGATCGGCCTCCCGCCTCCTGAGGGGCCGAAGCCGGATGTGGAAGGAACGCCGCGCGACCTGCCGCGCGGCGTTTTTCCGTCGTCGATCAGCGGTCGGCTCCCCGGCTGACCCCTCGCGATGGTCTTTCAGCCCTGGGCTCAGTCGGCGCGCCGTGATCGCCGGCCGGCGCGATCCATCCGGCCGGGGGGCGAACTACGCTCCTGAAGGTGGGGCGCCAAGCTCGCCAATGTCCGGGTCACAACGTGGGCGTCGCCGAAACCGCGTCCTACAGCTTGGCCAGCCTCCGGGTCGTACAGAATGGTGAAACAGCCCAGCGCCTTGGCCGGGCGAATGTCCCATTCCAGACTGTCTCCGACGACACAGACCTCGGGCGGATCGACGTTCAAGGCGGCAAACACTCGCCTGAACGCGCCCGGATCGGGCTTGCCAACGCCGACCTCGCCTTCAATCTGGATATGATGGAAACGCGAAGCCAGACCGAAACGCTCGATCTTGGCGCGCTGCAGTGGACCGGCGCCGTTGGTGAGCAGCGCGAGCCGGTATCCAGCGTCCCGCAGTTGGACCAACACGGCGTCCGCCTTGGGTTCGAGCCGCATCTGCCGGTCGCGATGGAGGCTGAAGGCGTCGGCGATGCGCTCTGCGATCTCGGGAGATACCGTTGGACTACTGTCGCGCCGCAAGGCCTCGAAGGCTTTGGCTGCGATGACGCGCCGGGCCTGCTTCGGGTCTGCGCGGCCCACGGCGTGGCTGTCCGGATCGCTCCAGAAGGCCCGCCCCGCCTCCGTCAGGGCGCGCGCTGCAACGTCCGGAGCGAGGTCGCCAAGCTCGGTCTGGTATACCTGACAGACGCTGCGCCACGCCAGATCAGGGCGGCGATAGGCTGAGAGCAGGGTGTCATCCAGATCGATCACGACGGCCCGGATCCGCCGCCCCGCTGTCATTGGACAACACCGGGCCGGTCACCGGCCGGCGCAAGGCACAGGCTGTAGCGAGGCCCTAGCCCCGGCGGGGGCGTCCTGACAACCGACCCGTTGCGTGCCTGTGGGGGCGCCGGCGTCAAGACAAGACCCGCCGCCGCTTCGCTAGAACCACGCCCGAATGCCGACGACCAGCCGGGTGTCTTCCGAGCTTCGCCCGTCAGCTTCCAGGAAGTCCGCCGTATTGCCGAAGCTCTTGGTCCATTCGACGCCGACATAGGGTGCGAATTCCTTGCGGAACTCGTAGCGCAAGCGGGCCCCGATCTGGAGCGTCGACAGGCCGGACCCGATCCGGAGTTCGGGGATGTCCTCCGCCGACAGCACCACCTCGGCCCGGGGCTGCACGATCCAGCGATTGGTGATCCGCTGATCATATTCGGCCTCCGCCCTCGCCGTCAGTTCGCCCTTGTTGGACAGGAAGGCCGCCGCATCGACCTCGAACCAGTAGGGCGCCAGACCCTGAATGCCGACGACCAGATCGGTCCGGTCGCCCTCGGGCCGGTAGGTCTGCCGCAGGCCGGTCTGGAAGTCGAAGAAGGGCCGGAACGCCCGGCTGTAAAGGGCTTGGACCTCGGCTTCCTCGACCTCGCCGTCGAAGTCGCCCTCGACTTCCGACTTCCACCAGAAGCGGTTGATGTCGCCGCCGGTCCAGCCCTGCGCGTCCAGCGCGTAGCCTTCTTCGCCGTCTCCGAAACTCGCTTCGAGCTGGTCGATGATCACCGCGGTGGTCCGCACGTCGCCATTCTCGACGCGAAGCTGTTCGCGGGCCGCCGCCATCTCCGCGGGATCGAACAGGGTATCGGCGGCGTGAGCGGGGCCGCTGGTCGCCCCGGGCGGAAGGGGCATTTCCGGAGGGCGTCCCGGGTTGTCCGCGCTGGTCGGCACGTCGGGCGGCATCGCCATGGCCGACATGTCATGACCCGGGGGCATCTGCCCCATGGTCGACATGTCATGTCCCGCCGGCATGGCCGACGCGGGCGCGGTCTGCCGCATCGTTGACATGTCGTGCCCGGCGTGGGGATCCGGCTGAGCGGCGGCGGCCGGCTGCTGGCCGCTCTGCATGGTCGACATGTCATGTCCCGCCGGCATGGCCGGCGCCGGCGCGGTCTGGCCCATCGTCGACATGTCATGTCCGGCGTGGGGATCCGGCTGACCGGCGGCGGCCGGCCGCTGGCCGCTCTGCATGGTCGACATGTCGTGGCCCGCCGGCGTGGCCGGCGCGGGCGCGGTCTGCCGCATCGTCGACATGTCGTGCCCGGCGTGGGGATCCGGCTGACCGGCGGCGGCCGGCTGTTGGCCGCTCTGCATGGTCGACATGTCATGTCCCGCCGGCATGGCCGGCGCGGGCGCGGTCTGGCCCATCGTCGACATGTCGTGCCCGGCGTGGGGATCCGCCGACGCCGGCGCGCGCTCGGGCACGGCGCCGGTCGGGCAGACCGGCGCCCCGGGCGTTCCGACGCGGGACGGATCCGCCGTCGGCGCGCCGCGCCGGACGCAACCGGCGGGCAGCTGGACGGCGGTCTGGACGGCGTTAGCCGCCGCGCCGTGCCCGGCGTGGCTCTGGGCGAACACCGGGCCGGCCGAGGCCGCGAGGAGCAGAGGGACGAGACCCACGGACCGACGGATCATGACGAGGCTCCTGACATCGGGCGGACGGTGACGACGTTGAACATGCCCGCGTGCATGTGCATCAGCATGTGACAGTGGAAGGCCCAGTCCCCGGGATTGTCGGCGGTCAGGTCAAAGGTGACCTTGCCGCCGGGGAGAACGTTGACCGTATGCTTCAGCGGTTGGTGGCCCGCCGGTCCGCCGGTCACCAGTTCGAAGAAGTGGCCGTGCAGATGGATGGGGTGGGCCATCATGGTGTCGTTGACCAGGGTCACCCTCACCCGCTCGTTCCGCTCAAAGCGGATCGGCTCGACCAGTTCGCTGAACTTCCTCCCGTCGAAGCCCCACATGAACCGCTCCATGTTGCCGGTCAGGTGGATCTCCATGGTCCGCGACGGGGGACGCTGGTCCTTGTTGGGCGTCAGCGAGACCAGGTCGGTGTAGACCAGCACGCGGTGGGGTACGTCGGCCAGTCCCGTCGGGCGCTCGCCCATGCGGTTGGCCGGCGCCATGGCGATGGCGTCCACGCCGACCCCCACCGCCATGTCCGGCGGGGCGTTGGCGGGATCGCGCATGTTCATGCCGGCCATGGAGCCGTGGTCCATCCCGGTCATCGCACCCGTGGACTGGGGCGCCATGGCGCCGTGATCCATCCCGGCCATGGTGCCGCCGGAGGCGCCGGTCATGGCGCTATGATCCATCCCCGCCATGGCGCCGCCCGGCTGGCCCCCCATCGAGCCGTGGTCCATGCCGCCCATGCCGCCCATGTCCCCCATGCCCATGTCCTTCATGGTCAGGTTGGGAACCTCGCGGAGCGGCGGAACCTCGGCGGTCATCCCCAGGCGCGGAGCAAGGGTCGCCCGCCCCATGCCGGAACGGTCAATGGCTTCCGACACGATGGTGTAGGCCCGGTCCTCGGTCGGCCGGACGATAACGTCATAGGTCTCGGCGACGGAGATCTGGAACTCGTCGGTCTCGACCGGACGCACGTTCTCGCCGTCGGCCTGGACCACCGTCATCGGCAGGCCGGGGATGCGGACGTTGAAGATCGACATGGCCGAGGCGTTGATGATGCGCAGTCGCACCCGTTCGCCGGGTCGGAACAGGCCGGTCCAGTTCTCCTGCGGGCCGTGTCCATTGATCAGATAGGTGTAGGTCGTCCCATTCACGTCGAGGATGTCGCGCGGGTCCATCCGCATCTGGCCCCACATGCGCCGTTCTTCCAGGCTCATGCGGTCCTCGCCGGAGAAGAGGCCCGCCAGGGTCGTGCGCTGCCGGTTGAAGTAGCCGGGGCTCTTCTTCAGCTTGTCGAGGATTTCGTGCGGATGCATGAAACTCCAGTCCGACAGGACCAGCACATGCTCGCGGTCGTAGGCGACCGGATCGGCGCCGGCCGGATCGATGACGATCGGCCCGTAGTGGCCGAGCGCCTCCTGCAGGCCGGAGTGGCTGTGATACCAGAAGGTGCCGGACTGCCTGATCGGAAACTCGTAGACGAAGGTCTCGCGCGGCTTGATGCCTGGGAAGCTGATCCCGGGCACCCCGTCCATCTGGAAGGGTAGAAGAAACCCATGCCAGTGGATCGAGGTGTCTTCGTCCAGGGTGTTCGTCACCGCCAGACGGACGTTCTGGCCTTCGCGCAGCCGCAACACCGGCGCCGGCAGCACGCCGTTGATGGTCGTGGCCGTCGCGGTGCGCCCGTTCACGGTGAAGGGCGTCTGACCGATGGTCAGATCGATATTCGGCCCAGTCAGGGTAGGCAGGTCCGACCGCAGCCCCGGCGAGCCCGTCTGCGCCCAGGCGGGCATCAGGCCCTGCAAGGCGGCGAGACCGCCGCCCGCGACGGCGCCGCGCAGCAGCAGTCGACGATCCAGCTTCATAAGATACTCCTCAAAGTCAGAACCGCGCCTCGGCGAGGCGACGATCTATATGGTTTTACGCAGGCGACCCGGTCGCCCCTCGCGACACGCTGCCGCAGAGCCGACCGGGCCGGAAACTCCCGTCGCCTAGCGCTGGATCAGCGCCGCGCCAGAAGAGCCTTCATCTGGGCGATCTCCTGTTCCTGGGAGCGGACGATTTCCTCGCACAGACCGAGCACTTCCGGATCCGTCAGCGAGGCTTGCTGGCACATCAGGATGGCGCCGGAGTGGTGCGGGATCATCGAACGCAGGAACTCCGTGTCTCCCACCGCCGCCTGGGTCCGCATACCCCAGAAGCTGACCGCAAACACCAGGGCGGCAGCCCCGCCGATCAGCAGATTCGTCCGTTTCGACGGATACATCGACCGCATGAACACCAGCATGAGGATCGCCATAGGCGAGACCATCATCAGCGTCATGTAGACGTTGTTGAGGTTGAAATAGAAGTGATTGAGGGACGCGATCATCGTGTACATCACCAGGTACATGATGATGAAATCCAAGACGAGCTCGAAGCCGAAGGAACGGTAGCTCCCCTTCATGGCGTGCATGGTCTTCATGTTTTCCATCGATTGTTCTTCCTCTACTCGCAAATCTGCAACGGGGCTTCTCGCCGACGCCGGATCATCCTGCGCTGGCGGGATGAGCCTCCAGCCAGGCGCGCAGCTCCGCGATGTCCGCGGTCTGCATCTCGATCGTCTTCTGCGCCATGCGCCGGATGTCGGCGTCCTGGCTTTCGCGCAGCACCACCTGGGCCATGTCGAGGGCGCCCTGGTGATGCGCGATCATCTTGCGAGCCCAGGTCTGGTCCGTGTCGACCCCGGTCGCGGCCATCATGGCCTCCATCATTTTCGCTTCGGCCGGCGCGAACGGCGGCTCACCGCCTCCGCCCGGCGCTGCCGCACCGGCTGCGGCCCCCACGTTTGTTTCGAGCCAACGCTGGAGCTCGGCGATGTCCCCGGTCTGCATCTCGACGGTCTTCTGCGCCATCCGGCGAATGTCGGCATCCCGCGTGTCGCGCAGCACGATCTGGGACATATCGAGGGCGCCTTGGTGATGGGGGATCATCTTGCGGGCCCATGCCTCTCCGGCGCTGGCTCCCGTCGCCGACCTCATGGCCTCGTGCATCCTCGCCTCGGCGGCGGAGAAGGGCGTCTGCGCCATCGCCATGGGCTCCGGAGTCTGCGCCGACTCGTCGGCCTTGGAGGCCGCCGGCGGCTCGGCGGCCGGGCTGCACGCCGCCACGAGGAGAGCGGAACAGCCGGCGAGCAGAACGGACGAGCGTGTGAAGGTCAGGTTGAACATCGGGTGTCTCCGGCGTGGGGCGGCGCCGGCGAATCGGCCGGCGGCTAGTTGACGAAAGCGCCGCGGGGCGGCGGCGGGACGCGGACTTGAACCGGGATCTCGGCGCCGTTGCGCAACCGGACATGAACGCCAGTTAAATCCGGGTCCTCCGACACGGTTCCGCCTTGATCAAATATACCCGAACGCTGTTGGATCAGGCGAGGGATCGGCTGCCGGAGTGCGTAATGGCGCAAACGCCGGTCGTCGCCTTCTCCTGGCCCCGGTCCCCCATGCCGCCCCCGTTAAAGTCTGACCGCACGAAGCCGCAGCGCATTGCCGATGACGCTCACGGAGGACAGGGCCATCGCCAACGCCGCCAGAGCCGGCGACAGCAGGAGGCCGAAGACCGGGTACAGCAGCCCCGCCGCGACCGGGATGCCCAGGGCGTTGTACCCGAAGGCGAAGACGAGATTCTGGCGAATGTTGCTCATCACCGCCTTCGACAGCTTGCGGGCCCGGACGATGCCCTGGAGGTCGCCCCCCAGCAGGGTGACGCCGGCGCTCTCGATCGCCACGTCGGAACCTGCGCCCATGGCCACACCAACATCGGCGGCGGCCAGGGCCGGGGCATCGTTGACCCCGTCGCCAGCCATGGCGACGATCCGGCCCTCGGCGCGCAGCCGCTCGACGACCGCCGCCTTGTCCTGCGGCAGGACCTCGGCCTGGACGTCGTCTATGCCGAGCCGGCGCGCCACCGCCTCGGCCGTGGTCCGGTTATCCCCGGTCATCATCACCAGGCGCAGGCCCGCGGCCTTCAGATCGCGAATGGCCCCGGCGGTCGTCGCCTTGACCGGGTCGGCGATGCCGAGGACGCCGGCCGCGGCCCCGTCCACGGCCACGAAGATCGCGGTGGCGCCGTCCTGGCGTAGCGCCTCGGCCTCGGCCTCGAGGGCGGCGACATCGACGCCGATCTCGCCGAGGTAGCGGCCGTTGCCGAGCGCCACGCGGCGGCCGTCGACCACCCCGGTGACGCCACGCCCGACCGGGCTGTCGAACTCCGAGGCCTCCGACAGCGCGAGCTTGCGATCCGTCGCGGCGCGGACGACGGCGTCGGCCAGCGGATGTTCGCTGGCCCGCTCCAGACTGGCGGAGAGTCTCAGAAGCTCGGTCTCGTCGAACCCGGCGGCGGGCCGGATGGCCGTCACCGACGGTCGCCCCTCCGTCAGGGTACCGGTCTTGTCGAGCACCAAGGTGTCGACCTTTTCGAAACGCTCCAGCGCCTCGGCGTTCTTGATCAGCACCCCGGCGTGGGCGCCGCGCCCCACCCCGACCATGATCGAGATCGGCGTGGCCAGGCCCAGGGCGCAGGGACAGGCGATGATCAGCACCGACACCGCGGCGACGAGGGCGTAGGACAGGCGCGGCTCCGGACCGATCAGGCCCCAGACGACGGCGGCGAGAACCGCGATGGCGATCACGGCCGGCACGAACCAGCCGGACACCTTGTCGGCCAGCCGCTGGATCGGCGCGCGGCTGCGCTGGGCCTGGGCCACCATCTGGACGATCTGCGCCAGAAGGGTGTCGGCGCCCACCTTGTCGGCCCGCATCACGAACGAGCCGGTCTTGTTGAGCGATCCGGCGACGACCTTGTCGCCGACGTCCTTGGTCACCGGCATGGATTCACCCGTGACGAGGGACTCGTCGATGGTCACCCGACCGTCCAGAATCTCGCCATCGACCGCCACCTTCTCGCCGGGGCGGACGCGCAGCCGGTCTCCGACGGCGACCATGTCGAGCGTGACGTCCTCGTCGCCGCCGTCGTCACGGAGCCGCCGCGCGGTCTTGGGCGCCAAATCAAGCAGCGCCCGGATGGCGCCGGACGTCTGTTCGCGGGCGCGCAGCTCAAGAATCTGGCCCACCAGAACCAGGACGGTGATGATGGCCGCTGCCTCGAAATAGACCGGCGCGCTGCCGTCCATCCGGCGGACCGCCGCCGGGAACAGAGCCGGCGCCAGCACCGCGACCACGCTGTAGATCCAGGCCGCGCCGACGCCGATGGCGATCAGGGTGAACATGTTGAGGCTGCGGTTGCGGAGGGAAGCCCAGCCCCGCTGGAAGAACGGCCAGCCGGCCCACAGCACCACGGGCGTCGCCAGCGCGAACTGGATCCAGTTGGAGGTTTGGCCCGAAATCCGCATCGCCAGTCCGGTCAGATGGCCGCCCATCTCGAGCGCGAAGACGGGCAGGGTCAGGACCGCGGCAACCCAGAGGCGGCGGGTGAAGTCGATCAGTTCGTGATTGACCGGCGCCTCGGCGGTGACGGTCTCCGGCTCCAGCGCCATGCCGCAGATCGGGCAGGAGCCCGGGCCCTCCTGGCGCACCTCCGGATGCATCGGGCAGGTGTAGATGGCGCCCGGGATGACAGGCGCCGGTTGCCGGGCCTCGCCGAGATAGCGGTCCGGATCGGCGATGAATTTGGTCCGGCAGCCCGCCGAACAGAAGAAATAGTGCTGGCCGTCGTGGACGGCCCGATGCGCCGCGGTCGCGGGATCGACGGTCATGCCGCAGACCGGATCGACCGCCTTCGCGCCGCCGTCGGCCGATTTGGCCGAACAGCAGCTGTGACCGGCCGGATGCGAATGGGAGGGCATGGACATGGCGGGCTCCTTGAAACAGCTGGACGCCAGATATACCCTATGGGGGTATCGCGCAAGGCGCTGTCCTGGGGTAGGGTCGAACGGTCAGAACGAGGAATTGGATGCAGACGGAAACCAAACCCAAGGTGTTGAACCGCCTGAACCGGATCGAGGGCCAGGTTCGCGGCATCGCCCGGATGGTCGAGGAGGACCGCTACTGCGTGGAGGTCCTCACCCAGCTCCAGGCCGTGCGGGCCGCCCTGCTGCGCGTCGAGAGGGAGGTGCTGAAAGACCACCTCGACCATTGCGTCATGGGGGCGATGACCGGCGACGATCTCTCCGATCGCAAGGCCAAGGCCACAGAACTGATCAACCTTCTCGGACGCGCATCGCGCTAGCGCAGGATATTTCCCTAGACGGCCTGTCGGATTGGTTCGGCGAGCGTCCTAAAATATCCTCTCGGGTAGTAGGGCCGATCGGACACGCCGATCTGGCCTGTCCGGGGGCGTGTGGGCCCCGGACCGGAACTTGCCCAAGAGATGATCCCACAGGCTGATGAACAGGCCGAAAAACCCACGGAGAATCACGGGCGCATAGCGAAGACGTGGAGCCTGCATCTGCGCCTAGGCCAGGACCTTGAGGCGCCGACCGACCAGGCCCCACGGGCGACGGCTCCGGGCGCCGGGTCCTCAGACGGTTTGAGAAGCACCCCTTCAAGGCGTGGATCCAGCTTATACGCCTTGACGCCGAGCCGTTCTCTGAAGCCCGCCACGATGCGGTCCGGCTGGGCCTCAGGGCTCGACAGGGCCGTCAGGGAGGGCGGAATGACGAGGCGAGGGCCGGCCCGATCAGCGCCAGAAAGCCCGATGACGATCGCCTGACGGCTCGGGGCGCGACGGTCGTCCAGAACCACGCGGGCCGAGCCCGCGCGAGCCACGGTCAGCTGGATTGCGACATGGGCGTGGGCGACGTGGTCTTCGTGCGGGCCCGCATGGGCGGCCGATCCATCGCCCATGGAGAAAACCGCGCTCGATGAGATCCAGGCCATCGTTCACCATGGCCGCGCCGGTCTGTGGGCTGAGCCGGTGGCGCGCGTCATCGCGCCTTCCGATGAAAACCTGCAAGCCGATCGCCATGAGCCCGCGAGCGGCGCAGGATCAGATCATGGCCTTTTCTCCAGCGCGGCAGGCCTGATCCCCAGATGCGACAGAATGAGGGATGGAGGCGACCGATGCGTAGACCAATTAAGCGGTCCGTCCTGTGCCGCCTGCCTTTGGGGGGCCATCGTTCATGACGTCCGTTTCTCCGACTCACGAAGGCTACCCGGCTGATCTGATGGCCCTGACCAGCCTGCGGGCCTTCCTGGCCATGGGCGTGGTGCTGTTCCACTACCAGCTTCAGTGGGATCCGGCCCTCGGCTACAGCCCGATCATCGAGCGAAGCCGGCTGGCGGTCGACGCCTTCTTCATGCTGTCGGGCTTCATTCTGGCCCACGTCTACGGCCCCGCTTTCGCCGCAGGAACATTCAGCTACAGGCGCTTCCTCGTGGCCCGCTTGGCTCGGCTCTATCCCCTCCATCTGGCGATTTTGGGCGGTGTTCTGATCATGGTGCTCGGAGCTTCAATCTCTGGCGTTCCGTTCGATCTCTCGACCTATACGACAGAGGGCTTCTTCAAGACCCTGTTCCTGGTGCAGGCGTGGTTTCCAAGCGAAATCGGATACAACTGGAGCGGCCCGTCCTGGTCGCTCTCGGCGGAATGGTTCGCCTATCTGCTGTTCCCGGCCTACGCCCTTCTCTACATCCGGATGAGACATCGTCCTTGGTTCCTGCTCGGCTTGGGCGTCGTCAGCTATGTTGTCATCGACGCGGCCTACGTCTCAACCTTCGGCAAGGTTCTGCCTCGAGCCGAGGACGACATGGGCATCTTGCGCATCGCGCCGGCCTTTCTGATCGGCATGGCGCTCTACGGCTTGGGCCATCGATGGCGCTTGAGCCGGCCCTTCGCCATCGCCGCCGCCCTGGCTTCTACCCTCGTGTTGCTCGGCGCGATGCAGCTGTCGTTGGACGACCGGATCATCGTCGCCCTCTCAGCCCCCGTTATCCTGACCTGGTCCCTGCTCGCACGCGCGGACTGCGAGGGGCCTCTCGCCGCCCCTGCGCTGGTTTTCGCGGGCGAAGCCTCCTTCGCCCTGTATCTCGTGCACATGCCCATCCTCGTAGCCTTCAAGGGCGTCGTCGCCGAAGTGCGCGGCATCGACAGCGCCTTCCGCATCACGCCAGTCGAACTGGCAGGGTTGTTCGTCGTCACGGCGCTGATCGCGGCGGCCCTGCATCTGCTCGTTGAGAAACCCGGGCGAACCTGGATCCGACGCCGGTTCGAAAGCCGGCGGGCCCCGCCCGCAGCGCCGGCCTGACCCCGAGCCGCGAGACGTAGGTACTGCCTTGGCGTCAATTGATCCCGACAGGCCGGCGCCGCGCTGGCGCCGCAGCACCCGCAGGCCCGCACTAGGCCGGAGGCGGCGACCGTCCCCAAAAAGGCGCCAAACGCCTCTGATCCTCTAGCGGCTCGGGGATCCTAGCTGCTAGTGAGACTCAATCTCACGAACAGGAGCCGTTCATGCTGGCGACGCTTCGCGTCTTCCTTGTCATCGCACTGCTGCTGGGGGCCGCGATACCTCAACACGCCCAGGCACAGGAGGCGACGCCCGGGGCGGAAACCGCCTGGCGGCTGCTGGACTATATCGCCGTGGACTACCCCGGCGCCGTCTCCGGCGGTCGGGTGATCAGCGCGGCGGAATACGCCGAGATGCGCGAGTTCTCGGTCTCGGTGCGCGCCCGCATCGCCGCCCTGCCGACACATGAGGCTCAGCCCCGGCTTCTCGCCGCGTCGTCCGTCCTGATCTCGGCGGTCGAAGCCCGCGAAACGCCGGTAACGGTCGCTCAACTGGCTCGGAGCCTCGCCGACGACCTTCTCGCCGCCTATCCGACGCCGCTGGCGCCGCAGGCGATCCCAAATCTGCCGCGCGGCGCGGCGCTCTACGCTGAGCAGTGCGCCGTCTGCCATGGCGCGACCGGCCGCGGCGATGGCCCCGGCGCAGCAGGGCTCGAGCCACCGCCGATCGCCTTCACCGATCGGGACCGCGCCCGCGAACGCAGCCTGTTCGGCCTCTATCAGGTGATCGGCCAGGGTCTCGACGGCACCGCGATGCCGAGCTTCGCCCACCTGTCGTCCGAGGACCGTTGGGCGCTCGCCTTCTACGCCGGCGGTTTCGCCTACCCCGGGGGCGCGAGCCGCGCGGGCGAGCGCGCCTGGGGCGAAGATCCCGGGCTGCGCGCCGCGATGCCGGACCTCGAAGCCCTGACCCGGGTCACACCGGCGACGCTGGCGTCGCGCCTCGGGGAGCCGCGGGCGAGCGAGGTGGTGGCCTACCTTCGCCGCCATCCGGAAGCCCTTGCGGTCGGGAGCACGGACGGTCTGGACCTGGCGCGCCGCAAGCTCGCCGAGAGCCTGGCCGCCTATCGCGCCGGAGACGCCCACAAGGCCGAGGAGCTGGCGCTTTCGGCCTATCTCGACGGCTTCGAGCCCGTGGAGCCGCTGCTGCGAGCCCGGGATGGGAAGCTGATGGCCCGGATCGAGACCGCGATGGGCGAGCTTCGCGCCAGCCTCAATGGGCGGGCTCCGGCCGACGAGGTGGCCGCACAGATGACAGCCCTGAGCGGGCTCTTCGACGAGGCCGGTCGGGCGCTCGCGCCCTCCCAGGCCTCGGCCCTCTCGACCTTCCTTGGCGCCTTCACCATCCTGTTGCGCGAGGGGCTGGAGGCCCTGCTGATCGTGATCGCGATGATCGCCTTCCTGCGCAAGGCCGAGCGCCAGGACGTGCTCCCCTACGTCCATGGCGGCTGGATCGCCGCGCTGGCGGCGGGCGCCGCGACCTGGGCGGCGGCCACCTGGCTGATCGCCATCAGCGGCGCCAGCCGCGAACTCACCGAAGGCGTCGGCTCGCTGGTCTCGGCCGTGGTGCTCTTGTCCGTGGGCGTATGGATGCACGGCAAGGCCCAGGCCGGCGTGTGGCAGGCTTACATCCGCGACAAGCTGTCGGCGGCGCTGTCGAAGCGGTCGGCCTGGTTCCTGTTCCTGCTCGCCTTCATCGTGGTCTACCGCGAGGTATTCGAGACCATCCTCTTCTATGCCGCGCTGTGGAGCCAGGGGACCCAAGGCGCCCTGCTCGGCGGCGCGGCCTTGGCGGTGGTCTGTCTCGCCCTAATCGCCTGGGGCCTGCTGATCTTCAGCAAGCGGCTGCCGATCGCGCAATTCTTCGCCTACAGCGCGCTGCTCATAGCGGGTCTGGCGGTGGTCCTGGCCGGCAAGGGCGTCGCCGGCCTCCAGGAGGCCGGCGTCATGGACGTGCATCCGCTTGCCGCCCTGCCCCGCGTCGAAATCCTCGGCCTCTTTCCCACTTGGGAAGGTCTGACCGCCCAGCTGCTGGCGCTGTCGGTCGTAATCGTTGGCTTCTGGTGGGCGGATCGGAAGGGCCGGGTTCAGGCTCGGGCTTAGATCCCTGTCCGGAGGGGTTTTGGTCGCCGGAGCGTCATAGGGCCAGATCGTTCTCGCCAATGGCTTGGAGCGGCTGAACCCCACCGCTCGCCGACGGGCAGGCGGAAACCAGCGCGACACTCTGGCTGTGGCCAGGCGACGACCCGCGGTTCATGATGCGGGTCACACCTTCAGGAGAGTCCGGAATGGCTCCAAGTTCCTCTCGCCGCGCCCTTCTGATCGGCCTGCCCCTCGCCGCGCTAGCCGCCGCCGCGCAGGCCGCAACAGACAAGCGGATGACGGCCTACAAGACGCCCTGGTGCGGCTGTTGCGGCGGCTGGATCGCCCACATGCGCCAGGCCGGCTGGACCGTCGAAGTGGTCGAGCGGGACGACCTGGCCCCGATCCGCGCCCGGCATGGCATCCCCGACCAGCTCGCGAGCTGCCACACCGCTGTCGTGGACGCCTACGCCATCGAGGGCCATGTTCCGGCCGGCGACATCGACCGGCTGCTGCGCGAACGACCGGCCGCCCGGGCGCTGAGCGCCCCCGGCATGCCGGCGGGTTCCCCGGGCATGGAGGCGGCGGGCCGCGAGCCCTATACGACCGTGCTGATCCTCAACGACGGCTCAACCCGCGTGTTCGGCCGCCACAACGGCGCCTGACGCCCTGGGCGCGGCGACCGCCGCATGATCTCCGGCGGCCCGGTTCGTACGTGAGCGGTTGAGCCAGGTCTGGACGGGACGGTCGAAGGCGTAGCGGAACATGGCGGCGGCAACGAAGGCGCCGGCGAAGCCGACGGACCACAGCGCCCAGCGGGCGCCGGACGGCAGGGTATCCTGGCCAAGGGCGTCGAGCAGGCCGAACCAGACGATGCGGCTCACCTCATTGGTGAGGAACATCGAGAACGACATCAGGGCTAGATGTTCGATCAGACGCGAGGGCCGGAACACGGGGATGGCCCCGGCGGCCCAGATGATCACCGTCATCAGGCCCTGAGACAGCAGGCTGAAGGCGCCAAAGGCCTGCATCATGACCAGCGCGACGGCGGCGGCCAGCCCGATCGCCCCCGCGAGGCGCGGCGCGACATACACCCGTGAGCCGTAGTAGGCCGCCGCGACGCCGAGCAGGAAGAGCGGCAGGGCGCGCAGGATGCCGTATCGCATCGGCAGGCGGTAGATCGGATCGCCGAGCCACAGCGAGGCGGCGAGATCGGCGGCGACGACAAGGACTACCGCGCCGATCACCACCAGCACCGGCGGCCAGCGCCAAAGGGCGCGGCAGATCCATGGCAGGAGGAGATAGCAGCCGATCAGGGCCGACAGCGTCCAGGTCGGGGCGTTCCACCCCTGCCCGCCCGGCACGCCCCAGGCCTGAACCAGCAACACCTGCGCGGGCAGCTGCGACCAGTCGAACCAGCGCGGATTGCTGGGCGCCACGCCCGCGAGGGCGGCGCCGCCGACGATGGCCACGAGGATCAGGCTGACGACGAGGTGGGCCGGAATGACGCGCAGCAGGCGCTGGTGCGCGTAGGCGCGCAGCGAGGCCTGCCCGGCGGCGAGGCGGTCGCCATAGATGCGGGCCAGGACGTAGCCGGAATCGATGATGAAGAAGTCGGTGAGCAGATAGCCCCGGTCGAACACCGGATGCAGCTGCGGCAGCGGAACCGGCGAGGCCTCCCGGAAATGGTAGAGGATGATCAGCGCCCCGACGATGAACCGGAGCGCATCCAGCCATCCGCCACGGGCGATGCGCGGCGGCGATCGGTCGTTCAACGCGGCGACATCCTTGCTCATGCCTGCTGATAACCTCGGGCCGGCCAAGGAAAGGTTATCGGCGCCTCGGGGACTGGCGGGAAGGCTGAAACCCTCAGCGCCGTTTCGACGGCCAGCGACGATGCCGCTCGTCAATCACGAAGGGATGCGCATGGCCGCGTTCGGGCCACGGCTCCCCCTCCGCCAGGTGCGGATCGTCGGGGTCCAGGTCGTCATGGGAATGGACCAGATTCTCCGGATCGTGGGCGGGCCAGACAACCAGGCCAAGCAGGGTTCCGAGGGCGCACAGGGCGGCCAGGACGAGGAAGGCTGCGCCCGGCTGCGCCTGGGCGCTGACCAGTCCGGCCACGGGATAGGCGAGCAGCCAGCAGGCGTGGGAAAGAGCGAACTGGGCGGCGAAGAGCGCCGGCCTGTCGTCAGGCGTGGAGGATCGCCGCAGCGCCCGGCCCGCCGGTGTGATCGTCAGCGAATAGCCGAAGCCCATGACGACCCACATCGCGAGCAGCGCGGGATAGGAGACGGCAAGCCAGGGACCTGCGAACAGCACGGCGGTCATGACTGCGGCTCCCAGGACCATGGCGAGGCGATCGGTCAATCGACCGAGCAGCCGCAGCAGCACGACGGCGGCGGTCATCGAGCCGCCGCCGAAGGCCGCCAGGGCCCAAGCCGTGGCCTGGTCGGAAAGACCGAAGCGCGACTGCACCAGGACCACGGTGTTGACGAGCACCACGGCTCCACCGGCGGCGGTCGCCAGGCTGATGGCCAACAGGCCTCGCAAGCGCGGCGTCAGGGCGAACAGGCGTATGCCGCCCGTGAGGCGCTGAAGAAACGGTCTGGGCTGGATGTTTTTCAGGAGCGGCAAGGTCGCACCGACCACGAACAGGGCCGAGATCACGAAGCCGAGCGCCGTGCCGGCGAACAGGTTGTTGTAGCTGATGAAGGCCAGCAACAGGGCGGCGAGCACCGGGCTGGCCACGCTCTCGAGGTCGGCGGCCAGGCGCGAGAGGGACAGGGCCTTGGTGTACTCCCCCTCGTCGGGAAGCAGATCGGGGATCATGGCCTGGAACGCCGGCGTGAAGGCGGCCGAGGCGATATAGAGGACGGTCATCAGGGCGTAGACCTGCCAGGCTTCGCCGACGAAGGGCAACGAAGCCGCCACGACGGCGCGAACGACATCCAGCGACACCAGCAACGTTTTTCGGGGGAGGCGCGCCGCCAGGGCGCTGGCGAACGGAGCCACGCCGATATAGGCGACCATCTTGATGGCCAAGGCGGCGCCGAGGATTTCCCCCGCCCCGGCGCCCGCCAGATCATGGGCGAGCAGGCTGAGCGCCACGGTCGCCATCCCCGTCCCCAGCAGCGCCGCGACCTGGGCGACAAAGAGGTGGCGATAACCGGGATGGCGGAGAGGGGAGAACATCGGCGGCGTCCGGCAATCAAGCGAAGGAAGCGCTAGCCATATCCCCTCCAGGAGGATAGCATAAGTCCCCATGGCCCATGTCGTTCACGAAACCCATCAGGACATCGTCAACCGGCTGAAGCGGGTCGAAGGTCACCTGCGCAAGACCATCGCGATGATCGAGGGCGGGCGGACCTGTCTGGATCTGGCCCAGCAGCTGCACGCGATCGAAAAGGCCGTGGCCGCGGCCAAGAAGACCTTGATCCACGACCATATCGACCACTGTCTCGCTCATGCCGCCGAAGGCGATCCGAGCGAAGCGCGAACGGCGATGGCCGAGTTCAAAACCATCACCAAATACCTCTAGGCCGGTCAGACCACGCGTTTGACCTCGCTGTAGGCCCCTTCGGTGATCAGGGTGATCGTCACCGGCTGGCCCGTCCGGTTGCGCCAGAACCACCCGTGACTACCGTCAAAGGCGGCCACCAGTTCGCCCTCGACCCGCTGTTCCGAGCCCTTGCCGTAGCCGTGATAGGGCGTGCCGGGACGGTCGGCGTGGGTGTCGAAATTGATCGCCCCGCCGCTGCTGGTCCAGGTGAAACGGACCCTGGCGCCCTCCTCCATCACCAGCTTGATCTCGGCCCCCTGATCCGGCGCCAGGGTCAGGACGGTTTCGTCCGAACGCAGGCCGGCGGCCGGCGCTGCAGATGCGGCCTTGGCCGCGACGCCGGTCGGGGTTGCCGGGGGCCCGGCGCCCGGCGTCGGCCGAACGGCCGGACCGGCATCGGTTTCGGCGGCGGTTTCGGCTTGGGCCTCCGCCGCGAGCGAGACTTTGACGCGCCCCATCTCGGTCAGACCGAGCATTGACCCGATCCGGGTCGGATCGACGCCGTATTCGGCTGGCAGGACGACGGTGACGAGCAGGGCAGAGGCGACCACCACTGCAATGCCGGTGGACTTGAGCAGCTTAGCGGTGGTGGGCAGTTCGGAGGCGTCGGGCTTGTGGACGTTATACATGGGTCAGGTCTCCGATCAGGCGACGAAGAAGCCGACGAGCTGATAGCCCGTCAGAATGAAACCGAGGGTCATGAGGACGACGTTGGCGGCGTAGGCGTGTCGCCAGAAGCTGGACGTTCTTCGCCAGAAGCCCATGACGATGAGGATGGCGCCGAGCGCCAGCAGCTGTCCCGCCTCGACGCCGATGTTGAAGGCAATGAGGTTGCCGATCAGGCCGTCGGAAGAAAGCTGGAAGTCCTGAAGTTTGGTGGCCAGACCGAAACCGTGGAACAGGCCGAAGATCAGGGTCGCAGCCTTGGTCGAGGGCTGGACACCGAACCAGCGCTGATAGGCGCCCATGTTGTCGAGCGCCTTGTAGACGACCGACAGGCCGATGATCGCGTCGACCAGATAACTCGAGACGCTGATGTCCGTCAGCACGCCGAGCAGCAGGGTCGAGGAGTGGCCGATGGCGAACAAGGTCACATAGATGCTGATGTCCTTCATCCGGTAGAGGAAGAAGATCACGCCCAGCAGGAACAGCAGGTGGTCGTAGCCGGTGACCATGTGCTTGGCCCCGAGATAGACGAACGGCCAGAACAGGAAGCCCGAGGTCTCCTGGATGTAGCCCTTGTCGCCCTCGGCGACGCCATGGGCAAAGGCGGCCGTCAGCAGGCCGTTGAGGAACAGGATCAGCAGCCCCAGCACGAGGACGCCGGCGGGCGTCCTCAGCCAGGCGGCCCATCGATGGGTCGCGGCGGTCATGCGTTGCTCCGCTTGAAGGGAAGACGGGACAGCCAGCCGGGCCGCGCGCCGGCGGGGCGAGGCGGACGACCGTGGACGAGGCTGTAGAGAGCCGGCAGGACCAGCAGGGTGAGGATCGTGGAGGAGATGATCCCGCCGATCACGACGGTCGCCAATGGCCGCTGGACCTCGGCCCCCGCGCCCACGTTCAGCGCCATCGGCACGAAGCCGAGGCTGGCGACCAGGGCGGTCATCAGCACCGGCCGCAGCCGCGTGAGCGCGCCCTCGCGGATCGCCTCGCCGAGCGGCCTGCCCTCGGCGATTAGGGTGCGGATGAAGCTGACCATGACGACGCCGTTCAGCACCGCGACGCCGGACAGGGCGATGAAGCCGACCGCCGCCGAGATGGACAAGGGCAGGCCTCGCATCGCCAGAGCAGCCACGCCCCCGGTCAATGCCAGAGGCACCCCGGAGAAGACGATGGCCGAGTCCTTTACCGAGCGGAACAGGGCGAACAGCAGGCCGAAGATCAGCAGCAGCACCACCGGCACCACCAGTTGCAACCGCTTGGCCGCCGAGATTAGTTGCTCGAACGTGCCGCCGTAGCTGATCCAGTAACCGGCGGGGACCTCGACCTCAGCCCCGACCTTGTCCTGCACCTCGGCGATGAACGAGCCCAGATCGCGGTCGCGGACGTTGGCGGTGACGACCACGCGCCGCTTGCCGTCCTCGCGGCTGATCTGGTTCGGCCCCTGTTCGACCGCGATGGTCGCCACCTCCTCCAGCGGCACGAAGGCGCGCCCGCCGCCACCGTTGGACGGAAGCGGAATCTGAAGTCGACCGATCGCGTCGGTGTTCTGGCGCATCTCCTCGGGCATCCGAACCACGACGTCGAAGCGGCGGTCGCCCTCGAACACCTGACCCGCTGTCATGCCGCCGATCGAGGCGGACACGACCTGCTGGACGTCTTCCATGCTGAGCCCCATCCGGGCGAGCGCCGCCCGATCCGGCGTGATCTGAAGAACCGGCAGGCCGGTGACCTGTTCGACCGCCACGTCCTGGGCTCCGGGAATGCCGCCGATGACGCCGTCGACCGCCTGACCGACTTCCAGAAGCTGGTCCAGGTCGTCGCCGAAGACCTTAATGGCGACGTCGGCGCGGACGCCGGAGAGCAGTTCGTTGAACCGCATCTGGATCGGCTGGGTGAATTCGTAGTTGTTGCCGGGGATCAGTTCGACCGCCGCCCGCATCTCCTCGACCAGCTCGGCCTTGGGCCTTCTCGGATCGGGCCATTCGGACCGGTCCTTCAGCATGATGAAGGTGTCGGCGACCGAGGGCGGCATAGGGTCGGTGGCGACCTCGGCCGTGCCGATCTTGGCGAAGACGCGTTCAACCTCCGGAAACCGGGCCAGACGCCGTTCCAGCGCCGTCTGCATCTGCACCGCCTGGGTCAGGCTGGTGCCGGGGATGCGGAGGGCGTGCATGGCGATGTCGCCCTCGTCGAGGTTTGGGATGAACTCCGAGCCCATTCGGGAGGCCCCCAGACCGGCAATCACCACCAGGGCGATGGCGACGCCGACGAAAGCGACCCGCAGCCTCAAGGCCACGTCCAGCGCGGGCTCATAAAAGCGACGAGCGCCGCGCATGATGAAGCTGTCTTTCTCCTCAACCTTTCCGGTGACGAACATGGCCACCGCCGCCGGCACGAAGGTCAGCGACAGGACGAGCGCGATGGTCAAGGCCATGACGACGGTGATCGCCATAGGATGGAACATCTTCCCCTCCACCCCGGTCAGGGCGAAGATCGGCACGTAGACGAGGGTGATGATCAGCACGCCGAACAGCGACGGACGGATGACTTCGCTCGACGCCGTGGCGGCCAGACTGAAGCGTTCTTCGCGGTTCAGCACGCGACCCAGACGGTGCTGCGCCTCGCCGAAGCGACGCAGGCAGTTCTCGACGATGATGACGGCCCCATCGACGATCAGGCCGAAATCGAGCGCGCCGAGGCTCATCAGATTGCCGGAGGTGCCGGTCTGAACCATGCCCGTGATGGTCATCAACATGGTCACGGGGATGACGGCCGCCGTGATCAGGGCGGCGCGGATGTTCCCGAGCAGCAGGAACAGCACGACGATGACCAGCAGCGCGCCCTCGACCAGGTTCTTTTCGACCGTATGGATCGCCCGGTCGACCAGATCGGTCCGGTCATAGACGGCGATGGCGCTGACGCCGGCCGGCAGGGAGGCGGCGGCGGTCTCCAACCGGGCGGCGGCGGCTTGAGCCACCGTGCGGCTGTTTTCGCCGACCAGCATGAAGACCGTGCCCAGCACGATCTCCTCGCCGTCCTGGGTCGCCGCGCCGGTGCGCAGTTCCTCGCCCATGATTACGTCGGCGACATCGCCGACACGGATCGGGGCGCCGCCGCGATTCGACACGACGATGGCGCCCAGGTCCTCGATCCCTGACGCCTGCCCCGCGACGCGGACCAGATACTGTTCGCCAAAGCGTTCGACATAGCCCGCGCCGACGTTGGCGTTATTGCGGTTCAGCGCCTCGACCACCTCGGCCATGGTGACGCCGTAGGCGGCCAGCCGATCGGGGTATGGGGTGACGTGATACTGCCGCTCGAACCCGCCGATGGTGTTCACCTCGGTGACGCCCGGCGTGTTGCGAAGCTGGGGCCGGATCACCCAGTCCTGAAGCGTTCGCAAATCTTCGGCGGTGTAGGGTTCGCCGTCCGGACGCCGCGCGCCCTGCTCGGCAACCACCGTATACATGAAGATTTCGCCCAGCCCCGTGGCGATGGGGCCGAGTTCGGGGGTCAGGCCTTCGGGAAGTTGCCCGCGCGCGGCCTGAAGCCTTTCGTTGACCAGCTGGCGCGCGAAATAGATGTCTGTGCCGTCTTCGAAGACGATCGTGACCTGACTGAGCCCGTAGCGGGAGATCGAGCGGGTGTATTCAAGGCCAGGCACGCCCGCGACGGCAGTCTCGATCGGAAAGGTGATCCTCTGTTCGGACTCCAAAGGCGAGAAGCCGGGGGCCTCGGTGCTGATCTGGACCTGGACGTTGGTGATGTCGGGCGTGGCGTCGATGGGCAGACGCTGGAAACTCCAGACCCCCACCGCGCAGGCCAGAAGGACGAGCGCCATGACGATCCAGCGGAACCGGATCGACAGCGCGACGATGCGTTCAAGCATGATGTGCGCGCCCCCTAGTGGTCATGGCTCGCGCCGGACTTGTCGATGTCCGCGCGGATGAGGAAGGCGCCGTCGACGACATATTCGGCGCCGGGTTCGAGGCCACCCAGGACCTCGGTCCATTCCGGCGTGCGGCGACCGAGTTCCAGCATCCGCACCTCATAGGTGTCGCCCACCTTGGCGTAGACGACCTGGAAGTCCCGGAACGGCTGGATGGCTTTGGTCTGGACGGCGAGGGGAACCTCGCTGGTGGCCACCTGAACCGTGCCCCTGACCCCCAGCCCGGGGCGCCAGGCCCCGTTTTGAGACGGCAGGTGGACGTGGGCGATCAGGGTCTGGTTGGTCAGGTCGGCGGTGGGCAGGATTGCCTCGATGACCGCATTGATGCGGTGATCCCCCGCCAGGCTGACGACCTCGACCCTTTGGCCGACCCGGACGCGCTCGGCGTCGCGGGGATAGAGGAAGAATTCGGCGTGGACCTGGCTTGGGTCGCCGATGACCAGCATGGGATCGCCGCCGCCCGTGATCGAACCCACATTCGTGTTCTTGGCCATGATCACGCCCGAGATGGGCGCGGTGACGGAATAGGTCTGGAGGCTTTCACTGGACTCGACGCGCGCCACCACCTGCCCACGCCGGACGCGGTCGCCTAGCTGGACCGACATCGCCATGACTCGACCGGGATAGCGGGCATGGACCTCGCTCTGGCCCTCGGGCGTGATCTCGATCCGCCCCGTCAAGGGCAGGGATTCGCCCAGATGGGCTGAGCCCGCCCGCTCGGTGGTCACGCCGCCGGCCCGCGCCGCGTCGGGCGTGATGATGGTCCTGCCCTCATAGGACGGATAGGCCCAGGCGTGGCGCTTGCCCGCATGGGTGGCCGCGACGCTGACGTCGAAGGAATGCGGCTCGGCCACGACGGTGGGGCTGGCCAGATAATCCTCGAAGGGGGTGAAGGCGAAGCGGTCGACCCTGCCTCCCAGGCGGGTCAGGGCGATCGAAGCCTGGACCTGACGCGGATCTACGGGCTTGTCCTTCAGGTAGGCGTAGAGCCGGTAAAGCGGCTCCGGTCCTTCCTCGTAGATGGTGACCTCCAGCGCGAAGTCGCCGTCGCGCAACATCCGCCCGCGATGGGGGCCTCTCTCGTAGTCGCCGGCGGCGACTTCACCCTCGGCCTTGTCTGCTGTTCCCTGGCCGCAGGCCGAGACGCCGACGGCCAAGGCCAGCAGCGAGGCGGCGATGATGCGCCGGGTGGGTGTGTGACGGCTCATGGTTGGGTCTCCAGACCGAGCAGGTCGGCATGCGCGCCGGTCAACCGGTCAAGGCGGGCGCGATCGATGTGAAATTGCTTGAGGACGGCTACGCGGCGCGCGCGCGTTTCGAGCAGGGCTCGCTGGGCGCTGATGACGTCGTTGTAAGTGAAGCCGCCCCGGTTAAAACCCTCCCGGACGAGGGCGACGGCACGCTCGGCCAAGGGCAGGGTTTCGTCCTGGATCCGACGCGCCTCCAGCGCACGCGATGCCAGCAGGACCTGATGGCGGGCGATGTCCCGCTCCCGCTCCTGGCGGGCCGCGGCCAGATCGCCCTCGGCGGCCAGGCCCTCAGCGCGGGCGCGGTCGATCGCCCCCTCGTTTCGATCGTAGCGACCGAGCGGAATGGAGCCGCCGACGACCAAGCCGACGGCGCCGTCGTCCCAGAGGCTGCGGACCCCGACGCTGACGGTGGCGTCGGGCATCGCCCGCGCCTGTTCGACCCGCACCCGGGCGCCCGCGATCTCGCGTTGCGCTGTGAAGATCGTCAGGTCCGCCTCGGCGACATCGCCCGCCACCGCGCGCGATGCGCTCGTGTCGGTGAAATCGGTCGACTCCAGCGTGAAGTCCGCGGCGCCGGTCCAGAACCGCGACAAGGTGGCGCGGGTCAACCGCGCATTGATCCCGGCTTGATCGAAATCGATCTGGGCCTGGGCGAGTTCAGCCTCGGCGCGCGCGCCGGCGAACAGAGGGTCGCGCGCCATGTCGACGCGGCGCTGGACCTCGGACTGGAAACGGTCGGCGAGGTCGAGGCGCTCAGCCGCGATCTCCAGTTCGGCCTGGGCGGCGAGCGCTTCGGCCCAGGCGCGTTGGACCATCTCCAGACGATCGAGGCGCCGGACCAGCGCCTCGGCCTGGACGACCGCGGCTTCGGCGCGGGCGAGCGAGACGCGGGCGGGCCGATCGCCGCCGCGCTCAAGCCGCTGCTCATAGGTGAGCGTGGCTTCCGTCCGATCGGCGATCCCGCCGCCCCCGAAGCTCGGAAGGTTCTCCACCATCAGCCCCAGGGTCGGGTTGGGGCGAACATCGGCCTGGCGGACGCCGGCCTCCGCTGCCCTCAACCGGGCCTCGGTCGCGGCCGCGGCCGGATCTGCGGCCGCCGATCGCGCCAGGGCCTCAGCCAAAGTCAGTCGTGCAGGGGCTACGGCCTCCTGAGCGAGGACGGGCGTAAGCGGGGCGGCCGCCAGTGAGAGCGCCAGCGTCGAAACGACGGCCAGACACGCCCACGATCCGGCGGGGCCGGTCATGTGCTTCTTCAAGGAAGTCTCCGAAAAACAGTGCGCGTGCGACCGGAGGGTCGCGACGGATCAGGCGATCGTGCGCAGCTGTTTGGGAGGGTGTTCCGGACCGTCGCCGATCAGCCCTTCAGGCAATTGGTTGACGCGCAGGAAAGCAGATCCTCCACGCGCCTCGGTCAGGTGGGGCAAGCCCCCCTCCTGGCCAGGGAGCGCCACCTGCGTGTCGCCGCCGCCGTGGTGATGATGGCCGGGCGGGAGGGACCCAGAAGAGTCGTCTGCATCCGCCGAGGCGACATCAACTTCGGTGGCCGGGTCGTGTTCGACGGCGTGATCGTGTCCGATCGAACCCGCCTGCTCGACCGTCGCGTGTGACACCTCGTGGCGCAGATCCGACATGCCATGCGTCATCATCGCCCCGACAACGGCGACGCAGATGATGGCGCAAAGGGTCGGAATCAGTTTGGTCAAAGAGGGCCTCACCCGCCGATATCGCGCCTGACGGCAAACTGCAACGCGACCGGGCCGTCAAGTCGCGCGACTTGATCCTCGCGGCTCAGGGTGCGCCCTCGCGGATTGATGACATCAAGCGCCAGGAACGTTCCCGCCCAGTCCTGCCCCGGATCGCGATCAGACCGGACCCGTTCGCGTTGAGCCGATGCGACACGACCGTCAGACGGCGTCCGCCGGCGGGGCCGTGTCTGGAAACCAGCGTCGGCCCATCCAGAGCGCGACCGACACCAGCAGAATCAGCACCGGGACCTCGACCAGGGGACCGATGACCGCCGCGAAGGCGACCGGCGAGGTCAGGCCAAAGGCGGTGATCGCCACTGCGATCGCCAGTTCGAAATTGTTCGAGGCCGCGGTGAAGGCCAGGGCGGTCGTGCGCGGATAGTCGGCCTCGATCAGCCGGCCCATGAGGAAGCTGACGACGAACATGACGAGGAAATAGATCGTCAGCGGCACGGCGATGCGCAGGGCGTCCAGCGGCAGGGCCACGACCTCGCCGCCCTTCAGGCTGAACATGACGACGATGGTGAACAGCAGCGCGATCAGGGTGATCGGCCCGATGCGCGGCAGGAAGCGGCGTTCGTACCAGTCCGCGCCGCGACGGGCGAACATCAGCACCGGGCCCAGCACCCAGTTCTGAAACAGGGACAGGGCCAGCACCCGCTTGTCGGCGAAGACGCGCGGCAGTTCCTCGTATCGCACCTTCGCCAGCGGCGGGTACATCATCAGGATCAGGCCGATGGCGATCGGGATGTTCGTCGTGCCGACCGAAAGGCCGTCGACCCAGGCGGAAAGACCGGGCGCCAAGGTCCCAAGAGCGACGCCCAACGCCATGGCGGCGAAGATCCACACCGTCAGCCAGCGATCGAGAAAGGACAGGCGACGCGGGGCTGCTGTGGCTGTGACGGGCGTGTCGATCATCATTCCACCCGCTTGCCAGCGGCGTCGATCACGACCTCGCCGTCTTCTTTCGTGAAGGGCTTGAGATCGCCTGCGGGCAGAAGGCCGAGCACGGCCTCCGACGGCCGACAGAGCCGGACACCCAGAGGGCTGACGACGACCGGGCGATTGAGCAGGATCGGATGGGCCTCGATCGCGTCGAGGAGCTGATCGTCCGTCAGGTCGGGGTTTCCGAGGCCGAGCTCGGCGAAGGGCGTGCCCTTCTCGCGCAACAGGTTCCGTAACGGCGCGCCGGTCCGTTCGGCGAGCCAGGCGACCATGGCGCGCGATGGCGGCGTCTTCAGATATTCGATCACATGCGGCTCGATCCCGACGTGGCGAAGCAGCTCAAGCGCGTTGCGCGACGTCCCGCAGGCGGGGTTGTGGTAGATGACGACGTCCATTTCGAGCCTCAGTCGCAGCAGGCCAGCTCGGCCAGGAGCGGAGCGCACAGCTCCGATCTGCCTTCGCAACAATCCTTGAGCAGGAACATCACCAACCCTCGGATCCGCTCCAGATCGGCCCGGTAGATGATCGACCGGCTACGACGCTCGGATTTGATCAATCCCGCGCGTGACAGGACGCCGAGATGAGAGGACAGGGTGTTCGGCAGGATTGCCAGATGGTTGGCGACTTCGCCCGCCGGCAGACCGAGGGGCTCGTGACGAACGAGGAGGCGGAACGCCTCCAGCCTTGTTGATTGCGCCAATGCGGCGAGAGCGAGGATGGCCGGTTCTGTTTCCATATTTCCGAATTAGTCGAAGTATGGATATATTCAAGTCGCTCTCCGGTTTTGGTCATAAGACAAGACTGTGTCCGCGACCGTCTTCCAAGGCCTATCGGAACCCGCTGATCCAGTCCTCGACCTGCGCGCGCGAACCCGCGGCGGCGCGTTCCAGGCCGACCTTGCCCAGGATCGCCAGATGCGAGTTGGCGGTGTCCGGATGACGGGACAGGTCCATGCAGATCGACAGCACCGCTTCGTGCAGATCTCCCGTCTGACACAGGGCCAGCGCGCGCGCCTTGGCCTCCCCGACATGGGTGTCGGCCGCGAGCCCGGGCGCCGTCACGGTCGCTATCGAGCGGGACGCCACCGCTCGACCTGGCCGGACGAGATGGTTCGCCCACAGCTCCAGCGCCGCCCGCTTCTCCGGCACATAGGTGTGCCGATCATAGACGCTGGTGACCGCCGCGCCTTCATTGGGCGTATGCCCCAGCACCAGCCCGACCACGAACCGGCTGACGCCATAGCGCCCCGTGAGCGTGGTCGCGCCCGACCGCCGGACGTCGTGAGGTGAGCCGACCGCCAGCTTCCTGCGCGCGCAGGTCCGGGCGAACGCGCGGGTGATGGCGTGCGGGTCCAGGTGCTGGCCCGGAGATCGGGCCGATGGAAAGAGGTAGGGACTGCCCGGATCGAGGGCCCAGGCAACCTCCAGAACCTCGATCGCATCGGCGCCCAAGGGGACCACATGTTGATGCTTGGCCTTGGCCCGCTCCGACGGAATGGTCCAGATCTTCGCCGTCCGGTCGAACTCCGTCTTGAGCGCGCCGGCGACCTCGTTGCGGCGCGTCAACGTCAGCATCAACAGCTGGATGGCCAGGCCCATCGCCGGCTCGAGACGGGCATGAATGCCCGCCGTCTTCTCGCCCGGCGCCCGCGGCACGGACGCCTCGGATGATGCGTCCCAGAGCGTCTTCAAGGCCGCGTCATCGAACATGCGTTCGCGCGAGGTGAGCGCCAGCGGGCGGGCCAGGCCGAGCGCGGGATTGGCCTCGATACGCTCCTCGAGCACGGCGAACCCCAGGACGGCGTGCAGCAGGGCGCCGATCGACGCCACGCTGGCGGCCGCCAACCCGCTGTCGGTCACCAGCTTGCGCATGAAAACCTTGACGTCCGCGCGCCGGATCTCGGTGAACGGCCGCGCGCCCAGAGGGACCTTGATGTGGTTTCGCCACATCTGGCGTTCGTTGCTGAGGGTGACCTCCCGCTTCGGCCGACGGCGCCCACCGTGAAGTCCCACCGTCGCCGCCTGCCAGTAAGCCTCGGCGAGTTCGTCGAGGGTTTCGCCGGTCCGCGCCCGTTCACGGGCGGCGGTCTTTTCCGCGACGGGATCCCCACCGTCCACCACCGCGATGCGCAATCCCGCGACCTTGATGCGGGCGTCGGCCAGCGACAGGTCGGGATAGGCGCCGAGGCCGAGACGTCGCCTCGTTCCGTTCGCGGCGACATAGCGGAACTCGAATTGCTTCAGCCCCGTGGGAAAGACGCGAACCCCCAAACCCCGGCTGCCGCCGATCCCCATCTCGTAGACCTTGTCAGCGGGTTTCAGCCCAGCGATCTGACGGTCCGTGGTAAGCAGAAGGCGGGCCACAATGCGCTCTCCTCGCGCCTGCGCTGCAAATCAAACGCGTCCCAACCTAGCAGTTTCTGGGGCGCTGGTGGGGCGCCAGATACAGAATTTCCCGAAAAAGCAAGAAAAGTGCTGAAAAATTAAAACTACATTTTTCAGATATCTATCGAGTTATGCACAGTCCTGAAACGCCCTGAAATGGCTTTGAGGCCCTTCACACCGAGGGGGTCACAGGTTCAATCCCTGTCGCATCCACCATCGATCTCACCTGATTACCGCGAACACCAGCAGACACCGTCACACCATCGCCTGATCGGTGTTGATCCGTTCACGGATGCTGCTTGGTCCCGAACCACGAAACCTCGGTCGCAGCCAGCAGAAGCTTGGCCATAACTCAATTCCCCCAACAGGATAACAGTGTTGCGAGAACCCAATTTCACGGGTATTGACCCTCGCTGTTAGAGATTTGTTAACCCCATCTGAAGCCTGGGCGGATTCGCTCACTGTCCCATTTCGGGATGGCACGGGTCTTGGAAGGGGATCGGGGAAGTCGCCGGAAAGGCGATGCCGCACAACGCGGCGATGAGGGTGGGAAGATGCGTAAGCAATCAAAGGCGTACCGCGGGGCTCTTGCCGCAGCGTGTGCAATGACCGCCGCCATGGCAGGCCTGGGGCTGACCGCGACGTCGGCCGCCGCGCAATCGGCGGCAGACAAGAGCGTTGTCGCCACCTTCTCCAAACTGGACGTTTCGCTGACCGGCCGGATCATGGGCGGCTGTGCGGTCGCCGGGGGCGGAGACATCAACTTCGGCGAACTGACCGGAAACGAGACGGCGGTCGCGACCCTGGATCTGGACTGCAATGTCCCGTTCGAACTGGGCCTCAGCTCGCCGCGCGGTGGACTGGCGCATGCGACCATGCCCCAGGGCCAGGGCCCGTTCGCCGGAACCCTTCCCTACTCAGTCCGCGTCGAGGTGCCGGTTATCAGCCCTCAGCCTTCGATGCTGGATCGCAGTTTCGACAGTCGCGACCTGCGCTCGCGCAGGACCATGAACAGCGGTGAAGCCATCGCCGCCGGTGGTGCACGACTGACGTTCAAGACGGATATGCCTTCCGGTGCAGGCTTGCTGGCCGGAGACTATTCGGAGACGCTTACAGTAACGGTTACCGCTCTGTAGTATAGTTTCAGGCCAAACAGGCTTTTTGATATCCAGTATTGCGTCATAATACGTCACCATTCTGTGACAGTGCTTTCGCATTGACGATTTCCATTTTCGCCAATGAGGGGAATACGACAGCTTAACCACGTAACATTGATATTTGCGGTTGACTTACTTGTTTACACGTTGTTAATCGCAAACCCAAGATCGGGGGGATTCGTCTCGATCGACACGACCACACACTCATCTGTCTTTGGAGACTGACCATGAAAATCGTTTCGCTTCTCGCCGGCGTCGCCGCCCTCGCCCTGACCGCCTCGGCCGCTTCGGCCCAGGACATCAACAAGGGCCAGTTCCACCTTCTGGGCGACCAGAACGTCCAGGGCGGCGGCTTCTTCGCCAACATCGGTGCCGCCGTGAACCGCGCCAACGCCAACAACGGCAACTCGCTGGTGTCGTCGTGGCACGCCTTCGGCAACGCCGCGAACAACAACGGCACTGCCGCCGATGAAGACGGCGCTACCTTCACGATGACCGGCACGGTTTCGACCGACTGCGCCTACTATTCGGGCAACAACGACACCGAGACCCTGGATTTCGGCCAGATCGGCATCTACGCCTCGGACAACACCGGCCCGGCCGCTGCCTTCACCATGGTTGACGATGCCGAAGTCAGCATCGACACCAACCTGGCCGGCTGCAACACCGCCAACACCGTCCGCATCCAGAAGACCGACCTGAACGGTCTCGTGAATGCCGGCGCCTCGGCCTACGACAGCAATGTCTTCCAAGCCAACCTGCCCTACTCGGTCACCGCCAGCTACGTCGCCAGCCCCGCCACCGGCGGTCCGGCTGCCGGCACCAACCAGACCCTGACGGTCGCCACCACCTCCGACCAAGCCTCGGCCCAACACGGTGCCTGGAAGTCCGCCATGTCCCTGGACGTGGTCATTCCGGTCCCCGCAAAGGCTTTGGTCGCTGGCTCCTACGCCGGCACCTTCGGCGTCACCATCTCGGCCGGCCTGTAAAGACCGACTGATACGGCGTGGGTGGACCTCCACCCACGCCTTTTGTCCGCCTGGACATCCAAACGGAAAGTAAGCTCATGAAAATCGTTTCGCTTCTCGCCGGCGTCGCCGCCGTCGCCCTGACCGCCTCGGCCGCTTCGGCCCAGGACATCAACCAAGGTCAAACACAACGCAACTTGGTGCCCGCTGGTAGCGGAACTTACACCTACAGCTTCTCGCCAAGCACAACCGCCGCGATCGACCACGGCCGCAACATTCAGCGCGCTGCTGGCACGCTTGCCGGCGCTTCGTCGTGGCACGCCCTGGGCAACGCCGCAGACGACAACGGCACTGCTGCTGGTTCGGACGGCGCTACCTTCACGATGACCGGCACGGTTTCGACCGACTGCGCCTACTATTCGGGCAACAACGACACCGAGACCCTGGATTTCGGCCAGATCGGCATCTACGCCTCGGACAACACCGGCCCGGCCGCTGCCTTCACCATGGTTGACGATGCCGAAGTCAGCATCGACACCAACCTGGCCGGCTGCAACACCGCCAACACCGTCCGCATCCAGAAGACCGACCTGAACGGTCTCGTGAATGCCGGCGCCTCGGCCTACGACAGCAATGTCTTCCAAGCCAACCTGCCCTACTCGGTCACCGCCAGCTACGTCGCCAGCCCCGCCACCGGCGGTCCGGCTGCCGGCACCAACCAGACCCTGACGGTCGCCACCACCTCCGACCAAGCCTCGGCCCAACACGGTGCCTGGAAGTCCGCCATGTCCCTGGACGTGGTCATTCCGGTCCCCGCAAAGGCTTTGGTCGCTGGCTCCTACGCCGGCACCTTCGGCGTCACCATCTCGGCCGGCCTGTAAAGACCGCGCTACGCCTATGGAACGGGGGGGACTCAGGTCTCCCCCGTTCTGCTTTCTGACGAAATCTGCGCGGCACGAGTTTTGCTGAACAGGATTCGATCAAGCCTGCATCAAGTCGGCTATCTAAACGATTACAGAACGTTTGACCGGCGATAAGCGGTCTTTGGGGGCGAATAACAATGGTGTTCCGAACGATGTCGATCCTGTCGCGCAGCATGCGCATGGCGGTCTGTGTCGTCATGGCGACCGCCGGTCTGTCACTGGTCGGGGCTGCAGCCTGGGCCATGCGGGTGGCCCCCATGGTGTCCGAACTGACCACCACCGGTGCCGGATCCACGGCCCGGATCGAGGTGGGCAATATCGGTTCCGCCGCCCTGCCTTTCGAAACAATGATCACCAGCATCGACTTCGACGAGAATGGCGAACTGATCGAGACGCCGTCCGACGAAAACTTCCTGGTCTTCCCACCCCAGGGCCTGGTGCCCGTCGGTGGCCGTCAGGTCGTGCGCGTGCAGTGGGTCGGCGAGCCCGAGATCGACGTTAGCCGCGCCTACTATCTGTGGGTCCGCCAGCTGCCGGTCGCCACCGAACCGACCTCGACGGAAGGCGGCGGTGCCGTTTCCGTTTCGGTTCTCTACACCATGAAGGCCCTGATCGTGGTGGCTCCTCCCGGTGCCCAGCCCAATGTCGAGGTGACGTCCGTCGTCCCTGCCATGGTGTCTCCGCCCGCGCCCGAAATCGATCCCAGCCTGACACAGGGCGAGGCCCTGCCCCCGCCCCCGTCTGAGCCGGGTCTGGAAATCAGCGTCACCAACAGCGGCAAGCGCTATGCCCTGATGAGCGGTGCCACCTGGAATATCGCCGGCACCGACATGGCCGGACAGCCCTACAGCCAGGTCATGACCGGCCAGCAGGTTTCTGAAACCGTTGGCGTCGGCTATCTGGCCCCCGCCGGTGGACGCCGCGTCTTCAAAATCCCGACGGGTGGCATCCAGCTGGATCCATCCAAACCCATAACGGTACGGTTCACACGATGAGGTTCCGGGGGGGACTTTTCCTGACGGCGGCGACGGGGGCCCTGGTCGCCGGTCTGACGTGCCAGCCCGCGCTGGGTGCCTCCGCGCGTGATTTCCGACCCTATCAGGAGATGCCGCAGGTTCCTGCGTCGACACCGGCCCCGGCCGATCCGCAGGCTCCTGAGGTCGAGGCCACCGCTGCCCCTGCCGCAACACCGGCTCAGGATCCGACGACACGGCCGAACATCAACCCCTACGACCGCGACATCGCGATTACGGTTCCGCTGAACTTCAATCGTCGGGTCCTCGGCGAGTTGCCTGTTTTGCTGACCAGTGACGACCGCTTCATCGTCGATAGCGCGGGCTTCCAGACCCTCATCAGCCCCCTGCTGACCGAAGAGGCGCAGGCCGAACTGGCGGCGTCGCTGGAAGGCATCGAATCCTTCCCACCCGAAGAGATCAACGCCACGGGCATCCAGCTGGATTACGATCCGGAACAGCTGGCGGTTCTGGTTCTTCGGATCGACCCGACCAAGCGCCTGCCGGAAATGCTGTTCCAGGGCGGACGCCCTGACGCACCCGAACAGCCGCCCGAGAATTTCACGGCCTATCTGAACACCAATCTGGCCATTCAACGTCGCAACTCGACCGGGGACATCGAAGCCCCCAGCGTCTTCCTGAATGGTGCGATCCGCTACAAGTCGCTGGTGTTCGAAGCGGACGTGCAGGGTCGCGAGGACCGTTTTACCGGCGAGTACGAGATGGAGCGTCGCTATGCGCGCTTCGTCTTCGATCAGCCTGAAGACTATCGCCGCTGGTATCTGGGCGATCTGGACCCGGAAACGCGGGGCCGCCAGGGCTTCGTGGAACTGGGCGGTATCGGTGTCGCCCGTCAGCGCAGACGGTTTGAATCGTTCCGCAACAACGTCCTGTCGGGCTCGCGCCAGCTGGTGCTGCGCGAGGAATCGACTGTCCGCGTGCTTCGCAACGGCCTGTTCCTGCGAGAATTCCGGCTGGATCCCGGTCAGTACGACCTCAGCAACCTGCCGCTCGATACCGGCAGCAACGACATCCAGCTGGAAATTCAGGGGCAGTCCGGCTCGCTGGAGAACGTCGCCTACAGCGCCTATCTGGACAGCATCGACCTGGAGCCGGGCGACTACGAATATGGGGCCTATCTGGGCCTGACCAGCGAGGGTCTGTTCGGATCGCCGGATTATTCCGACGGCGACGTCGCCTTCACCGGTTACTGGCGCAAGGCCTTCATGAACCGACCGGCCATCGGTCTGGGGCTGCAGGCTGCCGAATATGCCCAGACGGTAACGGGCCAGACCCAGCTGATCCTCAAGAACGGCTCTCGCCTTCAGTTCGACGCCTCGCTCAGCAACAGCCAGGAAGTCGGCTTCGGCTATGCCGGTGCGGTCAGTTACGACTACGTCGTCGAGCGTGATGGCCTGGCGGACAACTGGACCGTTCTGGCGGAATACACGTCCGAGGATTTCTCGACCCTGGGCAACCGCTTCGGCCAGAACCCTACCTCCTGGGCCTTCAGCGCCGGTTATGCGCGGCGGTTCAACATCGACTGGGTCGGCAACGTCAGCGCCTCCTACCGGATGAGCCACGACGATACGCGTGATGACTCCTACAGCGTCAATGCCTCCAGCACCTACCGCTTCAGCCCGCAATGGAGCGCACAGGTCGGGGTGGAATACAGCAATTTCGGCAGCAACATCTTCACGGGGCCTGGTGGCAACGAGGTCGGCGTCACCCTCGCCCTGATCTGGACCCCGCGCTACGACCGTCGCGCGGAGGCCCGTTACAACTCGGCCCGCGATTCCGGCAGCGTCCGCTTCCAGCAGTCCCCGGAGAACCGCGTCGACAGCTTCGGCTATTCTCTGGCGTCCACCTATGACGGGGGTGCCGGTTCGGTGTCCGGTCAGGTCGACTATTACAGCAACCGTTTCGACGCGACCCTGTCCCACGCTGCCTTCGGGCGAGACTTCGGCAACATCACCGAGGAACAGGTCACCAGCTTCCGTATCGGTAGCGCGATCGCGACGACCGGTCGGCACTGGGCCATCGGACGCACGATCGGCGACAGCTTCGCCATCGTCTATCCGCACGAGAGCCTGAAAGACAGCGGCGTCATCGTCGGCGAAAGCCTCGAAGGCGGTCGCTACACGGGCCGCAGCGGCGCATTCGGACCCGCGCTCGACAATCAGCTGTCGTCCTATGTGAACCAGTCGGTCCGCTATGACGCCTTGGATGCGCCTGTGGGTTATGATGTCGGCGAGGGCATCCTGCGTGTTCGTCCGACCTATCGCAGCGGCTATGCAATCGAAGTCGGCAGTGCCGCCTTCGTCAGCGCCCTGGGTCGTCTGGTCGGCAATCAGGACAAGCCTCTGGCCCTGACATCTGGCCGCCTGCGTTCGCTGGACGAGCCGGAGGCGGAACCACAACTGTTCTTCACCAACTCGGTCGGCCGTTTTGCCATCCAGAATCTGGAGCCCGGCAAACGCTATCGCGTGGAATTGTTTACCCAACCGGCACAGGGTTTCGAATTTACAGTGCCGGAAGACAGCGACGGTCTGCTCGACCTGTCGGTTGTCAACATACCCATCGACGTTGTCGAATAGCGAGGCCAGGAATGGACCGGATGCGCAACAGACTATTGGGCGGCCTCGGTGCCGTCGCCGCGATCACCCTGGCATCGGCAGGCACCGCGCTTGCCGACTGCCAGCTGTCAATCCAGCCGGCCCAGGACCAGTGGCTGATCCGCCACGACCCCTTCACCAGCGAAGGGGCCCAACGCCAGTTCGACGTCGCCCTGGTCAATCAGGGTGATACGGCCTGCAGCGGCTCGATCCGGGTGGATTTGCGCGGCCAACCCTATGGTCTGTCCCGCAACGGTGAGCCGGAACGTATAGGCTACGCCCTGATCGATGAACGCAGCGGCAGCGACGTCACTCCTCGCGTCGGCCAGAATGCGCGCCGTCTCAACGCGCGTCCCGTCAATATCGCGCCCGGCGAACGGTCCCTGGTGCGGTTCACATTTGCAACGGCCACAGACGCGCCCCTGGGCGAAGGCGTCTATTCCCAGGACGCCTTCATCGCCGTCGATGCGAGCGATGGCTCTCCTCTGGCCGAGCGGCCCGTGGCACTGGCCATCAATGTGATTCCCACGGCCGTCATGGGCCTGAAAGGTGCGTTTCAGCGCAACAATGGCGTGGCACAGATCGACCTGGGGGAACTCAGGGAAGGCGTGCGTCCGCTTGCGACATCGTTGTATGTCCTGAGCACCGGCGGCTACAGCGTCTCCGTGCGCTCATCCAACCAGGGCCGCCTGCGTCTGGGGGCCAGCGAATGGTACGTCGCTTACGGCCTGCTGGTGGACGACAAGTCGATGAACCTTGGACAGGGTGACCGCTTCGAGGTCGTCTCGCGCAGGCCGAGAGCCGACGACTACGCGCTCAGCGTCAACATCGGCGACGTCCGCGGCAAGCGCGCCGGTGACTACACCGACGTGCTTACCTTCACGATCGCAGCCCTCTGAAGGCTGCCGTCGTCATCGATCAGATGGGCTGGATCGTCAGCGACAGGATCAGCGGCTCGTCAAGATCGACCTGGCCAAAGCTGTAATCGACGGTGCGAATAGTGGCCATGTTGGAGCGGCGAAGCATTTGCTCGCCGGTCTTCGACAGGTCGATCATTCGATCGCCATAGGTCATGACGGCCTTCTCGGTATCCTTCAGCTGGCGGTAGCTGGCCGAAACCGTGAAGCCACCAGGGCTGTTGCAAGCCTCGACGACCGCACCGGTCCGGCCCGATCCTGCCAGCACGCTGCCCTGGGGACGAACCCAGCAAGCGACGGGAACCGTTGCCCGAAGCCGGTAGGTCGTTCCGGACTGGGATTCGCCTGCCGACGCGGCGTTTGCTCCGGCCAGCATCCCCAAAGCCAGGGATGCGGCGACGATCTTGCGGCTATTCATCTTCAGACAAGTCATGGGCCACCTCGGGCAATGCATTCTGCAAGCACGAACATAAGCGCGAGGACTTAAACTATGGCGATCAGACAGCCTTAGTAGGCGATGACCAGACAGGCTTAGTAGAGCCTGACCAAGCGTCACTAACGCGCGGTAACCTTGACAGACACTGTCTTCACAAGAGGCGTTGCTGGTTTGGAGGTTTTACGCCGATCTGACCTCGTAATGTGCAAACCGGTCTCGGCCAGAATTCGGCATACCCCAGCTGCCGTGACCACCATTCGGCCTTGATCATGGCGCATGTGCGCGCCCCTTTCGCCAACCGTCACGGCTGGCGTGCACCGCTCTGGTGCCCTACGGAACGTTCATGCCTTTTCCTGCCAGTCATCCCGCGCTCGACCGCGCCCTTTCCGCCCGTGGTTATGCCGAGCCCACGCCCGTCCAGTCCGCCGTCCTCGAGGCCACGCTGAACGAGGACGGCACCGGCCGCGACCTGCTGGTCAGTGCCCAGACCGGGTCCGGCAAGACCGTCGCCTTCGGCCTGGCCCTGGCCCCCACCCTGCTGGGCGAGGCGGAGAAGTTCGCAGAGTTCGGCGCCCCCGTCGCCCTGGTCATCGCCCCGACCCGCGAGCTGGCGTTGCAGGTCTCCAACGAGCTGCAATGGCTCTATGCCCAGACGGGTGCGCGCATCGTCTCCTGCGTCGGCGGCATGGACCCCCGGACGGAGCGTCAGGCGCTGAACCGCGGCTGTCATATCGTGGTGGGTACACCTGGCCGTCTGCGTGACCATGTCGAGCGCGGCGCGCTGGATCTGTCGACGCTTCAGGCCGTCGTGCTGGATGAAGCCGACGAGATGCTGGACATGGGCTTCCAGGAGGACCTGACCTTCATCCTGGACGCCGCCCCCGCCGAGCGCCGGACCCTGCTGTTCTCGGCCACCCTGGCGCGCGACATCGTGCAACTGGCCAAGACCTATCAGAAAGACGCCCTGCGCATCGACACCGTGGCCGGTGCCGGATCGCACGCCGACATCGAGTATAAAGCCATCCGCGTGGCGCCCAACGAGGTCGAACTGGCCGTCGTCAATGTGCTGCGGTATTTCGAGGCCCCCGGCGCCCTGGTGTTCGCCAATACGCGCGAGCGGGTGAAGCATCTGACCGCCAGCCTTCGCGAGCGCGGCTTCTCCGTCGTCGGCCTGTCCGGCGAACTGACCCAGAGCCAGCGCTCCGAAGCCCTGCAGGCCCTGCGCGACGGCCATGCCCGCGTCTGTGTGGCCACCGACGTCGCCGCACGCGGTCTGGACCTGCCCGACCTGGGCCTGGTCATCCATGCGGAGATTCCGGTCAACAAGGCCGGGCTGCTGCACCGTTCGGGCCGGACCGGTCGCGCGGGCAAGAAGGGCGTCTCCGTCCTGCTGGTCAGCTATACGCGCCGCCGCAAGGTCGAGATCATGCTGTCTTCGGCCGGCATCACCGCCGAGTGGTCCGGCCCGCCCAGTGCCGAGGAAATCCGCGCCAAGGACCAGCAACGCATGCTGGCCGATCCCGTCCTGACGGCCGTCATCGAGGACGAAGACACCCTGGCCATGGGCCGGCAGCTGCTCGAGAAATCCAGCCCGGAACAGATCGCCGCCGCCCTGATCCAGCTGTATCGCCAGAAGCTGCCGCCGCCTGAAGACGTTTATGACGACGAGCGGATGAAGCGCCAGCAGGCCAGTGGCAAGAACGACAAGGGTCAGCCCGACGTTCCGTATACGGACTTTGCCCGTGGCGGCGACATGGTCTGGTACCGGATCAACATCGGTCGCGACAAGAATGCCGATCCCAAATGGCTGATGCCGACGATCTGCCGCCTGGGTCATGTGACCAAGCGCGACATCGGCTCGATCAAGATCTTCGACCGCGAGACCAAGTTCGAGATTACCCTGGAGATGAAGGCCAAGTTCGAGGCCGCCATCGCCCTGGGTCTGGAAGACGGCGTCAAGATCGATCCGGCCGTGAAACCCGGCCCGTCAGAGAAGCCTGTCGGTAAATGGGACAAGAGGCCGTCCGGCGATCGTCCGCAATCCGACCGTGCCGAGAAGAAGCCCTGGGCCAGGCGCGAAGAGGGCGGCGACAAGCCCGCCTGGAAACCGCGCGAGGATCGTCCTGAAGGCGCGGCAAAGAAGCCCTGGGTCAAGCGCGACGACAGCGCTGCGCCTGCCGACAAGAAGCCGTGGAAGGCCCGCGAAGACGCCGCCCCTGCTCCCGCCGCCGAAGGCAAGCCTTGGGTGAAGCGCACGCCGAACGACCCGACACCCGAAGGCAAGAAGCCCTGGGTCAAGAAGCCGCCGGTCGAGGGCAAAACCCCTTGGGCCCCGCGCTCCGACGCTGCGCCCGGCGCTTCCGGCGATCAGCCCTGGAAAGGCAAGCCGAAGGGCAAGCCCCAGGGCGGCGACCGTCCCTGGGCCGCCAAGGACGCCCGGGGCAAGCCGGCAACCAACAAGCCCTACAAGGGCAAGACGCCCCGCGGGTAGGGAGCGGACCTGCGGGTCCGCCACCCGTTGCACCATCCCTGTAACCGTTTACGGTAAGCCGCAAATCAAGAGACTGCGGGTCGAGGAAACATGGCGGACGTCCGGCTGGCCGGTGTGAAGAAGCGCTTCGGCACGACCGAAGTCCTGAAGGGCATCGATCTGGAGATCGCCGACGGCGAGTTCGTGGTGTTCGTCGGCCCTTCCGGCTGCGGCAAGTCCACCCTGCTGCGTACCATCGCCGGGCTGGAAGAGGTCGACGCCGGTCAGATCGCCATCGGCGGCCGCACGGTCAACGACCTGTCGCCGTCCGACCGGGGCATCGCCATGGTGTTCCAGTCCTATGCGCTCTACCCGCACATGAGCGTCTATGAGAACATGGCGTTCGGCCTGAAGCTGGCCAAGGCCGACAAGGCCGAGATCGACCGGCGCGTGCGCGGCGCGGCCGAGACGCTGAACATCACCGAATACCTGGATCGCAAGCCCAAGGCCCTGTCGGGCGGCCAGCGCCAGCGGGTCGCCATCGGCCGCGCCATCGTGCGCGAGCCGCAGGTCTTCCTGTTCGACGAGCCGCTGTCCAACCTGGACGCCAGTCTGCGCGTCCGCATGCGCTACGAATTCGCGGCCCTGCACCAGCGGCTGAAGACGACCATGATCTACGTCACCCACGACCAGGTCGAGGCGATGACCCTGGCTGACCGGATCGTCGTGCTGAACGGCGGCGTGATCGAACAGGTCGGCCGGCCGATGGACCTATACGAAAGCCCCCGCAACCTGTTCGTCGCCGAGTTCATCGGCAGCCCGAAGATGAACCTGCTGCCCGGCGAACTGGTCACAGCGACGGCGAGCGGCGCGAACGTGCGGCTGGCGGGCGGGGAAACCCTTTCGGTCGCGGTCGATGCCTCGGCAGCCAAGGCCGGCGACAAGGTCACAGTCGGCATCCGGCCCGAGCACATCGGCGGGGCGACCGAGGGCGACACCCTGCCGGCCACTCTGACCTTCGTGGAGACGCTCGGCCACGCCACCTATGCCTATCTGACCTATGACGAGATCGCCCTGACCGCCCTGCTCCCCGGCGAGGCGCGGCCGACGGCGGGCGAGGTCATGACGATAAAGGTTCCGGCATCGCAGGCGCACCTGTTTGATGCAGACGGCACGGCGTTTCCGCGACTCTGATCCTTCTCACCGGGAGAGGGAAACCGAAGATGTTGCATCGCACAACATCTGTCTCTTACAGTCCCGCATGCCCTCCCCGACCCGCCTGACCGTCGATCTGAATGCCCTGGCCGCCAACTTCCATGCGCTGGAAGCGGCCACCGGCGTTCCGGTCCATCCGGTGGTCAAGGCCGACAGCTATGGGTTGGGTGCCGTCGCCTGTGCCACCCGTCTGATGGCCGAGGGGGCCCGGACCTTCTTCGTGGCACGGGCTGCGGAGGGCGTCGGCCTGCGCGCGGCATTGGGGCCGGAGCCGGTCATCTATGTGCTGGACGGCTGCGTCGGCCAGACGGCGCCGGCCCTGAAAGCCGCCGACCTTCGGCCCGTGCTGAACCATGGTGCCCAGCTCGCGACCTGGCGCGCCGCCGGGTCCGGCCCTTGCGCTCTTCAGATCGACACAGGCATGAATCGTCTTGGGTTTCGACCCGAGGAAGCCCCCGAACCGTTCGACGGCCTGACGATGGTTCTCAGCCATCTGGCCTGCGCCGACGATCCTTCAGCCGAGATGAACGCCCGCCAGCGTGATGTGTTCGCCGCCGTCGCCGCCCGCTATCCCGGCACGATCCGATCCTTCGCCAACTCCGGCGGTGATTTCCTGGGCCGGGACTATGCCTTCGACGCCGCGCGCCCCGGCATCTGCCTGTATGGTGGCGGTCCCGAGGGGCGGCCGGACCCGCGCGTCCGCCCCGTCGCCACCTTCTGTGCCGACATTCTTCAGGTCCGTGACGTGCCTGCGGGCGAGAGCGTCGGCTATTCGCGTGGGTTCATCGCGGAGGCACCGCGCCGCATCGCCACCGTCGCGGCGGGTTACGCGGACGGCGTCCTGAGGTCCTACAGCCCACGGGGCCAGGTCTGGATCGGCGGGATGCTGCGGCCGCTGGTCGGGCGGATTTCCATGGACGTCTGCGCGGTGGATGCGACCGATCTTGACGTAGCTGTGGGCGATAGCGTCGAACTGTTCGGTGCCCACAGGCCGATCGACGATGCGGCACAGGCCGCCGGGACCATCGCCTATGAACTGCTTACCTCGGTCACCGCGCGCGTGCCGCGCGTCTATGTATCGACATAGGGACTGGCAGGGAGAGATTGTTCTCTCTATGTTCCTACCCGCAGTGGGGACGTTCCGATGATTTTCGAGTGTGACGGCGGGGCCGATCTGAAGGCGCGCCCCACGGCGAAAGTGCACGATGTGCACTCGTTTTTTTCTGAGTGGACTTCCTGATGGCCCGCGACGGCGCGATCTATGTCTGCCAGTCCTGCGGGGCTGTCCACGGGAAGTGGTCCGGCCAGTGCGGGGCCTGTGGCCAGTGGAACTCCATCGTCGAGGAGAGCCGCTCCGCCCCGCCCGGCGCGATGAAGCCCGCTAGCACCGCCCGGACCCGCGGCGTCCAGTTCGAGACCCTGCAGTCCGACACGCCCGAGCCGCCGCGTATCGTCACCGGCGTGACCGAGTTCGACCGCGTCTGCGGCGGCGGCGTGGTCCCAGGCTCGGCCATCCTCCTCAGCGGCGACCCCGGCGTGGGCAAGTCGACCCTGCTGCTGGACGTGGCCGGGCGGGCGGCGATGTCGGGACGGCGCGTGGCCTATATCTCGGGCGAGGAAGCCGTCGAGCAGATCCGCGCACGCGCCAAGCGGATGGGGCTGGAGAAGGCTCCTGTCGAACTGGCCAGCGCCACGGCGCTACGCGAGATTCTCGGCACGCTGAATCGCGAAAAGTTCGATATCGTCATCGTCGATTCGATCCAGACCCTGTGGTCCGACGCCCATGAGGCGGGGCCCGGTTCGGTGACGCAGGTTCGCGCCTGTGCCGGTGAGATGGTGCGGCTGGCCAAGTCGCAGGGCGTGGCCGTGGTGCTGGTCGGCCATGTCACCAAGGACGGCCAGGTTGCCGGGCCGCGCGTGGTCGAACACATGGTTGATGCCGTGCTCAGCTTCGAGGGCGAGCGCGGCTATCCCTTCCGCATCCTGCGCGCGGGCAAGAATCGCTTCGGTGCGACGGACGAGATCGGCGTGTTCGAAATGGGCGATGCGGGTCTGCGCGAAGTGTCCAACCCATCCGCCCTGTTTCTGGGCGAGGGCAAGGACCGGGCTCCGGGAGCCGCCGTCTTCGCCGGGATCGAGGGCTCACGCCCCGTGCTGGTCGAGATGCAGGCCCTGGTGTCCAAGTCCGCCTATGGCACGCCCCGCCGCGCCGTCGTCGGCTGGGATACGGGGCGGCTCAACATGGTCCTGGCGGTGCTCGAGGCACGCTGCGGCTTCGGCTTCGGGGACCAGGACGTCTATCTGAATGTGGCGGGTGGCCTGCGTATCAATGAGCCGGCGGCGGATCTGGCGGCGGCGGCGGCCCTGATCAGTTCGGCCACCGACATGCCCCTGCCCCAGGGCTGCGTCGTCTTCGGCGAGATCAGCCTGTCGGGCGAGGTTCGCAGCGTCGGCCGGGCCGAGGCGCGGTTGCGCGAGGCGCAGAAGCTGGGGTTCGACAACGCTCTGACCCCTCCCCTCACGGTGAAGGACAAGGGTGTGAAATTGACCCCGGTGACCCGCCTGACCGAAGTGGTCGAACGAATCTCGCAGAACCGCTATTGAGGGCGGGTGACCGGTTTCGACATCTTCGCCCTCATCGTCATCCTGATCTCCGCCGGCGCGGGGTGGGTGCGCGGAGCGCTGCGCGAGGTCATCACCCTGTTCAGCTTCGTGCTGGCGGCCTTTGTCGCCATGCTGGCCCTGCCGGTGACCGCGCCGATCGGTCGCGGCCTGATCGACCCGGACTGGCTGGGATCGATCGTGGCTGTGATCGTGTCCTTCGTGCTGATCTATTTCCTGATCCGCTTGGGAGGGTCTGCCCTGTCCAAGGGGGCGAAGGATCACCCTCAGCTGGGCGGGATCGACCGGTTCCTGGGCGTGTTCATCGGGGCGGTGCGGGCGCTGGTCCTGCTGGGTGCCATCCATCTGGTCGTGGTCGCCGCCATGCCAGGCGAGCGGACGCCGCGCTGGCTGACCGAGGCGTCCGTACAGCCGCTGTCAGCGGGGGCCGCGCGGGTCATCCAGATCGTCCTGCCCGGCATCGGCCAGGGGGCCGACGCGCTCACGCCGCTGGTCTCTTCGTCTGTCAGCAGAGGGTTTTCAGACGATGAAGCCTTGCCCCCGACGCAAAGCCCGCCTAACTCCCCGGCCACAGCCCCCTGATATAGTTTCAGCAGGTCATCGGAGTCCCACGATGCGCCACCTGATCGCCGATCCGGTCATCCACCGCGAACATTGGCGCGACGCCGATGACGACACCCTGCGCCTGGAGTGCGGGGTCTGCGGCGTCTGGGGTGCTGACGAAGACGCCGCCTCCGCCATCGTGGCCCTGGGTCTGCATGCACTCCAGCATCGCGGTCAGGAAGCCTGCGGCATCGCCAGCGTCCACGACAGCCGCTTCCACACCGAACGTCACATGGGGCTGGTGGGCGAAGCCTTCGGCGGAGCGGATCTGGCCACCCGCATGCCCGGTCGTGCCGCCGTGGGCCACACGCGCTATTCGACGGCGGGCGGCAGTTTCCTGCGCAACATCCAGCCCATGTTCGCCGATCTGGATTCCGGCGGCATCGCCGTGGCCCACAACGGCAACCTGACCAACTTCCACTATCTGCGGAAGCAACTGGTCGGCGAAGGCTCGATCTTCCAGTCGACCTCGGACAGCGAGGTCATCCTTCACCTGATCGCCCGCAGCCGTAAGGCCAAGATCGTCGAACGGTTCATCGATGCCATCGGCCGGATCGAGGGGGGCTATGCCCTCGTCTGCCAGACACGCTTCAAGATGATCGGCGCGCGCGACCCGCTGGGCATCCGCCCGCTGGTGCTGGGCAAGATCGGCGAGGCCTGGGTGCTGGCGTCCGAGACCTGTGCGCTGGACACTATCGGTGCCACCTTCGTGCGCGACGTCGAGCATGGCGAGGTCGTGATCATCGACGAAAAGGGCCTGCGCTCGCTCAAGCCCTTCCCGACCCGTGCGGCGCGGCCCTGCCTGTTCGAATACGTCTATTTCTCGCGCCCCGACAGCGTGGTGAACGGCCGCTCTGTCTATGGCGTGCGCAAGCGCATGGGACAGGGCCTGGCCCGCGAGCATGGGGTTGAGGCCGACGTCGTGGTGCCCGTGCCCGATTCCGGCGTGCCGGCGGCCCTGGGCTATGCCCAGGAAAGCGGCATTCCCTATGAGATGGGGATCATACGCAGCCACTATCTGGGCCGCACCTTTATCCAGCCCAGCCAGGCCACGCGCCAGAAGGGCGTGCGCATGAAGCACAGCCCCAACCGCTCGGTGTTGGAGGGCAAGCGCGTGGTGCTGATCGACGATTCGATCGTGCGCGGCACCACCTCGGTCAAGCTGGTGCGGGCCGTGCGGGCCGCAGGGGCGACGGAGGTTCACCTGCGTTCGGCCAGCCCGCCGATCCTGTATCCCGACTTCTACGGCATCGACATGCCCGAGCGGGACCAGCTGATCGCGGCCAACATGACGCTGGAAGAAATGCGCCGGCATCTGGAGGTCGACTCGCTGGGCTTCCTGTCCGTCGACGGCCTGTATGCCGCCATGGAGGCCGGGCCGCGCGATCCCAAGACGCCGCAGTTCACCGACCACTATTTCACCGGCGAATACCCCACCCGCCTGCTGGATCGCGAGATCGAGGAAGGTGGCCGCGAGGAGCCCCAGCGTCAACTGTCCCTGCTGGTGAGTGCCTGATCCCTAAATGACCGACCTGCCTCTCCAAGACCGTATCGCCCTCGTCGTCGGGGCCTCGCGCGGCATCGGCTATGAGACCGCCCTGGCCCTGGCCAAGGCCGGAGCCCACGTCGTGGCGACGGCACGGACCGAGGGCGGGCTGGAAGAGCTGGACGACGCCATCTTCGCCGCCACCGGCAAGCACGCGACGCTGATCCCGTTCGACTTGGTCGACGGCGGCGCGATCGACCGCCTGGGCGGGGCGCTGTTCGAGCGGTTCGGCAAGCTGGACATCTGGGTGCAGTCGGCGGCGATTATGGGGGCCGAAGGCCTGACCCCGGTCGCTCACGCCGACGTGCGCGGTTTTGCCAAGATCGAGAAGACCAACTTCACCGCCGTCTATCGCCTGATCCGCTCGCTGGAGCCGCTGTTGCGGGCTTCGGACGCCGGACGCGCCATCTATCTGACCAGCAGCGTCGCCTCCGCCCCCAAGGCCTTCTGGGGGGCCTATGCCGCGACCAAGGCGGGGGCCGAGGCCCTGATGAAATGCTGGGCCGACGAGATCGAAAGCACGAACATCCGCGCCAGCATCGTCGATCCCGGCCGCATGCGCACCCAGCTCCGCGCCCAAGCCTATCCGGGCGAGGAACCGGAGACGGTCATTCATCCCTCCGCCATCGGCCCGCTGATGGTCGAACTGGCGCGGGGAGATCGCGAACCGGCGCTGGAGGTGAAGTTCAGGGACTGGAGCGCCAGCTAGGAGACGGAGACGCTTATCTAGGACCTACTCAACCGTTGATCAGTGTTGAAGGCAAAACGATATCCCGTTCGCACTCGGCATAGGCCACAGCCTCCCGAGAATAGGCCTGCAACTTCTGAATATAGCTGTTTACCTGCGCTACATAGGCGGTGAAGGAGGCTTGATATTCACGATTGGCGGTCTCGTAAGCGTTTAGGACGCGGTTGTTGCAGTTATGGGTGCCGCGGGCCTCGTTGACGCAAGATGGCAGCGCCGGCCGCTCTGGCTTGGTTGGGCGTTCGACCGTCGGAAGTTCGGGAACGGGACAGGCTGTAACAACCGAGGCGACTTCCTGCGCCATCGCCGAGCCCGCGAGCAGCACGCCGGTCGCCAGAGCCAAAACCACTTTCATTTCTGAATCCCCCAACCCGGCCTAATGTGCCAATCCAGAGGCACCAGTCAACCGGGAGTTACTTCTTCGGCGCGTGCTTTTGACCTGTGCGGATGCGGCCTGAGCGCGATACCTGACGGGCCCCGCCCCTCGCGCCTTTTTGAACGGCGATGGAGGATCCGGCCTTCTTGGACGCGCTGGCCTTCAGGCCGGACAGGGGCTTGGGCTTGGCTCCGGACTTCTTCTGCTCCAGCGCCTTGCCGGGCAGGTTGGACAGGGCGGCCTCGCGTTCGGCCTTTTTGATGACCCGGCGCGGGGCCGTCTTGGCGTCACCCTTGTAGCGTTCAGGACCGGACTTGGCCCCGCCCGGCGCATAGGGGTTGTCGCTGCCGGACTTGACAATCAGCCGGATCGGCGTGCCGGGCAGGTCGAAGCTTTCGCGCAGATTGTTGACCAGATAGCGCTTGTACTGCTCCGGCATGGCCTCGGCGCGGCTGGCCATCAGCACGAAGGTCGGCGGGCGGGCCTTGGTCTGGGCCATGTATTTGGGCTTGATGCGCTTGCCGTCCACGGCGGGGGGCGGATGCCGCTGGGTGGCCATCGACAGCCAGGTGTTCAGATCCTTGGTCTTGACCTTGACCGACCAGGTCGCATGCGCCTGAAGGATGGCGGGCATCAGCCGCTCGACGCCGCGGCCGTTATGGGCCGAAAGGGCGATGAAGGGCGAACCCTTCAACTGGGGCAGCTTGTCCTCGGCCAGGCGCGACAGCTCGGCCAGCTTGGACTGCGGGTTCTCTTCCAGGTCCCATTTGGAGGCGACATAGACCAGGGCCCGGCCCTCGCGCTCGACCAGATCGGCCAGTTGCAGGTCCTGGGTGTCGAAGGCGTTGTCCTTGTCCATGACCAGGACGACCACCTCGGCGAAGGTGATGGCGCGGATGGTGTCGGCGACCGACAGCTTCTCCAGCTTCTCCTGAACCCGGGCCTTGCGGCGCATCCCCGCGGTGTCCACCAGGCGGATATTCTGCCCTTCGTATTCCCAGTCTACGGAGATGCTGTCGCGCGTGATTCCGGCTTCGGGACCGGTCAGCATGCGGTCCTCGCCGATCAGATGGTTGATCAGGGTGGACTTGCCCGCATTGGGGCGGCCGACGATAGCGATGCGGATCGGCTTGTCCGGTTCGTCGATCTCTTCGATGAAGATGTCGGCACTGGCCGTGACGACGGCCTGGTAAAGATCAGCCATGCCCTCGCCGTGCTCGGCGCTGATGGCCACAGGTTCGCCAAAGCCAAGGCCGTAGGCCTCGCCGATGCCGCCGCCGCTCTCACGACTCTCGGACTTGTTGGCCAACAGGATGACCGGCTTGTGCACCTTGCGCAGACGGTCGGCGAAGATGCGGTCCAGCGAGGTCACGCCTTCGCGGGCGTCCATCATGAACAGGATCAGGTCGCCGTCTTCCAGTGCGAGCTCGGTCTGCTCACGCATGCGAGACTCGAGGCTGTCGTCGCTGACATCCTCATAGCCCGCTGTATCGATCAGGGTCAGGTCCATGTCCCCGATGTTGCCGTCGGCATAGCGCCGGTCACGAGTCACACCGGGGCGATCGTCGACCAGCGCGAGGCGCTTGCCGACGAGGCGGTTGAACAGTGTCGACTTACCCACGTTCGGGCGGCCGACGATGGCGACTTTGAGAGCCATGTCGGCCTTCTAACGCAGTTTGGGCTCAGACGTGAGCGGCGATCAGCGAATGCTGACCAGGTCGCCCTTGTCCGTAAGGACATAGAGGGCACCGTTGTAGGCGGCTGGGGCCAGATAGGCAGGTCCACCCAGTTTCAGGCTGGCAGTCTGGATGCCCGTCTTGGGATCGAAGGCGACCAGCTCACCATCGGAGTTGGTCAGGACCAGACGATTGGAGGCCAGCAGCGGACCCGACCAGACCGGACGCACGGTGCGATCCCAGAAGCCCAGGAAGCCCCCCTCCTGACGCACGCGACCTTCGTTCAGGTCACGGGTCCAGTAAACCTGACCGGTCTCGCGGTTGACGACGGTCAGTTCGCCTTCCTTGGACACGACATAGACGACATCGCCGACCGGCAGGGGTGCGTTGACGCCGCCGATGGGCAGCTCGGCCCATTTCGGCTCGCCTGAGCGGATGTCCAAGGCAGAGAGGACGCCCGAATGGCTGATGGCATAGACGGTGCCGCGGCTGATGACCGGGCGACCGGCGATGTCGCGGATTTCGGACAGGGCGCTGGTCCGGCTGGTGCGCGACAGGACGTGCTGCCAGACGGCCTGGCCGGTCGAGGCGCGAAACGCGGTCAGTTCGCCGGACGAGAAGGGGGCCACGACGGTGTCGCCGGTGACGGCCGGGCTGGAGGCGCGCATGAGACGGGCGGGTTCGGGGATACCACGGAAGGTCCAGGATTGCTGGCCCGTGGCCGCGTCGAAGGTCAGAAGCTGATTTTCCACATCGACGACGAAGACGCGACCGCCTGAAAATGTCGGGGCACCGTGGATCGGCACATCGACCGGCGTGGTCCAGATCACGGCACCCGTGGCCTGATCCAGTGCCGTGACGGTGCGATAGCCCGAGGCGACAAAGACGCGGCCTGCGCCGGCGGCGACACCACCGCCGAAGCCACCGCCGTCCGAGCGCCCGCCCATCCCGAACCAGCCACTGCGGCGCGTGTCCTCCGGCGGCTTGATATCGGTCTTCCAGGCGATCTGGCCCGTGCCCGCATCGACGGCGGCCACCGAAGATTCCCCATCCAGGACGAAGATACGATTCCCGTCAGCGATGACCGGGGCCATGACCTGGCGGTTGCGGCTGGAGCCGACGCCGATGCTGCGACGCCAGGCGACCGTGAAATCAGGTGCCGCAATGGCATGTTCGACCAGATTCTCGGCCGTGCCCCCCGGCTGGGTCCAGGCCGTTGCGGCCTGGGGCCCCGGCAGGAAGAAGTCACGACCGGACAGGGCGGCCGACGGAGCCAGTTGCTGTTCGAACTCCAGGATCGAGATGCGCGCACCCTCGCTGGCGACGGCCTCGGGCTGCTCCGAACCGCCCAGCCCGAACGGCAGCGCCCGGCGCACGGTGCCGCACGAGGCGACGGTGACGGCGAGACCGCACAGCAGGGCGACTTTAAGCACGCGATTCATGGGCAAGGTCCTGGAAACAGAGATCACTGGCTGGCCGGAGGTGCTTGAGGAGCGGGGGCCGCCGGGCCTTGTGGTTGCTCGCCAGCAGCCGGGGCGGCAGCAGGCTGCGGCAGGGTCGCCATCCGGTCGGTTATGCCCTTGATGTTGGCGGCGACACCCGCATCGATGGCTTCAACGGTCACGCCTGCGCGCTGCCCCACGGCCTGGGGCGTGTCGAGATCGTTCTTCAGCAGGACCAGAGCCTGACGAGCCTCGGCGGTCTGGCCATTCTGCAAACGGGCCATAGCCAAGGCCTCACGGGCGTCGAAGCGATACGGGCGCTTGTCGCCGGTCAGCGGCTCCAGCCGACCTTCGATGTCGGCCAGCGAGGCATTGGTGTCCATGATAAGCCACGCCGCCTTCAGAGCGGCGAAGTCGGACAGGATGGGATCGCGCGTGGCATCGGCGGCCTCGTCCAGAAGCGCGATGGCATCGGGTATCCGGTTGGCATCCAGCGCGATCTGCGCGCGCTGTTGCAGGGCCAGGGCCTTGTAGGCTCCATTGCCTTCCTTGACGGCCTGAACGAACGCGGCGTCGGCCCCGATCGGGTTGTTGGCGGCCATCGATTCCAGCCCCCGGTCATAGGCGACCGAGGCCTTGTCGGCCTTCGACGTCTGCCAGCTGTCCCAGCCCCACCAGCTCAGCGCAGCGACAAGGGCGATCAGCAGCACGCCGCCGACAACCGGCAGCCAGGTGCGGGCCAGCCGCTTGTATCGGTCGGAGCGAAGCTCCTCCTCGACCTGTTCGAAGACATCAACCACGAAATAACTGCCCCAAGCCGCTGAAATTCAATCCGGCGCGACCCTAGTGTGTCGCATCAACCACCGCAACGCGGCCGTTCAGGTGGAAACCGGCTTTTTGGAGAAGTAGGTCTCGACTTCGGCAGGAAAACGGCGGGCACGGACATCATCGGCATAGGTTGCTACCGCCTGATCGATTACCCCGCGCAGATCGGCGTATTTGCGCACGAATTTCGGGGTCCAGTCGAACAGGCCCAGCATGTCGGACGACACCAGGACCTGGCCGTCGCACGCGGCCGAGGCCCCGATACCGATCGTCGGCTTGTCGATCGCCTCGGTAATCTCGCGCGCCAGTCCTTCCGCCACGCCTTCGATGACGACGGCGAAGGCCCCGGCGTCAGCTGTATCCCGCGCTGACTGCAGGATGCGAGCGCGTTCGCCCTCCTCGCGCCCCTTGGCCTTGAAGGTGCCGTCGATATTGATCGACTGGGGCAGCAGACCGACGTGCCCCATGACGGGAATCCCACGCTTGACCAGATAGTCGATGGTGGCGGGGGCCGCGGGGCCACTTTCAACCTTGATCGCCTGGGCGCCGGTTTCCTTCATGACGCGTACGGCATTGGCATAGGCTGTCTCGACACCCGCCTCATAACTGCCGAAGGGCATGTCGATCACGACCAGCGCCCGCTTCGCGCCGCGCATGACGGCTTGGCCGTGCAGAATCATCATCTCCAGGGTGACGCCGACGGTGGAGGTCAGGCCGTGAACCGCCATCCCCACGCTGTCGCCGACCAGCAGGACGTCACAATGCGCATCCATCAGGGCAGCCGTCGGCGCGTCATAGGCGGTCAGGACAACGATCGGCTCGCCACCTTTTCTGGCCCTGATTTCGGGCACGGTAATCCGCTTGATCGGGGTCTGGACCTGACTGGACATGGGCTATCCCTTGGCTATTCGCGGCCTAGATAGGCCGTGCGTCCCGCAAGGTCGAGCGAATGAGGCTGCTCAGACTTCCTGCGACAGACGCACGACGCTGATCGTCGCCACGGCGATGACGCTCGCGGCCGCCAGCCAGAAGATCTGCATCCCGCCAACCGATCCCAGTTCCAGCTGGTTCAGGCCCAGACCGGACAGCGCCGAATCGACCGCGGTCTGAATGCCTATGGATGCGGATTGCATCCCCTGCCCCAGCGCCTGACCGGCGACGACACCTTCGCTGGCTTCACCCAGGTTCACATTTACGTTTACGGTTTCCCGAACGGCCACCACACCACCGACCACGCCCGCCAGGACGATGGCCAGGCTCCGGAAGCGCGAGCCCTTCTGCAACCGCGCCTCGACGCCGGCGGTGAACAGGGCCGCGTCAGCCATGGGCGGGGTGCGCGAGAACAGCCGCTCGACGAAGGGATCGAACTCGTCAGCCGACATTCTGTGCTCTCCCCAGGGTTTGAGCGGATTGGTTTTGAGCGGGTTCCGGCTGGAGCCGCGCGCGGAGTTTATCCAGACCACGTTTGACATGAGACTTCACCGTGCCGAGTGGCAAATTCAGGGCGGACGCGATCTCGGGATGGGCCATGCCTGCGCCGTGACACAGGGAGACGCACAGCCGCTCCGGCTCGCTGAGGGTTTTCAGGGCTTCGTCCAGATCCATGATGTCGCCGGGATGGGGCTGATGGATGGCCTCATCGTCTGTGACTTCATCGACATAGCGGGCCTCCTTGACGCAACGCTTGATGTAAAGGCGGGCCGCGATCCGCTTGATCCAGGCCGCGAAGGTGCCGTCACCCCTGAACTCTCCGCATCGCTGGAACGCCTGGATGAAGGCGTCCTGGGCGATATCGTCGGCCAGGGCGGGTTGGGCCCCCATCCGCCGCAGCAGCGCACGCACAGGAGTGCCATGGCGGCGGACCAATTCGCCGAACTCTCGCCGTCCGCCCGCAGCCGCGAGTGCGGCGAGCTCGACATCGTGCCGGTCAATCAGGGGCTTGTCGCGCACCTGCATCATGATGGCATTCCCCCGAAAGCCTGGGCTCAGTCCTTGTTCTTGTTGAAGAAGCTCAGGATGATGAAGGCTAGGCCGATGGCACCCGGGATAGCGGCGAAACCGGCCACGAACTTCACGTCATTGTCGACGCCGTAGCCCAGCGCCAGGAAGGCGGCCGCGACACCGGCCGACAGTGCCAGAAGAATGACGCCCGTCCGCAGGTCGCGAGACGCCGACGGCAGCTTGCGAACCTGCTCCTTCGTCAGGGCGTCGATCAGTTCGGACGGCAGGGGTTGGCCGCGTTCGACGGCAGCCCGGAGGGTATTCTGCATTTCGCGCCTCTCGCGGCTCTTCAGCCAGGCCGGGCCGACGACGATGGCGATGATCATGAAGATGCCCGACAGAGGGATCAGGATTTCGACGCCCATGGGATAGTCTCTCTTTCAATGACGGAGGCAGCGTGGCGCCGCGTCCTTCTGTCAACAAGAGGCAGGCAGGCGATCAAACGGATGCAGCCGATCGCAAATTCTTTTTGACCCGCGCCCTGCACGCGGGGACAAGGTCAGCCGCAAAGGAGACCGCTATGATTGATCGCCGCCTTCTGCTGACCGGCCTTGCCGCGACACCCCTTATGGCCTGCGCACCCCTGCCCGCCTCGCTGCCTGCACGCGGGGCAACTCATCCAGAGCGCAAGCTGAAGCTCGTCACCTTCAATATCTGGCACAATCAGGGAGACTGGCCGGCACGGCTGGCGCTGCTGATCGCAGATATGCGAGCACAGGACGCCGACGTTATCGCGCTGCAGGAAGTCCTGGAGGACGCCGCCGTCGGCCTGCCGAATCAGGCACAGACGATTGCCGATGCACTTGGCGGTTATGAGATGCATTTCGTTTCCACCGATGCCGAGGGCGCACCACGCCGCTACGGCAATGCCATCCTGTCGCGCCTGCCGGTTCTGCAGCACGACTGGAAGAAGCTGGAGCCTTTGGACGACTATCGCACCGCGATCCGCGCGCGGGTCACGCTGGGCGGCCGCCCCGTCGACATCGTGAACACCCATCTGGCCGCGCAACCGGACGCCGGTGCCGTGCGGACGCGCCAGATTTCCGATCTGATGGCCTGGCTACCCCAGGATGGTACACCCCTGATCGTGACGGGGGATTTCAATGCCCAGCAAACCGATCCGGAACTGGCGACGTTGACCGGGCCGCGCCTTCTGACCGCCCTGCCCCACGGCGCGGTTGTGACTACGCTCAATCCGGCAAAGAACCACCTCAATCGCCAGATCGACCACATCTTCGCCGAGCGCGAGCATTTCACAATCAGTCAGGCCACAAGGATCGGCGATCAACCGACGAATGGTGAGTATCCGTCGGATCATTTTGGTGTCGCCGCCGTGATAAGCCTGCGCTGACTTCGCGCCGGGGCTGTATCCACAGCGCTTGGTCCTGTATCCAGACTGCCACTGCCACTGCCGCCCTTCTGAACCGGAGCTTCCCATGAGCCACGTCACCTATCGCATCGTCGAGCACGACGGCGGCTGGGCCTATTCGTCCAACGGCACCTTTTCAGAGACCTATCCCAGCCATGACGCCGCCCGCGCCGCCGCCGTCGCCGTGGCCCGCGAACAGCGCGTTCCGGATCAGACAGCCGTGATCGAGTTCGAGAATGCCTCGGGCGAATGGGTCACCGAACGCGCCGATGGCCACGACCGCCCCGTCACCGATGTCGAGGGTTGATCGCAACCGCTTGTGATCGACCCCATCCCTTCAGGGGGTAGGCGTATGCCTGTCCTGTCGCTAGTCGTGTGCACTGTCATTGTGAAACCGGTTACATTATGCGTCCATTGTCTCAATCCGCATCGACGCGGAGATCCCTGTTGGCCGGTGGAGCCGTGATGGCTGGACTGATGATGGCACCGCGCATGACGCTGGCGAAACAGGCCGAGGCGAAGGATCGCATCGACGCCCTGATGGCGCGCATGACGATTGAGGAGAAGGCGGGTCAGCTGAACCTCATGAACGACCCGTTCCGCTGGCGACCCGAGGGGGTCAACCCCGGCGACCGGCTGGACAGCGATCAGGCGCAGACGGCGGCGGACATCAAGGCCGGACGCATCGGGGCCCTGTTCAACGGCGTGGGGGCCGCGACGACCCGTCTGGTCCAGGACATGGCGGTGCGCGAGAGCCGCCTGGGCATCCCCCTGCTGTTCGCGGCCGACATCGTGCATGGCCTGCGCACCACCTTCCCCGTGCCACTGGGCGAAAGCGCCAGCTGGGACCTGGACCTGGCCGAGCGGACCGCTCGCGCCGCCGCCGTCGAGGGCGGCGCGTCGGGCGTGCACCAGACCTATGCCCCCATGGTCGACGTGGCCCGCGACCAGCGCTGGGGCCGGGTGGTCGAGGGCGCCGGCGAAGACGTGCTTCTGAACAATCTGTTCGCGGCGGCCCGCACCAAGGGGTTCCAGGGCGACGACCTGACCCACTGGTCCAGCCTGCTGGCCTGTCCCAAGCATTTCGCCGCCTATGGCGCAGCGGAAGCGGGGATGGATTACAACTCCACCGACATGAGCGAGGTCATGCTGCGCTCGGTCTATCTGCCGCCGTTCAAGGCCGCGCTGGACGCCGGGGCCCTGTCGGTCATGAGCGCCTTCAACGACCTGAACGGCGTACCGACCAGCGGCAACAAATGGCTGCTGACCGACATCCTGCATGGCGAGTGGGGTTTCGCGGGCTTCGTGGTGTCCGACTACACGTCCGAGGCCGAGCTGGTCGCCCACGGCTTTGCCGCCGACGGTCGTGACGCGGCGCGGATTGCCCTGATGGCCGGGGTCGACATGTCGATGAAGAGCGGCCTGTATCTGCGCCACATCCCCGATCTGGTGGCCTCTGGCGAGGTGCCGATGGCGCGCGTCGACCAGGCCGTGCGGCGGGTCCTGATGACCAAGGCGGCGCTCGGTCTGTTCGACGACCCCTATCGCGGCTCGGACGTAGCGGTGGAGCGGCGCGTGGTCGGCAGCCGTGATCATCTGGACCTGGCCCGCGAGGCCGGGCGCAAGTCCATCGTGATGTTGAAGAACGAGGGTGGACTGCTGCCCCTGCCCAAGTCGGGCCAGCGCATCGCCCTGATCGGCCCGTTCGGGGCGGATGCCGCCGATGTGTTCGGCCCCTGGTCGATCTTCAAGGACACCGATCTGGCGGTGTCGCTGGAACAGGGCCTGCGCCAGGCGCTGCGCGACCCGAATGCCCTGACCGTCGTGAAGGGATCTGACGTCGAGGCCCCCCTGCCCGGCGGCATCGAGGCGGCGGTGGCCGCTGCCAATGAGGCGGACGTCGTCCTGCTGGCCATCGGCGAATCGTCGGTGATGTCGGCCGAGTCCAAGTCGCGAGTCAGCATCGACATTCCAGCCCCTCAATTGGCCCTGGCCGAGGCCGTGGCGGCGACGGGCAAGCCGGTTGTGGTCCTGCTGCGCAACGGTCGCGGCATGGAGCTGTCGGGTGCGGTCGCCGGGGCGAACAGCATTCTGGTGACCTGGTTCCTGGGATCGGAGACCGGCCACGCCATCGCCGACGTGCTGTTCGGCGATCACGAGCCGACGGGCCGCCTGCCGGTCAGCTTCCCGTTCCGGTCGGGCCAGTCGCCCTTCTACTATGCGCACAAGGCGACGGGGCGCCCGTCCCAGCCGACGGATCAGGAGTTTACCTCCAAGTTCCGCGAGGTGCCGCACGCCGCTCTCTACCCGTTCGGCCACGGTCTGACCTATGCCCCCATCGACTGGTCCGAGACGCGGCTGTCGTCACAGACCATGGCCTGGAACGGCCAGGTCGAGGCCAGCGTCACCCTGACCAACGGCGGCGACCGCGACGTTACCGAGGTGGTTCAGCTCTATATCCGCGACCGCGTCGCCTCCCTGACCCAGCCGGTACGGTTGCTGAAGGCGTTCCGACGCGTGACGGTGCCCGCCGGCAAGTCGGTCGAGGTGACGATGCCCCTGACGTTCGCCGATGTGCAGTTCATGGGCCCGGATCACACGATGATCGCCGAACCCGGGCTGTTCGACGTCTGGCTGAGCGCCAGCGCCCAGTCCGGTCAGGCAGCGCAGTTCACCCTGGTTCGCTAGGCGAGCGCCGCCGCATAAAGCTCCGGCTTGAAGCCCACGACTGTCCGGTCGCCCAGGTCCAGCACCGGGCGTTTTATCATAGACGGCTGGGCCAGCATCAGGGCGATGGCCTTGTCCGCATCCAGCCCCGTCTTGTCCGCCTCCGGCAAGGCCCGGAACGTCGTCCCGGCCCGGTTCAGCACCGTCTCCCACCCATGCTCGGCCACCCAGGCCTCCAGCCGAGGCCGATCGATGCCCGACTTCTTGTAGTCATGGAAGGTGAAGGCGGTGCCGTTCTGGTCCAGCCAGATGCGGGCCTTCTTGACGGTGTCGCAGTTGGGGATGCCGTAGAGTGTCAGGGTCATGTGGATGGATTAGCCAACGGAGGGTTGTCGCCACAAGTCCGATGTCTGCTTCCGAATCTTTCTCGGACGCTATGAAAGCCCGTTCCTACACCGGTAATCGACATTTTGCTTTGCGGCGGTAAGCGGATTGACTGCCCCAGCACATGAGCGGCTTCCTCGCTCTTTTTCAAAGGCGCGGGAGGTGTGTAGCTTCTACTTGGATGGGATAGGGTTGAAGCATGACGACGAGCGGCAGAGCGGTAGTTTTGACGATAGTTGCGACAGTGATTGGAGGCGTCGCTCTTTTGATTATACCGAGCCAAATCGCCGAGCTTCAAGAACCGCCGGACGCAGAGATTTTCTATGGCGTTTTGTCGGAACTGGACGGTCGCGAAGTCGCGTTCGAACAATCCAAGGTCTCAGTATCGGTCATTGGGGCGCAAGGGACTAACACCCCTAGGCAGTACCGCTTGTATGTCGACTGCTCTGACGACGGACTGCCGCTGACGCCGCCTGGGAATCCAACGGGCGTTGGCCGGCGTTGGACCAGCTTTGGAGGGAGCGCCGGTCCGGAGTTCGCCTCCATTATGCACTGCCCTGAAGAGGATCCCGCTCGCTACAATCGAATTGTTGTCATCATGAAGGTAGGAGGAGATTTGGAACTAGCGAACGGCGAACTTCGATTGATCTCGACCGCAGGCAGCGCACGCTTTGCAGAGGCATCTCGCCCAGCTCATTAGTTCGACGGAAGATTTCCGAGTTCCGTGGACACATTGCCATCGACCCGGTCACAGATTGCAGCCACAAGAAGCATGGCGAACTTCAGGCTAAACACACGTTGGTCGGCCGATGTGTCCGCTTCCCACTTTAGCTGACGTCTGCCAGGGCTGCTTTGGGCCCACCTACTCCGCCTCATCTGAAGCTTCTCCCGCCTCCCCCACCGGATCCTGCGCAATCGCGGCCACCGTCGCACCAGCGTTCATCACGCTCCAGGCCTGACGAGCGGCGGCGCTGGAGCGGCCCAGTTCGAACAGGGACTGCATCGACTCCTGGCTGAAATCCAGGCTGGAGACCGTGCGGTCGCCGGGGATGGCGGCGACGCGGAAGGCCACGCCGTTGCGCTGGGCAAAGGTGGCATTGGCGACCAGATGGGTGCGCAGGGCGGCCTTGCTCATGCTGTCATAGGCCCGCGCCAGAATGGCCGGCAGGCGGCCGCGCACAACGCGGTAGTCCCGGCTGACCTGGCCGTTGACCAGCACATAGATGGCCGCCCGGTCCGGAGAGGCCGCCACGCCGGGGACCGGGTCGTTCCAGCCCAGCATCGCCTCGGGCACGGCCAGGAAGGGCATGTTGACACCGCCATCGACGTGCATCTCCTCCACCAGACGCCCGTCCGTCAGGCCCGCGATCATGACCGGCGGAAAGACGCCCGGAATGCTGGCGGAGGCCACCAGCACCTGGCGGAACAGGGTCAGGGCCTGTTCGTCGCCCTGGGTCGCCAGAACCCCCATGTCCCAGATGACCGATTCCTCGCCATCCAGATTGGTGGTGACGACCAGCAGGCGGCGGCCCCGGGCATGTTCGACGGCTATGGCCTGCAACAGCTCGGGCGTCACATTGTCATCGACCAGCTGCTTCAGCTTGCCGGGGCTGAACAGGCTGGGGGCCACGAAGGCGGCCAGGCCACGGGGGCCCAGAATGCCGTCGGCCTGACCACTGGCATAGGCGGCCTGAAGCTCGTCGTCCCAGTCGGAGCCCAGATAGGCAAAAGGCGCGGCCAGGGCCCCGGTGCTGATGCCCGTGACGATGTCGAAGCGCGGGCGGGTGCCCGCCTGGCTCCAGCCGACCAGAACGCCGGCCCCGTAAGCGCCGTTCGCGCCGCCGCCTGACAGGGCCAGAATGTTTCGCTGGGCTTCACCTCGGCCCAGACCGGCCGCGAACTCCTCGGCCAAGGCGCGCAGCTTGTCCTCGTCCCCGGCCCGGATGCGCGGATCGACGGTGGGGGCCAACTGACCCTCAAGAATGCGCAACGGCACCGGATCCGGCCGCTCGATCGTTCCGCAAGCGGTCAAGGCCAGCAGGACCGCACCCAACCCCAGGCCACGTGACAGCATCCTCAACATAGACCGCTCCCAAGGCTGAAGACCAAGCTCACGCTCTCTAGCGCAACTGGTGTGGATCACACACCCTGTGGCGGGCTCGCGGATTACGGGATCGTCATGATCGCGGCCTTGACGGGTCGGTATGTTATTTCATAACACATCGCTTCTTTCCCGAGAGAGTTTGCCATGCGTCACCGCCCCTCCACCCGCACCCTCCTGCTGGCCGCCACGGGCTGGGCCGCGCTTGGCGGTGCGGCCTCAGCCCAGTCGGTACCGGCACAGACCGAACCGACCGTGCTGGAAGAGGTCATTGTCACCGGCGTGCCCTTCGGTGTGACCGACCGGGCCAGCCTGCTGGCGCTCGAGGTCCTGGACGAGGAAGACTTGGCAGTCGCCCCCGTCGCCACGCTCGGTGACCTGGTCGACGGACTGCCCGGCGTACGCAGCACCGCCTTTGCGCCGGGGGCCAGCCGACCGGTGATCCGCGGCCTGGCCGGTCCGCGCGTCCAGGTGCTGACCAATGGCCTGGGCCTGATCGACGCCAGTTCAGTTTCGCCCGATCACCAGGTGGCGGTCGATCCGGCCGAGGCGCGCCGCATCGAGATCGTGCGCGGCCCCTCCACCCTCACCTACGGCGGCTCGGCCATCGGCGGGGTGGTCAATATCATCGACGACCGCATCCCGACGGAACGCGCGGCCGGCGGCGTCGACGGGCATGTCTCGGCCCAGTATTCCTCGGTGGATGACGGCACCAGCTTCGGAGGCCGGCTGAAGGCGAACGCCGGCCCCCTGGTCCTGACGATCGACGGCTTTACCCGCGACGCCTCGGACTACGACGTGCCGGTATTCCCGGAATCCCGACGCCTCCTGGAGGAAGAGGGCGAAGACGCCGGCGACGAACGCACGGTCGAGAACACCTTCGTCCAGCTTGACCAGTACGGTGCCGGCGTCAGCTGGATCGGCTCGCGCGGCTATCTGGGAGCCTCGATCAAGCGCGTCGAGACCACCTACGGCGTGCCGGGCCATGGCCATGCGCACGAGCATGAGGAGGGCGAGGAAGATGAGGACCATGAAGGCGAAGAGGAGCACGGCGAAGAGTCGGTCTCGATCGGGCTGGAGCAGACGCGATATGACATCCGTGGCGGCCTGAACTTCGCCTCTGGCCCGTTCAGCGAGGCGCGGCTGTCGGCGGGCTATGCCGACTACACGCACACCGAGTTCGAGGGCGACGAGGTCGGCACCCGGTTCCTGTCCGACGGATACGAGGGCCGGTTCGAGCTGATCCAGCGCGAGCGCGATGGCTGGCAGGGCGTCATCGGTGCCCAGGTGCTGGACCGGACCTTCGACGCCATCGGCGACGAAGCCTATGTGCCGCGCACCCAGATCAGCGAGCAGGGCATCTACACCGTCCAGCGCCTTGATCGCGGCCGCGTGGGCTTCGAAGGCGGGCTGCGTCTCGACAACCGCTCGCTGGAAAGCGTGTCGGCGGACCGCGACTTTACCAACGTGTCCGCCTCTGCAGGGATTTTCGGTCGGCCTGCTGAAGGCGTCTTCCTGGGGCTGAGCGTCGCCCGTAACGAGCGGGCACCCAGCGAGGTCGAACTGTTCGCCGAGGGGGCCCACGTGGCCACGGAAACCTTCGAGATCGGCGACATCGATCTGGACAGCGAGGTCGCCACCTCTATCGAAGGAACGGCGCATTTCGGCTCCGGTCCGTTCGAGTTCGACCTGCACGCCTACTACGCCAAATACGACGGCTTCATCGACCTTCGGCCTACTGGCGAAGAGGACATCGAATCCGAACTGCCGATCTTCGAGTATGTTCAGACGGACGCCGAATTCGTCGGCTTCGAAATCGAGGGGCGCTATGACCTGTGGCAGTCCGGAGACCGCAGCCTGGCCCTGACCGGCGCAGCCGACTGGGTACGGGCAGATACGGATCTGGGGCCTGCCGCACGGATTCCGCCCTGGTCGGCGACGGCGGGGCTGGAATACGCCTCTCGCCTGTTCGACGTCGGACTGGAGGTGCGCAAGGTCGCAGAGCAGGACCGGGTCACCGAATTCGAACTGCCCACCGACAGCTATACCCTGGTCAATCTGCGCGGTGCCATTCGTCCGTTCGCGGACCGCAATGTCACGGTCTTCGCCGAGGCGCACAATCTGACCGACGAGGAGGCGCGCGAGCACGCCAGCTTCCAGAAGGACATCTCTCCGCGGCCGGGCCGCAACCTGCGCGTCGGCGTCAACTACCGCTTCTAGAAACAGAAACGCCCCTGACAACGACTGTCAGGGGCGTTTTGCTGTTGGCCTATTCCCACTCGATCCTTCAACAGACCAGAAGGCGCTGATTTATCAGCGCCTTTTCTCTCATCCGCGCACCATACCGTGCGAGCTACCGTCACTTGGACAGCGCTTTTGAATTCATTGATGAAATTCGACGTAATAAAATTCTAGTGATGTCGCCATCTATCGGCAGGCAACTCTGCTTCAAGACCAACCAGCACCGCTATGACAAGCGAATAGGCAATGGACTATACCGTATCATCAAACCGACAACAGACGCCACTGAAGCCGGTTGATACCGTCAGTCTCGCTTGGTCGAGTTGTTCAAAGACTCCGACGCCTGCTCCGGAGTTGTCACCTCAACACGAAGACCGCCTCCTGGTGAGCGCAAGAACTGCACCTGTCCCCCATGGGCCTTCACAGTGGCGAGGACGATAGAGAGGCCCAGACCGCTCCCTCCGGTAGGGGCATTAGACGCGCGGAAAAAGCGCCGTCCCAAACGATGCAGATCCGAGAAGGCCACGCCCGGTCCGTCGTCCTCGACGATCAAGCGTCTGGAAGTCGGGTCGTAACTGATCAGGATTGAGGATGCCGCGTGCGCCTGTGCGTTGGCGAGCAGATTGGCGGCCGCTGCCCCGAAGCGATCTGGATCCACGTTGAGCAGGGCGTCACTGTCGACGAACGAGACCCGACCATCGCCTTCCGCTCCTGCAAACAGCGATCGGAGCGTCACCCAGCGGCGATCCTCGTCGCTAACCGGCATCTCGTCCTCGCGCGCCAGGGCGAGAAGCCCCGTGACGAGGCGGGCGGTGCGATCGACGGAAGTCTGGATCTGCTCCAGCGCGCGGCTTCGAACGGCAGGATCCGAAGACGACGCCGCAATCTGCGCCTGGACGCGCAGGCCTGCCAGAGGGGTACGCAACTCGTGCGCGGCGGCGGCCGTGAACTCGGCCTCGCGACGCCGCGCTGCGCCAAGGCGTGACATCAGGTCGTTCAGCGCCAGGGCGAAGGGACGGAGTTCGCGGGCGTCCGGCGATACGTCCAACGCCGTCAGATCTTCCGCATCCCGTACCGCAAGGCTGCGGGTCATTTGTCGAATAGGGGCCAGCCCCCGCCCAACCGACCACCAGATCAGCACGCCCAGCGCCAGCAGGCCGAGGACCGCCGGACCGATCAAGGCGGTGACGACATTGCCGACCAGGTGTTCGCGAACGGCCAGATTGTCCCCGACCATGACCCGGAATCCGGCGTCTCGATCATGCACCGTATAGACGCGCCAGCGCTCGCCCCGGATCGTGCGTTCTGAAAATCCGTCGCCCCCTTCCGACAATCGCTCCGCAGGCGCGCTTTGGGACCGACCAATCAGATCGCCTTCCAGCGACCAGATCTGGCAGGAGAGCTGACGGTCATAGACATCCGCGGCCCCGGTGTCCGGAGCCTGGATCGCCGGGCGCACGCTGCCGGCCTGCATCAGGGACGAAACCATGCGGGCCGACTCCATCAGGCGCCGGTCCAGCACCCGCTGCACTTCGGCCCGGGTCTGGATTTCAACCCAGACGACCGCGCCGCCCCAGACCAGGGCGGTCACGAGCGCGAGAGTGACGAACAGACGCAAGCGGATCGAGCTCATTGCAGGGTGTATCCCACGCCGCGGACGGTGCGGATGAAGCCGGCTCCCAACTTGGCCCGCAGATAGTGGATGTGCACTTCCACGGCGTTGGAGCCGATCTCCTCCTGCCAGCCGTACAGGCGTTCTTCCAGCTGACTGCGCGAGAGGACCTGTGCGGGCCGTTCCATCAGGGCCTCCAGGATAGCGAACTCACGTCTCGAAAGGGGCAGGTCCCCCTCTTCACGCCAAGCCAGACGCGACTTGGGATCGATGGTCACCCCGCCGTGGCGCAAGGCGGGGGTCGAACGTCCGAGCAGGCGACGCCGCACCGCGCGCAATCGCGCGGCCAGCTCGTCGAGATCGAACGGTTTGCCGACATAATCGTCCGCGCCGGCGTCCAGACCCACTATGCGGTCCCGACTGTCATCGCGCGCCGACAAGACCACCACGCCGACATCCATGTCGCGCTCTCGAACGAAACGCAGCACCGAAAGGCCGTCGCCGTCAGGAAGACCCAGGTCCAGCACGACCGCATCGAACGCCGAGCTTTCCAGCGCCGCGAGGGCGTCCTCGACCCGCCCGACGACCTCGACCGTCCAGCCACAGGCGCTGAGCCCGACCTGGAGGCCGTCAGCGAGAACGGGATCGTCTTCTATGGCGAGCAATCTCATGCGTTGTGACGTGCAAGCTCCGGCTTAAGCCTGACTTAAGCTCGCTTGCCCACGAGATGGCCATGAGGTTTTTCCGCCGACTGCTGCCCGCCGCTCTCGCTCTTCTGTCCTTCGCCCTACCGGGTTCGGCCTTGGGTCAGGCTCCGCTTTCGCCTGACAAGGCCTTCGCCCTGACGGTGACGCGTGAGGCTGACGGCGACCTGGCCTTCGCCTGGGACATTGCGCCTGGCCATTATCTCTATCGTGACCACACCGTCGCCAGCACGCCGGGCGGGAAGGAGTCTCTGCCGCTGGAACTGGCCGCCGGCGAAACCAAGGACGATCCGGGCTTCGGCGTCGTCGACGTCTGGCATGACGCGGGTCGCGCGATCCTGTCGGCGCAGACGTTGACGCAGGCCGGCGAGCCGACGTCGGTCAACATCACCTATCAGGGCTGCCTCGAAGACTCGATCTGCTACCCGCCGATGACGCGCACCATCGACGTGCCGACCCGGCCGCAGTCCGACGTGGCCGCGCGGGAGGCCGATGCGCAGACCGCACAGGCCGCGGCCATGCTGGCGATCCAGGCGCCGGGCGCTGCACCCGCGCCCGAGAACGACGAGGGAGCGGCGGCGCCTTCGCCGGTCGCGTCATCGCCGGCGGTCACTCTGGACGCCAACCCGGGCTTCGTCGATCGCCTGGCGCTGCAGGGCGGGGCGACCTGGGTCCTGCTCTCCTTCTTCGGCTTTGGCGTGCTGCTGGCCTTCACGCCCTGCGTCTTTCCCATGTATCCGATCCTGGCCGGCGTCATCGGACGCGGCGTGGACGGGCGCGGTACGCGCCGAGGCCTGATGCTCTCGGTCGCCTATGTGCTCGGCCTTTCCATCGCCTTCGCCCTCCTGGGCGTCGCGGCCGCCTGGTCCGGACAGAACCTGCAGATGGCGCTCCAGTCGGTTTGGGCCGTGGGCGCTCTGGCTGTCGTCTTCGTCATCCTCGCCGCCTCCATGTTCGGCGGCTTCGAGTTGCAACTGCCCTCGACCTGGACCAGCCGCCTCTCCCGCGACGGCGGCGATGGCCGGCGGTCCCTGCCCTCAGCCGCAGGTCTGGGCTTCGTCTCCGCCCTTATCGTGGGGCCTTGCGTCACCGCGCCCCTGGCGGGCGCCCTGCTCTACATCGCCCAGACCGGCGACGTTGGGCTGGGCGCGGCGGCCCTGTTCTTCCTGGGCCTGGGCAAGGGGGTGCCCTTGATCGTGTTCGGCACGGTCGGCGCGCGCTTCCTGCCCAAGGCCGGGCCGTGGATGGACCGGGTGAAGATGCTGTTCGGCTTCATCTTCCTGGGCATGGCCTGGTGGCTGGCCAGCCGCATCCTGCCGCCGAACGCGACGCTGGCTCTCGGCGCGGCGCTGGCGCTCGGTCTGGCGGCGGCCCTCGGCCTGTTCCAGCCGCTGAGCCCGAACCTGAGAAACGGCGTCGCCCGCGTCGCCGGCCTGGCGGCCGCGACCTGGGGCCTGTTGCTGCTCGTCGGCCTCAGTCTCGGGGCGGACGACCCTTGGCGTCCGCTTGAGCCCCTAGCGCGTCCCGCCGGAGCCGCAGCCGCCGCGCCGGTCGAAACCGCGGCGGTCGTGCTGGATCAGACGGCGCTGGACCGCGCCGTCGCCGATGCCGGCGCGCGCAAACGTCCCGCCCTGGTCTATTTCACCGCTGACTGGTGCGTCAGCTGCAAGGTGATCGAGCGGACGGTGTTCGAGGACCCCGCCGTCATCGCCAGCCTTTCGAACACCGACCTCATCAAGGTCGACGTCACGCGCAGCACGCCCGAGGCGCGCGCGCTTCTTGAGCGGCACGGGGTGGTCGGACCGCCGACGATGATCTTCCTTTCGCCCTCGGCGACCGAAGCGCCGGGCAGCCGACTGATCGGAGAGATGTCGGCCCAAGACGTCGCATCCGCCCTGCAGAGCGCCGGAGCCGCCGCATGAACGCCATCACCCTGGGCCCGCTCGTCCTGTCGGGAGAGCGGTTCGCCATCATCGCCGGCGTGTTCGTCTTCATGATCGGCGCCGGACTGCTGGCCAGCCGGGTCAGCCCGCGCTTCAATCTGTGGAGCACGGTTCTGGTCTTCGGCGGTCTGGCCACCGCCCGCCTCGGTCACGTGGCGACGCACTGGGAGTATTTCGGGGCCGACCCGTGGCGAGCGCTCGCGATCTGGCAGGGCGGGTTCAGCTGGATCTGGGTCGCGCCGGTCATGATCCTGGCCACGATCCTGCTGCTGCGCACGACGCGCGAACGCGCCTGGGCCATTGCGCCTGTGCTGGCCAGCGCCCTGGTTTGGACTACCGCCCATCAGTTGGCCTCGGCGACGCAGCCCATGGCGCCGCCCGCCCTGACGCTGGCCGCGATGGACGCCCCGCCCATCAACCTCTCCGCTCCGGGCGACCGGCCCACGGTGATCAATCTCTGGGCCACCTGGTGCCCGCCCTGCCGGCGCGAGATGCCGGCTTTGGCCCAGGCCGAAAAAGCCCATCCGAATGTGCGCTTCCTCTTCGTCAACCAGGGCGAGGGCGAAGCCGGCGTTCGGGCCTTTCTGCAGAGCCAGGGGCTGGCCCTCGACCATGTGCTGTTCGACGAGGCCATGGCGGTGCCCCGCCACTACGGCACGGCCGGCATTCCGGTGACCCTGTTCCTCCACGCCGACGGCCGTCTGGCCAAGGCCCACATGGGGGAAATCGCCCCCGAACAGATCGCGACCGAAATCGCGCGTCTGCACTGACCCCTCGCCTCACGGAGCTTCCATGAACCGCACCTTCGCCCCTGCCCTCGCCGCCGTCCTGGCGCTCGCCGCCTGCGGCCCCGCCGACGCCGACAACGGCGCGGCGCCCGCCAGCCCTTCCGCCGCCTCCGGACAAGACATGCCGCCCATCGCCCAGGTCGGCTTCAACGATCTGCTGCGCGACCCGGCAGCGCCCTTCATCGGCGCCGAAAACGCCGATGTGACCATCATCGGCTTCGTCGATTACAACTGCCCCTACTGCAAGAAGATGCAGCCGGAGATCGACGGCCTGCTGAAGGCGGACCCCAAGGTGCGCGTCCTGTACAAGGACTGGCCGATCTTCGGCGACGTCTCGGAGACCGCCGCCCGGACCGCCCTCGCCGCCAGTTACCAAGGCAAGTACGAGGCCGTCCATAACGCCTTCATGCTGTCGCCGTCGCGCATCGGCGACCAGGCGGACATCACGCGTCTGGTCCAGTCGGCCGGCGTGGACATGGCGCGCCTGAATCAGGACCTGGCCGATCACCGCGCAGACATCGACGCGGTGCTCGACCGAAACGGCCGAGAAGCGGCGGCCCTGGCCCTGCAGGGCACGCCCGCCTTTATCATCAACGGCAATCTGATCCCCGGCGGCATGCCCCAGGCGCAACTCGAAGCGGTGATCGGTCGTATCCGCTCCGGACAACCGCTGCGCTGAGACCGGCCATGACCACCTTGACCCTGCTCCAGCTGAACGACCTGCACGGCTATCTCGAGCCGCATCCCGAACTGGTGCGCACCGAAGGCGGCTGGCGGTTCGAACGGCTGGGCGGGGTCGCCCGCATCGCGCGCCTCTTCGAAGAGGCGCGCGCCGAAGGTCCATGCCTGACCCTGGACAACGGCGACACCTTCCATGGCACGCGGGTCGCCGTCGCCAGCCGGGGCGAGGCCTTGGTCCCGATCATGAACGCCCTGAAGATCGACGCCATGACGGCGCACTGGGAGTTCGCCTATGGCCCCGCGGGGTTCAAGGCGTTGGCCGCGCGACTGGAGTATCCCGTCCTGGCCGCCAATGTCTTTCGCAAGGATGACGGCGCGCCGGTGTTCGACGGGCGATGGGTGTTCGAGCGCGGCGGTCTGAGGATCGGCGTGATGGGCCTGGCCTGCCCCATCGTCGACAAGACCATGCCCCCCGCCTTCTCCGAAGGCGTGCGGTTTGAAATGGGTGTGGCCGAAGCCCGCGAGCAACTGCACCAGCTCCGCGAGGAGAAGGTCGATCTGGTCGTCCTGCTGTCGCACCTCGGCTTTCCGCAGGATCTGAAGTTGGCCGCGGAAACACCGGGCATCGACGTGATCCTGAGCGGCCATACCCATAACCGCCTGCACGAGCCGGCCCGCGTCGGCGACACCCTGATCATCCAGTCCGGCTGCCACGGCGCCTATATCGGCCGGCTGGACCTCGAGATTGCAGAGGGCCGCGTGTCCCTGCGCCGCCATCGGCTCATAGCCGTGGACGCTGGCCCCCAAGACGATCAAGTCGCCGGCTTGGTGGAGACGGCCCTGGCGCCCGAGCGGGAGCGTCTGGCGCGCGTCGTCGGCCGCACGGCCATTCCCCTTCACCGCTACGCCATGGCGAGCGCGCCGATGGACGACGTCCTGCTGGCGGCGGCGGCGCAGGCAGCGGGCGTGGACATCGCCTTCTCGAACGGCTGGCGGTATGGCGCGCCCGTCGCGCCGGGTCCGGTCACTCTGGGCGACCTCTACAATATCGCGCCGATGAACCCGCCCATCTCGCGCACGACGCTGACCGGAGCCGAGTTGAAGGCGATGCTGGAAGAGAATCTTGAGCGCACCTTCGCCGCCGACCCGTATGAGCAGATGGGCGGCTACATCAAACGCTGCCGGGGCCTCACGGCCTTTGTGAAGCTGGAGAATCCCAAGGGGCAGCGCCTTGATCGCCTGCTGGTCGGGGACCGACCTTTCGAGCCGGAGGCGGACTATCCGGTGGCCTTCGTCACCGCCCAGGGCGTGCCCGAACATTACGGGCGGGACCGCCGGACGCTCGACATCGACACTGTGGGCGCGCTTGAATCCTGGTTCGCCGACCATACGCCCGGCGAGACCGATCTGCCCGCCAGCGTCCTCATCATATGAAGGAACACCTTATGGACTCCGTCGCCGCCCGCGACTTCTGGAATAGCCGCTATGACCGCCAGGACTATCTGTTCGGCAAGACGCCCAACGCCTTCCTGGCCGCTCAGATCGCGCGGCTCCAGCCCGGCATGACCGCTCTGGCGGTCGCCGACGGCGAGGGACGAAACGGCGTTTGGCTCGCCGAACAGGGCCTGACCGTCACGACCACGGACATCGCCCCGCGCGCGATCGAGAAGGCCCTCGCCCTGGCCGAGCGACGCAGGGTCACACTGGACGCCCAGGTGGCGGACCTCGAGACCTGGGCCTGGCCGCAGGATGCGTTCGACGTCGTGGTCGCCGTCTTCATTCAGTTCGCCCCGCCTCCCCTGCGCGACCGACTTTTCGAGCGTATGAAGGCGGCCGTGAAGCCTGGCGGCCTGTTCCTGCTGCAGGGCTATCGGCCGGAACAGATCGCCTATGGAACGGGCGGTCCGGGCCAGGTCGAGAACCTCTACACCGAGGCGCTGCTCCGCGACGCCTTCGCCGACTTCGACATCCTGCATCTGAAAAGCCACGACAGCGACGTCTCCGAAGGCGCCGGCCACAGCGGCCGGTCCGCCCTGATCGATCTCGTCGCCCGCCGTCCCTGACCCCCAGCGCCCGCACACCGGAACCGGCCATGAAAACCCTCCTCCTCGCCCTGTCCCTGGCCGCCTCCCTGGCGGCCTCCCCGAGCTTCGCTCAAGCTGTTTCAGGCTTCGGCGGCTTCAAGCCCCTGCCCGAGGCCGGCGAACAGCCGGATCCGTCGCGCGTCTATCGGGTCATCTTCGACGTGTCCCAGGGCGGTCCGGACGACAGGCCGCTGAAGGGACTGGATCGCGTTGCGCGGCTGGCGAATATGCTGGCGGCGGGCGGCGTGGACGCCGACCATCGTCAGATCGTCGTTGTGCTACACGGCGCCGCCACCCCTGCGGTCCTCTCCGACGCCGCCTGGGCCGCGCGCGGCAAGGGCGACGCCAACCCCAACAGCGCCCTGATCCGCAGCCTCATCGCCGCCGGCGTCCAGGTTCGGCTGTGCGGCCAGGCCATGGCCGGGAACGGCATCGCGCAAGCCGACCTCGAACCGGGCGTGAGCGTTGATCTCGCCGCCCTGATGACGGTCATCCACCTTCAACAGGCCGGATATGCCCTGGTTGTGAACT
>NZ_JBZXEB010000005.1:0-377642 GCF_058725425.1 Brevundimonas sp. DW-iso22 | reverse complement strand
CCTAAACTGCGCCTTCTGTTCTCAGGCAGGTTAGCAGCGCGGATGCATCCACGGCTTTCAGGCTAGCCCTTTTTGCTGCACCTCATGTCTGCTACTCGGAATAAGGCTAAATCTAGGCGGGGAAAATGCTTTGAAGAACAAGCTGATGCTGCTGGCTATGTCGGCCTGGTTTTTGGGCGCGCCAGCCATAGCTGGCGACACCATACTGCGCGGGCCTGTTCCTACCTGGCTTCCTGACGTACCGCCTCATTTGTCAAACGCGCCGGACAACTCATCTCAACACGTCCGCTATGAGTTGGTCGAGAACCATGCGCGTGCCTTCGGTACTCACACTGAAACCTACGTCCGCATGCGGATGCGGGTCCTGTCACCCTTGGGTCTGCAACAGGCTTCGCAGTTGGGACTGGTGTGGAATCCGGGCTTGCAGACGCCTACCGTTCACTACGCCCGCATCATCCGTGCAGGTGAATCTTCCAACATACTTGAAAAGGCGGACTTCACAATTCTCCGTCGTGAGGCAGCGCTTGAGCAGTCACTGCAGATTAATGGCCTGCTGACGGGCGTTCTCGTAAATCCCGACATCCGAGTTGGCGACACCATTGATTTTGCATACTCGGTACGCACGCAGTTCGACATCTTCAACAATCCGCTCGAAGCGCTTGCCTTCTCTTATTCGCCACTTCCCGTTGACCTCGCTGTAACGACATTCAGCTGGCCCGCATCCATGAGCGTGGAAACCCGCGCCGGACGCCACGCCGCCTTACCCCCGATCACCCGACAAGGCGACTTCAACGTCCTGGTTAATCGGATGACTGACGTCGAAGCGCAAACCTATCCCGATGCCATCGCGCCCCGCTCTCTTCCTGACTACGGCTGGCAGATCAGCAACATTCCGACTTGGGGAACTATCGCGGACCAGGTCCGCCCCGCCTACGATCAGGCCAGCGTCTTGCCCGAAGCCGCCGACATGGCGGCGCATGTCGCGCGCATACGGTCCGAGCACGCTACGCCGGAAGCCCGCGCTTTGGCGGCGCTGCGGCTGGTCCAGGATGAAGTGCGCTACATGGCGCTGACGCTCGGAGAGGGAGGCTGGCTGCCAGTCTCTGCCAATGAAGTCTGGGCAAGCCGCCAGGGCGACTGCAAGGGTAAAACTGTGCTTCTGGTCGCTCTGCTGAGAGAGCTCGGGATCGATGCGGTTCCAGCACTTGTGTCATCGGGCAACCTGCCGCTCGACAAATTTCTGCCTATGGTCAGCGCGTTCGACCATGTGATTGTGAAGGCGCGCATCAACGGTGAAACCTATTTGATTGATGGGGCGCGTATTGGTGATCGCAGCCTCATGCCGGACGTTCCACTGGTTCACGAATACGCTCTGCCCATCGTCGAACGCGCCGACCTAGAGCAGATTCCGCTCAGCCTCCCGCCGCAACCGACCGGTGCGCTTCATGTCGAATTTGATTTTTCAGACGGCATATACAGCCCGGCACGCGTTCGGTTGACCGATATCGACCGGGGCCACGTCGCGACTGAGATGCAGAGCAGCGTGGGCCTGGTCCCCGCTACTGAACTGACCCGCTTGTACGACGAGCGCTGGACTGAATTTTTGAAAGATTTCGGTCAGGTGACAGACCTTCAGAGCCAGTGGGAATATCGCGAGGACACACATGAGTTTGTCGCGAGTGCAACGGCTCGTGTCGCTTTCAACTGGGGTGAGGGTCCCGTCAATATTCCCCTGGCCCACGTGACGTGGAAGGGCATTGAACTTCACACGAACGAGAGGTTTGAGAACGCAGATTATGCAAGAGCCTTCCCCACCTCGTCTTCATTCCGGACATCCGTCATTCTGCCCGAAGACGAAGATGTCGTTGACCTGTCGGTTCGACCCTATGAGGTAGAAGCTGGTGCAACACGCTATTACCGCACTGTCGAACGTAACGGTAATCGGCTGGAGACGGATCGCGGTTCGATCGTTCTGCGTCCCTACGCCACTGCGGCGGAAATGCAGTCCGAACAGGCTGACATGGACCGCTTCAAAGACCTGAAGGCGACCATGCAGGTGAAGCGAAGCTACACCCTGACTGCGACTGATCGTGAAACGCTGACAACCGCACCGGCGAGCAATCCGGAGGTCGCATTGCGCCGCGGCTATGTGCTCAGCAACGAAGGTGACCACGTCGGGGCCATCGCTCAATTCGATGTCGCACTGGCGGGATTCACGTCCCCGCATGCGAACACTTTGGCCAACCGCGCACTGGCCTACCTAGCACTGAATGACCTCGAAAAAGCCCGTGCCGACATCGCTGCGGCCGAGGCGGCCGACCCAAACGACACCATTCTTTTTCACGCGAAGGGACGGCTGGCCGAGATCGAGGGTGATGATCTGGAGGCTGTTCTAGCTTACACGGGCGCTCTCCGATCGTGGCCCGAAAACACACATGCCCTTTACCGCCGCGCTGCGGCCTATGAGCGGATGGGTCAGTCTGCCCGCGCTCTTACGGACCTGGAGAGGGTGGCTACGTTACAGCCGCAGGACAATGGCAGTAAAAGTGCTCTGGCCAGTCTGTTCCTGCGCATGGGCCGCGCTGAACAGGCCTATGAGCAAATCGGCCTGGTAGCGCAGGCCATCGGTTACCCGGAGGCAAAGACTCAGCTATTCATCGGTCTGGCGCAGTCCCTGGCATCCAGCCTCAAGGCTACCGATCCCGCCAAAGCCGAGGCTGTGCTAACCAACGCGTTGGTCGTTGAAACCGATGTTCCTGCTCTTCTGATCGATCGCGCGGCTGTTCGCGAGATGCAGGGCAACAACGGGGGGGCGGCTGAGGATATCGCGCGTTTCAACCAAGTGACGAGCATCAGCCTCGATGATCCTGGTCAGGCCTGCCTGTCGCACACCCTTTCCGGATACAGCCGCGACGCCGCATTGACCATGTGCGACAACGCCATTGAGCGAGATGCGAACAACGCTGGGCTCCATGTGCGTCGCGGATATCTGCTTTACACGCTGAACCGCGGCAGCGAGGCGGTGACGGCATATAGAACAGCGACTGAACTGGACCCATCGGATCAAAAGGCCAAATACGGTTTGGGTGAAGTGCTCAAGAGCGCCGGGCAAGTCGCCGAAGGAGAAGCTCTCATGACTGCAGCGCTGAGTTCTGATCCCGCAGCCAACGAAGATTATGACACGCCATTACTAGAGGTCATCACCACCGATTGAGCGTGAAGCCACCGGACCGGATCGGCTTGCCTAGAAATTCGGCCACACGTTAAAGGTTTGGAAGCGCCGAAATCTGGCTCGACATGAGGCTTGCCCTCAAATGTTCCGCGCCCGCAGGGGGCATAGTCCTTCTATGCATAATACTGCATCCTGCCTGTACCGGCTTCTGCCGCCCTGCGGGGCCTAGCTCCTTTCCATCAATCTGGTGAAGGGGACGGCGATGAATTATCTGAGCGTCAGCACGCGCTGATCTCAGGCCGCGGGTTCCACCGTGCCGATTTCCCGGCTGGCTTGGTGCGGCGAGCGGGAACAGCCGCTCCCCCAGATCAAAGCACTCAAAAGAGACCCGCCTTGGCGACCTGACGTCCGCTGCTTGCAAAGACAGGCGATCCTGGATTCTGGCCGATAGGCCAAGCGCGCGAAGCGGCAGCTGGACGGGATGCGGGTTCCCGTCCAGCCGCCCCCGGCGCTATGCTTGAATGAACGCCAGCAAGTCGGCGTTGACGAGGTCCGGGTGGGTGGCGAACAGTCCGTGGGACAGGCCCGGATAGGTCTTCAGGGTGCCGTTCTCCAGCAGCTTGACGGCCTGATGCGCGGACGCGTCGATCGGCACGACCTGATCGTCCTCGCCGTGCAGCAGCAGCACCGGCAGCGAGACCGCTTTCAAGTCCTCGGTGAAGTCGGTCTCGGAAAAGGCGGTGATGCAGTCGTACTGGGCCTTTGCCCCGCCTGCCATTCCCTGGCGCCACCAGTTGCGGATCAAGCCTTCGCTGACCTCCGCCCCTTCGCGGTTGAAGCCGTAGAAGGGCCCTGACGGCACATCGAGGAAGAACTGCGCGCGGTTCCGCGCGAGCGCGTCACGGAACCCGTCAAACACCGCCATCGGCAGGCCGCCGGGATAGGCCTCCGTGGCCAACATGATCGGCGGCACGGCACCGATCAGCACCGCCTTGGCGACGCGCCCGGGCCGGCTGCGGGCGACGTATCGGATCGCCTCGCCCCCGCCGGTGGAATGACCGATATGGATGGCGTTCTTCAGATCCAGCACCTCGGCCAGTTCCGCGACGTCCGCGGCGTAGGTGTCCATGTCATTGCCCGTGTCGGTCTGATCCGACCGACCGTGGCCGCGGCGATCATGGGCGATGACGCGGAATCCCTTGTCCAGAAAGAACAGCATCTGGTTGTCCCAGTCGTCGGCGCTGAGCGGCCAGCCATGGTGGAAGACGATCGGCTGGGCGTCCTTGGGGCCCCAGTCCTTGTAGAAAAGGCGGGTGTCGTCGGAGAGGGTCAGGTGGGTCATTGTGGTTTCCTTTGAGAGAGTGGCTTGAGGCGAAGGCAGGTTTGGTCGGTCCGAGGGATCAGTCCGGCCGTTCGCCTGCCGTGCGGGCGGCCTGGTCGATGACGTCGGCAACGGCGCGCGGCTGCGAAATCATCGGGACGTGGCTGGCGCGGATCTCGACCTTGACGGCACCGATCTTCTCCGCCTGCTGATGCAGCATGGCTGGGCTGATTGCGGCGTCCTCCGTGGCGACGATGAACCAGCTGGGGCGGGTCCTCCAGGCGGCCTGTGTCACGGGGGTAGCGAAGGCTGACATGGCGATCGGCACCTGAGAGTCACGCATGAAGGCGGCGTCGGCGTCGCTCACGTCGGCGGCGAATCCCTCCTTGAAGCGCTCCGCGTTGATGAAACCGAAGCCGTCGGCCTGTTCGTCGATGACGAAGGTCGAAGGAATGCCGAAGCCCGCATACTGGTCGCCGGCCGTCTCGCCCACGTCCGCCGTCAGGGCCGAGACATAGACAAGGCCCTTGACCTTGTCGTCGACGCCCGCCTCGGTGATCACCACTCCGCCCCAGGAGTGGCCGACCAGGATCGTGCCGCCGTCCTGGCGGGCGAGGGCGCGGCGGGTGGCGGCGACGTCGTCAGCGAGCGAGGTCAGGGGGTTCTGCACGATCGTCACCCGGTAACCGCGGGCGGTCAGGTCGTCATAGACCCCGCGCCAGCCCGAGCCGTCAGCAAAGGCACCGTGGACGAGCACCACGTTGCGGACGCTTTGATCCGCCGGGATTGTCGGGGCCGTTTGGGCATGGGTCGCGCCGCCGATGCTGGCGGCGCCGACGGCGGCGAGGAGAATGTTGCGAAACTTGATCATGGGGTAGTCCTTTCCGTGAAAATGGAAGGCCTCGGCCTGTCCGTTGATAGGGTTACGCCGCTAACTGTTATCGCGATAAGTCAGATATCGTCGAGGGTGTGCGCCTTGTCAAACAGAAAATTATCGCGATATGTATTTTCTCGTGAACCGTCGCCCAGTGGAGTGTTTGATGACCCGACAGACCGGACCCGTTCCGATGGAGGACCAGCTCTGTTTCACCGTCTATTCGACCAGCATGGCGATCCAGCGGGCCTACAAACCCCTGCTCGACGCTCTGGGCGTGACCTATCCCCAATATCTCGTGATGAACGTGCTGTGGCGTGAGGACGGCCGGACCGTGGGCGACATCGCCGAGGAGCTGGCGCTGGAACCCAGCACCATGACCCCGCTGCTGAAACGGCTGGAGGCTTCCGGCTTCGTGAGCCGAAAGCGCAACCCGGGCAATGAGCGCCAGGTCGTCGTCACCGTGACCGATGATGGCCGCGCCCTGAAAGAGAAGGCGGGGTGCCTCGCTGAGGCCCTGCTCGAACATTCGGGGGCGACGCCGGCTGAACTGGGTCAGATCAACGGACGGATAAAGGGCCTCCGGGACGCCATCTATGAAAGCCTGGGCGGACGGAAGGCACCGGGTGGCTAGGTCCTCGACCCCGATCTGATCCGAGAGGATCGTCGCTGCACTGCATCACGGGCCAATGCCAGAAAGCGGACTTCGTCTATGGCGGTTGAAGCCGCTTCGGGTCAGTGCGCAGTCTCGGCAAGACCCGCCGTATCATCTTCGAGCCAGGGCTGAACCAGCTGTCTTATATCGACGCGCGCTTTCAGACGTGCAGCCAAGAGGGCCGTCCCACTGATTTTGCGCTGCGCAAACAGCACGCCTGTGGGCGGGATGTGCCAGGCTGATGTATCTGCGGCGATTGCCATGCCCTGATCGCGTAAAGCCGCGACAAATTTGCGATCGCCAAAGTCAAACAGGCCAGGCCGGTTCATCTCGCTGAGAATGACATCGATGATGCGATCAACGCCATCGGAGTGCCGGTCCACCACGGCAGAACCGATAAAGCCTGCCACGAGAGCTGCCTTGCGCACGGCAACACGGTCGCCCGCCATACCTGCGCGCAGAAGCTCGCGATAACCATTAGCCGTAGCTGCATCGACAGGGCGGGCAGCCCCAAAGTCGAGAAGTACCAACCGTCCGGTCTCGGGCTGAATGCGGTAGTTGGCAAAGTTGGGGTCGGTCTGCATCACGCCAAACTCAAACAACTCACGCAGCACCAGTCGCATGAGCGTCTGCATAGCGAGATCCCGATCGGCTTGCGGCGCAGTTTCCAGCGATTCGATGGGGCGACCTTCAAGATAGGTCATGGCGAGAATGCGAGCCGTCGTCAGCTCGTGATCGAGAGCAGGCACCACGACTTCGGGCGCGTCAGCCAATAGGCGACCAAACAGCGTCATCTGCTCACCCTCGCGCTGGTAATCAGCTTCTTCGGCAAGCTGGCGCTTCGCTTCGGCCAGCAATGGCGCGATATTGATGGTGCGCGGCAGCGTACCTGACATCTTCAGCAGGGTGGCGACGTTGTCCACGTCTGCGTCGATGCTGTCGCGAACACCTGGATATTGCACTTTGATCGCCAGCACGCGCCCGTCGCGCGTCACTGCGCGATGGACCTGACCGATGGAAGCGGCAGCGATGGGCCGCAGATCGAACTGACTAAACCCGGCGCGCCAGTTCGTCCCCCATTCGCTGACCAGTACTTTCTGAAGCTGGGCTGGCGGCATTTGGTGCGCGTTGTCTCGCAACTTCGCCATGATCTGCGTCAGCTCGGCAGGAAGCAGGTCGCCAGCATCCATCGAGATGATCTGCCCCAGCTTCATGGCTGCGCCCCGCAGGTGTGACAGCCGATCGGCGATCTTGCCGACATTGGCGGGTGTCAGCAGCATGTCGCGAAGTTGGGGACGCTCCCCGTCGGCCAGTCGCCGGACGCCTTCGGCCATCATCCCGCCAGCCACCGACCCAGCAAGCCGCCCAAACTGGCTTAGACGTGAGAGTCGACCACGCGGAATGTTGCGGCCTCGGGCGCGATCATTGTCTGTCATCGTCTCACCACCCCTGTGTGCCTGGTCCGCCCTTGAAAGGGCCTGCCTGCGGCGACGTGATCCAGCCCCCGTAGAAGCCACCGTCCTGTGGCGTGACGAACTCGCCATCGACGGTGCATTCGTCGAAGGGTGCGGCGTAGAAAGCGATATGGTCGCGGAGCGCTTCGAAGGTCGGGCTTGGCTTCGGATAGCTCCAGCCCACCCTCTGCAGAATCAGATCGCCGACGGCGACATCCCAGTATAGCGCCTCGCCCTTCCACTCGCAGAACGATCCGCCGCCAGCTGATGCAGTCGGCGACCAAATCGCGCTGGGGGATATAGTAGCTGGGCGGGTGGCTGGTTTCCAAGGTACGCACGGCTGCACGCGTGTCTGCGATAGTGAAGCCGGCATGACGTATCAGAATGTGCGCCGACGTCGGTACGGCGACGGCAGGTCGCGGGAAGCTCCACACACTTTCCTGTCCGGTGTGAACTGGATCGGGTTTGGCCCTCATGTTGATTGTCTTTTCGAGACGAGACGCTGGAGCGAAGGTCTCACCCGCAGAAATGCCTGATAAACCTTTTCGAGCGCTGACAAGATAAGGGCAGACCTTGCGGCAAGGCCGAGCGGGCGGAGGAGGGGGATCGCGCGCCACATTGCGGCGAAAGCTGCAGCACCGGACAGAAGTCGCCCGTTCTCTCTGGCGTGGAAACGCGCGAGAAGCTCCGATTGATCGATGGGGCACGCTTCTGGTGTTGCCGCCCCGACGTCGATGAACTGGATCGCGTCGCGCTGATCCAGTCTGCGCATCAACGCGATCTCGCGTCTGCAGAGCGGGCAGTTACCATCGTACCAGACAAGCAGCTTGGCCATTTACTCCATATGGGCGTTGCCGGACCCGTGTCACAGCCACCGCGACATCATCGACAGGCTCGGCTGGGTCAATATGGCGTAGTTATGCAGAGCCGCCTTTGATGGCCTTGGCTCCACACGTCAAAGCGAGTTCGAAGGCGCTGCCGAGGGCTGCCCTTGGCGGTAATTCTGCGTTGCACACCGCGTTATTGGATTTCGTAACAGGGTGCCCGGGGAGACCGGTCATGCTAAGCACGATGGATGGCTGCAACCGATGTTTCCAAGCCCCACTACCCAACCGCACGCGCGAAATGCGCCGACCTTATCGTGCACCTGACAGGGCTTGCCTTCGCGCTTTTCGGCGGCGGTGTTTTGCTCGGTCTTTCGGTGGCGCGGGGCGATCTGGGGCTGGTGCTGGCGGTTTCTGTATATGCGGTTGGTATGCTGGCCATGCTGGGGTTTTCGACGGCGTACAACTTTGCCCGCCCCAAGTGGCGACCATTGCTCCGACGACTGGACCACGCGGGGATCTTTCTCATGATCGCCGGCTCCTACACCCCCTTTACGACCCATAATCTTTCGGGTGCTTGGGCTTGGGCTATGACCGGGGCAGTCTGGGGTCTCGCTGGCCTCGGCATTCTAGGCAAGCTCCTGCTCCCGGGCGTTGGCAAGCGGTTCTGGATCGGGCTGTATGTCGCGCTCAGCTGGCTGGTCGTGATCGCCTTCCAACCTCTAGTCGCCCATGGTTCGTGGATCGCTCTGATCTTGTTGGCTATCGGAGGCGCGCTCTACATGTCGGGCGCAGTCTTCTACGTTCGCAAAAAGCTCGGCTGGTTTAGGGCCATCTGGCATGGGCATGTGGTGGCAGCAGCCAGCGTCCACTGGGCTGCCGTCCTGGTGGGCGTTGTGCTTACATCTCGCTGAAACTGTGTTTTGGTCACAGCTGGCTGGTGGCAAAGACCATGAACGGTCTAGGTTTACGTTGATTGACGTGGCGGAGCACAGTCGTGAGCGAATGGTTTCTGGGTGTGATCGGTGGGTCTGGCCTGAGCGATATGGAGGCGCTGGAGGACGCTGTTTGGCAGCAAATCGAAACGCCCTGGGGTGCGCCGTCAGACGATATTCTGACCGGCCGTCTTCACGGGGTCCCTGTCGCTTTTCTTCCGCGCCACGGTCGGGGACATCGCATTGCGCCGGGCGATCTCAACACCCGCGCCAATGTCTCGGCGTTGAAGCAGATCGGTTGCACCGACCTGCTTTCGGTTTCGGCCGTCGGATCCCTCAGAGAAGACAGAGCACCCGGATCGTTCGTGGTCGTTGACCAGTACATCGACCGGACGGTCGCGCGACCGTCATCGTTCTTTTCGTCAGGGATCGTTGCTCACGTTTCGCTGGCTGACCCCGTATGCGCACGCCTTTCAGATCTGGCGCTCGAGGCCGGTCGAACTGAAGGTATCGAGGTGGCGGCGGGTGGGACCTATGTCGCGATTGAGGGACCACAGTTCTCAACGCGCGCCGAGAGTCACCTCTACCGTTCCTGGGGATGCGACGTGATCGGTATGACAGGGATGCCGGAGGCGAGGCTCGCGCGCGAGGCCGAGCTGCCCTACGCCTGCGTCGGGATGGTCACGGACTATGACTGCTGGCGGGATGACACGGCAGATGTCCAGGTGACGGATGTGCTGGCGATCCTTAAATCCAATGCGGCAGCGGCAAAGGGTCTCGTTCAAACTTTGGTCCAAGGCCTGCCAGCACGCCGCGCGCCTTCGCCCATAGACACTACTCTGGACATGGCGGTCGTCACTCCACCGGAGTCATGGTCCCCCGCGCTGAGGGCCAGGCTCGCCACGATCTGTCCCCGAAAGTTCGGCTAGAGGCGGCGACTACGGTATCGCCGTAGAGCCGCGCCATCGTCGATATCCTCCTGAACGCGAAGAAGTCGCACTCGAGACCCCTCCAGATTGGCCAGGGTGTCGGCCAAGGCGTCGCGTGTCGACCAGCGTACGTTCGAGAAGGGCAGCGGGTCTCCCGGTGCCCGCCGCAGCCCGATGAGCCAGTAGCCGCCATCTCTCGCCGGCCCGAAAACCGCGCGGCTGGACCCCAGTGCCGCAAAGGCGTCGGCAACGTCCCTGCGGGTCACGGTCGGGGTGTCGCTGCCCAGGATCACCACAGGTCCGGGGGGCAGGGTCTGAATCACCCGGGTGAGACGCTCGCCTAGATCCCCCTGTCCCTGCGGGATGGGCATTCCGGTGGTGACCCAGTCCGTTGGACGGTCCGGCGATACGGCCATCCACAGACGCCAGCGCGGATCGCGCCCCAGGACACGCGTGAGCCGCTCCAGGGCATGGCGCGCGAACCGCAGGGCTTCGACATCCCCGACATCCGCGGCCAGCCGGCGTTTGCCCACACCCAGCCGGGGCTGTCGTGCGAAGATCACCAGATGCTGCTGCCTAGCGCCCATAGAGTCTCGCGATCCGCTCAGCGGACACGCCAAAGCAGTACAACGAAAGGCAGGTGAGATTCAGCAGGGTTTGGCCCAGCCACCCCCGCCGCCGCCAACGAACCGCCGATGTGAGGGCCTCTCCCTCCAATGCCACATGTCTTGAGCGGCCGAGGCGCCTCATGATGTCTACGTCCTCCATCAAAGGCAGATCTCGATATCCCCCGACGGCAAGGTAGAGATCGCGGTGTATCAACAGCCCCTGGTCGCCATAGGGCAGGCCCAGCCATCGGACGCGTAGGGCGACCCCACGCTCGATGATCCGGGCCTGCCAGGCGGGATCGTCGATCACGAGCCGCAGCGTGGCGGCAACGTTCTCGCCCCCGGCGAACGCCATGTGCTCACGCATCGCGTCCCAGCCGTCGGATCGCACGACGGTGTCCGCATGCAGGAACAGGCACCAGGGACGTACAGCGGCCCGAGCGCCTGCAGCCAGTTGCCGACCGCGGCCAGGCCCTCCCTGAACGATTTGGCACCCCGCGCTACGGGCTATGGCCAGGGTTTCATCCACCGAGCCGCCGTCGCTGACCGTGACTTCGACACCACGCGGAAGGCTCTCAAGGGTTCTCGCCAGCGTCGCCCCTGCGTTCAGGGTCGGTATGACGACATCCAGCCGCTCGAACCCGGTCACGCGCTGCAGCTGGCCCCGCCGAGCACGCAGAACTGGGCGCAGAACGGATGGTTCAGCGACACCGGCCCCGACGCCTCCATCAGGGTGTGACCCAGCTCGAAGCCGGCGTCATAAGGCGTCAGGGTGCAGGCCACCACGACCGGCGCGGTGGCACCGCGCCGACGCACTACCATGCGACTGGTCGCGCACATCATGTCGCCTGGCGACTTGTGCAGGATGCTCCAGCAGGCCTCTGTGATTTCGGGAACGTCGGCAGCGGGCTCCATCTCCGGAAACAGGACCAGGGCACCCGGATCGGCGGCATCAACCGCCAGACGCTCGGCGGCGAAGACCCGGGCAAAGGCGCTGCGGGCCGAGGCCTCATCTTCATGGGCCAGACGGCGCCCGGCGATCGCCAGCCGGAAGCCGTTATCGCGCAGCCATCGAAGCCCCTCCCAGGCCTTGTCCCAGGCCCCTTCGCCGCGTTCGGCATCGTGTACGGCCCGGCTGTGGTGATCCAGGCTGACCCGCAAGGTCAGCCGATCGCCGCCGATCGCGCCCAGCCGCGCCAGTCGGTCGCCCCACCGCGTCAGAGGGCGCATGGCATTGGTCAGGACCAGAACCTGGTGACCGGCTTCCAGTGCATCCTCGATCATCGCCAGGATGTCGGGATTCATGAACGGCTCGCCGCCTGTGAAGCCAATCTCGACAGGCCCGCTGCCCCGGGCATCAAGTTCGTCCAGGAAGGACCGGGCGTCGGCCCGCGTCAGATAGGCCAGGGCGTCATTGGTGGGCGAGCTGTCGATATAACAGTTGGCGCAGGCGATGTTGCAGAGCGTCCCGGTGTTGAACCACAGCGTTCCGAGCCGCTCCAGGCCGACATGGGCGCGCGGCGACCCGTCCAGAGTGCGCAGCGGGTCGACGAATTTGCGCGATGACAGCGTGCGCGGGCGCTCGGTAGCGAAGGGGGATGTGGCGGCCAGGGTCATCTCTCAACATCTGAAGCGGGCTTGCGGGCAAGGCAAGGCGTCCAGTGCCAACTACGACCGCGACTCCCGCGAGGTTTCATCGCAGGTCAACGGCTGGTGTCGGCGGCTAGGGCGTGGAATGTGTAGAAAGAGCCCGAGGAGATCCTCCATCATGCGTTCGACACTCGCCCGCCTGGTTTTGATCCTGGCGCTCCTGCTGCCGGTCTATTTCGCCGGCGCGGCCCTTGGTGCTCGGTTCGGTATATTCGACTGGCGCTTCGGGCTGGGCACGCTGATCGTCGAATGGGGGCCACGGCTGATCATCGGCGTCCTGATCCTGGCCGTCGTGATATTGCTGGCTGTTATCGTCAAATCCCCGCGGAACGGCTGGCGGTCGGCGCTGCTCGCCTCTCTGATCGCCGCCGGCGCACTGGGCTATCTGGGTTGGGTGCGCGACCAGTCCAAGGACATCCCACCGATCCACGATGTCTCGACGCGGCCCGCCGACCCGCCACAGTTCTCTCCAGCGATGTTGGCCGCGCGAGCGCAGACGCCCGACGCCAATCCGATCGTCAGCCTGACCGTTCCTGTATCGACCCTCGAAAAGTACCGAGGCCCCAGATTTGCTGACATGGCTGACCGCTCTCTGGGTGAGGTCGCCGCCGAGGCCTATCCCGACGTCCGCCCCCTGATCACGCCGACCCGTCCGGACGCCGCCTACGATGCCGCCCTGGCCGCAGCGCGGGCCCAGGGCTGGACGATCGTCAGCCAGGATCCTGGTACCGGTACCCTGAACGCGACCGCGACTACTTTCTGGTTCGGCTTCCAGGACGATGTGGCGGTCCGGGTCCGGGCCGAAGGCTCCGGGTCCGTCATCGACGTGCGGTCGACCTCGCGCGTCGGGCTTAGCGACATGGGGGCCAATGCGGCTCGGATTGAGGGGTATCTGGCCGATGTCGCGGACCGCCTATAGCCCTCTACGCGCAACCAACTGAAGCCGGGAACGGAGCGTGGCGATCACCTTGGTCCTCATCGGGGCGGGCCATGCCCACCTAGCCCTACTGGCGCAGGCGAGCCGGCTGCGTGCCGCCGGGGTAGCCCCCGTCCTCATCTCGCCCGCGACCTTCGACTATTCGGGTCTCATCACGGGTGTCCTGTCAGGTGCCCTGCATCCTGACAGCGCGCGGATCGATGTCGCGGCCCTGGCGCAGAAGAACGGGGTCCCGCACATCGTTTCCGAGGTCTTTGCCGTGGATCGGGTGGCCCGGCAGCTGACCCTTATCGACGGGACGAGCCAATCCTATGACGCCGTGTCATTCAATATCGGGAGCGGTGTGATCGACCCAATGGCGCTGGCACAGGCAGCGCGTGTGTGGCCGGTCAAGCCACTGGCCTCGCTGTTCGCACTCAGACAGGCGCTCGAGACCAGGTTTGACGCAGGTACCCCCACCCCTTCCATCGTCGTCGCCGGAGACGGACCGACCGGCTTCGAGATCGCCGGGGCCCTGACGGGCCTGCACGAGCGCCATGGCCGAACCGTCAGGCTCGTCCTGGTCGGGCCCGACACCGAGGCACGATGGGCGACCCGACGTGGGGCGCAAGCCCTGCTTCACAATCTCGACCGTCGAGGGGTGACAAGGATGGTGGCTGAGATCGCCGCGGTCGAAGGCGACCAGCTTCATCTGTCGGGGGGGCGGCAGTTGGCCTGCGATCATCTGGTCCTGGCTACCGGACTTCAGGCGCCCGTATTGACGCAGACCCTGGACCTTCCGCTGGACAACGTCGGACGCATAAGGGTGCAGCCGACCCTCGCGAGCCTCGGCGATGACCGCATGTTCGCGGTCGGCGACTGCGCGACGATTGAGGGCTTTCCCCGTCCATTCGCGGGCGTCTTCGGTATCAGGGCGGCTGACACCCTGATCGCCAACTTGTGTGCGCTCGGGACCGGTGAGCCCGCCCGCTCGTATCAGCCGCAATCCCGGTGGCTGTCGATCATGGACCTGGGCGACGGGTCAGGCTTCGCCATGCGCGGGCGTCTGTGGTGGCAGGGTCGGGCGTCACTGGCGCTGAAGCGTCGGCTGGATCTTGGCTTCGTGGCGCGCTCCCGTGCCTGACCCTCAGGCGCGGTGACTGGCGCAATTACAGACGGGGGCCTAGGCTAGGCGTTTCAGGACGGACACCAGCCTGCGCGTGCGATCGCTGAACAGGGCGGGCGTGTACCACATCCCGGCCAGTCGCTTGCCGATCTCGCCGCGCGTCGGATAGGGCGCGATCATGCCGGTCAGGGCGCTGAGCTTCAGTTTTGACGACATCGCCAGGGCCCAGACGTGGATGTGGTCGCCCGCGTGTCGTCCGACCAGGGTGACGCCCAGAACCTTGCCCTTCCTGGTCGTGACCAGCTTGCCTGACCCGCGGACATCGCCTTCGGCCTGTGCTCGGTCATTGTCGTCAAAACGAAAGGTTTCGACGCGCACGTCGTCGCCATAAGATCTGCGCGCTTCGGTCTCAGACAGACCGATGGCGGCCAACTCAGGATCGCAATATGTCACGCGTGGCACGGCAAGGCTGTCGGCATTGACGGGCATGGCGAAGATCGCCCGTCGCACGACCAGCGAGGCATGCGCACCCGCCAGATGGGTGAACTGGCCACGTCCGGCGACGTCGCCCACAGCATAGACCCGGCGGTTCGTGGTTCTTAGCGACCTGTCGGTGGTGATGCCCTTGGCGTCATGGGCGATCCTGGCCTTGTCCAGATCCAGCCCGTCTGTGGTGGGATGTCTCCCGACCGCGACCAAGAGGTGCGACCCCTTGATCCGGCTCACCCCGTCCGGCCCCTCGACGACCAGGACCGGACCGCCGTCGACCATCTCGGCACGGACCGCCCTGGACCGCGCGCGCAGCTCGACGCCGTCTGCACCGAGCTGGTCCAGCACGACCTGCGCGGCCTGCGGATCTTCGCGACCCAGGATGTCGCCGGCTTCGATGATCACCACCTCCGAACCCAGTCGACGAAATGCCTGACCCAGCTCGACCCCGATAGGTCCACCCCCGAGCACGATCAGCCGCGTCGGCAGTTCGGTCAGGTCGAACATCGTCTCGTTCGTCAGAAAGGGGGTTGCGTCGAGTCCGGGGATCGGTGGGATAGCGGCGCGAGAGCCCGTCGCGATGACAATCTTGCGGGCTTGCACCCGCACGTCGCCCCCGGCCACCGTCCGGTCGTCGATGAACCTGGCCGTGGCGCGGACGACGCGGACGCCAAGCCCTTCAAAGCGCTCCTGGCTGTCGATCGGCGCGATGGTGGCGATAGTCTGATGTACGTGGGCCATGACGGCCGCGAAGTTGATGACGGGGTCCGTCGCGCCGATGCCCAGGCCTGCGGCACGCGCCTGATGTGCTTTATCAGCGGCGGCGATGAGGGCCTTTGACGGCACGCAGCCGTAGTTGAGGCAGTCTCCGCCCATCTCGCCCTTTTCGAACAGCACGACGGACAGTCCCAGCTGCGCGGCGCCCGCCGCGACCGAGAGCCCGCCGGAACCGGCTCCAATAACGACCAGATCGACCTTGAGCGTCTCATTCACAGCGTCTTCCCCTTGCGGCGTTGATACAAGGTCGTGCCGAGCGACAGCAGGCCCAACGCCACCAAAGGCAGAAGCACTTTCGGCTCGAAAATCACGCCCAGATCGGGTGTCTCCCCCCGCGCTATCACGGCCCCGATGCCGGCACCTATACCGCTGTAAATGAAAGTGGCCGGCATGATCCCGAACAGGGTCGCCAGCGCATAGGCTTTGAAGGGGGCGTTCGCGAGCGCCGCCGCGACATTGACCAGCCAGAATGGGGCCACCGGGATCAGGCGCAGCGTCAAGATGTAGCCAAACGCTCCGTCCCTGACTCCGTCGATGACCTTTTTCAACGTGCCGCCGTCAGCCTCTGCCTTGGCCCGCAGCGCCTCCCCGAGCGAGGTCTGAACGACATAGAAGACGAGGATTGATCCGATCGTGGCCCCGATGACCGTGGCGGTTCCTCCGACCCACGTCCCGAACAGATACCCCCCTGCCAGGGTCAGGACGACGGCCCCGGGAAAACTGACGGCGGTGGCGATAGCGTACACAGCCACGAAGGCGACGAGGGCCAGGATCAAATTGTCGTCCACGAACGCGCGCAACGCCGCCTCGTGCGTCTGCAGCGCGTCCAGACTCAGATAGCGACCCACGCCGCTGGCGAAGATGGCGATGATCGCCAGGACCAGGACCAGAAGCGGCAGGAAGCGTTTGATTTTGTCCATGGACTAGCTTCTCGCGATTGCATTCAGGGACCAGTCGTAGGTGTCGCGGCCGATCCGTGTCGCGGCCTCCAGCCGTGTCTTCAGCGGTTCGTTTGCATAGCGGGCCAAGTGGGCGATGACGCGCGCATCCGTCCCTCCGAAGTCCGCTGCGTACCAGTCATAGATCGACGACACCACGAGGACGTCGCCATCGAACGTCACTGCACGCCTACTGTTGACATAAGCCCGCGCCGCCGCGTCCAGCGCGGGCCCCAATGCCGCGCCGCGCCAGGCCCTCAGCGGCAGGTTCGGACAGCTATAGGAGGCGCAGTTGACGGCATAATGGACGCGCGGATCGCTCCAGCCCTTCCTGAGGATGTTGTGTTCCATGTCGTCGAGCGAAAGTTGGACCCCGCCGACCGTGGCGAGCTTGCGCCTCCACGGCCCGGGCGAGATGCCGGATCGGATGTCGCGGATCGAGCGCACCGGATAGTCGTCCAGCACCACATCGATGGTCACCGCATTGTAGAGATTAGCCCAGAAGGCGAACTGTTCAGGTCGCGTCAGGGTCAGGGGAGCCAGCCGAGACAGACTGGCGATGTAGGCCCTCAGGGCCGTCCGATCTGCCTCCGACGCTTTCCAACCCGCATAGTCCACTCGCACCACACCATCGCGCGAGTTTCTGGCCCGGCGTCCGAGCAGAGCGTCGAACGCGGTATGACTAGCCGTGCCGGTTCCAGCGCGATTGACGGCAAAACTGGCGACACTTTGACTGAACGCCGGTCCAGCGCTCACTGCCATCGCGCCAGCGGCACCTGTGATCAAGCCACGTCTAGAAAGTCTAATCATCATGACCTCTCGCTTAGCGCACCAGTGAGAACAAGGCGGACAAGCCGCCGATGCGCTAGCCTATTGTGCCGACGCCGGACCCCAGATGTCCTCAAGCCGCTGTGCTCGACCACATCGCCATTTGTAGAAGGAATAGGTCTGAGGGTTCTTCAGGTAGTAGTCCTGATGATACGTCTCGGCGTCGTAAAAGGGTGCCGCCGGCAGAATCTGGACTTCGACCTGGCGACCAAACCGCTGGGCTACGACGTCTTTAGAGGCTTGCGCGGCGGTCGTTTCTTGCGGTGTCGTTGGGAAGATCGCGCCACGATAAGACGCCCCCTTGTCGCAAAACTGACCGGCCGGATCGAACGGGTCGACGTTTTTCCAGAAGACGTCGAGCAGTTGCGTGTAGCTGACCACGTTCGGGTCGTAGATCACTTTGACGGCTTCGTAGTGCCCCGTCGCTTCACGTGACACCTGCTCATAGGTTGGATTGACCGTCGTGCCGCCGGTGTATCCCGAGATTGCCTGCGCGACGCCTGGCGTCTTCTCGAATGCCTGCTCTACACACCAGAAACAGCCAGCAGCAAACACCGCTGTCGCAGCGTTGACGGGCTGGGCTCGTTCGATGGGCTGGGGGGCGGCGCAGGCGGACAAGATGACGAGGGTGATCAGCAATGACAGTCGGCGCATGGGTTCACTTTGGTTGAAGAGCGGCATGACGCACCCCCCTATGCGGACAGATACGATCAGCGACGATCACTGGTTACACGTCAAATGGTCGCGACGCCGGACTTGGGGAATCTTACGCTCGGAATTATCGCGGCGGACGTGGGCTTGCCGCCATCGGTCTGGCTTTAGATAGTGACTGAATAGGCAAACGTGGGGTGCTGTCAGTCCAAAGCGAATTTGTCTCTGCTGAGCGCAGGTAGGGCAGGGGACGCAAAACCTATCCGGCGAGCGTCTTCCACTCAGCCGGGGCGGCTGAGCGTTGGGCCTTGTGTGTCTCTCTGCTGATGAGGGGGCGATCCTGGTTGAAATGGTTGTGGAAGGCGGCGTGGACGTAGCTGAGCTTCTGCAGGGTCTTCATTTGCCGGAATCTCAGCATGGCGCGTTCTCGTCGTCGGAAGGTCAGGTGTGAGTTCTCCACTCTGTTTTTGGTCCGCTGCTAACCTCCTGCTTGTCGGAGTTGCCGAGCTCTTTCATCGCAACCTTGTAGGAGCGCAGACCATCCGTAGTGATGGCCTTGGCCTTGCCGCGCCGCTTCATGGGTTTCTTCATGAACTTCAGCGCCGCCGGCTTGTCTCTGGTCTTGCTGGCAAAGGATTCAGGCACCTCGCCCTTGGGATCGGCGGCGCGCCAGAGGTGGTGCATTTCGCCGTTTATCTTCACGTAGACTTCGTCGAGGTGCCATCGCCAGTGAGTGAACGAGCACATCTTCTGGACCCACTTGATGCGGATCTCAGCGTCGAACATCGGACCGAAGCGGTTCCACCACAGCCGCACCGTCTCATGGCAGATGTCGATGCCTCGCCCGGCCAGCAGGTCGTCCACGTTCCGCGCGACAGCGGATACTTCACGTGCATCATCACCATCGTCCGGACTACGGCGAGCTGTGGAAGTAGCGAAACGGGTTGGTGCTTTCGGCCATAGCAACGACGCTTGGCAGACCAGATTACCGGCTGGCTAAGATTGGGCTGACAGAGCCGCCCGAGGGCATGCATTGGGCCTGAAGACTGCGTTAAAATTGGGCGCGGGGAGTTTGGTTGACAGCACCCTCGCGAGTCATTTCAGTTGCTCGCCCGAAGCGGAATGGTTCTGAAGTCTTCTGATAGTATCAATCTGCGGCGCGCTGCTGTGGCAACACTTGGTCGAGTCCAAACTACAGGCGGCGGTCAAAAACCGAGATCGGAAGGGTGAGTTCGTAGAGCTGCGCCTGCCGGCCGCCGGTCTCGCGGTAGCCGTCGACGGGTCTGACCAGGTTGAGCTCCATAAGCTTGCGGCGGAACGAGCTCTTGTCGATGCGAGGGGTCCCCAGAGCGATCTGGTAGGTCGCGATCAGTTCGCTGAGGGTGAAGGTCTCTGGCAGCAGCCGCGCCGGCAGCGTCGAATAGGCCCCCTTGGACCTGAGCCGCTCGACGGCGGTTGCCACGATATCCGAGTGGTCGAAGGGCAGGGGGGCAAGCCTAGCGATCGGATGGAGTGCTATCTGCGGTGTGGTGCCCATGGCTTTGAGCAGGCGGTCGAGGGGTGTCAGGGCGAGGTAGGTGACGGACACCGACCATCCCCGAGGGTCGCGCGTACGGCCCGAGAAGGTCGCAAGCTGCTCGATGAAGAAGCCGTCCAGACCGGCCTTCTGTTTGAGCACCCGCGTTGCCGTGGCCAGCGTGTCGCTGTCCTCGTCGCGAACATAGCCTCCGATCAGGGCATCGTGCCCTGCAAAGGGTTCAGTGTCGCGCCGAATGAGTCCGACGCAAAGAGCCTGCTCGGCAATCGTCAACAGGACGACGTCGACGGTGACGATCTTGGCGTGGGGCGGTGGGATGGTTCCGGACATGGCCGGACGTACCGCATTCGTTGTTAGTTGCAAAATACATTTTACTGTTGGGATTAATGGGTCTACAGCGTCCTCACGGTCGGCGAGACTGTAACCGAGAGGAGGATGTCATGGGTGCTGGACGGTGGGATCGCGATGCCTGGGCGGACTATGCGCACCGCAATGTGCACGGGCGAGGGCGTGACGAGGTGTTTGGTTCGAGACGGATGGACCCCGCATTCGATCCGGCCCGGATCGGCGTGCGGGAGTCGCGTGACGGCGAGGACAATCCCGCCTCGACGCCGATCGTTCTAGCCTCGGACGTGACCGGCTCCATGGGCATGATCGCGCACGAACTCATGAGCCATGGCCTGAACACCTTGGCAACGGAGATTTACGAGCGACGCCCCGTCACCGATCCGCATGTGATGGTGATGGCTGTGGGCGATGCGAAGACGGACGCGGCACCTCTGCAGGCGACCCAGTTCGAGGCCGACATCCGCCTCGCCGACCAGGTCCGGCGGCTCTGGCTTGAGGGCGGCGGTGGCGGGAACGGTGGCGAGTCGTATTCTGCGGCCCATGCGTTCGCCGGCCTGCGCACGGACACCGACAGCGTGCGGCGTCGCGGCAAGAAGGGCTATCTCTTCACCATCGGCGACGAGCCGATCCACGACGGGCTGACCCGTGGCGAAATGGCGAGGATATTCGGCGGGCATGCAGAACGGGGCCTGTCGGCGCGCGAATGTTTACGCCTCGCCCAGCAAAGCTATGACGTGTTCCACATCGTCGTCATGCAGGGTTATGCGGCCACCGGCCTAGATCATGTTCTCAGAACCTGGAAGCCGCTGCTGCCCGAGCGGGTGCTGCTCTTGGACGATCACCGGCGGCTGGCTGAGGTGGTGGTCTCGGCCATCCAGGTGGCCGAAGGGGCCAGCCCCGACGTCGTCGCCGGAAGCTGGCCGCAGGACGCCTCGTCCACAGTCGCCCGCGCGTTGCATGACATGCGCCCCGGCACCGGCCGCGGCTTTTTCCGCCGCCTTCTGGGCTGAGAGGGCAAATCGATGACCAAGGCTCAGGCGATCGCCGTTATCGGCGCCGGATGGGGTGACGAAGGCAAGGGCCATCTGGTCGATGCCCTCGCCGCAGCCGGAGACGAGGCGGCAATCGTCGTCCGTTTCAACGGCGGCGCGCAGGCCGGCCATACGGTCAGGCTGAGCGATGAGCGGCGGCATGTCTTCCACCACATCGGGGCCGGTGCATTGGCCGGTGCCCGCACGCATCTGTCGAAGCATTTTGTGCACCATCCGATGCTGTTTCAGACGGAACGGGCGGCCTTGCAGGCGCTCGGTGGATGCGTGGAGGTGAGTGCTGATCCGGGCGGGGCCGTGACCACTCCCTGGGATATGCTGGTCAATCAGGTGGCCGAGAGGGCGCGGGGCGCGGGGCGTCACGGCAGCTGCGGCCTGGGATTTGGAGAGACGATAGAGCGCCAGTCCGAGCCAAGCTTCGCCCTGACCGTCGCGGAGCTCGGGCGGCCGGACCTGCAGCACCGTCTGCGGGCCCTGCGCCAATCCTGGGTGCCTCGGCGTCTTGCGCAACTCGGAATCGGCGCGCTGACACCGGACGAGGCCGAGCTTCTCGCCAACGATGATGTCGGAGCCGTTTTTCTGGAGGACTGCCGCGCCTTCGCCGATACGGTTAGACTCGCCGCCGATGCCGCCTTGGGAGAACGCGGGAGGGTCATCTTCGAGGGTGCGCAGGGCCTTCAGCTGGACCAGACGATTGGCGCATTTCCCTATGTGACCCGATCCCACACCGGTCTTGTCAATGTACTGAACATTGCGCGCGCGGCCGGGCTTGAAGACGTTGAGGCCGTCTACATCACCCGGGCCTATGCGACCCGTCACGGCGCCGGCCCCCTGCCTGGCGGTCAAGACGAACTGGAAGCGTTCGAGGTCGTCGATCCGACAAACACGCCAAACCCCTGGCAGGGTCGCATGCGCTATGCACTTCTCGATCTCGGCCAACTGGGGGCGGCCATCGCGAGCGATGCTCGCATCAGCGAGGCCGGTTCGGTCAGGGTGCACACCAGCCTGTTCATGACCTGTCTGGACCAGGTTCGGGATCACGCACCTGTGAGGGGTGAGGGGGCGATCATGCGTCTCGCCCCGGACGTGCTTGCGGGCGACGTCAGCTCAAGGCTAGGAATGACCCTGTTGGGGGAAAGCTGGGGTCCGGAACGGGACCGGGTCTACCTGCGCGGTGCCGCATCGCAAGCGGCGGCCTGACCGGAGGTGTCCTTGCCCGAAAGCGTCCCTGTGCAGTCCTCGGACCTCGCGGTCTTCGTTGGCCGCTTCCAACCGTTCCACCGCGGCCACCTGAAGGTGATCCGCCAGGCGCTGGCCGTGGCGCGTCACGTTCTCGTCGTCATCGGCTCCGCCGGGGCCGCAAGGCGGGCGGACATGATACCCTTCACGGCCGACGAACGGCAGGACATGATCCTCGCCAGCCTCACGGAGCCCGAACGGGCGTGCGTGACGACCTGCGCTATTCCAGACCTGTCTAACCTTCGGGCGTGGACCGCTGCGGTAGCGGAGGCTGCGGAGGCGACGGCCCACGCTCGCGGATTCGGTCCGGATGCGCGCATCACCCTTATCGGCTGCTCGAAAGACCGGTCGAGCTATTATCTGAAAGCCTTTCCGACATGGGACAGCATCAACGTCCCGGCCTTCGACGGCCTGTCCGCGACGCCTGGGCGTCTCGCCTACTTCGATGCTGACCCCGCCGTCGTCGATGCCTATCTTGAACAAAAGGCTCCCCAAGACCTGCCGCCGCCTGTGGTCGCCTGGCTCGAAGGCTTCCGCCAAGGACCGGACTACGGGCCGCTGGTCGAGGAGATGGCCTGGGCCAGGCGTTACCGCGAGGCGTGGAGCGCGGCACCTTATCCCCCGATCTTCGTCACCGCCGACGCGGTCGTGGTCCACGACGGGCAGGTCCTACTGATTCAGCGCAAGGGGATGCCGGGCAAGGGATTGTGGGCGCTACCGGGGGGCTTCGTGGAGCAGGACGAGTTCGTGGTCGATGCGGCCATCAGGGAGTTGGCCGAAGAAACCGGACTGTCGGTGACGGCGAGCGATCTCGAAAGGGCGCTGGTGACCACCCGGGTCTACGATGCGCCATTTCGCGATATGCGGGGTCGGGTGATCACCCATGCTGCCCTGTTTGTCCTGGAGGCGGACCAGGCGGCCCCCCCGGTCGCTGCGGCCGCCGACGATGCTGCGGACGTGCGTTGGTTTGCGCTCGGCGCGCTTCGTCGCGAGATGCTGTTCGGGGATCATTTCGCCATCATTCAAACCCTGACCGGTAGCGACCTGGGGGCACGTCTGGTCGCCGATAGAGGGGCTCAATCCTGATGGATATCGCCGGGCGCGCCTACGACCACAGCTTCCAGATCGATCCGATCGTGCGGTCGCTGCTGGACACCGACTTCTACAAGCTGCTGATGGCGCAATTCATCTACGTCAATCATCCGAATGTTCAGGTGACCTTCGGCCTCACCAATCGCACACGCTCTGTCCGGCTGGCGGACATCGTGCCGGAAGCTGAGTTGCGCGCTCAACTGGATCACGTACAGGGCCTGCGGTTTCGCCCCAACGAACTGATCTGGATCGCCGGCGCGACGTTCTATGGCCAGACACGGATTTTCAGTCCGGGGTTTGTCGACTTTCTGCGGACCTTGAGGTTGCCGGACTACGACTTGCGCCAGGAGGATGGCCAGCATGTCCTGACCTTCAGCGGCTCTTGGGCCGAGACGACCTGGTGGGAGATACACGCGCTTTCCATCGTCAGTGAGCTGAAAACCCGAGCTGCGCACCGCAGGCGCGGCCGGATGGAACTGGATTTCCTCTACGCCAACGCCAAGGCCAAGCTGCTGCTGAAGCTGCGCCGCTTGAAGGGGCTGGAGGGCATGGCCCTGTCGGATTTCGGCACCCGTCGCCGCCACTCGTTCCTGTGGCATGAGTGGGCCGTACTGGCGATGGCCGAGGTGCTGGGGGACAAGTTCGTCGGTACCAGCAATGCGTTCTTCGCCATGAAGCACGGCCTCGACGCCAAGGGCACAAACGCGCATGAACTGCCCATGGTCCTGGCCGCGCTTGCATCGGACGACGCAGCGCTGAAGGCGAGCCAGTACGAGCTGTGTCGCCAGTGGCAGAACGCCTATTCGGGCAATCTGCTGGTTGCCCTGCCGGACACCTTCGGCACGACCCAGTTCCTCCGCGACGCGCCGTCGTGGCTTCCCCTGACCTGGCGAGGCTACCGGCCGGATTCCAAGCCCGCGCAGCCTGCGGGTGACGAGATCATCTCCTGGCTGAAAAATCACGGCGTGGACCCGACAGAGCATTTCATTCTCTTCTCGGATGGCTTGGATGTGAAGGTCGACGGCCATGCCCTGCATGGCGAGGACATCGCCGCGATTCACTCGTATTTCGAAGGCAGGGTCGGTCGCGCCTATGGCTGGGGAACCAACGCCAGCAACGACTTCCGGGGTTGCGATCCGCGCGGAGAGACTATCTTTGATCCGCTGTCCCTCGTCTGCAAGGTGATCGCGGCCGATGGACGCCCGGCGGTCAAGCTATCGGACAATTACAGCAAGGCCTCGGGCCCGGCCGAAGAGGTTGCTCGCTATCGTCGGGTGTTCGGCACCGAAGGCGTCAAAGACGCGCCCTTGAGCGTATGAGGCGGGACATGATCGACATTGAGAACCCCTCCGCCGAAGACGTGCTGATCATCATCGACGTACAGAACGACTTCTGCCCGGGTGGGGCGCTCGCCGTCCCGGCCGGCGATGAGGTCATGCCGCTGATCAATCAATTGGCGGAGCAGTTTGAGCACGTTCTGCTCACGCAGGACTGGCATCCGCGAGACCAGATATCCTTCGCGTCCACCCATGGCGTCGGACCTTTTTCGACGATCGTGACGCCCTATGGAGAGCAGGTCGCGTGGCCGGATCACTGCGTCCAAGGAACTGTCGGTGCCGCCTTCCACCCGCTGATAGAGAGGGGAGCCGCGCTGCGCGCAGAGCTGATCCTGCGCAAGGGCTACAACCGGTTTGTGGATTCCTATTCGGCCTTCTTTGAGAACGACCGGACGACCTCGACAGGACTGGCGGGATATCTGAGGGAACGCGGCCTGCGCCGCTGCGTCTTCGTCGGTCTAGCGCTCGACTTCTGCGTCCGCTTCTCCGCCGAGGACGCCATCGCTCAGGGATTTGACGCGGCGGTCGTCACGTCTGCGACGCGGGCAATCGACATGAACGGATCGCTTGCCGACGCCATGGCGGAGATGCGCAGACGTGGCGTCGAGCTTCTCGCTTGACCCGTCGATCGGCCGACGAGGGTTTGGCTTCGCGGATCGAGAGCACGTCGTGCGGCAATGAGATGGCTGCCTTCGGGTGCCTCTCCAATGACCGCTTCTGGCGCATCGGCGACATTACCAAATGGCCAACCCTGACTCAAAGGCGACGTCGGGAAGGTCCGCTCTGAGCCAGCCGCCGCCGCACTTCCGAAGTCTCCAGGATAAACATAGCCATCTGGTGAGGTGTCTGAGCAGATCGATCTGTAAGTGCCGCTGCATTTGGCGGCTTGCCGGTGTGCGTCCCTAGGGCGTGATTTCAGGTTGCTTGAAGATCTTTTTACGCCGCCCTTATGTCAGACGACCAAATCCGAATGGCCCCCTAACGGGCTGAGGGCGTCATCTACGGCTCTGAACTGAGCTGGAGGCGTCGGCATGGCCGATCTTATTTTTCTAGGCCTGGGCGGCGGGGCGTTTGTCGCCTTCGCCGCGCTCGCCGTTTTTCTGAAGCGGGTGTGACGATGCTGGTCTCCATTCTGTGGGGTGTCGGCGCGATCATCGTCGCCGGTTACATGGTCGCGGCCCTGCTGCGCCCAGAGCGGTTCTGAAGGAGCCGCTGACATGACCATTCAAGGTTGGGCGGAAATCGCCTTGACGCTGGGCCTGTCCGTGCTGATCGCATGGCCGCTCGGCCTCTATCTGTCGCGCGTCTGGAACGGCGAGCGGACTTGGCTGGACCCCGTGCTACGGCCCGTCGAAGGTGTCTTCTACAAGGCCTCAGGCGTCGATCCGAAACGCAGCCAGGGCTGGCTGGGCTATGCCGGGGCGCTGCTGGCGTTCAACCTGGCGGGCTTCATCTTCCTGTATGGCCTGCTGCGTCTGCAAGGCGTCCTGCCGATGAACCCGCAGGAGTTCGCAGGCGTGTCGCCGCATCTAGCCTTCAACACCGCCGTCAGCTTCGTGACCAACACCAACTGGCAGAGCTATGGCGGCGAAACGACCCTGTCGACGCTCAGCCAGATGACCGGTCTGACCGTCCAGAACTTCCTGTCCGCCGCGACGGGCGCGGCCATCGCGGCGGCCCTGGCGCGGGCCTTCGTCGCCAATCGGGGCGAAGGCGTCGGCAACTTCTGGGCCGACATGACGCGCACGACACTTTATCTGCTGCTGCCCGCGTCGCTGGTTCTGGCCATCGTTCTGGCCGGGCTGGGCGTGGTTCAGAGCCTGTCGGCCTCGGTGACCGTGACCAGTCTGGAGGGCGGAGAGCAGACGCTGTCCCTGTTCCCGGTCGCGTCGCAACTGGCCATCAAACAGCTGGGCATCAACGGCGGCGGTATTTTCAACGTCAACTCGGCCCATCCGTTCGAGAACCCGTCGGCCCTGACCAATCTGATCACGGCCGTATCGATCAATGTCATGGGCTGGGCGGCCGTTTTCGCCTTTGGTCGCAGCGTCCTGGCCAGGAAGGACTTGCGCGCCCTTGTCGTCGCCGCCGCCATCCTGCTGGGCGTCGCCACCGCCGGCATCTATGTGGCCGAAAGCCAGCCCGCGCCCGCCCTGGTCGCCGCCGGCATCGAGCAGCCGGTCAATCTGGAGGGCAAGGAAGTCCGCTTCGGCATTCCATCCTCGGTCGCCTGGGAAGGCATGACGACCGGAGCCTCGAACGGCTCGGTCAACTCCATGCATGCCAGCGGCATGCCGCTGTCTGGGGCCATCATGATGTTCCTGATGCAGCTAGGCGAGATCCTGCCCGGTGGCATCGGGTCGGGCATCGCGATCATGGTCGTCATGGCCATGCTGGCGGTCTTCGTGGCCGGGCTGATGGTCGGGCGCACGCCGGAGTATCTGGGCAAGAAGATCGAGGCGCGGGAGATTCAGTACGCCATGATCGCCGTCCTGGTCCTGCCTTTGGCTATACTGGGCTTTGGAGCCGTGGCCGCCGTCTATCCGACGGCTCTGGAGGGGCTGCTCAATGACGGTCCGCATGGGCTGTCGGAGATTCTGTACGCCTATACCTCCGGTGCGGCGAACAACGGTTCGGCCTTCGCCGGTCTGACGGCCAATGCGCCCTGGTGGAATACGACGCTAGGTCTCGCCATGCTGATGGGCCGCTTCGTGCCCGCCGTCGCGGTCCTGGCCATCGCCGGAGCCCTGGTCGTCAAGCCCAAGCTGGCCCCTTCCACCGGCACCCTGCCGACCCACGGGCCGCTGTTCATCGGCCTGCTGATCGGCGTCATCCTCATCCTGGGCGGGTTGCAGTTCTTCCCCGCCCTCGCCCTCGGACCCATCGTCGAGCATTTCCAGATGCTCGGCGGGGCGTCCTGATCGGACCCGTTCCATGACACTCGCAAACCCTGAAATGTCGGGCGACAAGCCCCAGCCCTCGCTAGCTCCTGGCGGGCTGACCGGCTCCATGATCGGCCGGGCCCTGACCGATGCTTTCGTCAAGCTGAACCCGCGCCACCTGCTGCGCAATCCCGTGATCTTCACCACCTGGATCGTGGCCCTGCTGTCCACCGTCTCGGCCATAGCCGAGATCGCCAGCGGCCAGTCCGCCGGCTTCGCCATCCAGCTGGCTCTGTGGCTGTGGGCCACGGTCCTGTTCGCCAATGTCGCCGAAAGCGTCGCCGAGGGGCGGGGCAAGGCAGCGGCCGACAGCCTTCGAGCCACGCGCGTGACGACCAAGGCCAAGCTGATCGTCGATCCCAAGACCGGCACGGCGGTGCCGACGGCCGCCAACGATCTGGAAGTCGGCTCGATCATCCTGGTCGAGGCGGGCGACGTCATCGCCTCCGACGGCGAGATCATCGAGGGCGTGGCGTCGGTCAATGAGGCGGCCATCACAGGTGAATCCGCCCCCGTCATCCGCGAGGCCGGCGGCGACCGTTCGGCCGTGACCGGGGGCACGACCGTGGTGTCCGACTGGATCAAGGTGCGCATCACCTCGGTGCCTGGCTCGACCTTCCTGGACCGCATGATCGCCATGGTCGAGGGCGCGAATCGCAGGAAGACGCCGAACGAACTGGCCCTGTCCGTCCTTTTGGCTGGCTTGACTCTGGTCTTCCTGATCGCGGTCGTCACCCTGCTGGGTCTGGGGGCCTATTCGGGTGTGGAGCTGGATCCCATCGTCCTGGGGGCCCTGTTCATCACGCTCATTCCAACAACCATCGGGGGCCTGCTGTCCGCAGTCGGCATCGCCGGGATGGACCGTCTGCTGAAGGTCAATGTCCTGGCCACCTCCGGCCGTGCGGTCGAGGCCGCGGGCGATGTTGACACTCTGCTGCTCGACAAGACCGGCACCATCACCTTCGGCAACCGCATGGCCACCGAAGTGATTCCGGTGCCCGGCGTTCGTCCTGAAGTCGCCCTGCGCGCCGCCGTCACCGCCTCGCTCGCCGATGAAACGCCGGAGGGCCGCTCCATCGTCGAACTGGGCCGCAACGCCGGTGTCGTGGTCGAACAGCCCGAGGGCTCAAAGGCCATTCCGTTCAGCGCCGTCACCCGCCAGTCGGGTCTGGAGGCCGGGACGTCGTCCTGGCGCAAGGGGGCGGTGGATGCGGTGCTGAAGGCGCTGAACCTGACCGAGGTCGCGGTCTCGGCCGAGTTCCGTGCCGCCGTGGACCGGATCGCCCGCTCGGGCGGCACCCCCCTGGCGGTGACCCAGGACGAGGTGCTGGTCGGGGTCATCCATCTGAAGGATGTGGTCAAGCCGGGCGTCAAGGAGCGGTTCGCCGACCTGCGTCGCATGGGGCTGCGCACCGTCATGATCACCGGCGACAACCCGGTGACCGCCGCCGCCATCGCGTCCGAAGCCGGTGTCGATGATTACCTGGCCGAGGCCACGCCCGAGGACAAGCTGCGGCTCATCCGAGAGGAGCAGGCCAAGGGCCGTCTGGTCGCAATGTGCGGAGACGGAGCCAATGACGCGCCCGCCCTGGCCCAGGCCGATGTCGGCGTGGCCATGCAGACCGGGGCCCAGGCCGCGCGCGAGGCCGGCAACATGGTCGATCTCGACAGCGACCCGACCAAGGTCATCGAGATCGTCGAGGTCGGCAAGCAGCTGCTGATCACGCGCGGGGCCCTGACGACCTTCTCGATCGCCAACGATGTGGCCAAGTATTTCGCCATCATCCCGGCCATGTTCGTGGTCGCCCTGCCGGCACTGGGCGCCCTGAACGTCATGGGCCTGGGATCGCCGGAGAGCGCCATCCTCTCGGCGGTGATCTTCAACGCCCTGGTCATCGTGGCCCTGATCCCTCTGGCCCTGCGCGGGGTGAAATACCGAGCCGTCGGGGCAGGTAAGCTGCTGGGCCGCAACCTGCTGATCTACGGCCTGGGCGGCCTGATCGCGCCCTTCGTCGGCATCAAGGCCATCGACCTGATCATCACGGGGCTTGGTCTGGCCTGAGCCTGACCCGACCCCTTCTCTCCTATTTCAGTACCCAAGGACTAACCGAAATGACCCGCAAGAAACGCCTGAAGGCTTCCGGCTCGAACGACGCCTGGTTCGCCGGAGCCTGTCTGGTGGCCGTGATCGTCTGGGGCGTCGCCTCCAACGCCGATGCCCAGGACGCGGCTGAGCCGACCGGCCCTCAGATCGCCTGGAATGTCGCCGCCACGACCGACTACGTCTTTCGGGGCGTCAGTCAGACCGAGAAGGCGGCCGCCATCTCCGGTGGCGTGGACCTGACCTACGGCTCCTTCTACGCCGGGGCCTGGGCGTCCAACGTCTCCTATGCCGGTGACGACGACACCAATGCCGAGATCGACCTGTATGGCGGCTTTCGCACCGAGGCGGCGGGTTGGGCGCTCGACATCGGGGCGGTCGGTTACCTCTATACCAACCAGCCAGACAACGCCGATTACGACTATGTGGAGCTGAAGCTGGCCGCCTCGCGCGCCATCGGTCCGGCCACCATCGGTGCCGCCGTCTACTATTCGCCCGACTTCTTTGGCGCGGCCGAGGACGAGGCCACCTATGTGGAGGCCAACGCCGCCTTCAGCCCGGCCGACAAGTGGACGATCGGTGGCGCGATCGGTCGTCAGTATGTGTCGTCCGATTTCGACTACACCACCTGGAACGTCGGGGCGGCCTATCAGCTGACCGACAATCTGGCGCTGGACCTGCGCTATCACGACACCGATGAGCACGACTTCGGCGCAGCCTATGACAGCCGCGCCGTCGCCTCGCTCAAGGCCACCTTCTAGGGAACGACCATGGTCAATCAGATTCGTCCTGCGATCGTCATGGTCGCCCTTTTCACCCTTCTTCTGGGCCTGGCCTATCCCTTGGCCGTCACCGGCGTGGCGCAGGGCTTGTTCCCTGCCCAGGCCAACGGCAGCCTGGTGCGAGGAACTGACGGCACGATCCAGGGCTCTGCATTGGTCGGCCAGTCCTTCACCGAGGCGGGCTATCTGCGTCCGCGTCCTTCGGCAGCCGGTGACGGCTATGACGGCTCCGCCTCGTCGGGCTCCAATCTGGGGCCACTGAACGAAGATCTGGCCGCGCGGGTGGGCGAGAGCGCTGCCAGCATTCGGACCGAGGACGGGGCAGGGGCCATTCCGGCCGATGCCGTCACCACCTCGGCCTCGGGTCTCGACCCGGACATCTCTCCGGCCTACGCTCGTCTTCAGGCACGGCGCATCGCCACGGCCCGCAGCGTGCCGGTTCAGGAGGTCCAGAGCGTGATCGATCGGAACACCCATGGTCCGCTGCTGGGCTTCATCGGCCAGCCGACGGTCAATGTTCTGATGACCAACCGCGCCCTCGACGCGCGCTTCCCGGCGACCTGATTTGCGGGAACCGTCTCCGCCATCCCCGGACCGCCCGACGCCGGCCTTGCGAAAGCGGGGCCGGCTGAAGGTGTTTCTGGGCATGTCGCCCGGGGTCGGCAAGACCTATGAGATGTTGCGTGCCGCCCGCAAGCGAAAGGCCGAGGGGGCCGATGTCGTCGTCGGTGTGGTCGAAACCCATGGACGGCGCGAGACGATAAGCCTTCTGCGCGGGCTGGAGGTCATGGCGCGCAACCCCATCGACTACAAGTCGCGCGTCCTGATGGAGTTCGACCTCGACGGTGCCATCGCGCGGCGGCCAGAGCTGCTTCTGGTCGATGAATATGCCCACTCGAATGTGCCGGGCAGCCGCCATCCCAAGCGGTGGCAGGATGTGGAGGAAATCCTGGCGGCGGGCATCGACGTCTGGACCACGCTGAACGTCCAGCATCTGGAGAGCCTGTCGGACGTCGTGCTTCGCATCACCGGCGTGCGTCAGCGCGAGACGGTGCCGGACGGGGCCTTGAGCCGAGCCGATGATATCGAACTGGTGGACATCACACCCGAAGAGCTGCGCAAGCGGCTGGCCGAGGGCAAGGTCTATGTGCCGGAGACGGCGCGGCTGGCGTCCGAGAACTTCTTCAAGATCGAGAACCTGACCGCGCTGCGCGAGATGGCGATGCGCCGCGCGGCCCAGACGGTGGACGATCAACTGGTCGCCACCCTGCGCGAAAAGGGGGTGCAGGGCCCATGGGCGGCGGGCGAGCGGATCCTGGTGCTGGTCGGCGGCGACGGCATGGCGGGCACGCTGGTGCGGGCCGGGCGGCGTCTGTCCGACATGACGATGGATGCGCCCTGGACCGTGGCCCACATCGACCGGCCTAGCGCGACGGCGCATGATGCGGCTCGCGGGGCGCGTCTGTCGGAGGCGTTGAAGCTGGCCGAACAACTGGGCGGACGCACCGTGGTCCTCAGCGGCGACGATGTCGTCGCCACCGTCATGGACTACGTCCACCGCAACAACATCACCCAGATCGTGCTGGGCAAAGGTCGCGACAGCCGCTGGAGCGCCTTCATCGGACGCTCGCTGGCCACCGAACTGCTGCGCTCCTCGCAAGGGGCGGCGGTCCACATCATCACCGATCCGGCGACAGCGACCGAGACGCCACAGCTGCCGCGCCGTTGGCCCGGCTTCGGCGGCTGGTCCGGCTATGCGATCGGGGCGGCCTTCGTCGGTCTGGCGACGGGCCTTGCCCTGACCCTGGACAAGACATTCGAGCGGGTCGACTTGGGCGTGGTCTATCTATTCGCCGTGTTGGCAGCAGGCGTCCTGCACGGGCTGCGTCCGGCACTGGTGGCAGCGACCGTGGCCTTCCTGACCTACAACTTCCTGTTTCTGGACCCCCGTTACACGTTCGCCATCGGGTCGCCGACAGACATACTGACCCTGCTTGTGTTCTGGGCTGTGGCCCTGGTCACAGGGGCCCTGGCGGGTCGTGTGCGAGAGCAGGCGCAACGGGCCCAGCGCCGGGCCTCCGCCGTTTCCGCCTTGCTGGCGGCCAGTCAGACGTTGTCGGCGGCGCAGGGACACGCCCAGACCGCCCGCGTCCTGGCCGAACAGACCGCTGCCGCCGCAGGGGCCAAGGCTGTGGTGCTGTTGCCCCTAGGCGACGACATCGTCACGGCCGCTAGTGCGCCCGATCCCGAGGCGCTCGGTTCGGCCGCCATGGCCGCCGCCCGCTGGGCCTGGGAGCGAGGCGAGCCTGCCGGGCATGGCACAGGCACCCTGCCACAGGCCAACTGGACCTTCTGGCCTTTGCAGGGCGTACGCGGGCGCGCCGGTGTCGCAGGCATCGCCGCCGCCGCTCTGGTCCCCGGTTCGGACGAAGAGCGCCTGATTCTGGCCCTGCTGGATCAGGGGGCCGTGGCGCTGGAGCGGGCGCAATTGGCAGGCGACGCAGTCGAGACCGAAAGCCTTCGCCGGGCCGACCGTTTCCGGGGAGCGCTGATGAACTCCGTCAGCCACGACCTACGAACCCCGCTGTCGACCGTGCTGGGGGCCTCGACCACCCTGATCGACTACGGCGCGACCCTGAGCCCCGAGGTTCGCGCGGACCTGCTGCTCAGCATCCGCGAAGAGGCCGAACGGCTGAACCGCTATGTCGGCGACCTGCTGGACATGACCCGGCTGGAAGGCGGAGGTCTGAACGTCAAAGCGGACTGGGTCGATGTGCGCGATGTGCTGAACGCGGCCGCAGAGCGGGTCTCGCGCCGCTTGTTGGCACGGCGGCTGACCCGGGATTTTCCAGCAGATCTTAGCCTCGTCATTCTGGATCAGGGGCTCCTCGAGCAGGCGGTTGTCAACATCCTGGAAAACGCCATCGCCTACAGCCCCGACGGTTCGATCATCGAACTGGCGGCCTATGAGGATCGCGGCTCGGTGGTCATATCGATCGAGGATCAGGGCAAGGGCATTCCAACCGTCGAACTGGAGCGAATATTCAACAAGTTCCGCCGCATGGAGGAACCCTCGGATCGAACCCAAGGGGCGGGTCTGGGCCTCGCCATCGCCAAGGGCTTTGTCGAGGCCATGGGGGGACGTATCGCCGCCGCCAGCCCCATTGTCGATGGGCACGGTGCCCGCATCCTGATCAGCCTCCCCAAGGCCATCGCGACCCATCGCGATCTGCTCTAGCGTCGAAACATCATGTCAGCCGTCCGCCCCCAGATTCTCGTCATCGATGACGAGGCCCAGATCCACCGCTTCCTGTCCCCGGCACTCGATGCTGCGGGCTATGAACCCAAGCGTGCTGATAGTGGTCAGGAGGGCCTGCGTGGCATCGCGTTGTGGTCGCCGGACGCTGTGGTGCTGGACCTGGGTCTGCCCGACATGGACGGCAAGGACGTCCTGACCCGAGCCCGCGAATTCTATGCCGGTCCGATCATCATCCTGTCCGCCCGCGACCGCGAGGCCGAAAAGATCGCCGCCCTCGATCTGGGAGCCAACGACTACGTCGAAAAGCCCTTCGGCGTCGGTGAACTGCTGGCCCGCATCCGCGCCGGCCTTCGCCAAGCCACCGATCCTGCCGCGCACAAAGGGCCCATCGCCGCCGGTGACGTGACCATCGACCTGGACCGCCGGCTGGTGATGCGTGAAGGCGAGCCCGTGCGCTTGACGCCCAAGGAATACGATGTGCTCGGGTATCTCGCACGGCATGTCGGCAAGCTGGTGAGTCACGCCGATCTTCTAACTGCCGTCTGGGGCGCGGCGCATTCCGCTGACACCCAATATCTTCGCGTCGTTATCGGCCAGCTGCGGCACAAGCTGGAAGCCGACCCGGCTAGGCCGCGATTGATCCTGACCGAACCAGCGGTCGGCTACAGGCTTCAGCCTGAGTAAGGTTGTGCGTCCGTTTTGATGCAGGGAAGTGATGACCGCTTCTGGCGCTTCTCGGACCGCGGGAGTAGCGACACGCCTTGAATTCCAGTTGAACTGGGGCGCATTCGCACTTTCGTTTTTTCAGAAATAGCCGACGTCCCGCCCGTCGGTTCTGGCGAGCAATACTCGACTGCGGGTCTCGGATCCGAGACCCGGCTCTGCTTATTCGCGACTAAGTCCCTCGGCTGAATACCCGCACATAATCAACTTCCATTTTCTGGGGAAAGGCGCGGTCGTCGACGCCTTCAGCCCCGCCCCAGTCGCCGCCGACTGCGATATTCAGGATCATGTAGAAGGGAGCGTCGAACGGCCAGGTGGCGCGGTCGCCGCGGCCGTCGTTGGGAAAGCGATAGTAGCCGACGTCGTCGATGCCGAAGTTGATGCCCTCGGGTGTCCACAGCACCTGATACCGGTGAAAGGCGTCGCAGGCGTCGCGGACGCGCTTGCGGCCGCCGCGCTCGGTGCCCTGGGTGTGATTGTAGCGGGTGGTGTGGACCGTGCCGTGGACCTCGCCGCGCTCATGGCCGACGTGTTCCATGATGTCGATCTCGCCGCCCGCCGGCCATTCGGCCTCGGCGACCGGCAGCATCCAGATGGCGGGCCAGCTGCCGCGACCGCAAGGAATTTTGGCCTTCACCTCATAGAAGCCATAGGTCCATTCGGCCTTGCCGCGCGTGATCAGCCGGGCGGAGGTATAGGCCTGGCCTCCCGCATCGGCGACCTGTTCGGGTGTCAGGGTCTCGCGCCGGGCCTCGATGACCAGGTGGCCGTTCTCGACGCGGGCATTCTCGGGCCGGTCGGCGGAATAGTACTGGCGCTCGTTGTTGTACCAGCCCTCGCGGTTGCGATGGGTGTCATAGGACCAGCGGGTCGGGTCTGGCAGGCCATCAGTGTTGAACTCGTCGTTCCAGACCAGGCGATAGCCGGTCAGACTGCCGTCCTGCGTCAGGGGGGCGGACGTCGGTGCGGGCGCAGAGGCTGCGCCTATGCAGGCCAGGGCGGACACTACCCCGAGCGTCGGTACCAGAACTCGCATCGCGTCCTCCCATGATTATTCTGCGACGACCTCAGCTCAGGCAATCGCGGTTTGACAACGTTGTCAACTCCCGACACCTTGCGGGAAAAGACGACCACAGGGACGGAACACATGATCAACCTCTCCCGCAAGCGTGGCCTCGCCACCGTCGCCGTGTCGCTGGCGGCGCTGATGATGGCCTCAGGGCCGGCGCTGGCCCAAACGGCGCCACCGGCTGCGGTCGTCGATCTGACCGCCTGGCCCAGCGCGAACAGCCCGGATGCGATGACCGATGCCGCGACCCTCGCCTTTGTCGAGGACCTGCTGGCCCGGATGACAATCGAGGAAAAGGTGGGTCAGGTCATCCAGGCCGACATCGGATCGATCACCCCGGCCGATCTGGCGACCTATCCGCTGGGTTCGATCCTGGCGGGCGGCAACTCCGCGCCCGGGGCCGACGAGCGCGCCCCGGCCCAGGCCTGGGTAGAGCTGGCCCAGGCGTTCCGGGCGGCGGCAGCGGCGCGGCCGGGGGCAAGAGTGCCGCTGATGTTCGGCATCGATGCCGTGCACGGGCACAACAATGTCGTCGGCGCGACCCTATTTCCGCACAACATCGGCCTGGGGGCGACGCGCAATCCCGAGTTGATCCAGCGGATCGGGGTGGCCACGGCGCTGGAGGTCGCGGCGACAGGCGCGGACTGGACCTTTGGACCCACGGTGGCGGTGCCCCGCGATGATCGCTGGGGCCGGACCTACGAAGGCTATGGCGAGGATCCAGAGATCGTCGCCGCCTATGCCGGTCGCATGACGCTCGGTCTTCAGGGCGCGCTGGATCATGGCTATCTGGCCCCCGGTCATATCGCCGGCTCGGCCAAACACTATCTGGCTGACGGCGGCACGCTGAACGGCAAGGACCAGGGCGATGCCGGCATCTCCGAGCGCGAACTGATCGACGTCCATGCGGCGGGCTATCCGCCCGCAATCGACGCGGGTGTCCTGACCATCATGGCCAGCTTTTCCAGCTGGAACGGGGTCAAGCATACGGCCAACCAGGACCTGTTGACCGACGTGCTGCGCGGCCCGCTCGGCTTCGACGGCTTCGTGGTCGGCGACTGGAACGCGCACGGCCAGATCGAGGGCTGCACCAATGAAAGCTGCGCCGCAGCCTTCAACGCCGGTCTGGACATGTTCATGGCTCCAGACAGCTGGAAGCCGCTGTATGAGAACACCCTGGCCCAGGTGAAGTCGGGCGAGATCACCATGGCCCGACTGGACGAGGCCGTGCGCCGCATCCTTACGGTCAAGGTCAAGACCGGCGTGTTCGAGGCCGAGCGACCGGTCGAGGGCAGGGTAGAAGTTCTGGGCTCGCCGGAGCACCGGGCCCTGGCGCGCGAGGCGGTGCGGCAATCGCTGGTGCTGCTCAAGAATAACGGCTCGGTCCTGCCGATCCGGCCGGGCGCGCGCGTGTTGGTGGCGGGCAGCGCCGACGACATCGGTCAGGCGGCCGGCGGCTGGACCATCAACTGGCAGGGCACGGGCAATACCCGCGCCGACTTTCCCAATGGCCAGTCGATCTGGGAGGGACTGAAGGAGGCGGTCGAAGCCTCGGGCGGCACAGCCGAGCTCAATGCGGCGGGTACCTTCGAGGCCCGCCCCGACGTAGCCATCGTCGTCTTCGGCGAGGAACCCTATGCCGAATTCCAGGGCGACCTGTCCGATCTGGACTTCCGCCCGCGCGAGCCGCTGGCCCTGCTGCGCCGGCTGAAGGCCGAGGGCATACCGACCGTGGCGGTCTTCCTGTCCGGCCGGCCGCTCTATCTGAATCCGGAGATCAATGCCTCGGACGCCTTCGTCGCCGCCTGGTTGCCGGGGTCGGAGGGCGGCGGCATCGCCGATGTGCTGGTCGCAGGCGCGGACGGCGCAGCCCGTCACGACTTCCGGGGGCGGCTGTCGTTCAGCTGGCCTCGCAGCCCGGATCAGGCTCCGCAGAACCGGGGCGGCCCGGACTATGATCCCCAGTTCGCCTATGGCTTCGGCCTGACCTATGCGGCAGCAGCCGAGACTCCCGCGCTGGCCGAGGTGGAGGAGGGGTCGGAGGCATCGTCGATGCGCTTCTTTGCCGACGGGCGGTTCGTCACGCCCTGGTCGCTGGTCGTGCGTGACGAGGGCGGCGAGGCGCGGATCGCGGACGGCGCTCGCGGCGTCAGCCCACGGTCGGTGGTAACCGTGGCTCCGGTCGATGGTCAGGGACAGGAATCCGCACGGCTGCTGACCTTCACCGGGCAGGGACAGGCCATCGTCACCGGGCCCGCGATCGATCTGTCGGGGTCTGACTATGCGAGCGTGGCCCTGACCTTCCGCTACCGTATCGATGCGGGCGCAGCCTCGACGCTGAGCCTCGGCCTGGGCAATGGCGTGGTGCGGTTGGGCGGTGGTCAGGGATGGCAGCAGGCGTCGGTCCCGCTACGCTGTTTCGCCTCCGGACAGGGCGGCCTGACGGGCGTGGACCGGGCCTGGATTCTTTCTGCCAGGGCGCCGGCGACGGTGGCGTTCGAGGACATCCGTCTGGACACCGCGACCTCGGATACCTGTCCTGCGGCGGCAGATTAGAAGGCTTGATCAGGTCCGGGGCGCGGTCGAGCCCCGGATTTCCAGCCCGAATGGCAACAGGTGGTCGGACGGGACGGCCTCGCCGGTCTTGCTGACCCCAATCAGCAATTCGGCGGCCTTGGCGGCCATCTCGGAGATCGGCTGACGCACGCTGGTCAGGCCCGGCACGCTCAGACGGACGCCGGGCGTGTCGTCAAAACTGACCAGCGACAGGTCGGGCACGCGGATACCTTGGCGGGATGCGACGTGCAGGGCCGCCAGTGCCATCTCGTCATTGCTGGCCAGGATGGCGGTCGGTGGATCCCGGAGTGACAGCAGGGTTTCGGCGGCGGCGACACCGCTTTCGAAGGTGAAGTCTCCCGGAGCGATCAGGTTCTCGTCGATCGCGATGTCCGCCTGCGTCAGGACATTGCGATAGCCGTTCAGCCGCTGGCTGCTGGCCTCGAACCGCGGGCTGCCGGCGATGAAGCCGATGCGACGGTGACCCAGGTCGATCAGGTGCCGTGTCGCTTTCACTGCCGCAGCCCGGTCGTCCATGAAGACGCCGAAGCCGACACCCTCTCCTGGCACACCCATCCGCACCACCGGCACATTGCGACGTGTAAGCATTTCGACCAGGGCGAGGTTCTGGGAGTGCGGCGGGGTCAGGATGACGCCGTCCGGCTGGAGGGCCGAAAGTATGGCTACGACCTTGCGGTCCAGATCGGGAGATCCCGCCTCGACCAGTTCGAACAGCATGCGATAGCCGTGCGCCTCGCACGTCAGCATGGCCCCGTGCAGCATCTGGTCGATCCAGTCGTTGCCGCGTCCGCTCTGCCAGTTGTTGATGGTATTCTGGCGATCGTTCAGCGCGACCAGCAGATAGGAGCGGCTGCCGCCCATGCGCCGCGCCGCCATGCTGGGGACATAGCCCAGATCGTCGACCGCCTTCATGACCCGGTCCTGCAGATCCCTGGTGACGTTGGGCTCGCCATTCATCACGCGCGAAACGGTCTTGACCGCGACACCGGCGGCAGCCGCGACGTGACGGATGGTGACCTTGGTCATTGCACCTCCCCTGGAGCGGCCCTGCTCCCGGAACGACCCAGGTGCGTCGTGCCCGTGTTGCACCAATCCCACCCTCCGACGCCGGTCGAAAAACGATCGTTGACAACGTTGTCAAACAATGGCGCATTAAAGGCAAGCGGAATGACCAACAATCCGCATCGGGAGGATTATCGAATGCGCAACCGCAAGACGGCGCTGCTCTGTGGCGCGACCCTGGCCTTCATCCTCCCCGGCGTGGCGCTGGCGCAGACGCCGCCTGCGGACGCGCCGCCGCTGGACCCGGCCAACCAGGAGGCGGGCAGCCCCCAAGCTGACGACCCGGCGACGACGCTGGACGATGTCGTCGTGACCGTCGAGCGACGCGAGCAGAACCTGCAGGACTACGCCGGCACGGCCGTGGCGTTGAGCGGCGCGGACCTGAAGGCCGTCGGCGTTCAGGACATCACCGATCTGGAGGGGCGCGTGCCCGGCCTGTCGGTCGCCAACAACGGCGGCAATATCGAAATCTACATCCGCGGTGTGGGCTCCTCGAACAATACCGAGCTGGGCGATCCGGCGGCGGCCACCCACTATGACGGCGTCTACCTGCCCCGCCCGGCCGGTATCGGCTCGGCCTTCTTCGACATCCAACGGGTCGAGGTGAACATCGGGCCTCAGGGCACGCTGCGCGGTCGCAATGCGACGGCGGGCTCGGTTAATATTGTGACCTGGAAGCCGGGCCTGAACATCCTCGACGCGAGCGCCGAGTTCGAGCTGGGCAACTATCAGCAGCGCGTCTTCCAGGGGATGCTGAACCTGCCGGTCGGCGAGACGGCCGCCCTGCGCATCGCCGGTTATCACCTGGAGCACGACAGCTATTACACCGATGTCGGCCCGGCCCAGGTCGGCGTGGCCGAGGCCGAAAAGAACAGCGCCGGTCGTGTTCAATTCCTGTGGGAGCCTGACAGCCGGTGGAGCATCCTGCTGGGTGCCGACTACATCCGCGAGACCGGCAGCGGCTATACCGGCACCAACTATGCCAACCCCCTGGGCGAAGGCATCGATCCGGACGACATCGAGGATCCCCGCCGCGTCGTCGCCCGAGCTTTCACGCCGGAGCTGAATACCCGCCACTGGGGCGCGCGTGCGCACATCAACTATGACGGCGATCTGTTCGACATCGAATACACCGCCAGCTATCGCGACCTCGTCTACGACTATAAGGCGGTAACGCCGCTCTCGCCCTTCTATCCCGGCGTGCTGGAGAACCTGACGGGCCCGGGGGGACTGGAAGAGACGCTGGACAACTTCTCCCAGTTCCAGTCGATCACCGACAGCCAATCCAAGACGCACGAACTGCGCTTCTACGACAACGAGGGGCCGTGGATCTGGAGCGCCGGGGCCTTCTATCTGGAGGAAGATCAGTATTCCTTCCTGGGCTCAACCGGCGACCGAGGGCTGTTCTTCCAGGGCGTGGAGTTCAACATGCCCGACGTCGATACCTCGTCCTATGCCCTCTATGCTGACACCACCTATAGCGTAACCGACCGGTTCCGCCTGACGGGCGGCCTTCGCTACACCGAGGACGAGAAGAGCCGTCGCGGTGTGGCGGCGCGGTACGGCTTCGCCATCGGCGGAGACAATTTCTCCTGCTGTGGCGGCGTGCGCGTCGGTACCGAAGGCTTCGAATTCGCCGGTCGCGGCCGCAGCATCTTCAACCCTGACACCGACGGCAACGGCACCATTAGCGATCAGGAAGTCCTGAACTTCTACTTCAACGGCGTCTCTCGCTTCGGGGCGCGCGACAACGTTCAGACCATCTTCGGCAACGGCCCCGTGCCGGGCGGTGCCCCCAACCGCCCGCCGTGCCTGGACACCATCACGGGCGATTTTTTCGTCTGCCCGCCCGACGGCACCGTCAGTTTCGCCGTGCCTTTCGCAGGCCAGATCTTCCAGCAAACCGGCGAGAGCAAGATCGACTTCGTCGACTGGCGCCTGCGTGCGGAATACGACATCTCGGACGACAACCTGCTGTACGGCCTGATCACGACCGGCAACAAGTCGGGCGGTTTCAATGACAATATCGGCAACGCCGGCCTGGCCCCCACCTATGGCCCCGAGACCGTTACCCTGTACGAAGTCGGCTCAAAGAACGAGTTCTACATCGGCGACTACAAGGCCCGTCTGAACGGCTCGCTGTTCTACAACGACTACAGCGATCAGGTCCTGACGTCCCTGCTGTCTGTCGCCCAGATCGTGGACTTCCTGGGCGGACCGCAAGAAGTGCCGGTGCCCGAGGATTCCTCGCTGGCCCTGGTCGTGTCCTATTCCTACAACGCCGCCAAATCCCGCATCTACGGCGCGCAGTTCGAGGGCGGCATCGACCTGCCCTGGAATCTGGGCATCGATTTCAACCTGCTTTACCTGAAGGCCGAGGTTACCGAGGCCGAGGAAATTCAGGACTTCCGCTTCCAGGCCGACGTCGCACCCACCGAGGCGGTGTTCCGCTCGATCGAAGGCAAGACCCTGCCCCGCACACCGGAATGGCAGTTCAACATCAACCTGACCCAGGCCTTCCCGACCGAGCGCATGGGCCAGTTCGACTATGTGATCTCCAGCGGTTACCGCTCGTCGATGTTCACGACCATCTTCAACGGCGAGGACTATCTGCAACCGGACAATCCGCGCCGCCGTCTGGACGACAAGGTTGACGGCTACTGGACCTTCGATGTCGGCTTTGGCTGGACCCCGCCCGGCGACGGACGGGTCAGGCTGGAGGGCTTCGTCAACAATCTGACGGACGAGCAGAACGAGGCCGCCATCATCATCACCCAGTTCGACAACACGCGCTTCTTCACGCGCCCCCGGACCTTCGGCGCACGCCTTCGCGTCCAGTACTGAACCGCTACCTTCCTGAGCGGCCCTCTGGCGGCGTCTCCCGAGCGGGAGGCGCCGCTTCTTTTGTGCGGTGACATCGGCAGGCTGAACCGTCAGGCTCGCAGGCCATGCAGAGCGCCGCCGCCGATCAAAAGATCACGCCATTGCCTTCGGTTAGGCCGGGGTTCGTCGCTGCCTATATGGCAGCGCAGGTGGGAGCCTACATCGCCTTCATCCCGCTGTTGACGATCCTGTTGCCGCTCAAGGCAGCAGTGATCGACCCCGCAGCACGGGGAGAACTGCTGAGTCAGACGGCGCTGTGGGGTGCACTGACGGCGGGCCTGGCAGGGGTCGCGGCCGGCGTGGTCGGCGATCGAACACGCCATTGGCCCGGGGGTCGGTCCTTGTGGCTAACCGTGCGTCGCGGTCGATCCGCCGATCGCAGCGCCAAGATGCGGCTCGACCTGGTCGACGTAGCCGTTCGAGACGGTCCTGTTGAAGGCCGAAGTTGTGGCGCTGCGTGTACCTTTCGACTCCATCAGCGCCGTCCCGCACGTCGGGCTCGCGAAGACGAAGTCGGGGGACTTCCTTATGCCGGACGTGCCACCCTTGAGGTTCTCCCAATGGTCGGACCAGACATAGCCGTCGTTGATCATGACGAGGTAGGCGATGCCCGCCGCGACCGTGCCTATGAAGTAGTTCTGGACGAAGTCCTTCATCGTGTCGGCCGAGGTAAGCAGGTCGAACGGATGGCTGATGTCGTCAACGTGCTGCTCGAGCAAGCTCACCATGTGGTTCACCTCCCAAGATAGGGCGTGGGGGTTGAGCAGGTGCGTGTAGTGGCAGCGCGCCATCGCGCCGTACAACTCGAGCGGAGTGAAGTTGATAGCCGTGATCGCGGGCGCTCGGTCGAGCAAGCCCGCTTGCAGGATGGGGTGTCCCTGCGTGTTGCTAATCCCGAGGTGCTTCGCCTTCGTTAGCCAGGTCATGTCATGATGGCCCCCCGCCAGTCCCCAACCTTGGCACGAGGCTTCCGGCGATGCACGCGACGTCGAAAAATCGGCTATGGTGACGGCTGGCTTGAGGGTCGAGGGCGATTGCAATGGTGGCGTACAATCTGAAGGACGTCCGCGACTCCTTCGCCAACGATAAAATTGCCGCTGCTTTCGGGCGGCAGTTCATGGACGCGTATCTCGCCACCGCGTTCGGGGCGCTGCCCAAGTCCGAGATCGACCTGCACGTCTTCTCGACACTCGTGCGGCTCGACATCCTCGAGATCAACGGCGCAAGCTATCGCATTGCGCGCGCACTTAACATCACGCCAGCGAAGGCGCGGACGCTTCTGTTCCAGCACCAACTGCGCAACGTCTCGGAGGACGAAACCGACTACCAGATCATGATCGCGATCACGACGGCGCGGTACTGGAAGGATGGCGACAAGCTAAGCTTCGGGATCACGTCGCCGCTCGTGAAGGCCGCTGTCAGTGCCAAGATGGAGGAGCGCGGCGTCTTCGCGGACGTCTCGTTGAGCGGCAACATCTTACGTGTCGATCCCGGCCGCTTCGGCGCGGTCCTCGCGAGCCTCATTTCACCAGCTCAGGCACGGCGCGTCATTGACCTCCTCAAGGACAAGCGTCTCGTAGACGAAAAAGCGCTGCGCGCCGCGCTCGAGAAACGCGGCAGCGATCTCGCCTCGAAGCTCTTTGACAAGGCAACTGAGAAGGGTGCGCAGAAGACGTTCGATGCGCTGATGATCGGGCTAGCGACCGTCACGGGCGGGCCAGTGGCGGGCGGCGCGGTTGGCGGCGGCATCGCCGCGACGCGGACCTTTGGCAATGCCTTGTTCGAATGACGAAGAGCGCAGCTGCTTTGCCCGGCGCGCCTCGTGATTACGGTCGTACGACCGCGTCGTGTCGGCGCCAGATGCGGTCATTTGGCTCCAGCCGCATTGCTCGCCGAACACTACACGCCTGAGACGCCTCACAAGCTATACCTTTCAAGACGATGACGCTTGGGTCGGAACCTAGTTATGGTGGTCAGCCGCAGCCTGTGCGGCGTTGTTCGATGCAAACAAATGGACATGCCTTCGCTGACAATCGCGCAACTAAGGAATGTCGTTGAAAATCACGAACGCCAGAGAGCGTTCGACAGGCCGGACTACGTCGCCGCGCTTGAGGAGCTGCAAAATCGGCAGGGTCCGCACTTAAAGATCGATACGACCGTCCGATCCATTTTGTCTGCGGCGGCGGAACGCAGGTTCATCAGCTATGGCGACGTTGCTAAAGCGAACGGATGCGCGTGGCAGACTGTTCGGCGCCAGATGCCCAGGCATCTCGATTTGGTTCTCGGCAAAGCAAATGCGCGTAACGCTCCGCTTATCACCGCCATTGTCGTCAACGAGGTGAACCGCAAAACGGGAGAACTGGAAGACTCTTCGCTCGCTGGCTTTATCGCCGGCGCAGGCCGCTTGGGCATCTCCGTGACGGACGCCCGAGGTTTCCTCAAAGAGCAACAGGCCGCTACCTTCGACTTCGCAGTCAGCAATAAAGCGCTCTAATGAGAGAGCTGACTTTTGCGGAGGCGCTCGCTGAGTCCGAAGGACGTTGCCGTCACCTCCTCTTGGGCAACGGTTTCAGTATCGCCGCCAGCCCGCGTTTTGCTTACGCATCGCTGTTTGAGCGTGCCTTCGGCGATCAACAGACGAGGCTTCGGTCGGTATTTGATCGCATTAACACCACCGACTTTGAGCAGGTCAGTCGTGCCCTGTCAGACGCCATCGCGGTCACCTCGTGCTATGAGGGGTCAGAGGCTGCCATTCAGGCGATGACAGAGGATCGCGCGAGCTTGGGTCGGTTGCTGATTGATGTTGTCTCAGCGATCCACCCCGCTAGCGCTGCAGATCTCACGCTGGGGCAGTATCGCGCCTCCGCCGCATTTCTCGGGCACTTCCGCACCCCGGGGCATCAGGGCAACATTTTCACGACCAACTACGATCTGCTCCTTTATTGGGCCACGCTGGAGCATTGGCGCACGCTCGGGACGGGTGACGGTTTCGCCGGACAGAACCTTCTATGGTCAGAGGCCAACGCCCTGACCCAGAGCGTGTTTCACCTTCACGGCGCGCTTCACATCTTCGAAGGAGAACAGGGCCGGGTTTTCAAAGTCCGGCGTGGCGACGACAACCTGATGGTTGATCTTCGCAGAATGATCGAGGGCGGGCATATGCCGCTGTTCGTTTCTGAGGGGACGACGGAGCAAAAATCCGAGCGCATAGCTGCGAACCAGTATCTCGCTCACTGTTTGGAACAGCTCTCTGAAACGTGCCGATCAGAAGACGACGCCCTGTTCGTCTACGGTCACGCACTCTCAGACGGTGACGCCCATATCGTTGACTGCATCTCTGGTGGGACCATGGCTACGATTTATGTCGGAGCCCTAGACATCGCCGCAGCTCGCGAGGACCTAGCTGCTCTCGAAGCGCGCTGGCGTGAGGTCCGCCGTGCAGCGGGCGGCCCTGCCATTGAGCTGGTCGTATTCCCGTCAGGGGAAGCAATCCCCTGGGGTTGATTGCTAGAGCGCTTTCACCCGAGACGATTGAGAATGATGTCATCGAAGATGGTCTCAAGCTCCTGTTGCAGCATGGAGTCCAACAGCTTGAAGCCCCCAACGAGGTGATCTCCACTGGGAAACCCCGTGCGGGACGGGAACATCAGTCGGGCACGTCTGGGTCGAACGGCAGCCCGGGGAAGGCGCTGACCGTCCTTAAGCGGATCCATCCCATCGGCCTAGGTCCGTTCGTACAGCGCCTCACCGCTGAACACGTAATGAGCGAAGGGCGGTCCTCCCGTAGAGGCAGACCGATCATGCGCTTGCCTCCAATGGCTTATGCAGCCTTCCTCAATCTCACTTGATATCGATACGGTTCCACCTGTTCGACGACCACGAAATCTCCCGGCTGTGCGCCGTTGAGCTTGAAGAAGGCCCCCACCCAGCCCCGCGCCCGGAAGAACTTCTTGTCCTCGCCGTCGATGTCCGTTTCCGCCGCGGCGGGTCCGCCCCAATCCAGCTTTAAGACCCGTCTGGCCAGCTTCGACTTGTTCGAGCCTCCGATCACATCATCCGGAAATTTGTGGACGTGCGGCCGCAGATAGAAGTGATTGTGCTTCAGGTTGGCTTCGGTGATCTCGATCCGGATTTCGCCCTCCGGCGCGAGGGACTGGCCCTCGACCGACCGAACGGGAGACGCGGCGACCGGTGCTGACGGCACCTTTCCCTGTGAGATCGACGGGCTCTGAGCGACAGGGCCTATCGCGGCTGTCTGAACAGTCCGGATATCGGTCAGTTGCGAGGCAATAGCCTGCGCGATGTCATCACCGAGGGTGACCCATGTGACCGCCCCGCTCGGGTGGCTGTAGGGCACCGGCGTGGTCAGGCACCGCACGTCGGCCAGGCGCCATGGGGTGTTCCATTTCGCCACGTCCCCCGATGCGATGAGGTCGGCGGGGATCCGATGCTGATCCGTCGTACGGAGCATCTCGGCGGGCGCTAGCGGCGACCCGACATCGACGAGCCTCGCAACCCCGTAAATCGCTCCCGTGCCCTTGCGGATCAGGCCGAACCAGCCGCGATGAGCGGTGCTGCTCGCCCGCATCTCCCAAGTCTTGGAACCGTCGAGAATGTAGCTGATCCAAGGGTCGGCAATGATGAGCGCTTTGTCGATCTGCATGTTCAATCTTTATACGCGAGGGTGATCACGGAACCGTCGTCCCCGACGATCATGTAGACCCGTCGGAGCTGCTCCATCTTCTTAAGCGGCCACGTTCCGAACTCGCGCTCCATGTCCCGCCACGACTGCTTGTCGAAAGAGTAGCGAACCTCACTCTTCCCCGCCGGTTTGCAGGAGCCGAAGTTCAGCAGGAGGTGGCGAGCGATGTTCGGAATGCTGCGGTCCAGCGAGCGCTGCTCCGCGTGCCGCGTCATGTAGAGAAGGCTTTCGGTCATGCTGACAGCCCCTGCAATTCCGAACGACGCACGCGTTTCCAGGTCTGACCCGTCACGATCCCCCAGTTCTGGGACTCGCTGTTGGGGCGGCGCCAGCGAGGCGTCTCCATCTTCGACAGGAGGGCGAGGGCTTGATCGAAGTCGCCGACAACCTGTTCGTCGCCCTTGCCTCCGATCGAATATCCAACGCTGTCGGCCTTCTCGCGAGCCTCGCCGCCCCTGTAGAGGCCGGGATGGAAGTAGCTTCCATCGTTAGCGACCGGGACGAATACAAAGTCCTCAACGTGTTCGCTTGCGTCATCCGCTTCGAACGGGACGTCCTTGCCCCAGTCGGCGGACAGTGGAGCCAGTGCGCTCACCTGCTTCCAGATCGACCACTGGAAGTCACGTGCGTTGAGCCAAGGCTCGCAAGCCTCCGGGGCGATGAGGCCATTCTTGCCGACGAGGGGCGCCTCATCGGTCTTGGCGTAGATGGCGTTCTGGATGCGCTTCGGGGTGACGCCCGAAAGCAGGGCGAGCGCGTGGAGCGTAATGGGTTGGCCCAGGTCGAGCGCCAAACGCGCCCGAGCCTGGTCGCGGGTTGATGTCGTCTGGCCGATAAGGGTGTGCCCGGTCTCCTGCCGAGGCAGCAAGGCTGCCAGCCGGTCAACCTTCGCGCAGATGCCCTCGATGTATGCCGGGATGTTCGCGGCCGCCGTCAGCCGCGCGGCCATATCAGCCCCGACTTCGGTGTCCAGCCGAGGGCTGCCTGCGAAACCCCAGATCGGCAGGACGCCGAAGTTAGCGAAGGCGTTGAGATCATGAAGTTCGTCGAGGAAGGGGGGCCGACACGTGTCGTTCCAGCCGTCGATTTCGCTCCATGTCTGGCGCCAGGCGGCATCGACGGGCACGCCGTCCAGCTTCGACCATTGCCATTCCCCTCGGCGGCCATGAGCGACGATCCGCTTCAGCGCGGTCATCATGAGGGCGGCCTCGGCGTCGGGGAAAACGAGGTCGATCAGTTCGCCGATCGTGCCGAAGGATTGGATCACCTCGTCCTGTTCGGTGAATGCGTATTCCGGCATGAACTCGTCCATTCGGTCGTCGTAGATGTCTCTGATGGTCGGCATGTTTTTCCGTGGGTATTTATGAAAGCTGTGTTGCCCGCACTATAAACACCGCATCACTGACCGCGTCAAGCATGGGTGTATCGGAAATCCGCTTTGCATATTTAGAAGTAGCGATGCGCGTCATCGCCGATGGACGGCGGGGTCTGGTGTTTGGCGCAGTAGCGCGGGACGGGACCGGAACGCCGGCGGTTCGGCGGGCTGTGACCCGGCGATGTCGGAGACGCGCCGGGGCTGCGGGGGCCACGATGCGGATCGGTTCGGCTCGTAGAGGGGCCTATGCTTCTCGACCGAAGATGGTATTCCCAAAGGACTAAACACTTTCCGCGAAAGCGCGTATCCTTGGCGATCCATTCTCTCGCAGACACCGCCTCGGCACCGTGCGGGCCGTACAGTTATCCGATCTCCCCCTGCCTGAAGAGGATCGTACTTGTCGCCTGAATACGATATGGCGAGCCCAGGCGCCGCGGAGCTGTTCGAATCACTCCGCGCCTTTGGCTACGACCTGCCTACTGCGATCGCCGACATCATCGACAACAGCATCACGGCTCAGGCGCGCAACGTCTGGATTAATATGCTGTGGGCCGGATCCGCCTCTCGCGTCATAGTCCGTGACGACGGACGTGGCATGAACGAGGCCGAGCTACGACAGGCGATGAAGCCTGGCAGCCTCAGCCCGCTTGCCGGCCGCTCGAAGGACGACCTGGGCCGCTTCGGGCTCGGGATGAAGACGGCCTCGATCTCTCAGTGCCGCTGCCTCACCGTGACCAGTAAGCCGGCCGGAGGGGAGGCGGCGCTCCGGCGCTGGGATCTCGATTACATTGCCGGGACGGGAACGGGTGAGTGGCGACTGCTGAAAAGCCCCACCCTGCTCGATCCGGCGGACCACGCGCTCTTGGCGGCCCAAGAGAGCGGGACCGTCCTCTTTTGGGATCGCCTCGACGTGCTGGTCGGGGACGCCCCGGAAAGCGATGAGGTGGCGCAGAAACATTTCCGGGAACGCGCGGAAGCAGTGCGGCAGCACCTCGCCATGGTGTTCCACCGTTTCCTCAGGGGCCGCGGAGCCATCAACATCCACATGAACGGTCGGTCGATCGAACCATGGGATCCTTTCCTCGAGGACGTCGAGTTCACGGACCCCCAACCTCTCGAGACGCTCGTTGCGTCGGGCGAACGGGCCGAGGTCAAGGCGTTCATCCTCCCGCACCACAGTCGCCTCGATCCCGAACAACATCGCGACGCGGCCGGTCCGAAAGGATGGAACGCCCACCAGGGCTTTTACATCTACCGGAACCGCCGGCTACTGGTGGCCGGCGACTGGCTCGGGCTGGGAATGCAGAAGGAAGAGCATTTCAAGCTCGCGCGGATCCGTATCGATCTGCCGAGCTCCGCCGATTTGCTCTGGCAGATCGACGTGAAGAAGTCGCGGGCGCGGCCGCCGGCCTCCTTGCGGCGGGACCTCCAGCGCATCGCTCGCGCGGCGCGAAGCCGAGCGTCAAGCATTTACCGTCATCGCGGCAAGGTCATCCAGCGCCAGCTCGGCGACCGTGAGGCCTTCCTGTGGCAGCACGTTCTTCAGCACGGCAAAGCCTTCTATCGGATAAACCGGAATCATCCCCTCGTGCGCAAGGTGCTGGAGACCACCGAGGACCGCGTCGCGTTGAAGGCGCTGTTCAGCCTCGTCGAACACACCATTCCCGCGCCATTGATCGTCATCAACAACGCCGAGACACCTGACGCGATTGGCCAGCCCTTCGAGGGAGCCCAACGGGAGCTGATGTCGACGATGAAGGAAGTGTTCGGGGCGCTGGTCGAGGGTGGACGCGACCGGGCCGAAGCCGCGCGCGCCCTGCTTTCGATGGAGCCGTTCAATCTCTATCCAGAGGTCGTCACGGCGTTCCTGGACGAGATCGTTCGCGAGACGGACCAAACAAGGGCGTGAAACCGCCCGGGGAAAACCAATGCAGGCAGGATCATCCGAACAGCTGCTTCGCAGCGCCTACGGCGCGGCCAATGCCCTGCTGGAGCTTGAGCCGCGCATCACCCAGGAGGCGCTCGAGCGGAGCGTGGACTTCGTGCTCGCCATGCCACCCTACGCCTCGGTCGACCGCACACGCCTCCTGCGCGAACTGGAGGCTCGCAACAACACGCTGGTCGGCGGCTATTCGATCATCGACGACAAGGAGTTCGTCGCCTGGGTGAAGGCCGCGCGCGAGCGACGCCCCTTCGATTTCTGGGACCGCTACCGTCACTGGATGGACCGCGGCCGGGGCTGGGCGAGGCAACCCCTGCTCGAGCTCGACAACATGACGGATGACATCCTCGACCGTCTCCGCAACCCTGAGACCGAGGGTGCTTGGGATCGCCGGGGCCTCGTCGTCGGCGATGTGCAGTCGGGCAAGACATCCAACTACACCGCGCTGATCTGCAAGGCGGTCGATGCTGGTTTCCCGCTCGTGATTATCTTGGCCGGCGTGCACAACAGCCTGCGAAGCCAGACCCAGTTGCGGGTCGACGAGGGGTTCCTCGGCTTCGACACGCGGCTGAGCCTTCTGGCCGAGGACCAGGAGAACCAGAGGATCGGCGCCGGCAAGATGCCGAGCGCGCCCTTCCTCGTGGCTCACTCGCTGACCAGCAGCGCCGACGGCGGCGACTTCAAGGCGGGCACAGCCAACGGCACGCGTCTGATCCCTGGCGGCCGGGATCCGATCATCCTCGTCGTCAAGAAGCGGGTCTCCATTCTGCAGAACCTGATCGCATGGGTTCAGTCGGTCCGGGCCGTCGATGACGCCGCCACCCCGGGCGGGAAGCTCGTCCGCGACGTGCCCATGCTGGTCATCGACGACGAGGCCGACAACGCCTCCGTCAATACGAACGAGTACAGAAACGACGATGGCAGCATCGACGAGGACGCCGACCCCACCAAAACCAACATGCTGATCCGAAAGTTGCTCGTCTCATTCGAGAAGAGCGCCTACGTCGGCTACACGGCGACGCCGTTCGCAAACGTCTTCATACACCACGAGGCGGCGCACCGGGATCTTGGCAAGGACCTCTTTCCGAGCAGTTTCATCATCAACCTTCCTGCGCCCTCGACTTATATCGGACCCGAGAAGGTCTTCGGGTTGGGAAGGCCGGGAAGAGAGGGGCAGGCGCGCGGACTGCCGATCCTGCGCCTCATCGGGGACGCCGAGGCGGTCTTTCCTCCAGGACACAAATCGGACCTGCCGGTCACTGAACTGCCGGAGTCGCTCGAGGAGGCCATTCTCGCGTTTCTGCTCGTGTGCGCGGCGCGTCGTGCCCGCGGCGATATCAACGTCGACAACTCCATGCTGGTGCACGTCACCCGGCTCGTCGCGGTTCAGGAAAAGGTCGCGCGCCTGATCGAGGAATACTTAGCCGACGTCGTGCGTCAGCTGGAGTTTCCGGGGACCGGTGGGAATGCGCACGAGGCGATGGAGTTGCTTTGGGCCAAGCAGTTCGCCGCGAAGGCCGAGATCCTGCGATCCCAACTCGCTGATCACGATCTCGCTCCCGTCGCATGGGAAGAGGTTCACACCCACCTTTTTGACTCCGCCCGCAGGGTGCGGGTCCGGGAGATCAACGGTTCGGCCAAGGACGTTCTCGACTATGCCGAACACCCGGACGGTCTTTCCGTCATCGCCGTGGGCGGGGACAAGCTCTCGCGGGGCCTCACGCTGGAGGGGCTCTCGATCAGCTACTTCATCCGCACGACGAAGATGTACGACACCCTCATGCAGATGGGGCGCTGGTTTGGCTACCGCCCGCGCTATGCGGACCTCTGCCGCCTCTACACCTCTCCCGCCCTCGTCGGCTGGTACCGGCACATCGCGATCGCGACCGCCGAACTCCGGGAAGAATTCGACCTCGCGTTCAACAACGGTCAGACGCCGCTTGAATTCGGTCACCGCGTCCGCACCCACCCTGACGGCCTGCTGATCACAGCCGCGAACAAGATGCGGTCTGGTTCAAAGATCCGGGCCGGCTTCTCCGGGACCATCTCGGAGACCGTGTCGTTCGAGCGATCACAAGCTCAGGCAAATTACGAGGCCTTCGACCGGTTCCTGGGGAGTTTGCCGCCCCGTCCTGGCAGGGGCCGCCAACAGTGGGACGACGTCTCCGGCGCTGATGTGCACGGCCTACTGAGGCAGCTACAAACCTCCCCCGATTCTTGGAAGGCGGACGCTTCCGCGCTCGCCGGGCACGTTGCCAACCGGATCGCGGCCGGCCGCCTCCGCTCCTGGACGGTGGTGCTGGCCGGATCGGGGCAGTCGAAGGTCAGCCGCGCCGTCGGACCCTACCAGGTCGATCTGACTGATCGTCGGAGCGACGACCACGGCGGCGATGGCCGGATCAGCCTCGGACGGCTGGTCAGCCCCAGCGACGAGATGGCCGATCTCGACGAAGCGGCGCAGGCGCGGGCGATGGCGGAGACCGTGGTGGCCTGGTCCAGGAAGCCCGAGCCCAAGAAGGACCGGCCAAAGACGCCGAGCGGCCCATTCATCCGAAAGCAGCGCAGCCCAGACCGCGGCCTCCTGCTGATCTATCCGATCGACGCGGGTCTTGCCGGTGACCTTCCCCTAATGGGTTTCGCGATCAGCTTCCCGTTCGACGCCGACGCGCCGCTGATCGATTATGCGGAAAACAGCGTGAAACAGCTCGACAGGATCTTCCAGTGACGCCCGACGCGCTGCGCACAGCCTGGAGTGATCTCGCTGACGAGCCCCCGAGCCCGTCTGGGGTTCAGCGTGTCCGCATCGACCCGACGGCCGCCGCGGACGTCTTCGCCTGCATATACTGGCCAAGTCGGCGACCGGGTCTGCTTGTGGAAGGTGCTGGTGACCATCGGCTTGGAAATGGTCGGATCCCGAAGTGCCGCGGTGTGCGCGTGGTACACGAGCTCATCGTCGTCCCTGAGACCCGAACCGTGCTTCGCGTGATGCTGGAAGATGAGAACCTTCTCGACATCTTCGCCGTCATGTCGGCGGACCTCGTCAACGTGGTTGTGGCCGAAGTGTCGGCCGCCTCCGCCCTTCGACGCTGCTTCGACCGGCTGTGCATGTGGCAGATACTGTTCGAACGGCTGCCGGCTGCCGGTCTGACGGAGCCGCAACAACGAGGCCTGCTGGGAGAACTCCTTGTTCTGGAGCGGCTGCTCCTGCCCCGCATGGACAGGCTGGCAGCCGTGACCGCCTGGACCGGCCCGGACGCCTCCCATCAGGATTTCGTCAGCGGCGGCCTCGCGATCGAGGTTAAGACTAGCTTGGCGAAGCGACCCGCGCGGATGATGATATCCAACGAGAAGCAACTGGACGAGCGTCCCCACGACACATTGATACTCGCCCATTTGCGACTGGACGAAAGCACGGTGCGGGGCGACTCCCTGCCTATGGCGGTGAGTCGCGTCCGCGGCCTCGTCGTGGCCGATCCGATGGCGTCAGCGGGTCTCGACGACCTTCTGGCGATGAGCGGCTACCTCGACGTCCACGCCCCCCTCTATCAAGACCGGCGCTGGCTCTGCTCCACGACCCGATACTATCAGGTCGCAGAAGGGTTCCCCCGTTTGACCGAGGCGAATCTGCCCGAGGGCGTCGGCGACATCCGCTATTCGATCAGCGCCGACGACCTAGGCGTCTACGAGGTCTCTTCGGCCGACGTCGCACTGCTGGTGGAGGTTTCCAATGTCCGAGCGTGAAGATCTCGAGACCTACGCTGTAAACATTGCGCAAGACGTTATCGCGCGGGCGGACGCGGCCGAGGATGGCGTGCTCCGCGCCGAGGCGCTGGCCGAGCTGCTGTTCGAGCATCTCGTCGATGCGGGCGAAATCGACGACGGGATCGCGTGTGCACTCGAAGGCCGAGGCATTCGCTGTTCAGGCTACTACCTGTCGGAGGACAATGACCGTCTAGATCTGTTCCTGGTGCTCCCCCGATTGGACGGCGCCGCGGCTACTGTGCCGAAGGCGGAGATCGACACCGCGTTTCGGCGAGTCAGCGCCTATCTTGAGAAGGCGCTGGACGGCCTCCACCGGGAGCGCGAGGAGGCGCTTGCTGGCTACGACATGACCCGGGCGATCTGGGAAGCGCGCAATGATCTCAGTCATGTCCGCCTGTTCGTGCTCACGGACGGCGTGGCGACCATCGAGCAGATCGATAGCTACCTCCTCGGATCCATCGAGGTGACCAGCCACCTTTGGGATCTTCAACGCCTTCACAGAGCCGTCTCGTCCGGTTCGAGCCGCGAACCGATCCATGTCGATTTCGCGAAGCTGGGCGGGACGCTCCGTTGCATCGCGTCGACACCGCCGGGCGGCGGCTACCGCTGCTTACTCGGCATGGTGCCGGGCGATGTCCTCGTCGAGATGTACCGCCAGCACGGACCCCGGCTTCTGGAGCGTAACGTCCGCAGCTTCCTCCAGCTGAAGGGCAAGGTGAACCAGAGCATTCGCAAAACCATCATCGACGAGCCGGAAATGTTCCTGGCCTTCAACAACGGGTTATCCGTGACGGCCACCGGGTTGCAGGTGCGCGATCACGGCGACGGGACCGTGGACCTGCTCGCCGCCGATGACTTTCAGATCGTCAACGGCGGCCAGACGACCGGCTCGGTTTTTCGCGCGTGGCGGAAGGACAAGGTCGATGCGAGCCGGCTCCAGGTGCCTGTGAAGATCACGGAAATCCTGAGCGACGGCGACATTGAGGAGATCGCGCCGCGCATCTCGCTGTCAGCGAACAATCAGAACAAGGTCAACATGGCCGACTTCTCGTCGAACCATGCATTTCACCGGACGATGCAGTCACTTTCCAGATCGATCTGGGCCCCGCCGGCGGGCGGGCTCCAGCGCCAGTCGCGCTGGTTCTACGAACGGGCGCGTGGCCAGTATCATGACGCGGTCGCGGAAAACCGGACCGACGCCGAACGCCGCAAGTGGGAGTTGATCCATCCAAGAAACCAGCTGATTACTAAGACCGACCTCGCGAAGTACGAGCACAGTTGGTCGCAGCTGCCCCACATCGTCAGCCGGGGCGGCCAGAAATGCTATCTCGACTTCATGGACGCGCTGGACAAGCGCGGTGCCTTTGAGCCTGACGAGCGCTATTTCGAGCGCTGCGTCGCCCGGGCGATCTTGTTTCGCCAGTCCGAACGGATCGTCTCGCGTCAGAAGTTCGGCGGCTATCGAGCGAACATTGTCACCTATGCCGTTGCTTGGCTTTCGCACCATACCGCCAAGCGCGTTAATCTTGAGGCGATCTGGTTGGCGCAGGAGCTTCCAGCGCCGCTGGCGGCCTTTATCGAAGTACTCAGCATTCACGCGCACGCCCACGTGACAACGCCGCCTGGCGGCCAGAACGTAACCGAGTGGTGCAAGAAGGAAGCTTCCTGGGAGCGATTCAGGGACACTCGGATCGAGATTCCAGCCGAGGTTGAGGCAGGCCTCATCGCGCGGGAGCGGGGTCAAACCGGACGGGCAACAAGTGTTCTGGAGGAACAGGGCAGCGCTACAGAGACGGAACAGATCGACCGGGTCGCGGCCATCCCGGCGCAGACCTGGTTCGATCTTTCGGCATGGGCCAAGGACACCCAGTCCCTTGTAGGGTGGCAGCGGTCGCTGGCCTTCAGCCTGGGGCGCCTGGCCGGAAGTGAGAAGAAGCCCTCGCGGAAGCAGGCCCTCCACGGTGAGAAGATCATCGAGGAGGCGCGAGGTCTCGGGTTCAGGGGGTGAGGCTGGCCAAGGCTTGATTGACAATCACTGAAGGAGCTCGCCGGTCACAGATGGTCTGCGTCGGGACGTCCGCCATGAACAACTAACGAGGCGCTTCCGGGATCGTACAGGTACCGTGAGATGGATTGGTCGCGGATCATTTCAACGACCTGATCAATGACGTGCAAGGGCACGAGGATCCGTGCCGAGGCCTGGAAGCGCCAGCTGCTGACGGGCCAGGCAAAGACCCTGAACCAGATCGCCAAGGCTGAAGGCGTGACCGCAGCCTACGCCGCCCGAACTATCCGCACGGCCTTCCTCGCTCCGGATTTGAAAGCGGCGATCCTCGATGGCTGCCTGCCGGCCGGGCTGACTCTGGAGGCGGTCACCCGCCAAGAGATGCCCCTCGACTGGGAGGCGCAGCGTCGTCTCTACGCCGCTGGCTGAGACCCAGCCGCGGCATCCCTGATCCGGGGATTTCCTTCCCTGTTCCCTCAAAATATTCCCTGTTAGCCCGGAAGAAATTCCCTGTTCCTGTCGTGGGAAAAGGTCGCGGCGCGCACCTGAAATTCCAGTCGTAGCGGGGTTTTCCGGGTTGCGGCGAAGGGCGTTCAGATGAAAAATTCGCGGATTTCCCTGTACTTCCCTGTTTTTAGGGATGGGCCCAGGCAGGCGAAAACGACCCGTCGCCGGGCGAACGGAGACTGAGGCGGCAAAAAGGGGGTGTTGCAGGCAAGATCCCGCGATCAGAGACGGGCTGTCCGTCTCCGGGTTCGGCAAAGGCGCGGTAATGTCGGGGTTATTTCCTGGGTTACAGGGACCCGGCGGTTATCCAGGAAGTGCGTGGCGGACAGAGAGGGATTCGAACCCTCGGTAGGCTTTCACCTACACACGCTTTCCAAGCGTGCGCGATCGACCACTCCGCCACCTGTCCGTTTCCACGACGCGCGTGAACCCGCCGGACGGTCGATCCAGCGGAGGGCAGGCTGATAGAACAAGCAGACCCCCTCGGCAAGCGGGGTTGTTGCCCCCATATGGGTGCAAAGCCGATTTCGTGAGGATCATCGCCATGCTGTTTCAGAAAACCGAACTGCCGACCGCCGACACCGCCCTGCCGGGGCGCGATACGCCGCTGCGGACGGACGAGATGCATTTCGTCTCGGGTCGCCCGCTGAAAGGGCCGCATCCGGAGGGCTTCCAGACGGCCATCTTCGGCATGGGCTGTTTCTGGGGGGTGGAGCGCATCTTCTGGCAGTTGCCGGGGGTGTGGGTGACGTCCGTCGGTTATTCTGGCGGGATCACGCCCAATCCGACCTATGAGGAGACCTGCACCGGTCGCACCGGACACACCGAGGTGGTTCAGGTGGTCTTCAACCCGGCGGAAATCACCTATGCTGAGCTGCTGAAGGCCTTCTGGGAAAACCACGATCCGACGCAGGGCATGCGTCAGGGCAATGACGTCGGCAGCACCTATCGCTCGGCCATCTATTATCTGAACGACGAACAGAAGGCCGAGGCAGAGGCGTCGCGTGATGCCTATCAGGCGGCGCTGTCGAAGGCGGGTCGCGGCCAGATCACAACCGAGATCGCGCCGGCTGGGCCCTATTATTTCGCCGAGGACTACCATCAGGGCTATCTGGCCAAGAACCCTGCCGGCTATTGCGGGATCGGCGGGACGGGCGTGGTTTGCCCGATCGGTCTTGATCTTGGTCGCGACGCCGAGCCGTAGCTTCGGGGCGTCGAGGCCTGATCGTGGACAGGCAGGGTGTAGGCAAGGTCTGCCTGGCCCTGCCGGGGGTCACGCTGGATCATCCGTTCGGTGACGACCACGACTGCTACAAGGTCGGGGGCAAGATGTTCGCCATGGTCGGCGGGCAGGGCGGGCTGTCGTTCAAGGTGTCGGACATTGCCTATGAGGTGCTGACCGAGGATGGCCGCGCCCGTCCGGCCCCCTATCTGGCGCGGGCGAAATGGGTGCATCTGGACGATATCAGCGCTTGGCCGGATGATGAATTGGCCGAACATCTGGCGATCGCGCACGGGATCATTGCGGCCAAGCTGACGAAGAAGGCGCGGGCGGCGTTGGGGCTCGACGCCTAGCGTCTTGCCAAATCCCGAAAACCGGCGTTCTCTGTGCCCGCTTTTCGGGGGAGGGCGGAATGCGGCTTGTGATGTGTGCGGCGGGTCTGGGTGCCATCGCCCTGCTCGGGGCCTGCGAGAATGCCCAGATTAGGGTCACGACGCCGCAAACGACGCGGGTGGTCGCGGCCACGGACATCGAGGCCGGACGGTATCTGGTCCAGATCACCGGCTGCAACGACTGCCACTCACCGCGCGGAGCCCCGGGGTCGCCTCCGCTGGATGAGGCCGACACGCTGAGGGGCAATGGCATGGGCTTCTATGGCCCGTGGGGAACGACCTATGCCGCCAATCTGAGGCTGACGACGGCGACGCTAACCGAGGAGGCCTGGGTCGATATGCTGTCGACGCGCGAAGGTCGCCCGATCATGCCCTGGGCCAGCGTGCGGGCCATGGACGACGCCGACAAGCGGGCCATCTATCGCTACATCCGGTCGCTGCCCGGCGAGCCGGGGGAGGCGGTGCCGGACGGGCTGCCGCCGGGTCAGGTGCCGTCCACGCCTTATGAGGACCTGAACATCAAGATGCCGGCGAGCGCGCCGCCTCCGCGCTGATCCAGCGGTCCATGCGGGCGTCCAGCAGTTCCAGCGGCAGGGGGCCATCCACCAGCAGGGCGTCGTGAAAGCGGCGGATGTCGAACCGGTCGCCCAAGGCGGCCTCGGCGCGGGTGCGGATGGCGCGCAGGCGGATTTCGCCAATCTTGTAGGCCGTGGCCTGGCCGGGCCAGCCGATGTAGCGCTGAAGCTCCGTCTCGATGTTCAGCGGGGCCAGGGCCGAGTTGTCGCGGAAACAGGCTCTGGCCTGTTCGATGTCCCATCCCATCCAGTGCAGGCCGGTGTCCGCGACCAGGCGGCAAGCCCGCCACATCTCGTAGGAGAGCCGCCCGAAGCGTTCGTAGGGGGTGCGATAGAAGTCCATCTCTTCGCCCAGGAATTCGGCATACAGGCCCCAACCCTCGACGAAGGCGGTGACGTCGGCCCCCCGCCGGAAATAGGGCTGGTCCTCGGCCTCCTGTTGCAGGGCGATCTGCAGGTGGTGGCCGGGCACGGCCTCGTGCAGGGTCAGGGCGGGCAGTTCGTACAGGGGTCGCTGGTCCAGGCTGGAGGTGTTGACCATGTAGCCGCCGGCGACACCGGTCTTCATCGACCCGCCGAAGTAGCGGCCGGTGGTGTAGTTCGCCTCGATCTCGCGCGGGACCGGCCGGACGCCATAGGGCAGCCGGGGCAGGGTACCGAACAGGGCGGGCAGACCGTCGTCGGCCCGCTTGGCCATCTCCGATGCCTTCTCCAGCAGGCCCTCGCGGCTGGTGGCGTAGAATTGCGGATCGGTGCGCAGGAAGGTCAGGAAGCCCGCGAAATCGCCGGTCCAGCCTGCGGCCTGCATCTCCTCATCCATGCGGGCGCGGATGCGGGCGACCTCTTCCAGGCCGATGGCGTGAACCTGATCCGGCGTCAGGTCGGTGGTGGTGTAGCCACGCACGAAATAGGCATAGAGGTCGCGCCCGCCGGGACGCTGGCCGATGCCGGGCTGGGTCTGGGTGGCGGGCAGATAGTCGTCGGTCAGAAACCTCAGCCATTCGGCTCGGCGGGGCGTGATGCCCTCGGCGATCAGGGCGGCGGCACGGGCCTTTAGCGCAGTCTGATCGGCGGCAGGGATGGTCGCGGGCAGGTTGGCCAGGGGAGCCATCAGGGGGTCGACGGCGGGCGTGATGGCGGCATCGGTCTGCGCCAGGGTCAGGGCGTTTTCGACGACCGACCGAGGCTGGATCAGGCGGGTTTCCAGACCGCGCCGGGCATGGGCGAGGGTGGCATCATACATGGCGGGCATGGCGGCGAGGCGCGACAGCCAGGCCTCGGCATCGCGCTTGTTCGCAATGCGGGTGACCGAGGCGATATAGGCCAGCGACTGACCGATTGCGCCTTCGGAGTTCAGGGCCAGCCGGCTTGTGTGCAGCGCCATGCCTTCCAACTCGCGGTCGATCAGGAACAGCAGGAAGGTGCGGTTCTGGGCATCGTCGGCCGACAATCCGGCCATGGGGATGGCCTCCAGCCGCGCCTTGAAGGCCCGTAGCGGCGCGCGGCGAGCCAGTTCGGCCTCACGCGAGATGTCGGGCAAGCGCGACAGGGCGGCGACGTCGCCGTCGAGGCCCGCCGAGATCGGATCGTTGGCCTTCAGATAGGTCTCGTAGTCGGTCAGGATGGTGGCGAGGGCGGGGTTGGCTTGACCCGCCGCATCAGACGCGGGCTGGATCGTGGCTGGGGCACCGGTCGACTGAGCCAGAGCGGTGCCGGGCAGGGCAACCAGTAGCGCCAGAAGGCTAACGGCGGTGGTGGTGTTCATGGATCTGCCCCTCGTGCCCCGAGCGGGCGCGGTAACTGCACCGGACGCCAGGCGCGGCGTCAAGGGATCAGGTGCCGGAACCCCGCGTGCAGAGGGCGAAGAACTGCTCGATCCGTTCGGCGGACGCAGGCTGGGGTACGTAGGTTTCGCGGATGTCGCCATGCCAGGCGGCCATCCAGCCGACGCGGCGGAACCGCTGGAAGACGGGCGCGTCGGACCGGGCCTGGGCCGTCAGAACCAGGCCGGCGTGGACGACGGCAGGCTCGGCCTGGGCGAAATTGCGTTCGGTGTCGCCGCCGGATTCGAGATGGATTTCAGGCGCGGCACCGTCTTCGGCGCTGGCGGTCAGATCCAATAGCTCGCTGCCGGGTGTGCATTCGAGGCTGAGCTTGAGATCGTCGCTGCGCTCAGCCCCATAGGCCAGTTTTGCCTGGCTGCCGTCGGTCGAGAGGAACCAGTCGTAGCCCGGGATCGGCTGGGGGGCACCTGATGGGGCAGCGTTCTCGGAAGTGGGTGCGGGCGTCGTGGAACAACCAGCAACAGTCAGGCTGACGACTGCAAGAGACAACAAAGACACGCGACGCATGGGCTACTCCGGAACTAGCCGGAACAAAGCTCGGCGAACCGGCGCAGCTTGGCAAGATGGGCCTGCGGGATTTCCAGCGTCCGGCGGGTTTCGCCAGCGCTCATCGACAGGCTGCCCTCGCGCGCGAAGGCGGCAAACACCGGATGGTCGGTGCGCAGGGCGACCTTGACCGATCCGGCGCGTCCGGCCTCACTCTGTGTCATGGCGGTTGACGTGCCCGCCGCGATCCGTGTCATGCCGGTCATGTCGCTGGTCTGATAGAGGGTCAGTCGGGCGACACTGGAGCCGGGCTCGCATTCCAGGGTCGAGCGCAGGCTGGGCGTGTCGGGGATTTCGTTGGCGAGGACGACCGGTGCGCTGTCGGCATACAGAGTCCAGGTCCACGCGGTTTCGGGCGCAGGGGTGGACTGCAGGGCCAAGGCCCAGGCGGCGATCAGGATAGACATGGTGCAGCCCCTCGCTGTCGTTCGGCCTCAGGACGCCGTCAGGCGGAGCGCGTTCCGCAGTCGTCCAAGAATGCCCTTATAGACTGGCGCTCGGTTTGTGTCGCGGGAAGGTCGAAGCGGCGCTCGGGTCCCTCGACACCCAGGCGTCCGGCGCGAGCAAGACGCGCCATGGCGGGGTCGTCGGCGGACAGGGCGCGCATTTCGATCAGGTCGCCGCTCAGGGGGTCGATGTCGGCCTCGAGACTGCCTGCGGATCGAGCCGCGACCGGATGGACCGCGCCCATGGTGACGATCTCTCCGTCGCCGATGCGGCAGCTCATCATGACGGCCAGTCGGTCGGAGTTGGCGACGCCGTAGAACAGGCGTGCCTCTGGCCCGTCATGATTGATGTGCCAGCCCATGCCTTCAATGCCTTCGGGGACCACCTGAGTATCCGTCGCCATGGTCTGGGCCGCAAAGGCGGCCAGTCCGAGGGCGGCGACAGCAGGAAGGGCGATCTTGAGCAACGGGGGATACCTTGCGTTCGATCATTGAACGCGGGTGTCCCTCAACGGTTCACGGCACAGCTTTACAACCAGATCAGAACGGGCTGAACCGCTCCACCAGGGACTGGGCAGCAGGCGTGGCCTGGACCCGGCTGATGTCCCCGCGACCGCCGTAGCTTATGCGGGCCTCGGCGATCTGGGTATGGGCGATGGTGTTGGCCGAGCTGATGTCTTCGGGCCGGACGATGCCGGCGACGGTCAGCTCGCGCACCTCGCGGTTGGTGCGGACTTCCTGGCGGCCCTGGATCATCAGATTGCCATTGGCCATCACGTCTGTGACGACGGCCGCGATGGTCAGGGACACCCGCTCCGAGCGGTTGACCGAGCCGGAGCCGTTGGCGTTGGACTCGCCCTCGATGCCCACCATGGTTGAAGGGTCGAAGCCACCGGGGAAGATGCGGCCCAGGCTGTTTTCCAGGCCGAAGAAGTTGGTCACGCCGCCCGAGGCATTGTTGGTCCGGCTGCGCTGGGTCGAGTTCTGGGTCTGGGCGCGGTCGTCGATGTCGATGTTGACGGTCAGAATGTCGCCGACGCGCCGGGCGCGCTGGTCGCCGAAGAAGGTGCGCGATCCGACCCGCCAGAGGCTGTTGGCGCTGGCGGCGCGATCCGCCCGCTGCTGCTCTGGCGTCGGCAGATAGACCTGGCTGGTCGGGACCAGGGCCGCCGGATAGCCGATGGGGGCCAGTTCCGGCCCGCGAATCGCCTCGACGGCCGTCGAGCAGGCACCGAGCGCCAGGGTGGAGGCGAGGGCGGCGGTGGTGATCAGGGCGGTACGCATGAACTGAAATCCCTCTTAGCGAGCGGCGAACTGGTTGTTGCGGGCAGACTGGGCAGCAGGGCCCGCGATGGCGCGGCCGGGGCCGGTGGCGACGGCGTCGACGGTGCGGCCGGACTGCAGGTTCAGCACGGCGACGGGCTCCCCCATGCCGGCATTGCGCTGGGCGCGGCCGGTGACGGTCAGGCGGATGCCGCCGGATTCGAAGGCGACCTCAACCAGATCGTTGCGGCTGATTACGCGGTCGGCGTAGGCGGCGCGGGCCGGGGCATAGGTGGGGGCTGCGGCTGTCGTCGGCGAGACCGCGGTTCCAGCGCTGGCAGTCATGACGGGTGCTTCGACGGCATGACGAACCACGACGCGGCGCAACCCGGTCGGATTTGCCCAGTCCAGGCCGGATTGCCGGGCCAGGCTCTGGAGCTGACCGGCCTCGAATACAATGGAAGGGCCGACCCGGCGGCCTACGACGACGCCAGACGCGCCGCCGGCTCCGTCGAACAGGTCGCCCAATGTGACCTGGCCGTCTGAATCGACGGGATTGCTCTTCAGCGTCACGGGGCCAGCGAAGGCAGAACCCGCGACGGCCAAGACCAGTGCGGCCCCCAGGATCAGCGCCCTCATGACTTCACCTGCGAGGCGACGGACAGCATCTGGTCGGCGGTTGTGATGACCTTGGAGTTCATCTCATAGGCGCGCTGGGCAATGATCAGCGAACTGATCTCGGCCACGGCATCGACGTTCGACGCCTCGGTGAACTTGTGCAGCAACTGGCCGAAACCGACCTCGCCGGGTGTGCCGACATTGGCCGGGCCCGAGGCGGTGGTTTCGAGCAGAAGGTTGTCGCCGACGGCTTCCAGTCCCGCCTCGTTGAAGAAGGTCGCGATCTCCAACTGGCCGACGATGGAGGGCTCGGTCTCACCCGCGGTAATGACCTGGACCTGCCCGGACTTGGAGATGGAGACGTCCACCGCATCCTGGGGGATGGAGATGTTGGGCTGGACCGCATAGCCGTCGTCGGTGACCAGCTGGCCCTCGCCGTTCAGGGCAAAGTTGCCGGCGCGGGTGAAGGCCGTCTCGCCTGACGGCAGCAGGATCTGGAAGTAGCCGCGCCCGTCGATGGCCACATCGTACAGCCCGCCGGTATTGGTCGGGGTGCCCTGTTCGGTGACGCGGTAGACGGCCCCGGCCTTGACACCCGCACCGATCTGGATGCCCGTCGGGACCACGGTGCCCTGGCTGGACGACTGTGCGCCCATCCGCTCGACGTTCTGGTACAGTAGATCCTGGAACTCGGCCCGCTGGCGCTTGTAGCCGACGGTGTTCATGTTCGCGATGTTGTTGGAGATGACCTCCACGTTCAGCTGCTGGGCCGACATGCCCGAGGCGGCGGTGCGAAGTGCGCGCATGGTTCAGTCTCTCCTTACGACACCCGGCCCAGCCGCTCGACCGAGCGGCGGGACAGGTCGTTGGTGTTTTCGATCATCCGCGAGATGCTCTCGTAGGCTCTCTGGATCTCGATCAGATTGGTGATCTCGAGGATCGGATTGACGTTGGAGCCTTCCAGCATGCCCTGCCGCACACGGGCGTCTGTCGCCTCGACGGGCGCAGCGTTGGAGGCGTTGCGGTACAGACCGTCGCCACCCTTTTCTAGCACAGACAGGGTGTCGAAGCGGACGACGGCGAGACGGCCGGTCAGCTCGCCGTTCTGGCTGATGGTACCGTCAGGACCGACGGCGGGCTCGCCCAGTGCACGGTCCAGGATGATGGGGCCACCGTCGCCCAGAACGGCAAAGCCGCCCTCGGTGGTCAGTTGACCCTCGGCGTTCAGGGTGAACGCTCCATCGCGGGTATAGGCCTCGCCAGCCCCGTCCTGCAGCTTGAAGAAGGCTCCTTCGCCCTCAATGGCGAAGTCCAGGCTGCGGCCCGTCTGTTCCAGCGCGCCCTGGCCGAAGTCGCGGCCGACACCCTTGTCCAGGACGAAACTGGCGCTGGGCCGGATGAAGGCGTTGCGGGCGCGCTCGCCGACCTCGGTGCCGACCAGCAGCTGTTCGACCTTGAAGCCGGTGGTGTCGGCATTGGCGATGTTGTTGGCCACGATGTCGAGCTCGCGGCGGAGCGTCATCTGGCGCGATAGTCCGACGTAGGCGGCATTTTCCATGAGCGGCTCCTTTCGCAAAGAGGCCTCGCAACGGTCGTGCCAACAGGGTTAATCCAGTGGTGGCGGGCTTTGCCGCCGATTTCAGCCTTGCGGACCCGGCAGGATTTGCCGGTTCTTAGCGGCTCGTTAACCAAAAAACGGTCGAATGGCCTTCGAGATTCTCCGGGGCGCTGTGAATGCTGAAGTTCGGCAAGAAGAAGGACAAGAAGGGCGGCGGTGACGCCGATCTTCCGGCCGTGTCCGATGCGCCTTCGACCGAAGGCGAGGGCGGGGAGGGTGCAGATGCCGTGCCCAAGAAGAAGAAAATCCCGCTGCTGTTCATCGTCATCCCGGCGGCAGTACTGGTGCTGGGTGGGGGTGGGGCCGCAGCCTTCTTCATGCTTCAGCCCAAGCCGGCTGCGGCGGAGGCCGAGGGCGGCGAGCATGGTGAGGCCAAGGCCGATGCAGGCCATGGCGAGGCCAAGAAGAAGGGGGGCGGTGACCACGGCGGCGGCGCCGAGGGTGAGGCCGATCCGTCCATGGGCGTGATCGCCGAGGGGCCCGACGGGATCACCTTCTTCACGCTGCCGGACATGCTGGTGAACATTCAGGGGCCGGAAGGGCGTCCGACCTATCTGAAGCTGAAGCTGACGCTGGAGACCAAGGACGCCCACGTCGCCGAGCAGCTGCAAAGCGAAATGCCGCGCCTTCAGGATATGTTTCAGGGCTTCCTGCGCGAACTGCGGCCCGAAGATCTGGCCGGATCGGCGGGCAGTTTCCAATTGCGGGCCGAAATCCTGCGTCGGGTCAATCTGGTCGCGGCACCGGGCAAGGTGGATGCGGTCCTGATCGAAGAAATGCTGGTGCAGTAGGCATGACCGACGCTGCGTTCGCCGAACCGATCGACCCGTTGGGCGAAGAGGACGAGGATCGTCCCTCTGCCTTGTCCGAAAGGGTTCTGAACCAGGACGAGATCGACAGCCTGCTGGGCTTCGATCTGGGCGACGACGACGGGTCCGAGCGCTCAGGCATTCGAGCCATCATCAACTCGGCGCTGGTGTCCTACGAGCGCCTGCCGATGCTGGAGATCGTGTTCGACCGTCTGGTGCGGTTGATGACGACCAGCCTTCGCAACTTCACCTCTGACAACGTCGAGGTTAGCCTCGACAACATCAGCTCGATCCGGTTCGGCGACTATCTGAACTCAATTCCTCTGCCGGCTATTCTGGCAGTGTTCCGGGCCGAGGAGTTGGACAACTACGGCCTGCTGACGGTCGATTCCAACTTGATCTATTCGATCGTTGACGTGCTGCTGGGAGGCCGACGCGGTACCGCGGCGTTGCGGATCGAGGGCCGACCTTATACGACTATCGAGCGCGTGCTGGTCCAGCGGATGGTCGAGGTCATCCTGAACGACGCTCGTGCCGCCTTCGAGCCTCTGACGCCGGTGCATTTCAACCTTGATCGGCTGGAGACCAATCCGCGCTTCGCCGCCATCGCGCGTCCGGCCAATGCGGCCATTCTGGTAAAGTTGCGAATCGACATGGAAGACCGCGGCGGTCGGGTCGAACTGCTGCTGCCCTATTCGACGCTCGAGCCCATCCGCAAGATGCTGCTGCAACAGTTCATGGGCGAGAAGTTCGGACGCGACAATATCTGGGAAGGCCACCTGGCCACTGAGCTCTGGACGACCGAGACCGAGGTCCGCTGCGTGCTGGACGAGCAACAGGCCCCCCTGTCGCAGGTGCTGGCCCTGAAGGTCGGCGACACGATGATGTTCAACGCCACGCCCGATTCCGACATTTCGATCCGGGCCGGGACCATACCGCTGACTACCGGCAAGATGGGCCGCAAGGGCCAGCATATCGCCGTGCGTGTGGAGGCCCCGATCAATATCGACGCCGCCGCCCGCCTGACTGGAGGAAAACGCTGATGACCGGTTTGATCCTGGATGGTGTCCTGATGGTGCTGCTGGTCGCGGCCCTGGGCTATGGCGTGCGGCTGGAGCGCAAGCTGTCGGCCCTGCGCGCGGGTCAGCAGGCGTTTGCATCGGCCGTGACGGAGCTGAACACGGCCGCAGGGCGGGCCGAGACGGCACTGGCGACCCTGCGGGCCTCGGGGCATGAGACCGATCTGCTGCACGACCGCATCGTCAAGGCCCGTGAGGTCAAGGCTCAGCTGGAAGGGTTGATCGCCCGTGCGCCTTCGGCGCCGGCTCGCGCCGTTGTGGAGGAAGCGCCGCTGGAACTGCGCACTGTCGCGCCGCGTCCAGTGCCGGTGGCCGCGACGGCACCCGTTGCCGCGACAGCCGACGACGAGCGGGCGCTGCGCATGGCGGCCCTGGCCGAGCGCATTCAGGGCATGGCGACACCGGCTTCGGCCCGCGCCCAGGCCCCGGGCGGATCGAATGTCTCGGCCATTCTGGGTGCGATGACCGCTAACCAAGCCGCGAAGCAAAGTCTCAATCAGGCGCGGCGTAATCTGGACGAAGACCTGTTCGCCGCCTGAAGATCATCCTTCTTGCCCTATGCCTGCACGCGCGGCGTGCAGGCGACTTGAGGGCTCTTGTGAGTAACCGACCATGAGCAAAATCCCGCGCCTGTTGCCCCTGATTGCCGTCGCCATCGGCGGGGTCGTGGTGGTCCGTGCCGTCGGCATTGCGCCTGGTCTGTTCGAGGGGGCTCAGGCCTGGGCCGAGGAGGCCGTGCCGGCCGCAGCCGCGGCTGCGGTCAAGCCGGCCGCGGCCGTCTGTGCCCTCACGCCTGAGCAACTGGCCCAGCAGGCTGGGATTTCGCCTGCAGAGTTGCGTATCCTGCAATCGCTGCAATCGCGTCGGACGCAACTGGATGCGCGGGATACCGACCTGGCGTCCATGCTGCCGCTGATGGCGACGGCCGAGCAGAAGCTTGATGCCCGCGTGCAGGCGCTGGAGGCCGTCAAGGCTGAGGTGCAGCAACTGCTGGGACAGGTCAGCGAGCAGGAGAAGGCCGAGAATGATCGATTGGTCGCCGTTTATACAGCCATGCGTCCTAAAGAGGCGGCGCGGGTGTTTGCGACCCTGAGCGACGATGTACGCCTGCCCGTAGCCGCCGCAATGCGGCCTCGGTCACTGGCGGCCGTCATGGCCCAGATGGAGCCTGCTGCAGCCCGAGAACTGACCGAGAAACTGGCCCGGCGTTTCGCCGCCCGCCAGCAGCTAGCCGCGCGAGCCGCGACGGCGGCGACGGCCAATGCACCCGCCCCGGGGCCGGTGGCTGTGCCAACCGCGAATGCTGTGCCGTCGGCAGCGACGGCGACGCCGCCAGCCCCGACCCCGGCAGCAGCTCCAGCGGCGGCCACGCCGACGCCTCGTCCTGCCGTGCGCCGGGCACCGTCCAGGCCCACGCCCCGTCCCGCCACCCCGACCCCGACCCCGACTCCGGCTGCAGCGGCTCCGTCAGGACCGCAGCCCTATCAGGCGGGTGAGGCGGCACCGGCGGCTCCGCGCCAGTCCGTTCAGTAAGGAGCGGTTGCCGCTTCAAAGTCGGCAGCAGCTGACCTGTCGATAAGAAAAAAGCCGCGTCCCGAAGGGCGCGGCTTTCTTTCATCGGAATGACAGGAAGGCCTATTCGATGTCTTCGTTTAGCAGGCCGACCTTGTAGAAGCCTTTGTCCTGAAGCTCGTTCATGACTTCCATGAACTGGCGGTACTCGACCTCGGACTGGGCACGAACGAAGACACGCTCCTCGCGGCAGTCGGTCGTAACCTGCTGGGCAGCGCACACGTCTGCGGTCAGGCCGGCCAGAGTTGTCTGGTTCTCGGAGATATAGAGGTCACCACCGTTCTGGATGGAAATGTAGACCGGCTCTTTGGGGTTGGGGTCGTTCGGGTTCGGGATCGCCGGGGGAAGGTCCAGCTTGATCGACACGGTCGCCAGCGGCGCGGCCACCATGAAGATGATCAGCAGCACCAGCATGATGTCGACGAACGGCGTGACGTTGATGTCCGAGTTCTGCTCGATCGTCTTGCCCTTGCCACCGGGGCCGGAAAGTTTAGCGCCCATACGCTGGTTCTCCCTCAAGCCCGGCGCAACACGCGGCAGGCGACAACATTAGGTCGGGTCGTTTCTTGGCGTCCCGGTCCGCGCTTGTAAAGCACGTTCGGCACCCATTGCGTTCCCTGATCGCTTCAAGCGCAGTTATTCACGCCTTGCGGGCGCAAAAAAGGCCGCCTCAACCCTTGGCCAGCTTCAGGAAGCGATCCTTCAGGGCCTCGTCGGTCTTGAATACGCCGGTGAAGCGGGTGGTGATGGTCGAGACGTGGCGGTGATGAACGCCGCGCGTTGTCATGCACTGGTGCTCTGCATCGATCATGATGGCCACGCCTGCCGGCTGCAGGTTCGATTCGATGGCCTCGGCGATCAGCTGGGTCAGGGTTTCCTGGGTCTGCAGGCGGCGCGAGAAGATTTCGACCACGCGGGCCAACTTTGAAATGCCGACGACTTTTTCGGTCGGGATGTAGGCGACGTAGGCCTTGCCCAGGAACGGGGCCATGTGATGCTCGCAGTGGCTTTCGACCTCGATGTCGCGCAGCAGGACCATGTCGTCATAGCCCTGGACGTCTTCGAAGGTGCGGCTCAGCTCCTTGGCCGGATCGGCGTCATAGCCGTCGAACCATTCGGCATAGGCATCGACGACGCGCTTGGGCGTGTCCTTCAGGCCTTCACGATCGGGGTTGTCACCGGCCCAGGCCAGCAGGGTACGGACGGCCTTCAGGGCCTCGTCGCGGCTGGGGCGGGTCACGACGGTGTCGCGGGCATCGTTGACGCTCACCAGAGCGGGTGTGGAGGGGGTGGTCATTAGTCCTGTATCCGCGGCGAAGTAGCGCCGAAGCGAAGGCTTCGGATGGACGCGCGCCGCGCTCCCTTGAAAACGTCCGCGCCGCTGTTCGCAGCAGGGACGAACCGGCTATATGGGCGACCCCGGCTTAGCCGCAAGCACTTCCAAGGCCCCGCAGCATTATGACGCTGACGCTTCACGACACCCTGCACCGCGAAAAGCGTGTGTTCACACCGCGCGATCCGAACCGGGTGACCCTCTATGTCTGTGGGCCCACCGTCTATGACTATGCCCATATCGGCAATGCGCGCCCCCCCGTAGTATTCGACGTGCTGGTGCGGTTGCTGCGCCGGACCTATGGGGCGGACAAGGTCGTCTATGCCCGCAACGTCACCGACGTGGACGACAAGATCAATCAGAAGGCCGCGAGAGAAGGCGTGCCGATCGGCGAGGTGACCGCGCGTTACGAGGCGGCCTATCTGGCCGACATGGCCCAGCTGAACGTGTCGCCGCCGGACATCGCGCCGCATGTGACCGACCACATGGATGCCATCGTGGCCCAGATCCAGGCCATCATCGATCACGGCTGCGCTTATGAGGCCGAGGGCCATGTGCTGTTCGACGTCTCGTCCTACGAAACCTATGGGCGGCTGTCGGGACGCAATCTGGACGACATGATCATGGGGGCCCGCGTCGAGGTCGCGCCCTACAAGAAGAACCCGCACGACTTCGTCCTGTGGAAACCGTCGAAGGTCGACGAGCCTTCGTGGCCGTCGCCGTGGGGGGCGGGGCGTCCCGGCTGGCACATCGAATGCTCGGCCATGATCGAACAGACCCTGGGGCTGCCCATCGACATCCACGGCGGTGGCATCGATCTGGTCTTTCCGCACCACGAGAACGAGATCGCGCAGGGCGTCTGTGCCCATGGCCACGCCCATTCGGCGGACGCGCATCAGGAATATGCCGGCTACTGGATGCACAACGGCTTTCTGACCGTCGATGCGGAGAAGATGTCCAAGTCGGTCGGCAACGTCCTGCTGCTGCACGATCTGGTGCAGTCGATGCCGGGCGAGGTCGTGCGCTGGGCCCTGCTGAGCGCGCACTATCGCCAGCCGCTGGACTGGAACCAGGTGCTGCTGGACCAGTCGCGGAAGAACCTGGACCGGCTGTATGGCGTGCTGCGGGACGCCGATGCGGCCTTGATGGATTTCGATATCTCGACGCTGGAAGAAGCCGAGATGGAGCTGGCGGAGAATGCGCTCGATCCTGTGCTCGACTCGCTCGAGGACGACCTGAACACGCCCGCGGCCGTGGCCCAGTTGTTCGCTCTGGGCAATGCGCTGCGCGAGCTGTTGAATGATGCAGAGGCCGACATCAACGATGTGGCCATGGCGCGCTGGAGCCTGATCGAGGCCGCTGGTCTGCTGGGCGTCCTGGCCCTGACGGCGGACGCCTGGTTCGAGGGCGGCGATGCGACGCTGAAGACCGAGGTCGAGGCCCTGCTGGAGGAACGCGCCACCGCACGCTCCGCAAAGGACTGGCCCGAGGCCGACCGCATCCGTGACCGGCTGAACACCCTGAATGTCGTGGTCATGGACGGGCCGGAAGGCGCGACCTGGCGGGTGAAGGGGTAGCGCGAACACTGGACCGACATTTTAGCGTTTCCGACAGCGAGAAGCGCCAACTTGCAGCGTGCTGTCAGGTAATCCGCTTGGCGGTGGCAGGATCGCTGGCGGGAAATGTCTCCTCCAGACTTTCGTCGATGAGGGCTTGCTGGCGATCTTCGGCCATGCGGTCTTCGGGCTTCAACTGATCGGGCTTGCCGTGTTCGCGCTCAGCCTCGCGGGCGTGGGGCGTGTCGGTGTCGCAGTCTTCCTGGGTGCGGGTCTTGGATGGGGTATTGGACACAGTCATGAATAAGTTCCTCAACGGTGGGGATTGTCGCGGTCGCCGGCGGCGGCATCAGGGCCGTAGCCCAAGCTTTCGATATCGTCATCTGACAGGCGCTTGGCCTCCCAGTGGGCGGCGCTGGCCTGCGCCCCGCGGGCGTTGCGCATGAGGCCCGAATAGACGAGCTCGACCTCGTCGGCTCCGCCCTGGCCGTCGCTTTCCGTGTCGATCTGGTTGATGCGTTCGCCATCGAGGCCCAGCAGGGCGTCGGCTTCGGCCTCGATGCCGGAGGCTCCCTGGGTTTCGTCGAGATCATCGGGCTGATCTTCGTCGAAGTCTTCCTCGTCGGCGTCGCCCTCGACCTGGGTCACATCCAGGACGGGGTCGGCCTCGTCGGGCAGGAGGTCGCCGTCGCCTTCGTCATCCAGATGGGTTTCGTCATAGGCTTCGGCCTGAGCCTGATCGTCGTCGATATCCGGCATGATGGGTCTCCCTGTACCCAGAGACAACGTCGCGGGTCAGGCGGTGTTCCAGTCTCCGGATACAGCGCGATCCAGGGCGTCGCGGATATCCTGAATGACCTGAGGCCAGCCGTCGACAGCGGCACGGCTGAAGATGCGGACATCCGGGTAGAAGACGTACCGGTCGGTCTGCATCAGGTGCCAATCGTCGGGTGCGGCCACCATCCAGGTGCGGGCTCCGGCGGCGGCTGCGATGTTTGTCCCGGCGATACCCGGGCCGATGACCAGATCGCAGGCGACTGAGAGGGCCGCCACGTCCTCCAGGTCATCCCTGAGATTGATCGGCGGCGTCCAGATATGCACGCCCGCCGCCTCGGCCGCCGCAAGGTCGTCGGAGACGTCTCCGCACTGGAGGTTGATCATGACGCAGCCAGGAGCGGTCAGGATCGGCTGCCACAGCTGAAAACCCGTGGCGAAGAAGGCGGCGCGAGCCCCCGTCATGACCAGGCTCTTCCAGTGAAGCCCGACCTTTAGACCGGGGCCGAGCGCCTGAAGTTCGGATGTCCAGTGCGCGATGCGCTCAGGGTCCGGCACGATGATCTGCTGGGCCGGGGGGAACGCGGCGATCGACGGGCGATAGACGGCCATCAGGGAGGCGATCGGGGTCCAGGCGTCCATGCGAACGCCGGCTTCTGACAACGCCTCGACGAAGGGCATGTAGCGGGTCAGGCGGCCTTCCAGCCGCACGGCTCGGTGCCCGCCGACGATGGCGCGGGGATGCGCGCGCTGGAACAAGGGCACCATGCGCGTTTCGACCGCCAGATAGACCTGACCGTCCGGGCCAACGGCGTCGATGACGTCGGCGAGGGCATTGGCGAACACCAGCTCGTCCGCGATTCCCTGTTCGCCCACCACCAGCAGGCGCTTGCCGGCAATGTCCAGGGTCGCCGGGTCCCAGCGCGGAGCATCGACCGCCACCCGCATGGCATCTGGCAGTGCGGGGTCCAACCGTGCCTCATAGGCCTCGAACCCTTCGGGTATCCTTGCCAGGCCCATCATGGTGATGGCGCGAGCCATGCGCATCATGGCCTGTTCATAAGGCGTTTCGGCACCGGGCAGAGCCGCGTCGATGTCATCGAGCGCACCGACCATGTCACCCAGAGGAGAGCGGGCATTGGCGCGGTTGTACCGGGCCTTGGCGAAGTCGGGATCAAGACGCAGGGCCTCCTCGAAAAAGATCAGGGCCTGATCGACCTGACCCTGATCGTTCAGGACGGAGCCGAGCGTGTTCCACAGAACAGCGTTGGCGGGTTCGATCTCAAGCAGGGGAGTGAGCAAGCCGATGGCGTCAGCGTAGCGGTTCTGATCACGCAGGACGCAGGCCAGATTGTTGGTCGCCTCGGCATGGCCTGGATGGGCGGCGAGGTAGCGCAGCAATAGCTTTTCGGCGATGGGCAGATAGCCCAGCTGATGCGCCAGCCGGCCCAGGTCATGGGCGATGTCTGTACCTTCGGGCAGGCGCTGCAAGGCCGCCTGATAGGCCTCCAGGGCCGCGACGACCTCGCCCGACTTTTCATGGCAAATGGCCAGGACATGCCAGGCAACACCACTTTCAGGATCGGCCTTTAGCGCGCCCTGAGCCTGACGGATACCAAGAGCGAAGTTGCCGCTACGCACAGCCGCCAGGGCTGCGCGCAGTTTTTCAACCACAAGCCGTTGGGCTTTGGCCGAAGACGGTCTGGATCCACCCAGTGCGTGCGACAGCCTGCGGATGGCTGCAGGGGAGGCGGCATTGCCGACCGTCGCCTGAAGCACGGCGCGCGGGGCATGCGCCTGCTCTTGCGGGGCGGCATCCAGCAGGGGATTGGTGGTCATGAGCAGGCCTGGTTCGGGATAAGGGGCATGGTGCCTCGAACGTCACAAGGGATGGTTAACCACGACTGTTTAGCCTGCGTTTGCTCGCCTGATTCCATTCTGGGTTCTCGGGCCAGTCGGAGTGCGTCCTCTCATGCCGCTGAAGCTGTCGCTCAAGCCGGGCGAGAAATTCGTTTTGAACGGGGCAGTCGTCCAGAACGGGGACCGCCGGGGCGTATTGATCCTGCAGAACAAGGCCAGTGTACTGCGCGAAAAGGACATCATGCAGCTGGAGGACGTGAACACGCCCGCCCGGCGCGTCTATTTCCCGGTCATGATGATGTATCTGGACGAGACCTCGGCACCCAAGGTCTATGACGAGTTCGTGCTGCGCCTGACAGAGTTCATGGGGGCCACGCGCAACCCTGAAATCCAGGCCGAATGCGTCTCAGCCTCACGCCATGTGATGGCCAAGGAATACTACAAGGCGCTGATGTCGGCCCGCAAACTGGTAGATTACGAGGAGGGTCTGGCCGATGTCGCTTCAGGCGTACGCGTCCGCAGCCAAGCGGACTGAAAACCCGCGCGAAATGGAATACCGGCTGTTCGGCCAGGTCACCCGCGCGCTGATGCATGCGGCGACGGTCGACAAGTCGGACATCGCCACGCGCATCGATGCCCTGGACTGGAACCGGCGCCTGTGGTCGGTGCTGGCCACCGACTGCTCGGACCCTGACAACCGGATGGACAAGGCGCTGAGAGCCCAGATCATCTCGATCAGCCTGTTCGTCAGCCGCCATTCGTCCGTTGTGATGCGCGGCGATGACGACTTCGAGGCGTTGATCGACATCAACAAGATGATCATGCAAGGGCTGGCCGGACCGGGGACAGCTCAGGCGGCCTAGGGCCAGACTAGAAGAGGCCGGTGGCCCACTCCCAGGTGGCCAGGACGACCCGGCTGATCAGTTCCCAGGCCAGCCAGACGAAGACGCCGAAGCCGGCGGTGGCGATCCAGCCGATGACAATGATGGCCCCGTCGCGCTGCATCAGGCCGAAGCCGAAGGCAGCCACGATCAGGGACGGAAACAGGTTTCCCCCCGTGATCGGCAGCATCAGGATCAGGCAAAGGACGACGCAGGCGATACCGATCAGGACTTCTGAAACCTCGCTGGTCATGATCGACAGGCGAGGACGCGACAGCCGCTCAACCTTGCGCAGGGGCTTCATGATCTTGCCGATGGCGGTACGATAGGTCGCGCGGTCGATGCTGCGTTTCAGGATCCAGCTCGGCATCCAAAGCTGATCGCCTCTGAAGACCAGTTGCAGCGCGATCAGCAGGATGGGGGCACCCAGAACGGTCGTCGTGCCCGGGACGGCACCGATGACCACGCTGATCAGGCCGAAGAACAGGAGCATGGCCCCGAAACCGCGCTCTCCAAACCCGTTGATCAGTTCGCCGAGATAGAGCTTCGGCTCTTCTCGCGCGCCGATATCCTCGATCACCTGGGAGAAGGTGCGGGTGTCAGCCTGATAGTGGTAGTCTGGCATCAGGAGGCGGCATCCGGAGGCGGCGTTGACGCCCGATCTAGGCACGACAGGCCCTTCGCGCCACTTAACAAAAATCCATGACGATTCGAGCGGGGCCGCGACGGCTCAGTCGTCAACGTGTTCGGGCTTGCCGCTGGGTTTGGTGTGGGCCAGGTCCTCGAGCTGCGTCTCGCTCATTGAGTTGACCATGGATTTGGACGCCCCCTTCAGATCGGATTTGGGCGTGTCGCCGCGCTTGGCGCTGAGGGCAGCGCCGGCGGCCTTCTGTTGGGCGGCGGATTTGGCGGGCATGGGGGGAACTCCTTCCGATAGGAGAAGTCACCGCCCGCCCGAGGGTTCCGCCGTCAGCCGCCCAGCAACTCCCGCCCGATCAGGAAACGCCGGATTTCATTCGTTCCGGCCCCGATGTCGTACAGCTTGGCGTCGCGGACCAGGCGTTCGACGGGCCATTCCTTCGTGTAGCCGGCACCGCCCAGGGCCTGAACGGCCTCCAGGCTGACCTTCACGGCATTCTCGGAAGCAAGGAGGATGGCCCCGGCGGCATCGTAGCGGGTGGTCTTGCCCTGGTCGCAGGCGCAGGCGACGGCATAGACATAGGCGCGGGCGCTGTTCAGGGCAACGTACATGTCGGCGACCTTGGCCTGCATCAGCTGGAAGCTGCCGATAGCCTTGCCGAACTGTTTGCGGTCTCTGACGTAAGGCAGGACGACGTCCAGCGCGGCCTGCATGATGCCGAGCGGACCGGCGGCCAGCACCGCGCGCTCATAGTCCAGGCCGCTCATCAGCACGGCCGCGCCGCGCCCTTCGCCGCCCATGATGTTCTCGGCGGGGACCTCGCAGTCCTCGAAGACCAGTTCGGCGGTGTCGGAGCCGCGCATGCCCATCTTGTCGAGTTTCTTCGAAACGCTGAAGCCCTTCATGCCCTTTTCGATCAGGAAGGCGGTGACGCCGCCGTTGCCTTCGCCGGTGCGGGCGTAGACCACCAAGGTCTCGGCGTGGGGGGCGTTGGTAATCCAGAATTTGGTGCCGTTCAGGATGTAGCGGTCGCCCTCCTTGCGGGCCTGGGTGCGCATGGACATGACGTCGGAGCCGGAGCCGGCCTCGGACATGGCCAGGGAGCCGACGTGTTCGCCGGAGATCAGACCGGGCAGGTATTTGCGCTTCTGCTCTTCGGTGCCCCAGCGGCGGATCTGGTTGACGCAAAGGTTGGAGTGGGCCCCGTAGGCCAGGCCGATGGAGGCCGAGGCGCGGGACACTTCTTCCATGGCCACGACGTGTTCGAGGTAGCCGAGGCCGAGGCCGCCGTACTCTTCCTCCACCGTGATTCCGTGTAGGCCCAGATCGCCCATTTCGGGCCAGAGCTCGCGCTTGAAGGCGTTGGTCTCGTCGATCTCGGCCGCCAGGGGGGCCAGACGGTCGGCGGCCCAGCGGGCGGTGGTGTCGCGGATGGCGTCAGCCGTCTCACCGAGGCCGAATTCCATGGATTGGGGGGCGAAGGGAATGCTCATGACGCGGGGTTAGCATCATTCATCCCTGCGAGTGAAGCGAGAGAGAAGGCAGCCCCCTCCACCATGCTTCGCATGGTTCCCCTCCCCCGAGGGGGGAGGAATGATCAGTCCGGTTTGCTCCAGCGGACGTAGAGGTTCCAAGCGGCGGCGGCGACGCAGACCGCGCCGATCAGGCCCAGAACGCCGGCGATGACCAGGGTCTCGTTCGAGGGCGAGGGCCGGCTGGAGGCCAGGCGGAAGGCCGCAGCGGCGGCCCCGCAGGCGGTGAAGCCGATGGCCCCCATGATCAGGAAGGCCCCGGTATAGCCCCAGTCGAAGCCCTTGGCCTTCGCAGGCGTGGCCTCGTGTCGCATGACCGATGCGGTCGGCGTTTCATCCTCGACGACGGCCGGGGTCTGATCCGAGGCCGTGTCCGTTGTTGGGGCCGAGGTCGAGCCTGCGTCCCACTGCGGGGCAGGGTCGGCGGCGACATCGTCGGTGGCTGGTGCGGTGGCGGGTGTCCCATCTGTCGTGGTGACGGGGGTCGAGGTGACAGGCGCGCTTTCGCCCAGCAGGCTGGCCACGGCGGCGGCGCGGGCGTCCGAGGCCGGGCTGGCGGGTTGGGGATCGGTGGCCTCAGCGTTGGCGGGCAGGGGGGCAGGCTTTTCCGACAGGTCGCCTGCGACCGGCAGGGGCGCGATCATCAGGTCGGCGACGGTGACGGAGGCGTCGGGTCCGGCATTGAACAGGGCCCGCTCTGCTGAGCGGCGGCGCGGCGCGGCGTCGGGCGATTCGGGTTCGGGCCAGCCGATCAGGGCGTCGGCGGCCTCCTTCGCCTGACCGGCGTTGAAGCGACGCAGGACATCGGAGGCCAGGAAGGCCTTCAGTCCGACCGAGATGGCAAAACTGGCCAGGGCGTCGAACTGATGCTGGTTGATGGGGCCGTCGATGCGGTCGTTCAGCGCGGCGGTAATGGGCAGCAGGTCGTATTGCAGCAGCAGTTCGGCGTCGGCCTCATCGACTGTGGCCCCTTCGCGGGTCGAGGCGGTGTGGCCATAGCCGACGATCCAGCGGCCGTCCTCGGCCTGGACCGCGCGCGGCCGGAAGCCCTCGAAGCTCTTGATGAGCATCAGGCCCGGACGGGAGATTTTCAGACGTGGCTTGGCGGCGTCGGACACGGATTGACCCAGAACGATACAGGCTTACTCGCCCTACCGGGGAAGCAGCAAGGGCCGCGCCGTTACAGCAGCACCATCGTGGCCAAACCGAGGAAGATCAGGAAGCCGAAGAAATCCGTGGTCGCGGTCACGAAGACGGCGGAGGAGACGGCCGGGTCGAACTTCAGCTTGGAAAGGGTCAGGGGCGTCAGCACGCCCACGCTGGCGGCAACCAGCAGGTTCAGCACCATGGCGGCGGCGATGACCACGCCGATCAGCCAGCCTTCGTCCCGGAACCAGAAGGCGGTGGCCAGGCCGATCAGGGGGGCCAGCACCAGGCCATTGGCCAGGCCCACGACCAGTTCGCGCCAGAAGGTGCGCGGGGCGTTGGAGCTGTTCAGCTCGCGCGTGGCCAGGGCGCGAACGGTCACGGTCAGGGCCTGGGTCCCCGCATTGCCGCCGATGGCCGAGACGATGGGCATCAGGACGGCCAGGGCCACGATCTGCTGGATCGTGCCCTCGAACCAGCCGATGACGCTGGCCCCCAGGGTGGCGGTGGCCAGGTTGATGGTCAGCCAGGGCACGCGACTGCGCACGATCTCGGGGATGGAGGAGCCGCGGTCCTCGTCCTGAACACCGGCCAGGCGCAGGATATCCTCGCGGTTCTCTTCCTGAATGATGTTGACGATGTCATCGACGGTGATCTGGCCGACCAGACGGCCCGCCGCATCGACCACCGGGGCCGAGATCAGGTGATACTTCTCGAAGATATAGGCGACCTCTTCCTGGTCCTGATCGACAGCGATCGCGTTGATCGGCTCCATGATGTCGGTCAGGGCGACGGTGCGCGGTGCCCGTAGCAGGCCGCTGACCGCCACGCCGCCGATCGGCTTGTTGGCCGGGTCGACGATATAGATGTCGAAGAACAGCTCGGGCAGGTCCTCGCCCTGTTTGCGGATGTGATCGATGGTATCGCCGACATTCCAGAACTGGGGCGCAGCCATGACCTCGCGCTGCATCAGGCGACCGGCCGTGTCCTCGGCATAGCCCAGCGAGCTTTCGATTGCGGCGCGATCCTCGTCCGGCATGGCGGCCAGGACCTTTTCGCGCTGGTCGTCCTCCAGGTCCTCGACCACGGCGGCAGCGTCGTCGGAATCCAGCTCCTGCAGCGCTTCGGCCAGGATCAGGTGGGGGACGCGCTCCAGCACCTCCTCGCGGATGCTGTCGTCCAGCTCGGGCAGGGTCTCGGCCAACAGGTCGGCGGGCAGCCAGATCACGACCACACCGCGATGCTGTTCCGTCAGAAAGCCCATCAGATCGGCGACGTCGGCGGGGTGGAGGTCTTCCAGCAGGGCCGTCAGACGCGCGCCGTCACCGTCGTCGGCGGCATCGACGACCTTTTCGACGAAGGCGGGCGTCAGGACGTAGTCTTCGTCCAGGGCGATGTGATCTTCGGCTTCGGGCGGCAAGGGGGCGTCTGCGGTGGTGATCACGCTTCAAGCCTCCCTCAAAAAATGGATCAGCTATTCGCCGATGCGTCGCCCCATGAACCGCCAGCGGTTCGCCTGAATGAAGGAAGCCTGCCCGGACGGTGGACCGAAGTCCAGCCGCCTCACAGGTTTCGAAATCCGATGGTGCGGTCGAGAAGACTCGAACTTCCACTCCGGTTAAGGAACAGCGACCTCAACGCTGCGCGTCTACCAATTCCGCCACGGCCGCTCACATCGGAGCGGGGCTGATAGCGGAGGTCGCGGGGAAAGGGAAGAGGGCTAAGCCGCTCCCGCCATGAAGTCGTATACATCCGCCGCCCGCGTCACGGTGATGGCGATGCGGTCGTCGCGGATCTCGATCTCACCACGGGCCACAGGGTGGTTGTTGGCCAGGATCCAGACTTCGTCGCTTTCGGAGGCGTCGAGCGGGATCACCGCGCCACGGCCCATCTTGAGCAGTTGCGACATCGGCAGGACCGAACGGCCAAGCACGACGGAAATCTCGACATCGACGGCGTCAATCTGGCTCAAGGCACATCCGGTTCAAGCGAAGGTGCGCAAGCGACAGCCCTTGCGCGATGCCTTCGGGGGACACATTGAGTCTTCATGCTTGCTGACCCGTTAAGCCTTGCGGAAAATCGACTGATCCCGAGTGATGGGGTGCCAGTGGAATGGGCCGTGTCGTCCAGGCTGGTACCCTATGATAAGGCGGTAGCCTTCATGGAGGCGCGGGTTGCGGCGATCGCGGCGGGCGAGGCGTCCGAGATGGTCTGGCTGCTGGAACACCCGCCGCTTTATACCGCCGGGGTGTCGTCGAAGGACGATGACCTGCTGGATGCGGGGCGGTTTCCGGTCCACCGCTCGGGGCGCGGCGGGCAGTTTACCTATCACGGGCCGGGACAGCGCGTGGCCTATGTCATGCTGGACCTGAACCGGCGGGGGCGCGATGTGCGCGCCTTCGTGCGCGGGCTGGAGGGCTGGATCATCGATGCGCTGGAGCGGTTCGGCGTCGAGGCCGGGGTGCGCGAGGGTCGGGTCGGGGTCTGGGTCGAGCGCAAGGGCGCGGGCTGGTCACGGGAAGACAAGATCGCCGCCATCGGCGTCAAGGTCCGCAAATGGGTCAGCTTTCACGGCATCAGCCTGAATGTCGAACCGGACCTGGACCATTTCGGCGGCATCGTGCCGTGCGGCATCGCCGAGCATGGGGTGACCAGCCTGGTCGACCTGGGCGTGCTGGCCACGATGGACGAGGCGGATGCGGCCTTGAGAAGCGCGTTCGAGGCCGTGTTCGGGCCGGTTCAGACGGCTGATGCGCCCGATATCTGAGCGGCAAAAAAGAACGGCGGCGTGGAGTGCTCCACGCCGCCGTCCGATAGTCAGTATTGATCGACGATCAGGCTTCGGAGCCGAGACCGTCCTGCTGACCGGCACCGCCGGCGACCATGTCGCGGGCCTGCTCGAGAGCGGCTTCACGATCTTCGTCGTAGGCCGCCTTGATGACGTCCTCGCCCTTGGCCTGACGTTCGGCTTCTTCGGCCGAGCGTGCGATGTTGATCTTGATCGTGGCCGTGACCTCGGCGTGCAGGCGAACCAGCACTTCGTGGACGCCCAGGCTCTTGATCGGCACGTTCAGGACGACTTGGCTGCGCTCGATCTTGCCGCCGTCGGCCGTGACGGCCTCGACGATGTCGCGCGCGGCGACCGAACCGTACAGCTGACCGGTCTCACCCGCCTGGCGGATCATGACGTAGGTCTGGCCGTCGATCTTGGAACCGATCGAGCCGGCGTCGGCCTTGTTCTTCTCGTTGCGGGCCTCGATGGCGGCGCGGTCGAGTTCAAAAGCCTTCAGATTTGCGGACGTGGCCCGACGGGCCTTGTCGCGCGGCAGAAGGAAGTTACGGGCGAAGCCGTCCTTGACGGACACGACGTCGCCGATGGCGCCGAGGTTCTCGACGCGCTCAAGCAGAACGACCTTCATATCACTTCACCACATAGGGCAGGAGGGCCAGATAGCGGGCGCGCTTGATGGCCTTGGCCAGTTCGCGCTGCTTCTTCTGAGAGACGGCGGTGATGCGCGAGGGCACGATCTTGCCGCGTTCGGAGATGTAACGCTGCAGCAGCTTCACATCCTTGTAGTCGATCTTCGGCGCGCCTTCACCCGTGAACGGGCAAACCTTGCGGCGACGCGAGAAGGGACGGCGAGCAGGGCCGGAGCCGGCCGGCGCGCCCGGCGAGGGAGCAGTCGTATCGGTCATGTTCCGGAATCCTATTCTGCGGCTTCGGCGACGGGGGCGTCTTCACGCGGCGTGCGCTCACGCTCACGTTCACGCTCGCGCTCGCGGCGGGCCAGGAGGGGCGACAGTTCCAGGTCGAGTTCCTCGACGCGGACGGTCAGCCAGCGCAGCACGTCTTCGTTGATCGACAGCTGACGTTCCACCTCGGCGATGGCAGCCGGCGGGCAGTCGATGGCGAGCAGGGAATAGTGTGCCTTGCGGTTCTTCTTGACCCGATAGGTCAGGTTGCGCAGACCCCAGTATTCGATCTTGGCGACCGAGCCGCCACCGGCGACGATCAGATCCTTGATGGTGTCATTCAGCGCTTCGGCCTGTTGCGCGCTGATATCCTGGCGCGACATGACCGTGTGCTCGTAAAGAGCCATGCGGTAGTCTCCCTTGTAGGGCGTCGGCGCGAGGGGACCGGGTTAAAGTCCTCTCCCACGATGGATCCAGGCGTGGCGGCCGGAATGACTTCCCGAACCCTTTGGAACTCCACGCCAGGACCGAAGCCCTGGAAAGGGGGCGCGTATAGGGGAAAAGGCGGCTCTGGTAAAGCCGCGTCTACGCTAGCCCTGCGGGCGAACCACCATGCAGGTCACGCTACGGGCGGCGAGGGCCTCGCAGGCGGCTTGGGCGGTCTGTTCGGTCATGCCTGTGAAGCGCGAGCGGAACCAGCCTTCGGCGTCGACCACGGTGCGTTCGGCGGATGAGAACTGGCTGCGGAAGCGGCGCTGAACCTCGGTCAGCCAGTTGCTGGCCACGGTCTCGTCGCGGAAGGCCCCGACCTGAACGGCCCAGCCGTCTGAAGCACGGGCAGGGGAGGAGGTGCGTGTCGAGGCGCTGACACTGGCTGTGGCGGGCGACCGACCACCGTTAAGGATGGCGGTGACGTCTGCGGGCAGGTCGGCGGGAAGCTGGCCACTGCGCGTCGCGGGGCGAGCGGGTGTGCGAGGTTCGCTACGGACTTCTGCACGCGGTGCAGGCGCAGGAGTGGGCGTTCGGGCGAGCGCGGCATAGGCCGTGCCTTCGTCGCCATTGGCCTCGTTCAGGGCAGCCGCACCGCTGGATGTGATGGAGGCAAACTGGACGTCGTCGGCAGGCTGGGCGCTGATGCCAAAGCCGCGCTGTTCGAAGAAGGCCTGGGCGACCTGGATGGTCTGGCCACGGCCACGGGCCCGTTCCAGTTCGAAGCCGGTGTCCATCAGGGCGGCGACATGGGCATTGCGGCTGGCCGTCGAACGACCGCCCAGGACGATGGTGATCAGCCGCTTGTTGCCGCGCACCGCCGAGGCCGCGAGGTTGAAGCCGGAGGCGTTGGTATAGCCCGTCTTCATGCCGTCGTAGCCGTTGCCGGAGTGCAGCAGGCCATTGGTGTTGCGGTATTCACGACCATTATAGGCCCAGTCGTGCTGGCCCAGGTAGGTATAGTACTGCGGATAGTCGCGCATGATGGCGCGGGCCAGGATGGACAGGTCGCGGGCTGTCGTAACCTGTCGGCTGTCGGGCAGGCCATTGGGATTGTAGTAGCGGGTCTGGGTCATGCCCAGTTCCTGGGCCTTCTGCGTCATCCGGGCCGCGAAGCGGTCGTTGGACCCACCCACATGTTCGGCGATCACCATGGCCATGTCGTTGGCGCTGCGTACCGCCGTGGCGCGCATGGCGTTGTCCAGGGTGATGGTCTGGCCAGCGGCGAGGCCAAGCTTGGACGGCGGCTCCCTGGCGGCGCGGGGTGAGACGGTCAGCACGTCCGTGAGTTTGACCTCGCCTTTCGAAATCGCCTCGAAGGTCACATACAGGGTCATCATCTTGGTGATGGAGGCCGGGAATCGCCTGGCGTCGGCATGGCGGGCGAACAGGACCTCGCCTGTTTCGGCGTCGACGACGATGGCGGCATAGCGGGCGTTGTCGCCGGACTGTGCGACCGGTGGAGTGGCCGCAGGCGTCAGACTCAGACCCACGATCAGGGCCAGTGACAGAAGTCCGCGACGGATCAGGGCGATGGTCTGCAACGGAAGGCCTCACTCTTTGACTAGCGCGACGGCGGCCCCACCACACGACGCTGACGATAGGACTAACATGCGCTCCGTCCGTTTCGAGAGGGTAAACAAGGCGTCAACAGGATTGTGAAGTCCGACTGACAGTTTTGTGCAGCGCACAATACGCCTTGACGTTTGTTCGCACATGCACCATATCACCCTCGTCGCGGCGGAATCGCCTGCTGCGAGAAAATTCAGTCGCGGGATCACTGCGACACCTCAGTTCAGGAGATTGTACCATGGCTGACACCGGTGAAACCGTGAAGAAGACCGTCGACGCTGCCAAGGCCTCGACCGAAAAGGCCCAGGCCACGTTCCAGGCCAATGCCGAGCAAGCCCAGGCTGCCGGTGCCAAGGTGTTCCGTGAAGCTGCCGACAAGTCGGCCGCCAGCCTCGCCGAGCTGAACGCGCACGGCAAGCAGAACCTGGAAGCCATGGTCGCCTCGGCTACCGCCGCCCAGAAGGGCGTCGAGACCCTGTCGGCCCAATCGGTCGCCTTCACCAAGAAATCCTGGGAAGACGGCGTCGCCGCCGCTCAGTCGATGACCCAGGCCCGTTCGATCCAGGAACTGCTGGAACTGCAAACCAGCTGGGCCAAGTCGGCCACCGAGGCCTATCTGGCCGAAGTGACCAAGGCGACGGACATCATGACCGCCTCGGTCAAGGACAGCTTCAAGCCCATCAACGAGCGCGTCACCGCCTCGGTCGAAAAATTCCAGGCCGCTCGCTAAGCGCCTGACCAAGTTAGTAGCGTAACAGGAAGGCCCCCGGAGCGATCCGGGGGCCTTTTTACTGTTGAGGGCATGCACGGCGTTGTCCCTCCCACCTGGGGGGAGGGTGGCTGAGCGCAGCGAAGCCGGGTGGGAGGGCGCGGCGCCTCGAGCGGGAGGGACAGGCGTCTGCGCCTGCGCAAACAAAGAGGTGACTTGTCGCATCTTCAATTCAGGGCATCATTGCCTATCTGATCCATCGACCTTCCCAACTGGATTACGAATGCCCCCGTCACGCAAGACCGGTGATCAGGACCAGGGCTCCGGCTCTGCCACGATCACCGAGACCAGGCCGAAACTTCAGAAGCCCTCGCTCTATCGGGTGCTGATCCTGAACGACGACTACACCCCGATGGAATTCGTCATCTATGTGCTGGAACGGTTCTTCCAGAAGAGCCGCGAGGACGCGACCCGCATCATGCTGCATGTGCATCAGCATGGCGTCGGGGTCTGCGGCGTGTTCACCTATGAAGTCGCCGAGACCAAGGTGGCCCAGGTGATCGAAACCGCCAGACGTCACCAGCACCCGCTGCAATGCACGATGGAAAAAGACTGAGAGGATAAGCTCCCATGCCCTCATTTTCACGTCCTCTCGAAGAGACCCTGCACCGCGCGGTGCACTATGCGAACGAGCGCAAGCACGAATACGCCACGCTGGAACACCTGCTGCTGGCGCTGATCGATGACCCCGATGCGGCTGGCGTGATGACCGCCTGCAATGTCGAGCTGGTCAATCTGAAGACAGCGCTGACGCTGTATGTCGATACCGACCTGGCGGCCCTGGCCACCAGCGATGGTGAGGACGCCAAGCCGACGGCGGGGTTCCAGCGCGTGATCCAGCGCGCGGTGATCCACGTCCAGAGCTCGGGCCGCGAGGAGGTCACGGGCGCTAACGTGCTGGTCGCCATCTTCAGCGAGCGCGAGAGCCACGCCGCCTATTTCCTGCAGGAGCAGGACATGACCCGCTACGATGCGGTGAACTATATCGCGCACGGTATTGCCAAGAAGGGCGGGGGCGAGACCCGTCCGGCCAAGGCCGGTGCCGCCAGCCCCGAGGATGCCGAGGATGCCGCCGCCGCCAAGACGGGCGGAGAGGCGCTGGAGGCCTATTGCGTCGACCTCAACGAGAAGTCGCGCAAGGGCAAGATCGACCCCCTGATCGGCCGTCATGGCGAGGTCGAGCGGGCCATCCAGATCCTGTGCCGCCGGACCAAGAACAACCCCCTTCTGGTCGGTGAGCCGGGCGTGGGCAAGACCGCGATCGCCGAAGGTCTGGCGCGCAAGATCGTCAACCATGAGGTTCCGGAAGTGCTGGAAGGCGCGACCATCTATAGCCTCGACATGGGCGCGCTGTTGGCCGGCACCCGCTACCGCGGCGACTTCGAGGAGCGGCTGAAACAGGTCGTCAAGGAGCTGGAGAACCACGAGAACGCGATCCTGTTCATCGACGAAATCCACACGGTGATTGGCGCGGGCGCGACCTCGGGTGGGGCAATGGATGCGTCCAACCTGCTGAAGCCCGCCCTGGCGTCGGGCACCCTGCGCTGCATGGGATCGACGACCTACAAGGAATATCGCCAGCATTTCGAGAAGGACCGCGCCCTGGTGCGGCGCTTCCAGAAGATCGACGTCAACGAGCCGACGGTCGAGGACACGGTGAAGATCCTCAAGGGGCTGAAGAGCTCCTACGAGGGGCACCACAAGCTGCGCTATACGGACGCCGCCATTCGCACGGCGGTGGAACTGTCTGCCCGCTACATGACCGACCGCAAACTGCCGGACAAGGCGATCGACGTGATCGACGAGGCGGGGGCGTCGCAGATGCTGTTGCCCGAATCCAAGCGCAAGAAGGTCATCGGCCAGAAGGAGGTCGAGGCCGTCATCGCCAAGATGGCCCGCATCCCCGCCAAGTCGGTCAGCAAGTCCGATACCGAGGGCCTGCGCCAGCTGGAGACCGATCTGAACCGCGTGGTCTTCGGCCAGTCGGCGGCGATCGAACAGGTCTCTGCGGCCATGAAGCTGGCTCGCGCCGGTCTGCGCGATCCGCAGAAGCCGATCGGGGCCTTCCTGTTCAGCGGCCCCACGGGCGTGGGCAAGACCGAGGTGGCCAAGCAGTTGGCGTCCACCCTGGGCATCGAGATGCAGCGCTTCGACATGTCCGAATACATGGAGCGCCATACCGTCAGCCGCCTGATCGGGGCCCCTCCGGGCTATGTCGGGCATGACCAGGGCGGCCTGCTGACCGATGCGGTGGATCAGCATCCGCATTCGGTGGTCCTGCTGGACGAGATCGAGAAGGCCCACCCGGACGTCTACAACATCCTGCTGCAGGTGATGGACAACGTAATGCTGACCGATGCGGTCGGCAAGAAGGTCGATTTCAGGAACACCATCCTGATCATGACCACCAATGCCGGGGCCGCCGACAATGCCAGGGCCTCCATCGGCTTTGGCCGGGGCAAGGTCGAGGGCGAGGACGACAAGGCCATCCAGCGGCTGTTCGCGCCGGAGTTCCGCAACCGCCTGGACGCCATAGTGGCCTTCAAGGCGCTGGACGCCGAGACGATCAAGTCGGTGGTGACCAAGTTCATGATCCAGCTGGAGGTCCAGCTGGCGGATCGCAACATCACCATCGAACTGTCGGACGAAGCCAACGACTGGCTGGCCAAGAACGGCTTCGACGAACTGTATGGCGCACGTCCCCTGGCGCGGGTCATTCAGGAACACATCAAGAAGCCGCTGGCCGACGACATCCTGTTCGGACGCCTGACGCGCGGCGGCCATGTGAAGGTGGAGCTGAAGGACGGTAAGATCGCCTTCGACATCACCCCGACCAAAGGCGCGCCGGAAAAGGTGGCCGAGGACGCTGACGTCGTGGCGGACTGACGGTAATCTTCCCCTAACAGGGGAGGAATAATCCAAAGAAAAGGATGCCAAGGCGTGAGGAGGCGTGAGCCGTCGACAATGCGCAAGGTCATTCGGGCGCTTCTTGTCCTGTCGGCCTTCCTGCTAGCCGGACTGCTCATATATGGGGGCTGGCTAGCGTGGATCGTGTGGGATCAGTGCCTCAACGCACCTAGCTGCTAGCTAGTTTTGTCAAATATGCATATGCTAGAGAAAAAGGCCCGGGCATCGCTGCCCGGGCCTTTTGTCTGTGTGGACAGGCCTCGCCTTAGCGGCGGCGACCCAGGCCGCCCAGCAGCACGGCCAGACCGGCGACGATGCCGGTGGTCAGCAGGGGCTTGCGGCGGGCGAAGTCCAGACCCTGGCGGGCCTTGTCCTGATACTGGACCGGGGCCTTCTCGACCAAGCCGTCCAGGCCGTCGATGACGCGGCCATAAGCGTCCAGGGCCTTGCCCTTGACCTGGTCCAGCTTGCCTTCGGCCTGCAGACGATCGTTGCCGGTCAGGCCGCCGACGCCATCCTTGATACGGCCGCCGACAGTGTTGGCGGCGCCTTCGATACGTTGGTCGGTCATGGAGAAATCCTCTCGAATGAATGGGTGCCGGGGAGGCGTGCCGTCATAGCGCAGAGAGGGGCGGGGGGTTCCGTTTCGACCATGAAACCTTGGTAACGCCTTGGCCTAACCCACCTTCACCCGCGTCGCCGCCTCGGGCAGGTCTTCCCCGAAAGCCCGCTGGTAGAACTCCGCGATGGTCGGCCGTTCCAGTTCGTCGCACTTGTTCAGGAACGTCAGGCGGAAGCTGAGACCGACGTCGCCGTTGAAGATGATGGCGTTCTGGGCCCAGGTGATGACGGTGCGGGGGCTCATGACGGTGGAGATGTCGCCGTTCATGAAGGCGTTGCGGGTCATGTCGGCGACGCGGACCATGGCGGCAATCTTGCGCTTGCCCTCGGCGTCGGCCCATTCGGGGACCTTGGCGGCCACGATCTCGGCCTCCACGTCGTGGTCGAGGTAGTTCAGGGTGGTGACGATGTTCCAGCGGTCCATCTGGCCCTGATTGATCTGCTGGGTGCCGTGATAGAGGCCGGATGTGTCGCCCAGGCCGATGGTGTTGGTCGTGGCGAACAGGCGGAAGAAGGGGTTGGGCCGGATCACGCGGTTCTGGTCCAGCAGGGTCAGACGGCCCTGCGCCTCCAGCACGCGCTGGATCACGAACATCACATCGGGACGGCCGGCGTCGTATTCGTCGAACACCAGGGCGATCGGGCGCTGGATAGCCCAGGGGAGCATGCCCTCGCGGAACTCGGTGATCTGTTTGCCGTCCTTCAGGACGATGGCGTCCTTGCCGACCAGGTCGATCCGGCTGACGTGGCTGTCCAAATTCACGCGCACCAGTGGCCAGTTCAGGCGGGCCGCGACCTGTTCGATATGGGTCGACTTGCCGGTGCCGTGATAGCCCTGGACCATGACGCGGCGGTCGAAGCTGAAGCCCGCGCAGATGGCCAGGGTGGTCTGGGGGTCGAAGCGATAGCTGTCGTCGATTTCCGGCACATGGCTGTCGCGTTCGGCGAAGACCGGCACGGTCATGTCGCTGTCGACGCCGAAAATCTCGCGCACGGTGGCGCGGCGATGCGGCTCTAGGGTCAGGAGGGGGTCGGGCGTGGCGTCGAACAGGGTGGTCATGCGCCACCCTTAGAAAACCGGACGGGCCCGGTCCAGCGCCGCGTGTGCGCTACGGGCCAGGGTGACGTTGCGACGCGGTCGTTTCAGATAGAGGTGTGGCGGACGGCGCGCTTGCCTCGGGCCATGCGCACCAGCGCGGCGATATGCTTGACGAAGGCCGGGCCGCTGAAGACCTGCAGGTCGACGCCTGACAGGTCGCCGCCGCCCGAGTAATAGGGGCTCGATTTGCGGTTGGTTTTAGTTTCCAGCGTTTTCATGATTTCAGCGCTCCCCGCGCTTCGAACAATGATAGCGACGCTGTTCAGTTTTTGTTCCATGTGGCAAAATAAAAGGCGCGAAGGACAACAATCCTTCGCGCCATCGAAACTATTTATCCGAAGTAATGAATGCTGGTTTTATTCGGCGCTCAACGCCACATCCACATTGCCGCGCGTGGCATTGGAGTAGGGGCAGACCTGGTGGGCCTTCTGGATCAGGTCGTCGATGACCGCCTGGTCCAGGCCGTGGTCGGTGACCTTCAGGGCGATATCCAGGTTGAAGCCCTCGCCGCGCGTATTCTTGCCGAAACCGACAGTGGAATGGATTTTCGTGTCCGCACCGACGGGGGTGCCCGCCTTGCCGCTGACCAGACGCAGGGCACCCAGGTAACAGGCGGCATAGCCTGTGGCGAACAACTGCTCGGGATTGGTGCCGTCGCCGCCCTTGCCGCCCATTTCCGTCGGGGTGGACAGTTTCACATCGATCTTGCCGTCGTCGGTGGCCGAGCGACCGTCTTCGCGTCCGCCGCCCGAGGCGGTGGCGTGGGCCTTGTAGAGAACGTCCATGGGAGAGCTCCTGTGTTGGGGCTCCTTAGCTAGGCACGACCCGGCCCAATGCTAGGCCGCCAGCCCGGCCTTCTTCAGCGTCTTGTAGGCCTTGATGACGTTCTGGAGCTTGATCTCGGCACCACGGTCGCCCTGGTTCAGGTCGGGGTGGAAGCGTTTGAGCAGCTCGTGATAGCGGGCCTTGACCCCGGCCTTGTCGGTGCGGGCGTCCAGATCGAGGTCGGCCAAGGCGGCGCGTTCCAGCTTGCCCAGACGCAGGGTGTCCTCACCGGCGGGCGAGACCTGTTCCTGGGTGCGGCGACCGAACAGGCCGAAGCTGTCGCGCCAGGTGCCTGGATCGACCTTGGACTTGCCCCGCTTGGCCGCGTCGGCGGCGGCCTCGCGCGTATTGGCCCCGGCTTTCATCTCCCAGGTCGGGCGACCGCCGGTCATGGCCTCGTTTTCCTTGGCGGCGCGAATCTCGGCCTCGGACATGCCGGCGTAGAAATTCCAGCTCTTGTTATATTCGCCCGCGTGCTTCTGACAGAAGTCGTAGAAGTCGTTCAGCCGCTCGCGCGACTTGGGCGCACGGGCGGTTGCGGCCTGACGGCAGTCGGGCCAGTTGCAGGGTTTCTGGCCCGGCTTCAGATGCAGGACATCGGCCTTGGCCGCTTCCTCTTCGGGGCGGGGCGGCTTGATCCGCATGTCGGTGAAGCGGGGCTTGTATTGAAAGTCGTTCGGCATCGCACGAAGTGTAAGGCTGATTTGGACTTCAACAAGGACAAGACCATGCCAGATGGCCCGATTGCGACGATTATCCGCGAAAAACTGACCGCAGCCCTGTCGCCGACCCGTCTGGAGCTGGAAGACGACAGCGCGCGACACGCCGGACACCATCATGAAGGGGGGATGGACGCCCAGCCGGGCGGGGAGAGCCACTTCAATCTGACGGTGGTGTCGAGCGCCTTCGAGGGTCAGGCGCGGGTACAACGTCAGCGGACGATCAACACCCTGCTGCGGGATCAGTTGGCGGGGCCGGTCCATGCCCTTTCCATAAAGGCACTGACGCCCGCTGAAGAGGCCGACACCGGCCGATAGAGGATTTGCGCAGGCAGCGACCAGTCATATCACGCCGTTCACCCCGTCTTAGAAGGTTGTCCGTAGCCTGACATCTGGGGTTGAGCGGCTGCGGGACGGGTGATGGTTGAATCGGACGGGATCGGCAAGGCGCTGGCGGGTGAACAGCGCCCGGGCGAAGCTGCCCAAGCCCTGCGCGCGATCCTGCAAACTCAGTATCTGCGCTATCTGATCATTGCCAGCTGGGCCGTGGGCCTTCTGGCGACCGTGGGACCGGTAAATGCGTCGATATGGTTCGTCGGGACCGTTGCGGCAGGGGCTTTGCGTGGTCAGGTCGAGAAGGGCGTCAGTGCCCGTGTCGGCTCTGGCTGGGGCATGGTATTCCCGATCGTGGCCACCGCGACAACGGCGGCGTGGGCCGTCGCGCCTTTGCTGGCATGGTTCTCTGGCCATCCGTTCGGACACCCGCTGGCGATGGCGTTGCTGATATCCGGCTATGTCCTGGTTTTTGCGCAGCTGCGTAGTTCGCCGCGCCAGGCGGTTGTGATCTCCTCACCCTATGGTGCCGCAGCCTTGATCATTCTGGTGTCTCTGTGGGGGACGCCGCTATTCTGGTCATTCCTGGCGGTAGTGCCCTTTATCGCTGCGGGCCTTTTCGTGCTGGTGACCATGACGATGCTACGCGAAGACCGGATCACGGCCTTTCAGGAGCATCAGGCTCATCTTATCGCGGAATTAGAGGCTGCACGCGACAGGGCCAATGCGGCCAGCGATGCCAAGTCCAACTTTCTTGGGGTCATTTCGCATGAGCTGCGTACCCCCATGAATGGCGTGCTTGGGGCCGCACAGCTGCTGGCATCGACGCGGCTGGAAGCCAGTCAGCGCGAGTATCTGTCGATCATCCGCAATTCCGGAGACAATCTTCTAAGCCTGCTGAACGACATCTTGGACATGACCAAGATCGAGGCGGGTCGAATGACCTTCGAGGTCGTCGACATCGTCAGCGACGATCTGCACAAGCGCGCGGCAGGTCCTTTCCAGGCCCAGGCTGAAGCCAAGGGGCTGACCTTCGTGTCGCGCTTCGAGGGCGAAGTGCCGTCCATAGTGCGCGGGGACCCGCTTCGTGTGTGTCAGGTTCTGCACAATCTTCTGTCCAACGCCGTCAAATTCACCGACGCGGGCGAGATTCGCTATGTCGTTAAAGGAACACGTCTGGCGGATGACCGGGTCCGGTTCGACTTCGCCGTCACGGATTCAGGGGCCGGGATTGCTCCCGACGATCTGGAGCGGCTGTTCCAGCCGTTTACCCAGGTCGATGCCTCTTCGACGCGCCGATTTGGCGGAACAGGCCTGGGCCTGACCATCGCGCGGCGCATGGCCAACATCATGCACGGCGATATCCTTGTGGAATCTACCGTGGGCCAAGGCTCGACCTTCACATTTTCGGTCGAGGCCGAGGTGGTGGAATGGACAAGCCAGGCCGCAGCCGAACCCATCCACGCCGACATCGATGACGGGCGGGCGCTGCACGTCCTGATCGTCGAGGACCATCCCGTCAACCGCATGATTCTGGAAGCGTGGATGGGGTCGGCGGGGCATGCGTCCTCGACCGCCGAAAACGGCCAGGTCGCGGTGGATGTCGCGTCTGGACAGCGCTTTGACCTGATCGTCATGGACGTCAACATGCCGGTGATGGACGGATTGGCGGCGACACGTGCGATTCGCGCCGTTGCAGGTCTGAACGCGGAAACCCCCATTGTAGTGCTGTCTGCTTCTGCCCGGCGCGAGGACCACGAGGCGGGACTGGAGGCCGGGGCTGACGCCTATCTGAACAAGCCGATCGATTTTGCAGCACTGGCGCGGGTCATGAACCGCGTTGGAGGTGGTCGTGCAGGCGTTCGCAGCCTGGTAGAAAGCGGAGAGACCTCCGCCGCCGCATGAACGAAAGGTGAGCAAGACTGTTCAGACCTGCCTCAGAGGCGCTCCGGCATCGTGGGTTCAAGTCGAAATGGTTCGACCGCCTAAGGAGCCCACCATGAACAAGATCCTCACCGCTACGCTGGCTGCCGTGATCGCCGGCTCGACCATGGGCGTCGCCACCGCCGCCGATGCACAGTCCCGCAACGATCGTCAGGATCGCCGCGAACAGCGCGACGACCGCCGCGACAACCGCGAAGACCGTCGTGAATTCCGTCAGGACCAACGCGAGGACCGGCGCGAATATCGTCAGGATCAGCGCCAGTATGCCCGCTGGCAGCAGTCGCAACGCCGCTATAATGCGTCGCGCTATGTCGCCCCGCGCGGCTATGCGGTTCGTCAGTGGTCCTATGGCCAGCGCATGCCGGTCCAGTATCGCGACAGCCGCTACGTCGTCAGCGACTACGGCCGCTATGGCCTGCGTCAGCCGCCCCGTGGCTACCACTACGTCCGCAGCGGCAATGACGTCGTTCTGACTGCCGTTGCGACGGGTCTGATCACGGCCGTGATCGCGGGGCTGTTCAACTAAGCCAGGTCCAAAACCGAGACTGCGCCCCGGAAGGAGACTTCCGGGGCGTTTTCGCGTTTGGTGGTCATCTGCCGCCGAACGGGACCGCATGCGCGCCTTTGCCGAACTTCTGGACCGTCTGTCGTTGACGGCGTCGCGCAATGCCAAGCTGGTGCTGGTGCGCGACTATCTGAGGGTCACGCCCGACCCCGACCGGGGCTGGGCGCTGGCGGCGCTGACGGGCGACCTGACGTTCGATGCGGCCAAGCCGGCGATGATCAGGAAGGCGACGGAAGCGCGGGTCGATCCGGTGCTGTTCGGCTGGTCCTATGACTATGTCGGCGACCTGGCCGAGACGGTGGCGCTGATCTGGCCGGTCGATCCCGCACACCGGCCCAATCGCGAGCCGGAACTGTCGGAGGTGGTGGAGGCGTTGCGTCAGGCGTCGCGGGCCGAGGTCCGACCCCTGCTGGAGGGCTGGCTGGACGCGCTGGGGCCCAAGGCGCGGTGGGCGCTGCTGAAGCTGATGACCGGCGCTTTGAGGGTGGGACTGTCGGCACGGCTGGCCAAGACGGCGGCGGCAATGGTGCGACCGGCCGCGGTGGCCGAACCGCCCGATCCGGAGGGCGGGGAAGGGACTGTGTCGCTGGAGCCGGTCACGGCCTCTGACATCGAGGAAATCTGGCATGCGCTGACGCCGCCCTATGAGGACCTGTTCGCCTGGCTGGAGGGGCGCAGCGAGCGGCCCAGCGGCGATGCGCCGGGGCGGTTCCGGCCCGTGATGCTGTCGGTCGCGATCGACGAGGCGGTGGATTTCGCACGGCTGGATCCCGCCGACTATGTTGCCGAATGGAAATGGGACGGCATCCGCGTTCAGGCCGTGCGCGAACAAGGGGTGCAGAAGCTGTATTCCCGGACGGGCGACGAGATATCGGCGGCCTTTCCCGATGTCATGGCCGGGTTGTCCTTCGAGGGGGCGATCGACGGCGAGCTGGTCGTCTGGCGTGACGGTCAGGTTGCGGCGTTTGGCGACCTGCAGCAGCGGCTCAACCGCAAGACGGCGGATGCGGCCATGCTCGAGAAGTATCCCGCCGCCATCGTGGCCTATGACCTGCTGGCCGAGGAGGGGGAGGACCTACGAGGCCTGACGCTGGCCGCGCGGCGACCCCGGCTGGAAGCCTTGGTGGCGCGCAACGGGGCGGGGACGCTGCACCTGTCTCCGCTGGTGGAGTTCGACGACTGGGAGGAGCTGGTGCCGCTGCGGCTCGATCCGCCGGTCGGGGCGGCGGCTGAGGGGCTGATGCTCAAACGCAAGGATAGCGTCTATGTCGGCGGAAGACCCAAGGGGCCGTGGTTCAAATGGAAGCGCGATCCGCATGTGATCGACGCAGTGCTGATGTACGCCCAGCGCGGGCACGGCAAGCGCTCCAGCTTCTATTCCGACTATACCTTCGGCGTCTGGACCGAGGAGGGGACGCTGACCCCGGTCGGCAAGGCTTACTTCGGCTTTACGGACGAAGAGTTGAAGCAGATCGACAAGTTCGTGCGCGACAACACGGTCGATCGGTTCGGCCCGGTCCGGTCTGTGAAGGCCGAGCCGGATTTCGGTCTGGTGCTGGAGATTGCCTTTGAGGGGCTGAACCGGTCGACGCGGCACAAGTCGGGCGTGGCCATGCGGTTTCCCCGCGTCAGCCGCATCCGCTGGGACAAGCCGGCGCGCGAGGCGAACACGCAAGGCGATGTGATGCACCTGCTGGAATCGCTGGAACGTAGCGGTGGAAGACTGGTCCGGTAACCAACTTGCTTAGTGTGGTTGCAATGGGAGGTGGTATATCGACGATCAGGGTTGGAGCGGTGACTGCAGGTGTTGAGAGTGCCCGATCTGTCGTTTCTGGCCAAACCGCCGCCGCTGAAGGTCGGCGTGGACATGCCGGATCGCTATCGCATCACTTTGGCGACCATGATCACGGAGCCGTGGCTGCTGTTCGGGGCTTGGGCGGCGGGCGGGCTGGTTCTGGCGCTGTTGGGGTTCTGGCAGATCGCCCTGATAACCAGCGGTATCGGTACATTGGTGGATATGGGGTTCCAGCGCCACCTGCGGCGTCTATGGACCGCTGAACCCATCGATCCCCGGGTGGGTGTGCGTGGGTTGGTGCCGATCGTGGCGTCTCGGTTCAGCCTTGGCGTGGCAGGATCCATCGCGGCAGTGGTGACGACCCACAGCCCGGCGATCATGGCGGTCGTCATGATGCTGCAGGCGTGGTCGATCTGTGTGGCCATGGCGCAGTTCAACGCGGTGCCTCGTCTGTTCGTGACCGCCATTTCACCACCACTGTTCGCCGTCGTCGTTTCCATGTGGCCTTACGTGCTGACTCCGGCGGGGCCAGCGCTGGCGGGATCGATGGCTCTGCTGGTCGCCATTCTGGTCGTGATCGGACGACAGGCGGGCGAGGTCTGGCGTGCCTGGAGCGAATCCTGTGCCGAGAATGCAAAGCTGATCGCGGATCTGCAGGCGGCGCGTATGGCCGCCGATGCGGCGTCGCAGGCCAAATCGACGTTCCTGGCGACCATGAGTCATGAGGTCCGCACGCCGCTGAACGGTATCCTGGGCATGACGCAACTGATGGCCATGAATCCGCTGGACAAGATGCAGCGGGAACGGGTCGAGGTGATCAGGCGATCGGGCGAAACGCTTCTGGGGACGCTAAATGCGGTGCTGGACCTGTCACGGATCGAGGCCGGGCGGCTGGAACTTACGGACGGCATCGTCCACCCCGCCCAGATCGCATCGGACAGTGTCAGCACCTTTGCCGCCTCGGCGGGGTTGAAGGGGCTGTCCCTGACATCGTCGGCGGGGCCCGAGGTGGCGGGAGCCTTCCGCGGTGATCCGGTCAGGCTGCGCCAGGTGGTCGATAATCTGGTCGGTAACGCGATCAAGTTCACGCACGACGGGGGCGTTCATGTCTCGGTCGCCGTGCTGGGTGGGCAACTGGTGTTCGAGGTGCGCGACACCGGGCCGGGCATTGCGGCTGAAGATCTGGCGCGGGTTTTCAGGCCTTTCGAACAGGCCGACGGATCGCATCGACGCGCGCACGAGGGGTCCGGTCTGGGTCTCGCCATCTGTCTGCAACTGGCGGAACTGATGAAGGGTTGGCTCGAGGCCGAAAGTGACGTGGGGCACGGCAGTGTGTTTCGGTTGGTTGTCCCCGCCGAAGTGGCGGAGATGACTGACGACGCAACCGCGCAGCCTGTTGCCGACACGCTGGACAGCTTCTCGGTGCTGGTGGCCGAGGACAATGCGACGAACCGTACAGTCATCCGCAGCCTTCTGGAGCATCTGGGAGCGCGACCGCATATGGTCGAGAATGGTCAGGAGGCGATCGATGCCCTGCGTATGCGCCCGTTCCAGGTGATACTGATGGATGTCCAGATGCCCGTGCTGGACGGGCTGGCGGCGACGCGCGCGATACGAAGAGGTGATGGCGGAATGGTCGGTACCCATGTGCCGATCATCGGTCTGACCGGCAACGCTATGGATCATCAGGTGGCGGAATGTCTGGCGGCGGGGATGACCTCGGTCGTTCCCAAGCCCATACAGTTGCCGGTCCTTGTTCGGGCCATCAATGCGGCAATGGTCGATATAGAAACCGAGCCGCGCCGGGCAGGTTCGGGGTTCTAATCCGCGAGACAGGCGTTAAACCCGCCGTATGCTTTCAAACTCCCTGACCGAAACCGTGACCCAGGCCGTGGCCGCCGGCGAGAAGGCCGTGGCCGTCGATACTGCTATGATCGCCAAGCTGACCGACATGGCCGGCGACTTTGCGATCAATCTGTCGATCGCCATGTTGATCCTCGTAGCAACGGTGTTCGCGGCGAAATGGGCGTCGCGGGCTACGCGGACCGCCTTGGGCCGGGTCAGAGGCTTTCGCCATGATCCGACGGTGCTCAGCTTTGCCGTGCAGGTGGTGCGAGTGCTGGTCTATGTGATCGGCTTCATCGCCGTGTTGCAGCGACTGGGCGTGCAAACGACCTCGATCATCGCGGTGCTGGGGGCAGCCTCGCTGGCGGTGGGCCTGGCCTTGCAGGGCACGCTGTCAAACGTGGCGGCCGGGGTGCTGCTGCTGATCCTGAGGCCCTACAAGGTGGGAGATGTGATCGATATCGGTGGCGTCAGTGGCTCCGTGCAGCGGCTGGACCTGTTCGTCACGCAGATGTCGAATGCCAATAATCACAAGATTGTCGTGCCGAACTCGAAAGTTCTGGGCGATGTCATCCTGAACCTGTCGGGTCAGACGACGCGACGGGTCGAAATCAACTTCACTGTCGGCTACGGCGAAGACTTGGCCCGGACACGACAGGTGCTTTGCGATGTGGCAGCCGGGCATGACAAGGTGTTGGGTGATCCCCTGCCCTGGTCCGGCGTAACCGGGCTGCTGGACAGTGCGGTCCAGGTCACCTTGCATGCCTGGGTCAACTCTGGCGACTGGTGGCAGACGCAAGCCGATCTTATGCAGGCCGGCAAGGAAGCTCTGGACGCGGCGGGGATCGAAATCCCGTTCCCGCACCAGGTCGCCGTTCCCTATGGCGACGAAGGCGATACCCTGCCGACTGTGGTGACAGTACAGCGTCCCAAGGAACCATAGGCCCATGCGCTACGACTTCGGCTCGGACAACACGGCGGGCATGGCCCCATCGGCGCTGAAGGCGCTGGGCGAGGCCAATGCAGGCTATGCCCGGGCTTACGGCGCGGATGAGATCACTCAGCGGGCGGCGGACCAGATACGCCAACGGCTGGATGCAGATGCCGAGGTGCGGTTCGTGTTTTCCGGCACGGCGGCCAATGCCATCGCTCTTTCGATGCTGGCCCAGCCACACGAAGCGGTGCTGGCGCACCACGCGGCGCACATCTGCACGGACGAGACGGGGGCACCGGGATTCTTCGGGCACGGCGTGGGCTTGATCGGCCTGCCCGGCTTTTCGGGTAAGATCGAACCGTTGGCCCTGACGGCGGCGCTGGAAGAACCGGTGGTCGGCCATCGCCAGCCTGCGGCGGCACTGAGCGTGACCCAGTGTACCGAATATGGCGCTGTCTATTCCGAGGAGGAGTTGCGGCATCTGATCGAGCCCGTGAAGCTACGCGGTTTCGGCGTGCATATGGACGGCGCACGACTGGCCAATGCGGCAGCGGCGGGGTTCGATCTGACCCAGATCGCGCGGCTAGGTGTCGATATTCTGGTGTTCGGCGGAGCCAAGGCGGGGGCGCACTGTACCGAGGCCATCGTGATGTTTGACAAGGCCCTGGCCCGGCGCATCGACAACAGGTTGAAACAGGCCGGGCAGACGGCGTCCAAGGCGCGGTTCCTGGCAGCGCCGTTTCTGGGTTTGCTGGAGAGCGGCGACTGGGAGGGCGGGGCGGCGCATGCCAATTTGATGGCGCGGCGGCTGGCAGAGGGGATCGCAAGTCGTTCGGCCTTCGTGCTGGCGCACCCGGTGGAGGCGAATGCGGTCTTCGTGAGGATGCCGCAGGAGGCGCATGCGCGGCTGAATGCGCTGGGCTGGGCCTGCTACATGTTCGACGATGGCTCGGTGCGGTTTGTCTGTTCCTGGGCCACGGAACCGGACGTCGTGGATGAACTGGTTGAAGCCATCGCCACGCTGTGACGGGCTTGCCTGCGGCAAAAGGCTGACTATCTGGCAGGAACGAAGGGTGGCCATCCTCGTTCACCGATTGACTGCCGCAACTTTCGGCAGCCCAAGGGGCAAGCGCGTATGACATCAGCGGCCTATGCGACCACGCCGACGTCGGGGTGGGTGCACCGCTACAAGGCGGTACGCGCGGCCATGCCAGCGCTGGCCGCGGGGCTGTCCGCAGAGGATCTGGCGGCCCAGTCCATGCCGGATTGCAGCCCCGGAAAATGGCATCTGGCGCATACGAGCTGGTTCTTCGAGGCGATGCTGCTGAGCCAGGAACCGGGCTATGTGCCGGTGGATGCTCGCCTGCAGGCCCTGTTCAACAGCTATTACGAGGCGCTGGGCGAGCGGGTGAACCGTTTCGAGCGCGGTCTGATGACCCGACCGTCGCTGGCCGAGGTGCTGGCCTACCGGGCCGAGATCGACCGGCGGATGATCGACTGGCTGGAGCGGACCGAACTGGACGCGAACCAGATCTATTTGCTGACCCTGGGCTTTCATCATGATCAGCAGCATCAGGAGCTGTTTCTGATGGACATCCTGAACCTGATGTCGCGCTCGCCGCTGGAGCCGGCGGCCTATGCCGTGGAGCCGCGCGGGCGGGTGTTGGAGGCGGAGCGGGGCGGCCCGGTCGCATTCGAAGGCGGGCTTTGCCGGATCGGGCATGACGCCAGGGGTTTTGCCTTCGACAATGAAGGTCCGTCGCATCGACAGTGGCTGGAGCCGTATCGTCTGGCGGCGGATCTGGTGACCAATGGTGACTGGCTGCGGTTCATCGAGGACGGTGGGTATGGGCGGGCCGAGCTGTGGTTGTCCGACGGCTGGTCAGCAGTGAAGGCCGAGGGCTGGGAAGCCCCCCTGTACTGGCACCGCGAGGATGAAGGTTGGTCGGTCATGACCCTGGCAGGGCGCGTCCCCGTCGATCCGGCGGCTCCGGTACGGCACATCAGCCTCTACGAGGCCGACGCCTATGCGCGCTGGGCCGGGAAGCGTCTGCCGACCGAGGGTGAATGGGAACACGCCGTGCGCTCGCGGCCCGAGGCCTTTTCGAATGCGTTTGGCGAGGTCTGGCAGTGGACGTCGAGCGCCTATGGACCCTATCCGGGTTTTCAGCCGACCGAAGGCACGGCCTCGGAATACAACGGCAAGTTCATGGCCAATCAGATGGTATTGCGGGGCTCCAGCTTTGCGACGCCGGAGGATCATGGGCGGGTCAGCTATCGCAACTTCTTCTATCCGCAACAAAGGTGGGCCTTCATGGGACTTCGACTGGCCGAGGACGCGCCCAAACAGGCTGAGGCGAAGACGCGGGATGGAGAGGTGGCCCGGTTCCGGCGCGACCTGATCGCGGGCCTGTCGCAGTCGCCCAAGGTCGCCTCGCCCAAATGGTTCTACGATGCCCGGGGCTCGGACCTGTTCGAGGACATCACCCGCCTGCCTGAGTACTATCCGACGCGGCAGGAGGCGGCCCTGTTGCGCACGGTCGCGCCCAAGTGGGCCGAATTGTTCGGGCCTGATGCAGTGCTGGTCGAGTTTGGCTCGGGCGCCAGTGAGAAGACGCGGATCGTTTTGGATGCCGCGCCGGGACTGGCGGCCTATGTGCCGATCGATATCAGCGCCGATGCGCTGAATGGCGCGGTGGAGCGGATCAGTGAGGGCTATCCCGATCTGAAGGTCGTGCCTCTGGTCGGCGACTTTCTGCACATGCCGCCCTTGCCCGAAGGGATCGGTTCGGGACGACGAATCGGCTTCTTCCCAGGGTCGACGATCGGCAATCTCGAGCGGGACGAGGCGATCGCCTTCTTGAAGTCGGCACGCAGTCTGCTGGACAAGGATGCGCTGTTCATTCTGGGCGTGGATCTGGTGAAGGAGCCAGAGGTCCTGATTGCGGCTTATGATGATGCAGCGGATGTGACCGCCGCGTTCAACCGCAACCTGCTGGTGCGGGCGAATGCCGAACTGGATGCTGACTTCGACATCGACGCCTTTGCGCATCATGCGCGCTGGAACGTTGAGGCCCAGCGGATGGAGATGCATCTGCGGGCCAACCGCGACATGGACGTGACGATCGGTGACACCCGCGTGTCATTTGTCGAAGGTGAGACGATTCACACCGAAAGCTCGCGAAAGTTTACCGAGGACACCATCCGGGAACTGGCGACGTCGGCCGGATGGACGGTAACCGCGTTTGAAGCCGGCGAAGCCCCATCGGTCGCGCTGGCCCTGCTGGGCACCTGAGACCAAGCATGAAAAAGGCGGCTCCGAAGCCGGAAGCCGCCTGATTCTTTTATGCCTTCAGTCTGCTACTCGGCGGGCGGCGCATCCTTGGGGTTGCGCGTTCCGTGCGAAGCCTCACCACCCTTGCGGCCCGCTTGGGCAGCCAGACTGCGGTCTTGAGAGAAGCTGCGCTTTTCGCTGGGCACGCTGGCCCCGCCCTTGCGAGCGATTTCGCGCTGACGCTCCGGGTCCATGGAGGCGAATCCGCGTTTGGAAACGCCGGAGGCTCTTGTGGGCTGTCCTTGAGCCATCGGTTCATCCTTTCGAGAAACTGTAACGGTCCGTGAAAGAACCCTCTGCCTACGGTCCGGTTCCGGGGTGGGACCTCACGGATTTGAGAGAGTTACGGAGCGCGAACGGGGCCGGATGTTACCCTGCGTCATGCGGTCGCGAGTCGCCTTCTCCGCCGCCACCGGGTTCCAGAGGCGGAACCTCGTCAGGCGTACTGGCAGGGTCGATGTCGGGTCCCGGTGTGTCAGGCGGCAGGATATCGGGTTGGCGTGTTCCGGGTGGGGTGGGTTCAATAAAGGTCATGGCGATCTCCTCTGGGAAGAAGAACGGGCAGGGACGTCTCTTGTTCACCCTGATCGACACGAGGGGCGGAACTGGTCCGTGGCGGGCGGATTGATCCAGTCCCATTCCGCTCTGACCCAGGACGATCCGATGACAGACACGACCGCAAATCCTTATGGCACCGATATCGCAGACGATGATCTGAACACGCCTTCAGCCACTTTGGAGCGGCAAGCCGATGCTCTGCTGCGATCGGGCGAGGACAAGACATTCGGGTCCCCCCAGCCGCTACGCCGCGCGGTGCAGGAGGATGCGCAAGCCGCTGCCGATTGGAGCCGCACGCGGGTCGTGCGAGTCCGCAGCGCCATCGAGGGCGAGCCGGTAAAGTCCAGCGTGATCGCGCTGGGCGTCGGCGTGATTATCGGGCTGCTGCTGTCCCGATAAGCCGCTCGCTCAGGATGGACCGGATGCAGGGCGGGCGATCGGCGCGCGCTGCATCGCGGCATCCGACACGAACGGGTTGGTCTTCCGCTCGGCCCCGAAGGTCGAGGCCGGGCCGTGCCCTGGAACGAACTGAACATCGTCGCCCAGCGGCCATAGCTTGGTGACTATGGACTGAAGCAGGGCTTCGGGGTCGCTGCGCGGAAAGTCGGTACGCCCGACCGATCCGGAAAACAGCACGTCGCCGACCTGGGCGAACCGGGCCTCGCGGTTGAAGAAGATCACATGGCCGGGGGTGTGGCCGGGGCAGTGATAGACCTCCCACGCTGTCTCGCCTAGCGTGACCGTGTCGCCGTCGGCCAGCCAGCGGGTCGGCGTGAAGGGGCGCGCCTCGGGTACGCCATAGGCCAGGCCATGCTGAGCCAGATCGTCGATCCAGAACTGGTCGTCCGGATGGGGGCCGATGACGTCCAGCCCCGTCTTCTCCTGCATGTCGGCCACGCCGCCGCAGTGATCCAGATGGCCATGAGTGACCCAGATGGCGTCCAGCGTCAGGCCCTGTTTCTGGACGGCAGCCAAAAGGGCATCGACCGAGGCACCCGGATCGATCAAGGCCGCCTTCATCGTCTTGCGGCACCACACCAGGGTGCAATTTTGTTGCAGCGGAGTGACGGGAAAGACGGCGACGCCGATGGGGGCAGGGGACTGAGTCATGCGCAGGAGATAGCGGTACTGGTCGAAGGTAGCCAGTCTGGGCGGCTGGCGCGTTGACCTTTGCGCCGGGCATCGACATAAGGGCGGGCTTCGAGGTGCCGCTCTGCAAGGGGCGGCCCTTCTTGCTTTATCCCCATCGCGCGCGCCCGCCCCAGTGGCGCCGCCACAGAGCGTTAGAAGTCCGACCATGCAAGTCGTCGAAAAGTCCACCGAAGGTCTGAGCCGCGTCATCGCGGTGACCGTCCCCGTCGCCGAGCTGAACAGCAAGCTGGATGCCAAGCTGAAGGAAGTCGCGCCGCAGATGAAGCTGAAGGGCTTTCGTCCCGGCAAGGTGCCGGTCGCGCACGTCAAGAAGACCTTCGGCCGTGACTTCATGGGCGAGATCATCAACGACACCCTGAACCAGACCAGCCAGAAGGCTCTGGACGACGCCAAGCTGCGTCCCGCCGCACCGGCCGAGATGAAGCTGACCAGCGACATGGACAAGGTCATCGCCGGCCAGGAAGACCTGTCCTACGAGATGGCGCTGGAAGTCATGCCCGACTTCACGCCTGTCGATCCCAAGACCCTGAAGCTGAAGCGTCCGACCTATGAGGCGTCCGACGCCGATCTGGACGAGGCGATGACCGAACTGGCCGGTCAGGCCAAGTCGTACGAAGACAAGAAGGGCAAGGCCGTGAAGGCCGCCGAGGGCGACGAGGTCACCATCGACTTCTTGGGCAAGTTGGACGGCGAACCCTTCGAAGGCGGTGCCGCCGAAGATACCCAGCTGGTGATCGGGTCCAACCGCTTCATCCCCGGCTTCGAAGAGCAGCTGAAGGGTGCCAAGGTCGGCGAGGAGAAGGTCCTGAACGTGACCTTCCCCGATGACTATCAAGCGGCCCATCTGGCCGGCAAGGCTGTGACGTTCGACGTCAAGGTCAAGGCCATCAAGGCCGAGGCCCCCGCCGTTGTCGACGAGGACTTCGCCAAGCGGATCGGCATCGAGTCGCTGGACAAGCTGAAAGAGCTGCTGAAGACCAATCTGGACCAGCAGTATGTCGGAGCCGCCCGCTTCAAGCTGAAGCGCGCCCTGCTGGACGAACTGGACAAGGCCCACAGCTTCCCGCTGCCGCCCAAGATGGTCGAGGCCGAGTTCGAAGGCATCTGGCAACAGGTGCAGGCCGACAAGGAGGCCGGTCGCCTGCCAGAGGACGACGCAAAGAAGTCCGAGAAGAAGCTGAAGGAAGAATACCAGAAGATCGCCGAGCGCCGCGTGCGCCTGGGTCTGGTGCTGGCCGAGATCGGTCGCGCCAACAACGTCCAGGTCACCGACCAGGAGCTGAACAACGCTATCATGAACGAGGCCCGCAACTATCCGGGCCAGGAGCGTCAGGTGCTGGACTTCTATCGCCAGAACCCCAATGCCGCAGCCCAGATGCGCGCCCCCATCTATGAGGAAAAGGTCTGCGACCTGATCTTCGACCAGGCCGAGGTGACCGACACGCCGATCACCAAGGAAGAGCTGCTGAAGGAAGACGACGACATCTAGCCGTCGTCACCGCGACGAATGCATAATCCCCGTTCCGGTCACCGGAGCGGGGATTTGCTTTTCGGGCGTCACTTGCATCCCGCGTCTGGCAACGCGATATCCTGATCCAGAGGGATGCCGACGGCGAGTCGGGTCCAGATCCATCAAGAAAGCCTGACATGCGCGACCCGATCGAACTGATGAACATGAACCTGGTGCCGATGGTGGTCGAGCAGTCCAGCCGGGGGGAGCGGTCGTTTGACATCTTCTCGCGCCTGCTGCGCGAGCGGATCATCTTCCTGACGGGGCCGTTCGAGGACACGATGGCCTCGCTGATCTGCGCCCAGTTGCTGTTCCTGGAATCGGAGAACCCGAAGAAAGAAATCAGCATGTACATCAACAGCCCCGGCGGACAGGTGTCCTCGGCGCTCGCGATCTATGACACCATGCAATACATCAAGAGCCCGGTCTCAACCGTGGTCATGGGCATGGCGGCCTCGGCCGGCTCTCTGATCCTGACGGCCGGTGCGGCAGGTCAGCGGGTGGCTCTGCCTAACGCGCGGATCATGGTGCACCAGCCATCGGGCGGGTTCCGCGGCCAGGCTTCGGACATCGAACTGCACGCCGCCGACATCCGCTACACCAAGCGCCGCCTGAACGAGATCTATGTCCATCACACGGGCCGGACCTATGAGGAGGTCGAGAAGACCCTGGACCGCGACCACTTCATGAGCGCCGAGGAAGCCAAGGAATGGGGCATCGTCGACCACGTCTACGATCGCCGCGAACAGGCCGACAGCGACGGTGTGAAGACAGTCTGACGACCGTTCGACACTTATAGGATTCAAAGAGGCGCGCCACGATCGGTGCGCCTCTTTTCTTTTGTGCTATCAGGCCGCCATGCAGCACACACGCGATACCCACGGCACGGTCGAGGTCGACGGCGAAAGCTATGACTGGGAGGTTCGGCGCCAGCCGCAGCCTACAGCTGCGGGGGGCTGGGACGGGATTGCCCTGTCGCTGCATCTGCAAGGGTTCAAGCGCGAGGCGGTGGTACAGTTCCCAATGCCGCTGCGTCCTAATGGGCGGCCGATCTTCGAGAGCCAGCGGATCAATGTCGAAAGCGTGCGCAACGCCGTGAAATCGGCGATGGCGGCAGGCTGGGATCCGACTTCGCGCGGCAAGGCCGTGGTGTTCGACGTGGATGCCGACGGGAACTAGGGCCGCTCTGTAAAGACCCGAAAGCCGGGCTGCCGTGCCATTGCCAGCATTTCCGTATCGCCCGAGGTGTCGCCATAGGCGGCGGTAAGGGTCATTGCGTCACCATAGGCGGTGCGCAGCCGCAGCACCTTCTCCTCACCCCGGCAGTTCGGACTGGTGAATTTGCCGGTCAGGCGATCAAGGGCATCGAAATCCAGATGGGTGCCGAGAAGGCCCTCAGCACCGAGGCGTCGGGCGAAAGGGGCGACGGTCAGGCCGGGGGAGGCGGTCACGATTACGCGATGAGCACCGCGTTTGCCCCAGTCGTTCCAGCAGGCCAGGGCGTCCGGACGCATGAATTTGGCCCAGACATCGGCGGCGAATTCTTCCGCGTCCGCTTCCAACTCGGCGCGCGAAACGCCTTTCAGAAACTGCTTCACCGAGGCGGCCTTGATGCGTCCCCGGTCGCGGTCCTTGGCATAGGTTGCGACCGCGGGAGCCAGCTTCATCAGGCCCATGGCCCAGCCACGTCGGCCCGCCCGCCAGCGCAGGAAGGCAGTAAAGCTGTCGCGCACGGTCAGGGTGCCGTCGAAGTCGAAGGCGACGATGGCCTGATCCTTGCGAGGCTGCTGGCGAAACCCGTCCGCTATCCCCATGTCAGACATTCGCCGCGATCCTCATGAACAGTGTTCCGTCCGCTATCCGCATCTGCCACGCTTGGGCGGGCTTGTGGCGAGCGTCCGTATGAGTGATTGTCATTTTTTGAAGACCTTCGCGCCCATTGTTGGGGAATCAACGCGAGGTAAGCGCGTTTCGCCTCATATCGGGGTGAACCGCGGGAGTGAGAAGGCCCGATGACCAAAGCCGCCGGCACAGATGCCAAAAGCACCCTCTACTGCTCCTTCTGCGGGAAGAGCCAGCACGAGGTGCGCAAGCTCATCGCCGGGCCGACCGTGTTCATCTGCGATGAATGCGTCGAACTGTGCATGGATATCATCCGTGAAGAGCACAAGATTTCCTTCTCCAAGACCAAGGACGGCGTACCGACGCCCAAGGAAATCCGCGACGTCCTGGACGACTATGTGATCGGCCAGAGCCACGCCAAGAAGGTGCTGAGCGTCGCGGTCCACAACCACTACAAGCGTCTGAACCACGCGGCCAAGAACAACGACGTCGAACTGGCCAAGTCGAACATCATGCTGATCGGGCCGACCGGCTCGGGCAAGACGTTGCTGGCCCAGACGCTGGCACGCATCATTGACGTGCCCTTCACCATGGCCGACGCAACGACCCTGACCGAAGCCGGTTATGTGGGCGAGGATGTCGAGAACATCATTCTGAAGCTGCTTCAGGCTTCGGATTACAACGTCGAGCGGGCCCAGCGCGGCATCGTCTACATCGACGAGATCGACAAGATTTCGCGCAAGTCCGACAATCCCTCGATCACGCGCGACGTGTCAGGCGAGGGTGTGCAGCAGGCTTTGCTGAAGATCATGGAAGGTACGGTCGCTTCCGTGCCGCCGCAGGGTGGACGCAAGCATCCGCAGCAGGAATTCCTGCAGGTCGACACGGCTAACATCCTGTTCATCGTCGGCGGCGCGTTCGCGGGCCTCGAGAAGGTCATCTCCGCGCGTGGTGAGGGGGCCTCGATCGGCTTCGGTGCCAAGGTCAAGGAAGTCGACGAGCGCCGCATGGGCGACGTGCTGAAACAGGTCGAGCCTGACGACCTGATGCGGTTCGGTCTGATCCCGGAGTTCATCGGTCGTCTGCCCGTGCTGGCGACGCTGGAAGACCTGGACGAGGCGGCGCTGGTCACCATCCTGACCGAGCCGAAGAACGCCCTGGTCAAGCAGTACAAGCGTCTGTTCGAGATGGAGAATGTCGATCTGACCTTCACCGACGACGCCCTGATTGCCGTGGCCAAGAAGGCCATCACTCGCAAGACCGGCGCGCGCGGCCTGCGCTCCATTCTGGAGGGCATCTTGCTGGAGACTATGTTCGAACTGCCGACCTTCGAAGGCGTAGAAGAGGTCGTGGTCAATGCCGAGGTGATCGAGGGCAAGGCCCAGCCGCTGCTGATCTATGCCGAGACCAAGTCCAAGAAGACCGCGACGCCCGACAGCGCGGCGTAGGTTCAGTTCAATATAACAACGACAAGGGCGGGTCCGGCAGCGGATCCGCCCTTTTCAGTCGTAGATCAGCTGGGGCGTAGGTTGGTGGCTTCAGCCTCTTCCTTGGCTGCCTCGCGGACCGCCGGGCTTGGGCCAGCCATCGTGCCCTCTGTGGAGGCCTCTGCAGGCGTGGCGACCTCTTCCTCTGCTGCAACAGACGGTGCCGGTGCCGCCCGCGCCGGGCGCGGGGCCTGAACGACGGGGGCAGGTGGCAAGGCATTCTTGTCGATGGCCACGGCGTCGATGGCATTGTCATCCGCAGCCGGAGCAGGGGGGCTTTCGGTCGGTTGATTGCAGGCAGCCAGGGCCAGGGCGGACATGGTGGCAGTGGTCAGGATCAGCATACGCATGGTGGTCTTCTCCCTGTCTATGGCACCGCTAACGGCCAAGCTGCCGTGCGGGTTGCGTGCAACGGTCCACCGCTATCGCGCGGCGACGCTTGAACCGGGGCGTGCACGAACCACATACTGATCCGAAGGCCACGGAATGTGGGCCGAGTCGAAACGCCGGGGCCCCTTGTTCCGGACGCCCCCTCGGCGGGTCAGAGATCAACGACGACCCCGGAAAGTACGAGAATGACCGAGACCCAAAATCCCGCGACCAAGACACTGCCTGTTCTGCCGCTGCGTGACATCGTCGTGTTCCCGCACATGGTCGTGCCGCTGTTCGTCGGGCGCGAAAAGTCCGTGAAAGCGCTGGACGAGATCATGAAGGGTGAAAAGCAGATCCTGCTGGCGACCCAGAAGAACAGCGTCGACGATGATCCGGCGGCCGATGCCATCTATCCGATCGGTGTGCTGGCGACCGTGCTGCAACTGCTGAAACTGCCCGATGGCACGGTGAAGGTGCTGGTGGAGGGCAAGAGTCGTGCGCGTCTGACCCGCTTCACCGACCGCACGGATTACTTCGAGGCCGAGGCCGTCGAGATCGAGGAGGATGCCGGCGAACCGGCTCAGTCCGAGGCCCTGCTGCGCGCGGTGATCGAGCAGTTCGAAAATTATGTAAAGCTGAACAAGAAGGTGCCGCCCGAGGCCTTGAGCTCCATCCCCCAGATCACCGATCCGTCCAAGCTGGCCGACAGCGTGGCGGCCCATCTGTCGGTCAAGATCACCGACAAACAGGGTCTGCTGGAAACCTTCGCCGTGCCCGAGCGGCTGGAGAAGGTCTATGGCCTGATGGAAGGCGAGATTTCGGTCCTGCAGGTCGAGAAGAAGATCCGCTCGCGCGTGAAGCGCCAGATGGAGAAGACCCAGCGCGAATATTATCTGAACGAGCAGATGAAGGCGATCCAGCGCGAGCTGGGCGAGACCGACGACAGCCGTGACGAGATCATGGAGCTGGAGAAGCGCATACGTAAGACGCGCCTGTCAAAGGAGGCTCGCGCCAAGGCCGAGGCCGAGGTCAAGAAGCTGCGCAACATGAGCCCGATGTCGGCAGAATCCACGGTGGTGCGCAACTATCTGGACTGGCTGCTGTCGATCCCGTGGGGCAAGACCAAACAGAAGCCGATCGACCTCGCCAAGGCCGAGGACATCCTCGAGGAGGATCACTACGGCCTGGAGAAGGTCAAGGAACGGATCATCGAGTATCTGGCGGTACAGGCGCGCACCAACAGCCTGAAAGGCCCGATCCTGTGCCTCGTCGGCCCTCCCGGCGTCGGCAAGACCTCGCTGGCCAAGTCGATTGCCAAGGCGACGGGCCGTGAATACGTCCGCATGTCGCTGGGCGGGATGCGTGACGAGGCCGAAATCCGCGGTCACCGCCGGACCTACATCGGCTCCATGCCCGGCAAGATCATCCAGTCCATGAAGAAGGTGAAGACCACCAACGCCTTCATCCTGCTGGACGAGATCGACAAGCTGGGCGCCGACTGGCGGGGCGACCCTTCCAGTGCCCTGCTGGAGGTGCTGGACCCGGCGCAGAACAATGCGTTCGGCGACCACTATCTGGAGGTCGACTATGACCTGTCGAACATCATGTTCGTGACCACGGCGAACAGCCTGAACATGCCTCAGCCCTTGATGGACCGGATGGAGATCATCCGGGTCAGTGGGTATACCGAGGACGAGAAGGTCGAGATCGCCAAGCGGCACGTCCTGCCCAAGGTGACCAAGGACAATGGCGTGACGCCGGCCGAGTTCGTGGTGCCGGACGAGACCATCCGCGACCTGATCCGCTACTATACGCGGGAGGCCGGGGTGCGGTCACTGGAGCGGGCGCTGGGCGGCCTGGCCCGCAAGGCCGTGCGTGAGATGTCCAAGGAGAAGACGCTGTCGATCACGGTCGATGCGGCCAAGCTGGCCGACTATGCGGGCGTGAAGAAGTTCCGCTATGGCGAGACGGACGAAGAGGATCAGGTCGGCATCGTCACGGGTCTGGCCTGGACCGAGTTCGGCGGCGACATCCTGACCATCGAGGCGATCAAGATGCCCGGGCGCGGCCGCATGACCGTCACCGGCAACCTGAAAGAGGTGATGAAGGAGAGTGTGTCAGCTGCGGCCTCCTACACGCGGGCGCGCGCTCTGAGCTTCGGCGTCAAGCCGCCTGTGTTCGAGAAGACCGACATCCACGTGCACGTGCCGGACGGCGCGACGCCCAAGGACGGTCCCTCGGCGGGCGTGGCCATGACGGTGGCGATGGTCTCGGTTCTGACGGGCATTCCGATCCGCAAGGACATCGCCATGACCGGCGAGATCACCCTGCGCGGTCGGGTCACAGCCATTGGCGGCCTGAAGGAAAAGCTGCTGGCCGCGCTTCGCTCCGGTATCAAGACGGTGCTGATCCCCGAGGAGAACGAGAAGGACCTCGCCGATGTGCCCGACAATGTGAAGTCGGCGCTGGAGATCGTCCCGATCAAGACGGCGGATGAGGCCCTGAAATGGGCCCTGACCGGGTCGCTGACCCCGGTGGAATGGGACGAGGTGGCCGAGCCTCTGCCTGCGCCGCAGCCGGTGCAGGACCCCGGTACCGTGGTCGCCACGCACTGATCGAAGAGAACCCCGCCCGGATCGCTCCGGGCGGGGTTTTCTTTCACCTCCCCATCGGCGCAGGCCGATGGGGAGGACAGGCGTCCGAAGGATGCCAGGAGGGGGCGGCACCGGCGGTTGCCAATAGATCGCTAATCCCTCCTGTCCGCGCCGCCCCCTCCTGATCGCTGCGCGATCTGTCCTCCCCACGCGCCTTCGCGCGTGTGGAGGTGAGTCAGAGCGAATCCACCATCACCAGTTCGGCGTCGGCCTTGGCGGTGATCGTGATGGTCGGCTCGTCCGCGATGGCGGCACCGTCGCGGGGCTTCAGCTTCACCCCGTTGACCTCGACCTCGCCGACCGCAGGCACCAGATAGGCGCGGCGGCCCTTGGCCAGGCTGTAGGTCAGGCTTTCACCCGCATTCAGCGTAGCCCCCAGTACCTTGGCATCGGCATTGATGGTCAGGGCGTCATCGGTGGTGTCGCCGGAGGCGAGCACCGAAAACTGTCCGGTGCGGTCGCTCTTGGGGAAGACCTTGGCACCCCAGCTGGGTGTCGCGCCGCGCTTGTCGGCCTCGATCCAGATCTGGAACAGGGTGGTGGGCTCGTTCTCGAGGTTGAACTCGGAATGGCGCACGCCGGTGCCTGCGCTCATCACCTGGACGTCGCCCGCTCCGGTGCGGCCCTTGTTGCCCATGGAATCCTCATGGGTGATGGCCCCGGTGCGGACATAGGTGATGATTTCCATGTCCGAGTGGGGGTGGGGCGGAAAGCCCGACTTGGCGGCGATGGTGTCGTCGTTCCACACGCGCAACCGGCCCCAGCTCATGCGATTGGGGTCATAGTAGTTGGCGAAGGAGAAGTGGTGTTTGGCGTCAAGCCAACCGTGGTTGGCTCCGCCCAGGCTTTTGAAAGGTCTGACGTCGATCATGGGGATGCTCCCGGGAAACCGAGGGTTAGAAACCTCGCTGACGCCTATATAGGTAACAGTTCTAGTGGCGGAAAGAGGCTGAAGGGCAAGGGTCTGGCACGACGTCCAACTGATAATACCGTCCCCAGCGCCAGCCGAACTCCCGTAGCTTTACGGTTTCGCCAGCTTCACAGCCAAAATGGAGCGGGGCCGAAACCTTAATCGACAGCCCGTCTACGACAGCTATGACGCCGCTGGTGCTACCCCTGCCTAAGGTCGTCAGACCTACTATATGACCCGTGACCGCCTTGCCTGGGTATTGGGGGTCAGCGATCAGCCAGATCGCCACAATAGTCAGAGCCGCCAGAGGCAGTCCGAGAACTACCCCATAGTCGAAGTTCGCATGGGCGACCCAGACCTTGAAAGTCTTTCTCCATCCGACATGTCGAACGGGCTGTCTGCTCACCCCATCTGCGCCCGATGCCTCAGCATCGCATCGGCCAGGACGCAGGCCGCCATGGCCTCCACCACCGGCACGCCGCGCAGGGCGACGCAGGGGTCGTGGCGACCCTTGGTGCGCAAGTCGGTCTCGGTGCCGTCGCGGGTGATGGTCTGGCGCGGGGTCAGGATGGAGGAGGTGGGCTTGAAGGCGACGCGGGCCGTCAGGGGCTGACCCGTCGAAATGCCGCCCAGGACGCCGCCCGCATGGTTGGACAGGAAGACGGGCTGGCCGTCCTCGCCGATGCGCATCTGGTCGGCGTTCTCCTCGCCCGAGAGCTCGGCGGAGGCGAAACCGGCACCGATCTCCACGCCCTTGACGGCATTGATCGACATCAGGGCGGCGGCCAGTTCGGCATCCAGCTTGCCATAGAGGGGACTGCCCCAGCCGGCAGGGACGCCCGTGATCTCCAGCGCCACGACGGCCCCGATGGAGGAGCCTGCCTTGCGCACGCCGTCCAGATAGGCCTCCCACTCTGTGCCCAACGTACCGGAGGCTGCGAACAGGGGGTTGTCGTAGACGGCGTCGAAATCGATGTGATCGTCCGTCAGGCGATGCGGCCCCAGCTGGACAACGCCCGCGCGGATGCGGATGTCTGGCCCCAGAACCTTGCGCGCCACGGCACCGGCGGCGACGCGCATGGCCGTCTCGCGCGCCGACGAGCGGCCGCCGCCCCGATAATCGCGCACGCCGTATTTGGTCTGGTAGGTCAGGTCGGCATGGCCGGGGCGATAGGCGCGGGCGATCTGGCCATAGTCCTTGGAGCGGGCGTCCTCGTTCTGGATCTCGATGGCGATGGGGGTGCCGGTGGTCACGGGTCCGTTTCCGTCGTCGAAGACGCCGGACAGGATGCGGGCGGTGTCGCTCTCGCTGCGCTGGGTGACGAAACGACTTCCGCCCGGTTTGCGGCGGTCCAGCCAGGGTTGAAGGTCGGCCTCGGTCAGGGGGATCAGGGGCGGACAGCCGTCGATGACGCAGCCGATGGCCGGCCCGTGGCTCTCGCCCCAGGTGGTCACGCGAAACAGATGGCCGAAGGTGTTGTGGGACATGGTCCCTGACGCTTAAGCCGCCAGCCGGTCCGGCGTCCAGACCCGCGTGAACCGGGCCAGCAGGTCGTCGGCGGAGGAGGGGGCGTCGGCGCTGGGTTCCAGCGTCACGAACAGATGGCCTTGGGGGCGTCGCCCCCGGGCAGGAAGTCCCAGGCCCTTGAGGCGGAGCTGGGTCGTGGTGGCCGACAATCCTGCGACGATCCAGGCCGAGCGCGGGCCGGCATGGGTCTCGATCTCGATGCGGCCGCCGTCGTCCAGCAGGCGCTGTGACACCGGCCAACGCATGTAGACGTCGTCGCCCATGATCCGCAGGCTGGCCGTCGGGCGGATCAGGACGGGCAGATACAGGTCGTTGCCGTCAGGGGCTGCCCCGGTCAGGCGGACGTGGTCCCCGGTCCGCAGGCCGGCTGGGACCCGCACGCGCAGGGTGCGTTTGCCGAGATGGACCACGACCGCGCCACCTTCCAGGGCCTGGTTGGGCGAGATGGCGACGACGGTTAGGCCAGCAGGGCGAGCCTTCGGCGCGGGCAGGGCGAGATGTCCGGCACCTTGCATGCGGATCAGACCCCAGGCCGCGATCACGCGCCGGAAATGGTCTTCATTGCCGCCGATCAGGTCGGGCCGGGCCGCCTTGATGGCGCGGCGGAAGGCCGCCTTCAGCGCCTCGCCGTCGGCCGGGCCATCGAGGCCGAGCAGGGCGTGGGCCTCTGCGATCGAGGCGATTTCGGATGTGGCGCGCGACGACATGACCCCAATGGGCGCAGAACAGGGTCAACGCGCGGTTAACCGTGACAGAATGCCTCTCCCAAAAGCATCGGTCAGGGTCTATCTGGAACCCATGACCGCACCCGTGATCCCGCCCAGCCCGACCCGCGAAGAGTATGATCGGGACTATGCCGCCGCGCTGGCCGCCAATGGCGACGAGACGATCTTTGACCGGGATGAGCCGATCAGCCTGATCGTCGAATGGCTGGCGCAGGCGCGGATGCATGAGATCAATGATTCCAACGCCATGTGTCTGTCGACCGTGGACGCCGACGGCCTGCCCGACAGCCGAATGGTGTTGTTGAAGGATGTCGATGATCGCGGCCTGACCTTCTATTCCAATCGCGAGAGCGCCAAGGGCCGGCAAGTGAGCGCGACGCCCGCTGCGGCCCTGCTGTTTCACTGGAAGAGCCTGAGGCGTCAGGTGCGGGTGCGCGGGCGGCTGGAGCCGGTCAGTGCGGCCGAAGCCGACGCCTATTTCGCCAGCCGGGCGCGCGAGAGCCGGATCGGGGCCTGGGCCTCGGATCAGTCGCGGCCGCTGGACAGTCGTGCGGCGCTTCAGGCGGCGGTGGCCGAAGAGACGGCGCGGTTCGACGGACAGGACGTCCCGCGGCCCGAACACTGGACCGGCTGGCGCGTGATGCCGGACAGCGTCGAGTTCTGGCGGGACCGGCCGTTCCGCCTGCACGACCGGTTGCGGTTCGACCGGCACGGGCAGGGGTGGACGAAGACCCGGCTCTGGCCCTGAGATCTAGGCGGACTTGAGCCCTGCCAGCAGCGGGTGGGCCAGGACGGGTGCGGCCAGGCGTACGACGGCCTGGGTGTCTTCCAGACGCACGGCGGCGGTCGCATCGGCGATGATGAAGTCGGCCCGGACCCGCGACGGCTCGGTCAGGCGTTCGTGGCCGGGGCGGACGGTAGCCAGATACTGGGCGACGACGGAATCGGCGGTGCGCCCTCGCTCGCTCTGATCGCGCAGCAGGCGGCGGATGAAGCGGATGTCGGCAGGCGTGTCCACGAAGATGCGGATGTCGAACAGATCGACCAGATCTGGCGTGCACAGCACATGGGTGCCTTCGACGATCACGACCTCGGCGGCCCGAACGGGCTCGCCGCCGGGCTCGCGGCCGTGGTGGATGAAGGAATAGACCGGGGCCACAATGTCCTTGCCTGACTTGAGCGTGCGCAGGTCGCGGACCATCAGCTCGTGGTCGCGGGCGGTCACGTCATCGAAATCGAAGGTGGCCGCATCGAAGCCGGGCAGACTGGCGGCGTCGCGATAATAGCTGTCTTCCCGCATCAGAACGGCTGAGCCCGGTGCCAGTGAGGCGACGAGCGCTTCAGCAAGAGTGCTCTTGCCGGAGCCAGAGCCGCCGGTGATCGCGATGAGGATGGTCATGGCGTGGCTGTACCGCCGGACCGCCTCTAACGGAAGAAGCAGGTTTGGCCGGCGTACAGGCTGACGACCTTCGCCTCCGCTCCGGTGCCATCGAAAAAGCCGCCGAGGTCTCCGGATGAGAACTCGACGCCGAGGGTGGAGTTCGGCACCAGTTGAACCGTCCGGCTGTTCTCGACCGTCGATCTGGCGGAGCCGACGCCGACGCCATCAGTTGTGGTCAGGCCAGGCTGGTCCAGGGTCCAGCCGACGAAGCGCTGAGCCTGGAAATCAAGCTGAAGACCATTGCGGAAACGCGCAAACTGCGTGGGTCCGGCGCCGCACTCGCCATTGGTTCGGATCGCCGGGGCGTTGCCACCGAGGCTGGTCGCCACAGCGGTGAGAACAGCATTCTGAGCAGTCCCGAACGGGATAGGCGTTGCGGCTCCCTCTGGCGAGAAATGGCGCAGGCCCTCGCCATCGATCGTCAGGCCGCCTTGCATGGCCAGGCGCTGTGGTTCTTCTACGGAGGGTGTCTCTGCTGGCGCGGGGGTGCCGGTGGTGGGTTCGGGGGCCTGACTGGCCTGATCGCACGCCGCCAGGGCGACCAGTGCGACGGCAACGAGGGTGTGGGTCCTGATGATCATCGACGCGCTCCTGCAAACGGATCAATCATAACGCATGGTCTTGGTGAAAAGCCCATAAGCTGACCCAGCGTCACGTTGCTAATCGACGCTCACCTCGGTTACCGTATTTCCAAGTGCCTCAGGTCGTAGGCGCAGAGCGAGGGACGCTGATGCTTGGATTGATGCAGGACTGGCCGCTGACGGTCGACAAGATACTGGACCACGCCAAGAACTGGCACGGCGCACGTGAGGTCGTGACCCGGTCGGTCGAAGGCCCCATCGTCCGCACCACCTATGCCGACATTCACGCGCGAGCCAAGCGGGTGTCCAGCGTCCTGCAGGGATGGGGCGTCCAGGTCGGTGACCGCATCGGCACCCTGGCCTGGAACACCGGCAACCATATCGAGACCTGGTATGGCATCATGGGGATCGGCGCTGTGTGCCACACCCTGAACCCGCGCCTGTTCCCGGAGCAACTGGTCTACATCATCAACCACGGCGGCGACCGGGTCATTTTCGTCGACCTGACCTTCGTGCCGTTGTTGCAGGCGGTGCTGCCGCACTGTCCCAAGGTCGAACGTGTCGTGGTCATGACCGACCGGGCGCATATGCCCGCCGTCGAGCTGCCCGGCCTGGAATGCTATGAGGACCTGCTGGAAGGCGCGTCCGAGGATGTGGTCTGGGGCGACTTCGACGAGCAGACCGCATGCGGCCTCTGCTACACCTCGGGCACGACCGGCAACCCCAAGGGGGTGCTGTATTCGCACCGCTCCAACTTCATTCACACGCTGTTGGGTCTGCAGACCACGGTGCTGGGCGCGACGCCGAGCGAGGTGATCCTGCCGGTCGTGCCGATGTTCCACGCCAATGCCTGGGGCATCGCCTTCGGGGCACCCGGCGCGGGGTCCAAGCTGGTCATGCCGGGTGCCCGCATGGATGGTGCGGCCATCTACGAGCTGATCGAGAGCGAAGGCGTGACCTTCTCCGCCGCCGTGCCGACGGTGTGGCAGGGGCTTCTGGCCCACCTGCGCGAGCACAAGCTGAAGATCCCGACCGTCAAGCGCGTGCTGATCGGCGGCTCGGCGGTGCCCGAAAGCCTGATCCGGGCCTTCCATGACGAGTTCGGCATCGAGGTGCTGCAGGGCTGGGGCATGACCGAGACCTCGCCCATCGGCACCCTGTCCAACATGACGCCGGAGCTGCGCGCCCTGCCATACGACGAGCAGATGAAGTGGCGGGTCAAGCAGGGCACGCCGCCGCTGGGAGTCGAGTTGAAGCTGAAGAACTATGCCGGTCAGGAGATGCCGCACGACGGCCACACCTACGGGCGGCTGATGATCAAGGGCCCGACCATCGCCGGGGCCTATTTCAACGACGAGACGCCGATCCTGGACACCGAGGGCTTCTTTGATACGGGCGACGTCTCGACCATCGACGAGCATGGTTTCATGCAGATCACCGACCGCGCCAAGGATGTGATCAAGTCGGGTGGGGAGTGGATCAGCTCGATCGAGATCGAGAACATCGCCGTGGGCCATCCCAAGGTCGAACTCGCTGCCGTAATCGGCGCGGCGCATCCCAAATGGGACGAGCGGCCGGTGCTGATCATCAAGTTGAAGCCCGGCCAGACCGAGGACAAGCAGGAGCACCTGGACTTCCTGGTCGGCAAGATCGCCAAATGGTGGATGCCCGACGATGTGGTCTTCGTGGAGGACATCCCTCTGGGCGCGACCGGCAAGGTCGACAAGAAGCTGATCCGCGAGCGGATGAAGGACTATCGCATCCCGACGGCGGCCTGAGCGCATGGCCCGAACACGGCCAAGGCATGAGGGGCTGGTTCAGGGCCTGACGCTGGTCACCCTGGCCGCGCCGTTCCTGCTGTTGATCGCGGCGTTCGGGACCTCGCTGGGGTTCTGGGGGGCGTCGGTGGGTTATGACCTGCTGGCGCTTCAGGTGGCCTGGGGGCTGGCGTTCGTCGGTGTCGTAGCGGCGGTGGCTGCGGCGGTCGTGGCGCGCGGCGAGCTGAAGCGTCTGGGGCTCTATGTGGTCGCAGGCCTCGTCATCTCTGTGGCAACGCTCGGGGCCTTTGCCTGGCAGAAGGCGCGGCTGGCCGAGGGGCTGCCGGAGGATGTCAGCACCAATCCGGACGACAGACCGGGCTTTGCTGACAGTGTTCAGGCGGCTCGCGGTACCGGCGGCCCGGCATCGGCCATTGGCCCGGAGGCCTGTCCGGCAGCCCAGCCTGTTTTGCGCCAGGTCGCGCCCCAGAGGGCCTATGAGGCCTTGCAGGCAGCAGGATTTACGGCGCGCGGGGCGTTCGTGGCCCGGGCAGACGGTGATCGGACCGGCTTCTGGTTCGGCTTCACCCATGACGCGGTGGTGCGAATCCGGCCGGGCCGCACGGACGTCCGCGTCGCGGCGCGGGATGGGCGTTCGCACGGGAGCGAAGCCTGTCGTCTGGCCGGTGAGATCAGCCGGGCGTTGCAGACGTCGGAATAGACCTCAAACTGGCGTCCATTGAGCGTCCATGACCGGGGCGGGGGCGGCGCGAACCCGTCCGGCCTTCTCCAGAGCGATCAGATGGGCCCAGACCGACAGGCTGGCGGCGGGCCACAGGCGCGGGTCCACGGCGGCGTAAAGGACTGGCACCACGTCGGCAATTCGGGCGTGTCCGGCGCGGAGTTGGGTCAGCACCTGGGCTTCGCGATCCAGCCGGTGAGCGCGATAGGCCTGAAGGAAAGGCGCGGCGTCAGTGATCGGCGCGCCGTGGGTCGGCCAGAGTGTGGCGAAGTCGCGCCCGATCACCGCGTCCAGACTGGCCATATAGTCGGCCATGTCGCCATCGGGTGGGGCGATCACGGTCGTCGACCAGCCCATGACGTGATCGCCGCAGAACAGGGCATTCTCGTCCTCCAGCACAAAGGCCATGTGGTTGGAGGCGTGGCCGGGCGTGCACAGCGCCTCGATCGTCCAGCCGTCACCTTCCAGTCGCTCGCCCCCCTTCAGCACGAGGTCGGGCAAGAAGGCGTCGTCCTCCTCCTCGTCCAGCGTGGCCGACGCGTGGATGGTCCTCAGCGGCGGGCGGGCCGCCATAATCGGCGCTCCGACGGCCTCGGCGAACGGGCGCGCCAGGGGGGCGTGGTCGCGGTGGGTGTGGGTGACCAACACATGGCTGACCGTCTGGCCCTTCACCGCATCCAGCAGAGCACCCAGATGGGCGTCATCCAGTGGACCTGGATCGATCACCGCCACGCCCGCACCGGGTTCGTCACGACCTACGATGTAGGTGCCGGTCCCCGTGAAGGTGAAGGGGCCGGGATTGTTGGCTACGACCCGTCGGATCAGCGGCGAGACTTGGTCGCAACGGCCGTAGGCGAAATCGAAGTCGCGAACGAAGGGGATCATGCGGCGCTCCGGGCTGTTCGATAAAAGCGGCATCGCGTTTGCGTTAGGGTTTTGTAAACCCTTAGCGGAGCGCCTGATATGGCCCTGTCGATAGCCCTTACTGTTTCAAAACGGCTCCAGATCGTCACCATGACGCTCCTTTGTATCATGGCGAGCCAACTGGTCGTGGCTTCGTGCACGCCCGAACCTGCGTCGTATGCGGCGCGAGGAATACTGATCCGATGATCACAACGGCAGGCGACTGAGATCGTAGCCTGCGGCAGCGGCGGCGGCGCGCAGATGGTCGGCGTCAGCACCCGCAAGCCGTTGTGCCATGGCCCAGCACGCCGCCGAACGCATACCGGAACGGCAGAACATGATGGTGCGCCCATTGTTCGCCGCGTCGGACTTCAACACCTCGCCTACTGCGCTGACGGCCTCGGCGTGAGGCAGGCCTCTGATCGGGATATGGTGAAAGTCCAGCCCCGCCGCTCGGGCCGCCATTTCGAGGTCGGTCGAGGAAATCTGACCGGGCTCCTCGTCATCCGGCCGATTGTTGATGACGGACGTAAAGCCTTGAGCCCCCAGGGCCACCAGATCATCCATCGAAAGTTGAGGCCCGACACTGACGGTGTTCGACAGGGCGCTGGGATTTGTCATGGCTGCTGTCTCCGTACGCGAACGGCACCGCTGCGACCGACCACCAGCAAGAAACTGCCCAGCGCACCGCGGCGGACCCGCACGGTCTCGCCGGCTCTGTTGTTGATGCGGACGCGATCTGTATCGACCTGATTCCAGGTGCTGCCGTCAGCCAGGACGAACGTCCAGCGGCCATCGCCAGCCTGGCTGGCCCGCGTCAAGGTCGTCTCGATGGAGTCGATGCGATCTGCCGGCCGGGCCGGTTGAAGAATGTCGGCCGGGGCGGAGGAGGTGCCAAAGGCCTGTCGGCGCGCTTGGGTCGCCTGCTGCCTATCGACGACCAGAAGGTCGCCGCTACGCAGGGCGGAATCGATCGCGCGCGCTGCGGTGTCCAGACACTGGAGCCGCTGTGTATCGGCAGTGATGGTCAGGCATTCGGACAGGGACGCCACGATACGGGGGGTATCGCCATGACCAGCGTCCTGGGCGTTAGCATCGAATACCGAGAGGCCGAAAAGAGCGGCTGCGGGAAGTATTAACAGTCTGGAAACCATGAAATCCTCGGCCATCAGGCAATAACGGGTTCGTGGGTCTGTGAGGCGACACATCGTGACGCTATCACGCCTCCGAAGGCACCCGTGTCAAGAATGCGACAGGTTAGCGGCGACTGCATTACGACGGTGTAATTTTCTAGCACAAGAGGCGAGTCCGGGCCTACCTCTGGCAGGTTGCGGTGCTTCGGTATGCCGCAAATGCAATATTCACGCAGCCGAGACGCCGCACATAAGACAGTTTTACTGTTGGCTGGCGTCAAGAGGGGAGACTACCTTTGAAGTTCCAACATAGCCGCCGCAGCCTGCTGGCGTCGACAATCATTGCAGGTGCCTCTGCGCTCGCATTCGCCGCGCCGGCCGTGGCGCAGGATGCGGAGCCTGCCACCATCGATGATGTCGTCGTCACCGGCTCGCGCATCGTCCGTCAGGACTATGTCGCCAACAGCCCGATCTCGACCGTCACGTCCGAGCAGATTCAGGCGCGCGGCGACGTCAACGTCGAGCAGATCCTGAACCAGCTGCCGCAGGTCGTGCCTGGCCTGTCTGCTAACTCAAACAACCCCTCGAACGGTTCGGCCACGGTGGACCTTCGCGGCCTGGGTGCAAGCCGGACGCTGGTGCTGGTCAACGGTCACCGCTTCATCCCCTACGACAAGAGCAATGCCGTCGACCTGAACAGCATTCCGGCCTCGCTGATCGAGCGCGTGGAAGTGGTGACCGGTGGTGCCTCGGCCGTGTACGGCTCCGATGCCCTGGCTGGCGTCGTCAACTTCATCTTCAAGCGCAACTACGAAGGTTTCGGCTTCGACACCCAGTATGGCATCTCGGGCTTTGGTGATGGCGAGCAGTTCAATGCCTCGCTGACCTTCGGTTCGAACTTCGCCGACGACCGCGGTAACGTGACGGGCTTTGTCGGCTATTCTGACCGTGATGGCTTCTTCCCGAACGAGGATCGTCCCTGGTCCGTGTCCAGCGCCGCTGGCGGTTCGGGCACCGGTGAGTTTGGTGGCCTGAACAACCTGGGGACCAACCCCTACACTGCGGCTGGCTGCCCGACGGCCAACCCCTGCCGCCGCTCGTTCCGCACGCCGGGTGTTCCTGGCCCGTTCAACAACGACTTCGGCCTCGGCCCGACCAGCGATCGCTATGACTTCGCGCCGGTCAACCTGCTGCAGTCGCCGTCGGAGCGTTTCAACGTCGCCCTGATGGGTCACTATGACGTCACCAGCAACATCGAAGCCTTTGCCGAAGTCTTCTATACGGACAGCCGCAACACCTCGCAGCTGGCCCCGACCCCGGCGACCGGCATCCAGATTCCGGTCGACAACTTCTTCGTGCAGAACTCGCCGGCCCTGCTGGCCTATGTCAACACCCGTACGAACCCGCTGCTGCCGCTCAACTTTGACCGCCGCATGTCGGAAGTCGGTGCGCGTATCCAGGGCAACAACACTGACGTCTATCAGATCAACACCGGCCTGCGTGCCGATCTGGGCGGCGACTGGGAACTGGAGGGCTACTACAGCTACGGCCGCACCGAACTGACCACCTCCATCCAGAACGACGTCTCGCGCTCGCGCCTGAACGCCGCCCTGGCCGGTGGCGGCACGGCCACGACCTGCGCCCCCTCGGCGCTGGCCCTGTTCCCGACCTGCGTGCCGATCAACCTGTTCGGACGCGGCACCATTACGCCTCAGGCTGCTGCCTTCGTTCGCCTGAACTTCACCGACCGCAGCATCTTCGAGCGCAACAACGCCCAGCTGAACCTGACGGGTACGCTGACCGAACTGCCGGCTGGTCCTCTGGGCATCGCCGCCGGTGTCGAATACCGCGAGGACAGCCTGGCCTACACGCCGGATGACGCCAAGAATGCCGGCGACATCTTCGGCTTCAACGCCGAGCGTGCCGTTTCGGGTCGCAGCTCTTCGAAGGAAGCGTATTTCGAAGCCGCCGTGCCGATCCTGCGCGACATGCCGTTCGCCCAGTCGCTGGAACTGGAATTCGGTCTGCGCTACTCGAACTACAGCACCGTCGGCGACGTCTGGTCCTACAAGTTCGGCGGTTCGTGGGAGCCGGTCGACAGCCTGCGACTGCGTGCCCTGTATCAGCGCGCCAGCCGTGCGCCGAACGTGTTCGAACTGTTCCAGGCCAACGACCAGGGCTTCCCGGCCGTTCTGGATCCCTGCACCACCGTCAACCCGACCACGGGTGCACCGCGCACCCTGACGCCGGGCGTGCAGAACTTCTGTACGGCACAACTTGGCTTTGACCCGGTCGTGACCGGCTTCGTCGCCCAGAACACCCAGACGGAAACCTTCTTCTTCGGTAACCCGAACCTGTCGGAAGAAAAGTCTGACACCGTCACCGTCGGTGCCGTCTGGCAGCCGACCTTCGCCCAGGGCCTGTCGTTCTCGCTCGACTACTACAAGATTGAAGTCGAGGACTACATCGGCACCATCTTCGGCGGCGCCTCCGGCATCGTCGGACAGTGCTTCGCCGCAGGTGCAGCCGCCTCGGCCACGACTCCGACGCCTGTGTCGTCTGTCGCAGCCTGTAATGATCCGGGCATCGGCCTGCCGCTGATCTTCCGCGACCCGGCCGGCAACCTGAAGGCGCGTGCGCCTCTGGGCAACGTCTCGCAGCTAACCACCAGCGGCGTCGACTTCTCGACCCGTTACGGCTGGGCTGTGCCGTGGGCTGGCGGCATGTGGGGCGACAAGCTCGATATCGCTGTCAACGTGACCTATCTGGACAGCTACGAGCTGGACGGCATCGAGTACAAGGGCACGGCCGGCGCCTACAACATCAGCGCCACCCTGCCGGAGTGGAAGGCCAACATCTCGCTGGGCTACGACGTCGGTCCGGTGCGTCTGGCCTACTCGGGCACGATCATCGACGAGCTGGACAACCAGGGTAACATCCCTGACTTCGGTGATCCGTCGGGCTACTCGGGTGTCGACTCCTACTGGTACCACGACCTCAGCGGCACGTTCCAGGCCACTGAAAACATGGAACTGTTCGCCGGCGTTCGTAACCTGCTGGACGAAGAGCCTCCCGTGTTCGACAACGCCAACGACGGTAACACCGACCCCAACGCCTATGATGTGGTCGGACGCTACTTCTTCGTCGGCGCGCGTCTGAAGTACTAGAACGCGACCTGACTAATCAGGATCAGGCGGCGGGGCTTCGGCTCCGCCGCCTTTTTCTTTGCGCGCCGCTTGCCGCAGAAAAACCATCGGGGCACTTCAGGCGTTGCCGCAATCCCGACCTCCGTGGTCGCCATTCGATGAGTGCCTGCCCCATGATCGCCAGTGTCGTCGCTGCCCTGCTTCTGATCCAGTCCGCGCCCTTGCCGCAGGACGGCCCGGTGACCACCGCACCTCGCGCGGTTCCATCAACCGATGGGCCGGTGTCGACCGCTGCGCCCGAAGGCGGCGAGACTAGCGAGTCCCTGCGCTTCCGCGAGGCGGTGGCCTATGGCAACGATCTGCCTCGTGGGGCTCCGCAGGGCGACTATCCTTTGGTGGCGTGGTGCGAGGCGCTGGTGAACGGCCATGTGGCGCTGGGCGAGACGCTGAGCGACCGCGATCCGCTGGATCAGGACATCATCCGCCTGGGTCGTCTTGAGGCCGCCGATTTCCGCTCGGCGCTGGTTGCGGCCGAGCCTCGTCAGACGGCGGCGACACGCGAGGCGGCGCGGGCCGCTGCCGCCGAAGCTACGGGCAAGTGGACACCTCTGGTGGGTCAGTCGGAGGCGGTGCGCAGCCAGGCGTTCGGCCTGTTCTTCGGCTTGCCGGGACGGTGCGAGCATGCGGCACGCCGCATCCGCGACAATATCACGACGCCGCCCGTCACCCCGGCGGAAGTGGGGCTGGAGTAGCCGTCAAGCCGCAGCGTTTCTCTGCGGTACCTCTGGATCGTAGTTCAGTATGGGAGCCAGCCAGCGTTCCGCAGTGGCGATGCCCCACCCTTTGCGTCGGGCGTAGTCCTGGACCTGGTCCAGATCGATCTTTCCGACGCCGAAATAGTGGCTGTCGGGATGGCCGAAATACAGCCCACTGACGGATGCGGGTGGAGTCATGGCGAAGCTCTCGGTCAGGGCCATGCCCGCGTTGATCTCGGCCTGCAGCAGCCGGAACAGGGTCGCCTTCTCCGTGTGATCGGGCTGGGCCGGATAGCCGGGGGCCGGGCGGATGCCTTGGTATTTCTCTGCGATCAAGTCCTCGACCGTAGTCTCCTCGCCGACTGCATGGCCCCACAGTTCGGTGCGGACCTTCTTGTGGAGCGCCTCGGCGAAGGCCTCGGCCAGACGGTCGGCCAGGGCCGTCGCCATGATGGCCGAGTAGTCGTCGCCGGCGTCCTTGAACCGTTTGGCGATCTCCAGCTCGCCGTGGCCGGCGGTGACGGCGAAGGCACCGATATAGTCGCGGCCGTCCTCGGCGACGAAGTCCGACAGGGCCAGGTTCGGCTTGCCGTTCGACTTCCTGATCTGCTGGCGCAGGGTGTGGAAGCGGGCGACCTCGGCGGTGCGGCTCTCGTCCGCGTAGACGGCGATATCGTCGCCGATGGTATTGGAGGGCCAGAAGCCGACCACGCCCTTCGCCGTGAACCATTTTTCCTCGACGATCCGCTTCAGCATGGCTTGGGCGTCCTTGAACAGGTCGCGCGCGGCCTCGCCGACGATCTCGTCTTCGAGGATGAGCGGATAGCGGCCAATCAGCTCCCAACTGGCGAAGAAGGGCGTCCAGTCGATGTGGTCGGCCAGGTCCTGCAGGTCCCAGCTATCGAAGGCGCGCACGCCCAGGAATGATGGGGAGCAGGGCAGGGGCGTCGCGGCATCGGGCCGGAAGCGGTTCTGGCGCGCGGCGGGCAGGGACGCCCGCGCCTTGACCTCCTGACCGCGCGCGTACTGCTCGCGGATACGGACGTATTCGTCGCGCGTCAGGGCCTCGTTCTTCGCCCGTTCGCTCTTTGACAGCAGGCCCGAGACCACGCCGACGGCGCGGCTGGCGTCGACGACATAGGTGGTCGAGCCCCGGCGGTAGGCGGGTTCGATCTTGACCGCCGTATGGGTCCGGCTGGTCGTCGCGCCGCCGATCAGCAGCGGAATGTCGAAGCCGCGCCGCTCCATCTCGCGCGCCACGAACACCATCTCGTCCAGCGACGGCGTGATCAAGCCCGACAGGCCGACGATGTCGACCCTGTGCTCGACGGCGGCGTCCAGAATCCGGTCCGCCGGGACCATGACCCCCAGGTCGATGACCTCGTAGTTGTTACACTGAAGGACCACGCCGACGATGTTCTTGCCGATGTCGTGGACGTCGCCCTTGACCGTGGCCATCAGGATGCGGCCGGCCTGTTCCCTCGGCTTGCCGGCCTTTTCGGCTTCCATATAGGGCTCCAGCCAGGCCACGGCCTGTTTCATCACCCGGGCCGACTTGACCACCTGGGGCAGGAACATCTTGCCCGAACCGAACAGGTCGCCGACCACGTTCATCCCGTCCATCAGCGGACCCTCGATGACGTGCAGCGGCCGCTCGAACGACAGGCGCGCCTCCTCGGTGTCGGCGTCGATATATTCGGTGATGCCGTTGACCAGGGCGTGTTCGATCCGCTTGCCGACCGGCTGGTCGCGCCATTTCAGATCGACGACCCGGGCCACGCCCTTGTCGCCCTTGTAGTTGGGGGCGATGTCGACGAGGCGTTCGGTGTTGGAGACATTGGTCCGCTGCGGCCGGTTCAGGATCACGTCCTCGACGGCCTCGCGCAGCGTCGGGTCGAGGGTGTCGTAAACGGGCAGGTCGCCGGCGTTGACGATGCCCATGTCCATGCCCGCCTGGATGGCGTGGTACAGGAAGACGCTGTGGATCGCCCGCCGCACCGGCTCATTGCCGCGGAAGCTGAACGAGACGTTCGACACCCCGCCCGAGACGCGTGCGTAGGGCAGGGTCGCCTTGATCGCGCGCGTCGCCTCGATGAAGTCGACGGCGTAGTTGTCGTGCTCCTCGATTCCCGTCGCCACGGCGAAGATATTGGGGTCGAAGATGATGTCCTCGGGCGGGAAGCCGACCTCGTCGACCAGGATGCGGTAGGCGCGGGTGCAGATCTCGATCTTGCGCGCGGCGGTGTCGGCCTGCCCCACCTCGTCGAAGGCCATGACCACCACGGCGGCGCCGTAGCGCAGGCATTTCACGGCCTGTTCGCGAAACTCCGCCTCGCCCGCCTTCATCGAGATCGAATTGACGATCGGCTTGCCCTGGACGCATTTCAGCCCGGCCTCGATCACCTCCCATTTGGAGCTGTCGATCATCACCGGCACGCGGGCGATGTCGGGCTCGGCCGCGATCAGGTTGAGGAAGATGATCATGGCCTGCTTCGAATCCAGCAGGCCCTCGTCCATGTTGATGTCGATCACCGAGGCCCCGGCCTCGACCTGCTGACGCGCGACGTCCAGAGCGGCAGCATAGTCGCCGTTGATGATCAGCTTCTTGAACCTGGCCGAGCCGGTGACGTTGGTCCGTTCGCCGACGTTGATGAAGGTGGGACGCATCAGGCAGATTCCAACAAATCAGCGTATCGGAGAGCGACAGCAGCCAAAAGGCCGCGCTCGTGGGCGGCTGCGATTGCTCCATCGCAGAAGCGTTCAGCCCGGATGATGTGGGTTGTGAAACCGTCCAAGGTCACCCGATCTGCCGTTGCGACGCTTTCAAGCGTTGCCGGAGCCAGTTCACGACGAAGTATCCTGTCGTAGGTCTCGCTCGGACCCCCCGCACCCAATGCTTGCATCGCTGCCCGCCAATCTCCTTCGATTGACGCGTAGTCTGGATGGGGAAGGGATTTTCCGTCGGGGCTGTGCCAGCGGACGAAGTCCGGCGACGTCGTGGCCTCCAGGCGCTCGGCGAGATCGCGTAGCGATGACGGGGACATGGCCGAACTCAAGCCACCAGCTCGAATGGTTCAAGACCCGACAGCCGCATCGCCACGGGTCGTTCCGGAACCACGCGGGGTGCCAACGGCGCGACCTCTTGCGCCACATGCCGGATATGCTCCGGCGTCGTGCCGCAGCAGCCGCCGACGATGTTAACCAGGCCCGACGCTGCCCATTCTTCGATGAAGTGGGCAGTTTCGTGCGGCTGTTCGTCATACTGGCCCATGGCGTTGGGCAGGCCGGCGTTGGGATAGGCGGCAACCAGGGTGTCGGCCACGCGGCTCAGTTCGGCTATGAACGGCCGCATCAGATCGGCGCCGAGCGCGCAGTTGAAGCCGATGGCGAACGGTTTGGCGTGGCGCACGCTGTTCCAGAAAGCTTCCGCCGTCTGGCCCGACAGGGTCCGGCCGGAACGGTCGGTGATGGTGCCCGAAATCCAGATCGGCAGGGCCTCCATGCCCTCGTCCTCGAGGTCCTTGATGGCCTTGATGGCGGCCTTGCAGTTCAGCGTGTCGGTGATGGTCTCGATAAGATACAGGTGCACGCCGCCTTCGTTCAGCGCCTTCACCTGGTGGCGATAAGCGTCATAGACCTGGTCGAAGGTCACCAGCCGGGCGCCGGGGTCGTTCACGTCCGACGACATCGACAGCATCTTGTTCAGCGGCCCGATCGAGCCGGCGGCAAAGCGCGGCTTGTGCGGCTCCTTGGCGGTCCAGCGGTCGGCCGCGGCGCGGGCCAGTTTCGCCCCCTCCAGATTGATGTCCCACACCGACTGTTCGTCGAGTTTGTAGTCGTCCTGGGCGATCACCGTGGCCGAGAAGGTGTTGGTCTCGGAGATGTCGGCGCCCGCCGCGAAATACTGGTCGTGCAGGCCGGCGATGACATCCGGCCGGGTCAGGCACAGGATGTCGTTATTGCCCTTCATCTGGCCGTTGTGGCTGGTGAAGCGGTCACCGCGGAAATCCTCTTCCGACAGCTCGCTGCGCTGGATCATCACGCCCCAGCTGCCGTCTAGGACGAGGATACGCTCGCGTGCGGCGGCATGGAGGGCGGCGATGCGGGTAGCGCGGGTCATGCGGCCACCGCCTGTTCCCTGACGCCCAGCACCCTGCAGATCGCATAGACCAGCTCGGCGCGGTTGAGGGTGTAGAAGTGGAAATCGGAGAAGCCCTCTTCCTGCAGCCGCGCACAGGTCTCGGCCGCGACGGAGGCGGCGATCAGCTTGCGGGTCTCCGGGTCGTCGTCCAGCCCCTCGAAATGGGCGGCCAGCCAGTCGGGCACGGCGGCGCCACAGGCCGCGCTCATCCGCTTCAGGCCGTTGAAATTGGTTACGGGCATGATGCCGGGGATGATGGGAATGGTGATGCCCGCTGCCCTCACGCGGTCGCGGAAGCGCAGGAAGGCGTCGATGTCGAAGAAGAACTGGCTGATCGCGCGCGTCGCGCCCGCATCCACCTTGGCCTTCAGCACGGCGATGTCGTGGTCGATCGACCCGCTCTCGGGATGGCCCTCGGGGTAGCAGCCGACGGTGATCTCGAACCCGCCCTTGGCCGCGAGGGCGGCGGTCAGTTCGGTGGCGTTGGCGTAACCGTCCGTATGCGGAACATAGGCCCCGCCGATGCCCTCGGTGCCCGGCGGATCGCCGCGCAGAGCCACGATGTGACGCACGCCAGAGGCCTTGTAGCCGTCGATCACGGTATCGACCTCGGCCCGGCTGGCCTCGACGCAGGTCAGGTGGGCGGCGGGGGTCAGGTCGGTCTCGGCCAGGATGCGCTGGACCGTGCGGTGCGTCCGCTCGCGCGTCGAGCCGCCCGCGCCATAGGTGACCGAGACGAAGTCGGGCTTCAGAGGGGCCAGACGGGTCACAGCCTTCCACAGGGTCGCCTCGGCCTCGTCGGACTTGGGCGGAAAGAATTCGAAGGACACGCGGGGTCGCGACCGGTCCTGACCGGCGCGGGCGACTGGCCCCAGCGGCGACAGCAGCAGGGCGCGAGCCTCGGCCAGATTGAGGGAGGCGGCGGTCATGCGGCCCTCGTTTCGACGGCGGCCTGGCGCTCGGCGGTCCAGATGCAGACGGTCAGGCCGTCGGTGTCGGGGGGCAGGATGATCGGGGCGGCGGGCGTGAGGCCGGCCTCGGCCAGCCAGCGCCGCATTTCCTCGTCGGCGAAGCCCAGGCGGCGGTGCTGATGCTCCTCGCGCAGCTGTTCGATCTGGTGCGGGGCGAAGTCGACGATCAGCAGGCGGCCGCCGGGTGCCACCAGGCGCGCCGCCTCGGCCACGGCGGCGGCGGGATCGGCCAGATAATGCAACACCTGATGGACCAGGACGCGGTCGGCACTCTGGGCGGGCAGGCGGGTGGCGAAGATGTCGCCGTGGCGCAGCTCAACCTTGTCCAGGCCCGCCCGGGTCACATTGGCGCGAGCGATATTCAGCATGTTGTGGCTGAGGTCCAGGCCCACCGACATCCGCGCCTGTTTGCCCAGCAGGGTCAGCATCCGGCCCGAGCCGGTGCCCAGATCGACGACACGCTCAAACGGACCGTCGCCCGCCGCCTTCAGGATCGCGGCCTCGACGTCGGTTTCGCAGACATAGAGCGAGCGGATGCGGTCCCATTGGGGGGCCACGCGCTCGAAATAGGCCCCGGCGGCGACCTCGCGGTCGCGGCGGACGTCTTCCAGACGACGGTCGTCGGCGGCCCCGGCCTCGTCGTCCAGAAGATCGAGGATGGTGTCGATCAGGCGACGGGCGAGGGGGTCCGAAGACAGGCGGTAGAAGACGCGAGCCCCATCGGGGAAGCGCTCGATCAGGCCCGCATCGGTCATGAGTTTGAGATGGCGCGACACGCGCGGCTGGCTCTGATCCAGAATGCCGGACAGCTCCATGACCGACAGCTCCTCGCCCGCGAGCAGCGACAGCACCCGCAGGCGCGTCGGCTCGCCCGCAGCACGCAGGGCCTCGATTGTCTGATCGGCGGTCAGGGTCATATAATCATATAAGGATATCCTTATATGATTTGGCAAGCCGTTTTTGCGGTCACGACGGAGGCTTGGGCAGGCGCGAGACAGCGATCATGACGGCGATGGTCCATGTGGCGAAGGCCGCTTCCAGCACGCGCTGGGCCGCGCCGTGCCATGGAAACTCCGGACCGATGATCGGGATCATGAGCGCGGCGGCCATGCCGCAGACCAGACCCAGCGGGAACAGCCTGGGCCCACCGGGCCAGCCCCGGGACGCGATCGCCAGCACGAAGACACCGGCGACACCCAGCAGATAGCCCAGGCCACCGAGTAGTTCGTGCAGCATGCCGGAGGCGCTGGCTCCCTCGACCGCGCATTCGAAATCGCAGGGGAAGACGCCGCCGAAGAAGAGTCCTGCGCCGTTCAGGGCGCACAGGATGAAGCCGATGACGGCCAGCGGGCTGCGCGGGAAGACGGCGGCGCACAATAGCCAGAAAACGGCCAGCAGCAGGCCGGACATGATGAACGCCGTGCTGACCCACGTCCCCGTCGCCGTGCCGCCGGCTCCCATTTCGCTGACGTACTGGCTGAGGGGATCGTAGCCCGGATAGCCGAAGGGGGCCGCGAAGATGACGACGGCCAGGATCAGCAGGCTGGCCGTGCCACACAGGATTGTCAGTTCACGCAGCATCTGGGGCCCTCCCTTGCCGTCAGGCTAGACGACCGTGGAGCCTATGGCCAAGCGCTCAGATTCGCTGGAACGGATAGAAGTCGTTGCCCAGATCCAGAATGCCGGTCAGTTCGTCCAGTGCCCGGCGGCTTTCGTCCAGCAGGGCGGGGTCGGTCAGGTCGGCGGGGGTCAGGGTGTCGCGGTAGTGGGTACTGCCCCACTGGCTGAGCCGCGCATGCAGGGCGTCGGTCATGCGCATGGCGGGGTTGGTCGCGGCCTGCTCCGCCTCGGTCAGGACGACGCGCAGGCGCAGGCAGGCCGGGCCGCCGCCGTTGCGCATCGACTGGCGGACATCGACATATTCGACCCGGCCGATGGGGCCGTTGGACGTGACCAGACCCTGAGCCACCGCATGGCTGCGGGCGTTGTCGCGGGTCTCGGTCGGGCAGATCAGGGTCAGGCGGTCCTCGCCCGGCAGCGACACCAGCATGGAGTTGAAAAGATAACTGGAAATGGCGTCGGCCAGCGGCAGGTCGGCGGACGAGACCTCCACGAAGATGGGGTCGAAGCCTGTGGCGGCCGCGCGGATCGCGGCATGGGTGCCCGCGGTGTCCTCGAAGGCCAGGTCGTGGTGGAACAGGGTGTCCAGAGCCCCGACGCATACCACGTCGTTGTGGAAGGTCCCGCCCGCGATCGCGGCTCGGGATTGACGGGCCAGGACGGGGCCGGAGGCCCCGTGGCGGCGGGCGATGGCTTCCGACGCCTCGCGCGTCTGACGGGCGGGGTAGGGGCCGGACCAAGGCTCATAGGCCTCTCGCCCCCAGATCAGCAGATTGACGCCCGGCTGGCCGTGCTCGGCGCACAGGCGGACGTGGTTGGCGGCTCCCTCGTCGGCCAGATGGGCGACGGAGGGCAGGGCGTCGTGGACGGCGAACCGGTCCTGATCGGCAAAGAGGGCGTCGAGTGCGCGCGTCGTTTGCCGGTGCTCCAGCGAGCGGTGCAGGTTGGTGACCAGATTGGCGGGGGTGAAGTGGACGCGGCCATCGGCGCTGTCGGCGGATGGCGTCACCGTCGCGGCATTGGCGGCCCACATGGGACTGGCCGAACAGGCGGCTGCGGCGAAGCTGGGCGCGTCCTTCCAGGCCTGTTCGAGCACGCGGGCGTCGGAGCCGGTGAAGCCCAGGCTGCGCAGGAAGGGTATGTTGGGCCGCTCGTGCGGCGGCAGGACGTATTGCGGCAGGCCGAGGTCCGCCAGCCGCTTCATCTTGTCGAGGCCCTGCAGCACGGCCGCGCGGGGGTTGGACGCCTCGCCGGCGTTCAGGCTGGAGGCGAGGTTGCCGGGGGACAGTCCGGCATAAGAGTGGGTCGGGCCGATGAGGCCGTCGGCGTTGGCTTCGACGGCGTGGGCACTCATGCCTGCAACCCTTTGATCTCACCCTCGATGTTCTTCACCGCGCTCGCTTCGAAACTGGCGACCGGGTAGGCGCAGTAGTCGGCGGCATAGTAGGCGCTGGGGCGGTGGTTGCCGCTGGCCCCCAGACCACCGAAGGGCATGTCGCCGGCGGCCCCGGTGGTCGGGCGGTTGAAGTTGACGACACCCGCGCGGATGCGGCGGATGAAGGTCTGCCAGTGCGCCGGGTCGTCACTGACCAGACCGGCGGACAGGCCGTAGCGGGTGGCGTTGGCGGCGGCGATGGCGTCGTCGAAGCTGGCGACGCGAGTCACCGACAGAAAGGGCGCAAACATCTCCTCGTCGGGCACATCGACCCCGGTCACGTCGATGATCGCCGGTTTGACGAAGGCACCGGGCAGATTGCCGACAGGTCCGGAGGTACGAATGACCCGGGCGCCCGCATCGATCCGCTCCTGCAGGGCGGCCAGCGCGGCGGCGGCGGCCTTTTCGGAGATCAGCGGGCCGGCATAGGGTTCGGGGCTGCTGTTCCAAGGGGCGAACAGCAGACGGTCGCTGAGGGCGGCGACGGCTTCGATGATGGCGTCGCCCTGGGGCCCTTGGGGCACGATCAGGCGGCGCGCGCAGGAGCAGCGCTGGCCGGTGGTGATGAAGGCGGACTGGACGACGATGCCCGCGACGGCTTGCGCATCCGCCGTGTCCCAGACGACCAGCGGATTGTTGCCGCCCAGCTCCAGCGCGAGGATGACGTGCGGATCGTCCGCGAACTTGCGGCGGAAGTGAGCACCCGCTGCGCCCGAGCCGGTGAACATCAGGGCGTCGATGCCGCTGTCCAGCAGGGCGGCACCCGTGTCGCGTCCGCCCTGGACCACATTGACCACGCCGGTCGGCAGGTCGGCGGCCTCGAACGCCTCGGCCATCAGCTGGCCGGTCAGGGGGGTTTCCTCGGACGGCTTGAAGACGACCGTGTCGCCGGCCAGCAGGGCCGGGACGATGTGACCGTTGGGAAGGTGGCCGGGGAAGTTGAAGGGACCCAGCACCGCCGCCACGCCGTGCGGGCGATGGCGCAGGGTGGCGGAACCGAAGGCGGTGTCGGCGGTGCGTTCGCCGGTCCGTTCGTCATAGGCGCGGATGGAGATGTCGACCTTGCCCTGCATGGCGGTCAGTTCGGTGGTCGTCTCCCACAGGGCCTTGCCGGTCTCGCGGCTGATGGCCTCGGCGATCCGGGGTGCGCGGTCCTTCAGGACGGCCTGATAGCGTTTGACGGCGTCGATGCGGTCCTGACGCGAACGGTCGGCCCAGTCGGGGAAGGCGGCGCGGGCGCGGTCGGTCGCAGCCTGAACCTCGGTGGCGGAGGCCGCTGGGCCTTTCCAGACGGTGTCGCCGGTGGCGGGGTCAATGGATTGGAAGCGGGTCATTTGGTCACTCAGGATTTGACGCGAACCACATCGCCGGCCCGGACCTTCAGGGCGTCGGCGGTCTCGCGGTTCAGGGTGGCGGTCTCGCCTTCGATCTGGGTACGCTGGCGCACCGCGCGGAAGTCGGCGACGCAGTCGGTCGAGATCAGGGCGGGCAGTTCGGCCTCAACCTCGTCGGCGATGGCGACGGTAAGGCGGCGGGCATCGCGCACGGTGCGGATGTTGTCGCGTCCGCAGGCCACGGTCGGGCCCGCATCGAAGATGTCGACAAGGCCGTTGGGGCGGAACCCTTCGCTCTCCAGCAGGGCCATGGCGGGTACGCCCTGCGGATGGACCTTGCCGATCACGGCCCGCGCGGGTTCGGGCAGCAGTTCGATGTAGATCGGGTGGCGCGGGGCCAGGTCCAGGATGAACTGCTTGTCGGTCGAGCCGGTCATGCGATCGGCCTCGTCGAACTCCATCGGGAAGAATTTGTGCGCCACATGGTCCCAGAAGGGGCAGGCCCCATCGGGCGTGAAGACGCCGCGCAGCTCGGCCAGGACATTCTCGCTGAACAGCTCCGGCTCGGCCCCGATCAGCATATAGCGCGACTGGCTGAGCAGGCGGCCTGCGCCGCCCTTGCGCCGGTCGGCCTTCAGAAACAGCGAGCCGACCTCGGTCCAGCCCGTGCACTCATTGACCAAGACCAGGGTCTTCTGTTCCAGCTTGATGCCCAGCGATGGGGATGACTGGGCGTTGTTGACGACGCGGAAGCTGAAAAAGGGGCGGTTCAGCCCGACGGCCGCCTTGACCGAGCCGATGCCGTCGACGTCACCCGTCTCGGATTCCTCCAGCATCAGGGTGTACCAGCGCTGCTGGACATCGATCCGGCCGGCGAAGCTGTCCCGGCTGAGGTCCAGCCGCTCGATTAGCTGGTCCGGGTCTTCGGGCAGGCTGGTGAAGCCCGGACCGGACAAAATGGCCAGTTCCAGCAGGAAATCGAGATCGGCAGGTCCGGCGGGGCGAACGACGAGCATGGTTACATCGTCTCCAGACGCAGGGATTTCAGTTTCAGCGCATCGATTTCGCCCGAGGCGATCTTGCACAGGATCAGGGCCGACAGCTGGGCGCGTTCGACGAAGCTGGCGGGCCAGGCGAACTCCTGATCCGAATGGATATCGCCGCCCAGGACTCCGAGCGTATCGATGTTGGGCAGGCCCGCGGCATGCAGGTTGTTGCCCTCGCACACGCCGCCCGACGGCTTCCAGGCGATGGTCTGGCCCAGCAGCGAGCCGGTGTGGCGCACGGCTTCGAACAGGGCCGTCTGGCTGGCGTCCATCGGCTTGGGCGCACGGGTCATGCCGCCGTGCAGGTCCAGGGTCAGGCCGGGGAAGGGCGGCTCGGTCGCGATCTGCTGTACGGTCTCGGATATCCAGGCCGAGGCTTGGGCGTCTGGCACGCGCACGTTGAAGCGTACGACGGCATTGTCGGCCACGACATTGAGCGCGCCACCCCCGGAAATCTTGGCCACATTGACGGTGACGCCCTCGCGCTGGCCGTTCAGGGCGTGCAGGCGGGCTGCGATGATGGCGGCCCCGGCCACGGCATTCGACCCTTCGTGGAAGGCGCGACCGGCATGCGCAGCCTTGCCTGTGACGATCAGGTGGTAGTTGCCGCTGCCCTTACGCGCTCCGGCCAGGGTGCCGTCGGCCAGCGCTGGCTCATAGGTCATGCCGACATGGCCACGTGCGCCCAGTTCGGCCAGCAGGGGGGCGGAGGCGGGCGAGCCGATCTCTTCGTCCGGGCTCAGCAGCACGGTCCAGCCGACATTGGCCTTGTCGGGATGGGTCTCGAACGCCTCAAGCGCGGCCAGCATGACGGAGATGCCACCCTTCATGTCGGCGATGCCTGGACCGTTCAGCGCCCCATCGGGGCGGGTGGTCACGGTCTGGAACGCGCTCTCGACCGGGAAGACGGTGTCGTAGTGGCCCGTCAGAACGACCTGGATGGGGGCGTCAGGGCGCTGGGTGATCTTGAGGGCATCGGCGTGGGCCTCGTGACGGACCGCGCCATCATCGCCGACGCTGGTCGAGGAGGCTGTGCCGATGCGTTCACAGGCGGCATCAAGGCTGATGGCTTCGGTCTCCAGACGCGCCAGCACGGCTTGCAGTCCAGCGGCATTTCGGCTGCCAGAGTTCAAATCTGACCACTCGACGGCACGCTGGATAATAATCGCCTCGCGCGCTGCGACATGGTCGAGCACGTTCTGATCTGTCGGCAGAATCCGCATGCGGCAGACCCTAGCGACATGGATTGCAAAGGTGAAGGCGGGCGACGGTTTCTCTCGTTGCCAGCAAGGGCTAGGCTACGATTCATGGGGGAACAATTTATGGCGCACGGCTGGATCAGATACTTCAATCCGGCGGCGACGCTGGAAACTCAGGATCATGCCCTCGCGGCGACACGTGCCAGCTCGATCGGCATGATCATCGGTGCGGCGCGGGACTCCATCCTCGCCTGGTACACTGCCAATGCCGGTGCGGAGGCGACACGGCTGGCCGTTGATCAGATGACGCAGCGACCTGAAACCGCCGAACAGATGCAGGCGGCAACGCAGATCGGACTGGCCGGTGCGATTAGTATGGTGGCCTTGCAGCTTGTCCTGGCCGTGGTGCACTGGCGCAAGCCCAGTAGCCTGTTGCCTCTGGTTTTCCTGATGCTGGTCGTGTGGGCCCTGGGGACCGGAGCCCTGGCATTCGTATATGCGGTGGGCGGTCAGGGGATGGCCAGTCAGCCCATGGGTCTGATCGTCATGACCCTTGTGACTATGTCCGCAGCAGCGCTTCTGCATGCAACGGCCATTAAAGGGGCCGGCAGGTTGGCGGAGTTTCGCAAGTTGGCTTCAGACTGAGGATCAAGACGCCTTTCGTACATCACTGTGGTCGGGTTAGGCTCCGCGCCTCATAACCGGGAGGCGAGAATGAGTCTGATATCTGCAATGAACCCCACGGCCCCGATCACGGACCGTACCCAGGCTATCGCTGCGGCGCGATCCAGCGCCGTCGCCATCTTCATCGGCGTAGCCTGGGGCATCGTCACCACGATCTATCTGGCGACGGCGGCACCGGCTCTGATGGAGTCGGCCTTTGCCGAAGCCGCTCAAACCGATCCGAATGTGGCCGGGATGGAAGGCATCGCTGGTGCCATGACCGGTTTTGTCGTGATCTGGGCCGGGCTAATGGTCGTGATCCAGATCGTTCTGGGTCTGGTGCAATGGTTCAAACCTAACATCGTGATCCCGATCTTGTTCACAGTCCTGGTCGTGTTCGGTCTGGGAAGCGCTCTTCTGGGCCTGATGGGACCTTCAGCTCAGTCAGCGGCGGCGGGTCCGATGTGGTTCACGGTTCTGGGCCTTGTCGTTCTGGTCGTGGAGCTCGTGCTTCACATCGCCGGCATTCGCGGTGCCAATGCGATGAACAAGATGCGTGCCGTCGATCAGGACGTGTTCTGATTTTGACATCAAGCCGGAACGAAGCGTGAGCGGTGCCGGGCTAGGTTCTGCCAACCCGGCTCCGCTTTAACGCCCCTGACGGTTCTGGCGCCGGTCCTCTGGACCGGTGCCGGGCTGTCGGGTCTGGCGACGCCAGCGGATCGACAGGCTGGCCCCTTCGCCACCGAACTTGGTGCTGACCGTCAGGTTGCGGCGCACCTGCCACTCCAGATTCACCGCCGCGCCATTGTCGCCGCCGCCGATGACTTCCAGATACAGGTCGTCGGTCAGATAGCGGCCACCCGCAATCGTCAGGCCTGACGCCTCGCCGCCGAATGACAGTCGGTCCAGACCGGCCAGTTCGCGCAGGTTCCCGATCACATCGAAGCCACCGCCTCCGGCCAGCGACGCGACGCCTGCCGCCAGCTGGGCCGCCTCGAAGCCCGACAGTTGTGATGCCGAGCGTCCGAAAAGGACCTGCGACAGGATTTCGTCCTGGGGCAGGGCGGGATTGGAGGTCAAGGCGATCTCGGGCCGCGCGGCCGTGCCGGTAACGCGGATCGTTGCTGTGATGGCCGGGTCTTCGCGAGTTGCTGACAGGTTGAGCCTGATCTGCTCAGGATTGGTCGACAGGCTGACCGTGCCGCGCGGGTCGAAGATGAACCGCTTGCCGGCAAAGTCGTAGTCGCCGCGCACGACGCGCGCCGTGCCGCTCAGCTGCGGTTCCGCGATGGTGCCACGCACGCGGGCATTGACGTGCATCTCGACATTCAGGCCTCGTCCAACGACGCGCACGTCGCCGCCCGGCGAGCGTATGGCGATGTCCAGTCCGATCTGGGGGCCTTGGGGCCGGTCGGCGGTATCGATCTCCTCGGCATTGCCGCCGGGCTTGTTGATCTCGACCACATCCATACGGACGATGCCGGTGGAGCCGGGCGGATTGGCCTCGATCCTGGCCTCGTCGATATCGATCTGCCCCGTCAGCTGGATGTTGCCGTCGGCACCGCGCACAACGGTCAGGGGCCCGGAGGCGCGGGCCTCGGCGATGTCGTTGTCGATGATGCGGAAGCGGGTCAGGGCCAGTTCGAAGTTGGACCCGGAGCCCTGGCGCAGGCCGATGCGTCCGCTGCCGGACACCGTGCCCCCCGATCCGTCATTAGCTGTGAAGGTCTCGACTAGGGCGGTGGTGTCGTCAAAGCGGCTGGCCAGTGTCAGACCGGCCAGACGCAGGCCCGTGCCATTGTCTCGGAACGCCCCCTGCTGCACGTCCAGTCGACCATTGATGCGCGGAGCATTCAAGGTGCCGGCCAGCGTCGCATTGGCGTCGATCTGGCCGGACAAGGAGCGTTCACCACCCAGGAACAGGTCCCAGATGGGCTGGACCTGGCCCTGAATCGCAACCGTGCCGCTCATCGGGCGGGTGCGGGCGATGGCCAGGCGCAGTGGCGCGGCGGAGGCCTCGACCGGCAGGGTGACGTCGGCGGTGGCGGAGACGGCTCCGTTGTCGCGGGCATCGGCCTGGATGCGCAGGGTGTTGTTGACCAGCATGGCACTGACCGTGCCGTCGACGGCCAGGCCTCGCGGCGCGTCGATGCTGCGGATATTCTCCAGCGCCACATTGGCCGAGCCGGACAGGTCGTCGCCTGCGCCGCGCAGGGACAGACGGCCCGTGACCCGACCGCGCAGATCAGGCGACAAGGAGCCTAGCTCCACGCTGGTCAGATTGGCCTCGATCACAGCGGCGCGGGAATCCCGACGCATCTCGCCGGTCAGGACTCCGCCGCCAACGTTGAGATCAACACGCGCCACCTGGCCATCGCCGGACAGGGCGAAGACGGCTGGGTTGCGGGTCGTGAAATTGATCTCGCGCGCGCTGCCCGAGCCGTTCAGCACGATGGTCTGGGCCGCGCCCTGGCGGGAATAGACGCCGGTGCCGTTGAAGGCGGCGGGCGTGCCGCCCCCGACGTCGGCGACGATGGTGAAGGGCAGGCGATCCAGGGTGCCGCGACCGTTAAGGTCGATGCGACGCACGACCCATGACTGACCGGCCAGCCTCACATTCGCCCCGGTGACGTCGACGATGGCGGTGTCTCTGCCGGCACCCTCGGTCAGGCGGACGCGACCCTCCGCTGTGCCGGACGCGAGGAACGCTCCGGGGCGGGCGGTGAAGGCCAGGTCGGCGCTGGAGGGCAGGTTGTTGGACAGGGCGACCGAGCCTTGGGCCGTCACACCGCCCGCATCCAGATCGACATTGGTCAGACGGATTTGCGGACCGCCCAGGTAGAAGTTGCCGCTGGCGCGGGCGGGGCCATAGTTGGACTGGGCCGTGATCGCGATACTGCCGTCCGAGGCGTCGGCACCCTTGCGGAACGTCAGGGCCAGATTGGCCTGGGTCAAATCCAGCGGTCCAGCGGCGATGCGATCGAACCGGGCCTTCAGGTCCGCACGCGGCTCGGCCAGGGTGCCTGTCAGGGCACCATCACCGGTCATGGCTCCGTCGATAGCGACCGGGCCGACACCGAACGGGCCACGCGCGTTCCAGTCGAGGGCGAGCCGCAGCTGGCCATTGCCCTCGATGATGCCGCGCGCATTGGCATTGGCCTGGGCCCCTGTCAGGGCCGCGCGCTGGATGGAGATGCGCCCGCCGTCCAGGCCACCGGTCAGTTGCAGACGAGGTGTGCGACCCAGAAGGCGATCCAGCTCCTCCTGACCCGTGAACAGACCACGGCCGCGGCCGTCGAAGGTCAGGCTCCAGGGGGCACCGGTGCGGCGCATGGCGGCGGTGATCGGCCCGCCGAACGATCCGCGCGCGCCGGGTTGCACGAGAGAGGCATCGGTGACGGTCGCATTGCCCCGGAAGCTGAGCCCGCCCAGCAGGTTGCGTCCGCCCGAGCCTGTGACTTTGAGGCCCTGACCGTCCGCCTGAAGGCGTTGTAGCAGGATCGCTCCATCCGGCTGACGCGCCGCCTGAAACTGGACACGGGGCTGGGTGCCGAGCAGGCCACCGACGATCCCGGCAGTGGACCCGCCCTTGGCGCGGATGTCGCCCTGCAGGTCGAAGCGACCCGCCCTGGAACTCAAGTTGAGAGGCCCCGAAATCCGCTGGGCCTGATAGCTGGACAGGTTGGCGTTCAGCAGATCGACCGACCCGTTCAGGGTCCAGGCCGCTCCATCGCCCTTGAACAGGGCGGAATAGGCGGCAGGACCCGCCAGCGGCGTGCCGGCCAGTCGGGTCAGCGACGGCGTCGAGATTTCCAGCTGAATGCCATCCGGCGTGCTGCGGTCCGCCTTGCGCATCATGCCAGACGCACTGGAGTTCAGATTTTCGGACACCAGATTCCAGCCCACGCCTTGCAGGCCGTCGTTGTCGGTATCGGGCCGCACGACCAGGCCGAAGCGCGCTGTCCGCCCAACGCGGTCCACGAAGGGCTGCAGCAGGTCAGAGCCGGAGAAGTCGGCGTAGCCGGCGATCCGCGTCTGGTCCTTGCCATAGGTGCCGCGGATGGTCAGGGGTGTGAAGGTGCCAGTGCGCATCACCACATTGACGACTTCGCCATTGACGATACCGACGGCATTGAACGGCTGGTCCGGCGAATAGCCCAGAGCCCCGGCCAGCGGGCCGCCCTGGGACTCATTGGCCTGAACGTTCAGGCGGATATCGGCCAGCTCGTCACCCATCCGACCGCTCAGACGCAGGAAGTCGCCGGGGCGGGTGTTGCTGAAGGCATTGATCGTGGCGGTCTTGTCGCCGACACGGGGCAGGCCCAGAGCGCCGTCCAGCTTCCACCGGCCATATTCTTGGCTGAAGCCTTCCAGCAGTTCGATATTGGCGGCGAACCGGTCGATATCGACCGAGATAGGCTGCTGGCCGGGCGGGTTGGTCGAGGCCTCGACCTCGGGGCGGCGGATCAGGCGAACGACCTCGGCCTCGATATTGGTGGCGTGGAAACGCCGCGCGACCAGGGGCCAGAAGCTCCAGTCGACGCGGACCTTGCGCGCCTCCAGCCAGACTCCCTGGGCATCCGTGACCGTGACCCGTTGGATAGTGAAGTCGTCGAACAGGTCACCCTCGACGCCCTCGACGCGGATTTCACCATAGTTGCCGATGCGTTTGCCCTCGACGAAGCTGGTCACCAGCTCCCGGCCGGGCCCCGACAGCAGATACATCCGCCCGCCGACCAGACCCACGATCAGCAGGCCGATCAGGATGGCGACCGCGATGCCGCCGAAGAAGGCCAGAGCCTGAAGGCGGGTGCGCTTGCGCTTTTCCTCGGCGGCGGGCGTCTCCGCCTTGTCTTCGGGCGCATCGGTCGGGGGCTGAGCGTCGGTCAAAACGCCTGGCCCAGACTGACATAGACCTGGAAGCTGGGATCGCCCTCACGCTTATCCAGCGGAATGGCGATATCCGCCCTGATCGGGCCGAATGGCAGAAGGTAGCGAACGCCCACACCGGCAGCATAGCGCAGGTTGCCGAAGTCCGGCGTTTCGTCGAAGCCCACGGCACCGGCATCCACAAAGGCCACGCCCTGGAAGCTGCCGAAGACCTTGCGGCGCACCTCAAGAGAGGTCTCGAACAGGCTCAGACCTCCGCGAGGCGTGTTGTCGGGAAGGCGAGGGCCCACACTCTGGTATTCATAGCCGCGTACAGAGCCGCCGCCGCCGGAATAGAACAGTCGGTCAGCAGGAACGGTCAGCTCTTCGCCGCCGACGATCGAGCCCAACTTGACACGGCCCGCAAGCACGGTCCTGTCCTCCTGGAAAGACAGGTAGCCTGTGGCCTCGGCTTCGGTCCGAAGGAACAGCACCGTGTCCTCGCCCGCCACGGCCGTTGGCTGGGCCGAAGCGCTCAGTCGCCAGCCGCTCGTGGGGTCCAGCGCATCGTTCGAGCGGTCCCAGTAGAAGTTGCCGCGCCCCGTCAGAATCACCAGGTCACGGGTCAGGCGTATGGGAGCCTGCGTCAGCGGGTCGAACCGGTTTTCGTCGTACTGACCGCCGTCCAGGCCCAGTCCATAGCTGTAGAATGAGGTCTTGCCGACCCGCTGGCGGATGTCGGCAGCCAGGACGAGGGCGGTCCTGCGATAGGCATCGGTGTTCTCATAAACAGCCGCGGTTTCAAGACGCAGTGTCTGGCTGGGCCTGCGCCAGTGCGGCAGGCTGAGCACGCCTCCGATACGGCTGTCGATCTCAGCCAGACGGGCCTGCCAGATCAGGGTGTCTGCGCGACCGAAGCGGTTGGACCAGGTCCAGGTCCCCTCGATCGCCGACCCGCCGGTGTTGGAGGGTGACGCGCCGGTTCTGCCTGCCGTGACGATCGCCTCGGCCGTTGACAGCGTGATGGCGGCTTCCAGGGTACGAGCCGGGCGATCCCGCAGGGTAACGATGACCGGGCGAGTGCCATTGGGCAGGTTTTGGTCCGCAGGCGACAGAGCTACGCCGATGCCGTCATAAACGCCGGTTTCGGTCAGCCGCCGTTCCAGTTCCGCGACCTGTTCCGGATCATAGACATCGCCCTGGACCCAAGGGGCCAAGCCGGCAACCCAGTCAGGATTGGTGGGGCCGCGCGTCCGCAGCAGAATGCCATCCAGCCGGACCAGAGGCCCGCTATCGATGTTGTAGTTTGGGGTGACGGTATAGTCGGTGTGGTTGACCACGACGCGACGCGCCCTGGCTTCGGCATCGGCATAGCCTCGACGGGTCAGGCCCGCGACAATGCGGCCCTCTGCCGCCAGTACATCGACCGCGCGGCCCGGGTCGCCAGTGGTCAGATCGACCTCTTCGCGAACGGCCAGATCGGTCGTTTGATCGGGGGGCGGCAAGGTCCAGTTCAGCCCATAGTCGGCCAGCAGGAACCGCGGTCCTGGGGTCACTTCGACGATAGCGACGGGTGTCTCTTCGCCTTCGACGTCATCGATGAGGGTTGGTTGATAATAGCCCTCGGATCTCAGAAGGGCTTCTGCCGATTCCATGGCGGCACGGGCTCGCCGGCGTGCTTCGAAGCGGTTGGACGGAGGATCGTCGACATCGCCGACAGCCCTCTGCAACTGAGCGCGCAGTTCGCTGTCCAGTTCACCGCGAATTAGAGCACGAGGCTCGGATTGAACCGCCGTCGCCAGTGCCATGAAGCCCGCCGTGCTGATCAGAAACAGGGCATGGCGGCTCGTCAAATGGAAACTCTGGGCTGTGCGAAGGAAGGCGGGTCCCTATCATGCGGCTTCATGGCGTCGATAGGGCGCGATTCAGTAGAAGAGTGTCTCACTCTCGGGCTGGACGGATTCTTCGGACGACCGTTTTTCGGGCGGCAAGGTGTCGACGGGCGGGGCCGAAGGAAGGGCAGCGGGTTCGACGACCGGTGCTGCGACTTCTTCAGCCGCAGGCGCTTCCACAACGTCTTCGACGATGACTTCAGGCTGTTCATCGTAGCTGTCGGGATCATCACAGGCCGCGATGGCACCGACACAAAGCAGCGCAAATGTCACAAACAGGCGTTTCACGAGTGTCGTCTCCCCACGGCTCATCCAGCGAACGTGCTGATCTGCCTCAGGTTCCATAGACGTGATTATCACCTTGGTCACCACTGACGGAAACCAATCCTTTCACCTTTGGTGAGACGGTGTTCTCTCGGAGGGGCAGATGACGACCACAGCCTATGCCAAGGTCGCGCAGGTGCGTTACCGAGAGCTCAAGACCCGGATCGGCCTGGCTGCCTTCATCGGCCTGACCGCCTGGGTCGTCACGCCGACGATATGGCCCATCGTCTGGTTTGCGGCGATGCTGCTGACGCAGGCGCTGGACTGGAAAGTCTTCAGCCGCTTCCGTCATCGCCCCGAATGGCTGCCGGATAAGGGTTATTTGGTTCTGTCCTGCGCCACGACGGTTCTGAGGTCACCGTCTATGCCGGATTGACCGGCTATATGTGGTTCTATGGCGGGGAAACCGGGCGGATCTTCGCCATGATCCAGTGTGCGGGTGGTCTGCTGCATGTCAGCCTGCACATGCACCACGCCCGACCGATCCTGATTTCGGCCGTTGTGCCGCATGCCATATACTTTTTGGGGCTTCCCCTATTCCAAGCGACCCAGAGCGGGCGCTGGCAGGATCTTCTCGTGCCGATCGGTGGTCTGCTGTACATGAGCCACCTCGTGGTCGCGGTGAAGCAGAGCTCCAGTACAACGCGGGAAATGCAGGAGGCGCGCGACGCCGCCCTGGAGGCGCGGGGCAAGGCCGAAGTCGCCAACGCGGCGAAGTCCGACTTCCTGGCCGTGGTCAGTCATGAAATCCGCACGCCCATGAATGCCGTGATTTCGGCGGCCAACCTTCTGAAAGACACTAAGCTGGACGCCCGCCAGACCGAACACGTCGACATGCTTATCGACGCCGGTGACGTCCTGATGGGCCTGTTGAACGATGTGCTGGACGTCTCCAAGATCGAAGCTGGCAAGATGGAACTGGAGACGGCCGACATGGTCGTGCGCGACCGTCTGACGGCGCTGGGGCGGCTTTGGGAACCACGCGCAGAGGCCAACAACATCCGCTTGGCGTGGCAGATCGCACCGGAGGTACCGCAGGCGGTGCGGACCGACCCGCTGCGGTTCCAGCAGATCCTGTTCAACCTGATGTCCAATGCGGTGAAGTTCACCCGCGACGGCGACATTCTGGTCAAGGTGGACTGGGCCGGTGGTCTGCTGTCGGTGGCCGTCACCGACAGCGGCTGCGGCATTCCTGCAGACAGGCTGGAGCATGTGTTCAACAGCTTCGAACAGGCTGATGCCGGCACCACGCGCCGCTATGGCGGCACAGGCCTGGGCCTGTCGATCAGCCGCAAGCTGGCCGAGGTCATGGGCGGGTCACTGATTGTGGCCAGCGTCGAGGGCGAGGGTTCGACCTTCACGCTTCAACTGCCCATGACGGTCGTGGCGAGCCAGCAGGATGATGTGGTGCAGGTCGCGGTCGATCTATCTGTTCTGGCCAATCGCTCGATTCTGGCCGCTGACGACCATCCGGTGAACCGCCGCATCCTGGCCCTGCTGCTGGAGCCGTACGGTTGTCGCCTGACGCTGGTCGAGGACGGTGCCCAGGCGGTAGAGCGAGCGACGCACGAACCGTTCGACGTTATTCTGATGGACATGCAGATGCCGGTCATGGACGGGCTGGAGGCCAGCCGCCTTATCCGACTGGCCGGCCCGAACCGGGGCACGCCGGTCATCGCCCTGACCGCCAATGCCATGGACACTCACCGTGCCGCCTGGGACGGGATAGGGGTCCACGCCTTCCTGACCAAGCCGATCAATCCGGCGCTGCTGGCCGTGACGCTGGCCGAGGCCTGTCGTCAGCCGCAACGTATTGAGATCGTCGAAGCGGCCTGAAATCAGGACCAGGCGCGGACGGCGTCGTCCAGCGACAAGGTCGGAGGCTGTCGCCCCACATCGGGCGCGTCTATGCCAAACCGAGGGGCGGGCGCAGGCTGGAGGGGATGACCCGCATAAGTGCCTCGCGTCTGGTTGTGCGGGTGTTGGGCCGCCTCGGACATCGACAGCACGGGCGTGACACAGGCCTCTGTGCCGTCGAAATGCGCGGCCCAGTCGTCGCGATCGCGGGTTGCGAACAGGGCTTCGAACCGGGCATGCAGGGTTGGCCAATTCGCCATGTCGAATTGCGGGGCCTCCTCTGCCGTCAAACCCAGGCCAGTGATCAGGGCGGCGTAGAAACGAGGTTCCAGGGCGCCGACCGCCACATGGCCCCCGTCCCGGCATGCATAGCAGCGATAGAAGGGTGCCCCGCCATCCAGCAGATTTGTGCCCCGCGCCTCTTTCCAGAGGCCACGGGCCGAGAATGCCGAGAACAGGCTCATCAGCAGGGCTGAACCGTCGGTCATGGCCGCATCCACGACCCGCCCGATGCCCGTGCGCTTCGCCTCCAGCAGACCAGCCAGCACACCGGTGACCAGCATCATCGCCCCGCCGCCGTAATCTCCCACCAGGTTCAGGGGCGCGCGAGGAGGGCGATCCGGCTCGCCCAGCGCATGCAGGGCTCCGGACAGGGCGATGTAGTTGATGTCGTGCCCGACCTGATCGGCCATCGGCCCCGTCTGGCCCCACCCGGTGACGCGCCCGAACACCAGCTGTGGGTTGAGAAGAGCACAGACGTCCGGCCCCAGTCCCAGCCGCTCCATCACGCCGGGCCGGAACCCCTCGATCAGGGCATCGGCCGTTCCAATGAGCCCCAGCACACTGGCATGGTCCGCAGGGTCTTTCAGATTGACCTCTACAGCCGCCCGGCCGCGATGCAGCACCTCACCCCCGACATCGGCAAAGACCGGCGTACCCGCCGCCGCGCTGCGGCTGAGGCGAACGACCTCGGCCCCCATGTCGGCCAGGACCATGCCAGCGAAGGTCACGGGCCCCAGGCCGTCGAACTCGATGATGCGCAGGCCAGAGAGAGGTTTCATGTGCTTTGAGTAGCCTTCCGCTCCCGGAACGTCGAGCCAGCCCTTGACCCGGCGCGGCCAATGCACCAGAAGGCGCGTCGCCGGTGACGCAAGCGCGCCCGGCGACGATGTGCGTCCTTAGCTCAGTTGGTTAGAGCATCTGACTTTTAATCAGAGGGTCCTCGGTTCGAGCCCGAGAGGACGTACCATCATTTCAATAACTTAGCTGATTGAGAAACCCGTGTTATCCATTTGGGGGCACACAGGGGACACAGTTCGTCTCGTTTCAGGCGGTTACATCGCCGGGCGAAACGCGGCTTTCAACGCGGCAGTCTGGCTCGGTGAATGACACCGTAGCGCCTGGTAACTGCACCAGGGTAGTGTGTTGTCGCAAAGGTCACCCGCCTTTTGCGAAACGGCTCGGCATCCTTCCCCGGTCGCGTGTGATGGACATCCCCGAGCATTGAACCAGGCTGGTTTTTTTGAACGACATTGGGCCGGCAACCCGGAGAGACAGTGCCTCCTCAGGTGAGCACATCCGTTCGGATTCGACGACCTGACTGGTGCTCGGGGTTACCCGTGGTGCCTTGGCAGAGGGAACGGGGCGGGCAGGGGGGAAAAGAACCGCCTCCGCTCCCTGTCAGGTGACCGGGTTGAGTGTTGAGACCGTGCCGCTGCGCGCGGGAGGATCCGCCTCATCGACCGACGCGCTCGGCAGAATGACCTCAACTCGCCGGTTTCGCTGGCGTCCAGCTTCGTCGTCGGTGCCGTCTGCTCTGGCGTTTGGCGCGACCGGTCTCAGTTCACCCAGTCCAATGGTGCGAACCCGGTCCGCGCTCACGCCCTTGCCGACCAGATAAGCCTGGACCGCAGCCGCACGCTGTTCAGACAGCCGCCTGTTGTAGGCGTCGTCGCCCTTGGCGTCAGTGTGGCCCTCGATCGTGATCTCACCCTCTCCACTGGCCTGGATGAGCTGAGCGAGACGGTCGAGCGTGCCGTTCGCATCGGCTCGGAGGGTTGCCTTGTCGAAGTCAAACGTCACGTCGCCGGGCAATGAGACGACCGTGCCGCGATCCGTCTCGACTGCCCCGAGTTCGGTCTTCAACGCCTCGACGGCCTGCAGGGTGCTGGTTGCCTGGCCTCCTGCGGCGATCGACGATCCACGCGGTGCCGCGACGCGCAGGCTGGAGACCGGGTTGGGCCGCATTCCTGCTAGAGCCGAGGCATCCGGAATGGTCCCCCCACGCGCGGCACCTTCCAGGGGTATGGCGAGCTGGAACTTGGGCCTGCTGGAGCTGGCGCTATCGGACGATCCGTTCTCGTTCAGAATCAGGGTGGCGCTGCCGTCGCCAGCGAGTTTGCCTGCAAAGACCAGGGCGGCGTCGATCGTCTGGCCGCCCGGAACTGCCAGCTTGGCATTGGTGCTCGATGGAACGAGCAACAGCTTGTCACCGCGATCTGTCAGCAGATAGGTGGTTTCGTCACCCGGGCTCAGCTGAATTTCGCGATCGCGGCCGTTGATGATCCGGACATTGAGCACCGTGGAGTCTCGACCGACGCGAGCCGAAAGAGCCTGGAACACCACGCCGTTCGCGTGCGCCGACTGAAGCTCGAGCGGAGCGCCGTCGCCTCTCCCGCCAAAGCCCAGCCCTGTCCCGTCACAGGCGCTCAGCGCAACGGCGGCGACCAGAACCAGCGGGCCAATCGCCCTGGGCGCTGTCTTCCGCATCATTGCGCCTGTCCGGGTGTTGCGGCGGCGGGTCCAGCTCCCAGCGGCAGGTTGATGCGGAAGCCGGGCGTGTTGGTGTATTCGTTCTCAGCGGAGTTGTTCTCGTTCAAAATCAGGATGCCGCTCTGCGCTTGCGGCAGGCGACCCAGGAAGACCAGTTCGCCCTCCATGGTCTGGCCAGCCTGAATGGCCAGATCTCTGTTCCCTGTCGGCGGCGACAGATAGATCCGTTCGCCGCTGTCCACCACGATAAAGCCGTTGCGGTTGTTGTTGAACCGGTTGAGCCGGATTTCGCGGTCATCACCATTGATGACCCTGATCCCCACCACGGTTTCAGTCTCTCTGGACTGAAGTGAGGTCAGCTGCAGCACAGTACCGTTCGGATGCGGCACCTGGATGTCGAGGGGAACCTGCTCGCCACCGCGCCAGAGTGACGATGACGACCCGCCAGTGGTCCCTGAGGAGGCTGCCGGCGTGGTCCCGGCATCGGCAACGGCGGTGTCATCCGAACCGTCCCCGCTTTGGCCGCATGCGCAGAGAACCAGCATCAGGGTGACTGGAAGGGTGGCGCGGAGCGTCTTGCTGATCATGCTCAAAATCTCGGTGCGTCGGAAAGGGGTTGGCTGCCTGCTAGGCCTGAAACGTGGAGATACGCCATCCGTTCAATAACGGTGGGCCCGAACGTCCGACATCGCGGTGCATGCAGTCCTGGTCACCTGTTCGGCTGCCGCTGCGCGGGCGCAGGCCCGTCCTTGCCGGCGTCAGGTACAGAGTAGCCCTGATCTGCTCCGGCATGACCCCAAGGGCGAGGCCGGGTCTGGCGATGAGACGCGTCAGGTTTCGGGGCGGGATCTGGACGACATGGACTTGACGAGGTCCAGGACGAGCCTCTGCTGGGGCAGTTCGAGCCCCTGCACCAGGTTGCTGATCTCGATCGACTGCCGCGTTGGCGGCGGAGCGATGGCCCGATCAACGGCGTCGTAGTTGTCCGCCCCGTCGCTCGACAGATCCTCGAAGAAGTAGGCCATATCGACCTTGAAGAACCTGGCGATCAGCCAGAGTTTGGAGGCCGAGACGCGGTTGGCACCCTTCTCGTATTTCTGGATCTGCTGAAACGTAAGGTCCAGGGCGCGTCCCAGTTCGCTCTGATTGTATCCGAGAGCCAGACGTTTTTCGGCAATACGTCTCCCAACGTGCAGATCGATGGGGTGTGGTGAAGAATCGGCTGTACCGCGCGGCATCGATGAAAACTCCCTGATGAGGGCAGGGTTGCAAGGGTTGCGGACCGTAGCAAGAGGGAATGTGCTCGCGTCTGGCCGCTACAGAGCCGCCGGGCGGGAAGTTCCCGGTAACTTCGTTCGGTCGGCTAATTTCAACCTCTGGCTGACAAATCTGTTTTTCCCATTCCGCTGAGGTCTTGCCTTGAATAGCGTTATCAAAAGCCGATCAGCAGACCTGTACCCGCTTGTCAGTCGCGTCGTCATTCTGGATGCCCATCTGCACGGGGCCCGTTTGCTGGGCGACATTGTCAAACAGCTCGGATCCAGAGACATCGTGATTGAGACGGAGGGGGATCTGGCGATGGAGACCGTCCGGTCGCTCGAGCCGACCCTCATCTTCACTGAAGTGTCTGTTGGACTGGATGGTGTGGCCTTCACCAGAGCGCTGCGCCGCTCTGCGCTTGGCTGCAGGCAGGCCCCGGTGATCATGCTCGCGGCCGAGCCAACCGCGTCCGGGATACGCCAGGCACGCGATGCCGGGGTTCATGAGTTCGTGCGCAAACCCTTTGCCAGTGCGGAGATCGTCCGCAGGATCGAGGGACTTGTTCTCCGGCCACGGGGATGGCTGGAGAACCGTCACTATGTCGGTCCGGATCGACGCCGGTTCAGCGCGGAGAGTTTCCACACGCCCAAGAGGCGCAAGTCCGATCAGTCGGATGGTCTCGAACGCCTTCAGATCACTATCTAGGCGCAGGCGGCAGGTCGATCCAGATGAGTTTGGGATGACCCTGCGCGACTTGACCTCATGTGGGTTGCTGCCGCAACGCTGGGGGATCGCAGGCGTTTAGGGGGCGACTGAGGACCAGGACGCTCCGCTGATGACGACACCGCCGCCTGCGACTGCCAACCGGATGCTCGCCTCCCTTCCCAGGGACATCATGGCCGCTATGGTCGATCGTGCCCGGACGGACATCATGGTGCAGGGGCGTGTCTTCGCCGAGCCCGGCGAGGTGGCGCGCGACGTTCATTTCGTGACATCCGGTGCCATCTCCCTGGTCACGATCCTGATCGACGGCGACGCCGTGGAGGCTGGCATGGTCGGGCGGGAAGGCGCGCTTGGGGCTCATGCTGTCCTGACAGGACTGCCCGCCTACACCCGCGCGATCTGTCAGGTGGATGGAACCGTCCTGACCCTGGAGGGATCGGTTTTCCGGTCCCTTGTGCAGGACCGTCCGGATGTCCGGATCATGGTGGACCGCTACGTCGAGGGGGCCGCCAACCAGGCGCAGCAGGCCATAGCCTGCCGGGCCTGGCATGCGATCGAACGCCGCTTCGCGCGCTGGCTTCTGACCGCCTGCGACCATGCAGGCCGGGACCGGATTGCGCTGACGCAGGAGTTCATGGCCCACATGCTCGGGGTCAACCGGACCACGGTGAGCGGCATCGCAGGCCGTTTCAAGACCGAAGGACTGATCCGCTACAGCCGCGGCCAGATCGCGGTCAGGGACAGGGCGGCGCTCGAGCAGGCCGCCTGTGAATGCCTGCCGGAGCTCCGGCAGCGCTGGGACCTCCTGTGGGGTCCGCTAGAGGGTTGACCGCCACGATGGGCCGCTATGTCGGCGCAGCGTCATACGGAACAGGCCGAGCCGGGGGGGATTAGCCCGGCCTCGGCCGGTCCTGGAGCATCCAGCAGGTCGAGGAGGAGGTTGCATCCTCGTGCCCGTAAACCCTGGATCGACCGGCTGGAGACCAACCCGCTTGCGCATAGGCATCATCGCCCATCTGAAACACCCGATCGCGGAGCCGTTCGCGGGTGGGCTGGAAATGCACACCCACCTGCTCGCCCGGCACCTTCGCGACAGGGGCCATGGTGTCACGATCTTCGCGTCTACCCGGTCGGATCCCGCCCTGGGGCTGGAGGCGATCTGCGATGAGACCGCCATGATGGCGGTCGGGGTGGACGAGGCGGGGGACGTCGCCTTCTTTCGGGAGCACCACGCCTACCTGAGCCTGATGAACTGGCTGCGGACCAGCGACTTCGACCTGATCCACAACAACTCGCTGCATTATCTGCCCGTCTCCATGGCCGACGCCCTGCCGATGCCGATGGTGACGACCCTGCATACCCCGCCCTTCTGCTGGCTCGAGAGCGGGATCCGCCTGGCACGGTCGCCTCAGAGCCGTTTTGTGGGTGTATCGGAATCGATCCGCCAGGCCTGGCATCCGGTCACCCCCGTCGGGAATGTCATCCTCAACGGGATCGACCTGGACCGGTTCGTCTTCCAGCCTGTGCCGACGACCACGCCCTATCTGGTCTGGTACGGGCGGATTGTCCCCGAGAAGGGGCTGCATCACGCCATGGACGCGGCGCGGACCGTCGGCCTGCCCCTGAGATTTGCCGGTCCGATCCTGGATGAGGACTATCATCGCGAGCAGATCGTGCCGCGCATGGGGCTTGGAACCGAATATCTCGGTCACCTGGACCACACGGCGCTGGCGCAGGTGATCGGCGGAGCCGCAGCCTTCGTCTGTACACCCTGCTGGGACGAGCCCTACGGCTTGGTGGTGGCCGAAGCGCTGGCCTGCGGGGTTCCCGTGGCGGCCTTTGCGCGGGGGGCCATCCCCGAAATCCTGACACCGGATTGCGGCGTGCTGGCCCGCGCCGATGATGCGACAGACCTGGCCTCAGCCGTGTCGAAGGCCCTGCTGCTGGATCGCGCGGCCTGCCGTCGCCGGGCCGAGACGATCTGCGATGCCCGGGTGATGATCGACGGCTATGAGCGACTCTATCGCCAGATGATCAGCGAAACAGCAGGACCTTCGCATGGTCGGTCCGACTGGAAACGCGAACCTGTTGGGCGCGCGCGTCAACTGTCGCCGTGCTGAACGCCCCGGAACCGGAAGATGACGATCGCAGCGTCGATCCGCTGCCGTTCTGCGTCTGCGTGCCGGCCCGCAACGAGGTGGCGAGACTGCCGGTTCTGCTTAGAGCCCTGGCTGCCCAGACTGTCGCGGGGCCAGTCCGCGTCGCCGTGCTCGTCAACAACAGCGGGGACCACACGGCCCAGGCGGCGCGGGATGCTGCTACGGCACTTGAAGGCCGCCTGGATATGACCCTGCGGGAGGTCACCCTGCCGGCCGAACACGCTAATGCCGGAGGAGCCCGCGCCCTGGCCATGGATCTGGGCATCTCACGGCTTGAGGGGCGTGCGGATGCCGTCCTGATCTCCACCGATGCCGACAGTCGGCCGCCGCGTGACTGGGTGGCCAACACGCTCCGCGCCTTCCAGGCGGGCGCTGACATCGTCGGCGGCCGTCTCGTGATCGACGAACGGAATCCGCTTCCGCACGATATGGGCCGCGCAAGAGCGCTGTGGGACCGGTACTGGACCGAGGTGCGGGCCATCGAGGATGCGATTGATCCAGTCGCCTGGGATCCGGCTCCGCGACATGGCGACCATACCGGAGCCAGCCTTGCCCTGCGTGTCTCGACCTACAGGGCGGCAGGCGGCATCCCGCCCGTCGCCTCTGGAGAAGACCGTGCCCTTGTCGAGGCCGCGGTCGCTATCGGCGCACGGCTCAGACATCCTGTCGATGTCTGGACCCGGGTTTCGGGCCGGCTGGATGGCCGCGCGCGGGGAGGGATGGCCGATCATCTCCTGGCGCTGGCCGACACCCTGGCCCAGGGTCAGCCCGTTCTCGCACCGTCGCTGGATCAGTGGCGCCAGCGGGCCCGGTGGCGCGCGGAACGGCGCGCATCGAACGTGTCGCCAGACGTCCTTCTGGAGGCCGAACGCAGCCTTGAGCCGATGGTGGCGGATATGGTGCTGGCGGACGTCGGGGTGGTCGCATGACAGCCCCTATCGGCTACTATGTGCATCATCATGGTGAAGGGCACCGGCAGCGGGCGCTACAGATTGCGCGGGCCGCGCCCGGCCGGTTTGTTCTGCTCGGAACCGGCCTGACGGGCGCGGCCGGGGACGTGGACCTCATCGACCTGCCAGACGACCGGATGACAGGGGCTGCCGCCTTCGATGGCCGGGACGGGGCCGCAGACCGGCCGGATGCGCTCCACTATGCGCCCCTGGACCACGACGGTATCCGCCGGCGTGTCGCGACGCTCACGGCATGGATCGCCGAAGCCCGCCCGGCGCTCATGGTGGTCGATGTGTCGGTGGAGGTGGCCATGCTGGCGCGCCTCGCCTCGGTGCCCACCGTATGTGTCCGCCTGAATGGCGACCGAGGGGACGCTCCCCATCTGGAGGCGTTCAGGGGAGCGACCGCGCTTCTGTGCCCCTATGCCGAGGTCCTCGATGATCCCGGCACGCCTCAGTGGGTGCGCCGCAAGACGCTCTATGCCCCCGGACTTGCGCCCCCCGCTGCGTCGGGCGACGCTGTGCCAGGGCGGATGCTGGTCGTGGTCGGTCGAGGCGGGCAGTCGGCTGACGTCGGCCAGCTCTCAGAGGCGGCGCGGGCATGGCCCGCATGGACGTGGCGTGTCGCTGGCCCTGTGTCCGGTCCTGATATCGACCTGCCACCCAATCTCAGCCTTCTCGGATGGACGGGGGCGGTCTCGCAGGAAATCGCCAGGGCCGAGGTCGTGATCGGCGGTGCCGGGAATGGCCTGGTCACGGCGGTGATGGCGGCCGATCGCCCGTTCATCTGCCTGCCTGAGCCGAGGCCGTTTGATGAGCAGCTGAGCGCGGCCCGCTGCCTTGAGACGGTGGGGGCTGCTGTTGTCGAGACCACCTGGCCCGAGCCCGGCGACTGGGGGCCACTGGTCGACAGGGCACGCGCCATTCCCTCGCTTGCGAGACGTCGGCTGGCCGATCCTCATGGGCCGGAACGCACGGCCACGCGCCTTGTTGATCTGGCAGGGTCCCTCGGTGCCGCGCGATCCGGATTTACTGCTGCTGAAAGACCGTCATGAGCCTTCTATCGATGTCCAGGCCGCAGGCCCAGGCATACCATCGCCCGGATCTCGCCAGTCTTCACGCGCGGCTCTGCACCCTCGGGGCGCAGTATGATGCCACGCCGGCCTTTCCCGCCGACAGTCTCGCCGTTCTGACGGGGGCGGGCCTGCACCGACGCTATGCGCCCCTGGCCAGCGGCGGCACGACCTTCGGATCCGCACGCCTGGAAGCGCTGGACCTGCTGGACAGCCTGCGGGTCGTCGGCAGGGCTGACCTCAGCCTGGGGCGTCTGTTCGAGGGCCATGTGAATGCCCTGAAACTGTTTGCCTGGTACGGCGCGCTCGACCAGACCCGGCGCCTCGGTGATCATCTGGACCGAGGCCTCTACTATGGGGTCTGGGCTACCGAACCGGCACCGGGCGTCCGGATTGTGGGCATGGGTGAATCCGCGATCGTGGAGGGTGCCAAGGCGTTCGCGACCGGGGCCGGCGGGCTCGGATTTGCCGTGATCACGGCGCGGGCCGAGGTCGGTCCCCGACGGATGGTCATCGTACCGGCGGACAAAAGCGACCGCACGGATCTGTCCGGATGGCAGGTTCGGGGCATGCGCGCCACCGGCAGCGGGCTTTACGACGTGACCGGCCTGCCGGCTACCCGCGAGGCCTGCCTCGGCGCTCCAGGCGATTATGACCGGGAGCCGCGCTTCACGGCGGGGGCCTGGCGGTTCACGGCGGTGCAGTTGGGCGGGATCGAAGGCCTCCTGATGGAACTGAGACTGGCCATGTCCGAAGGGGCCAGGAGCGACCCTCTGCAACGAGCCAAGTTTGCCGAGGCCGTGGTGGCGACGCGCACGGCAGGCTTCTGGGTTCGCGAAGCGGCCCTGAGATCGGCCGACGAGGATCCGGATGCGCCGGCGTTCGTCCAGATGACCCGGGGCGTGGTCGAGCGCGCGGGACTGGACGTCATGGAACTGGCCGCGCGGATCGTGGGCACCCGCAGTGCCTTCGATGGCCAGCGCATCGACAAGATCTCGAGAGACCTCAGCCTGTACCTGCGTCAGGCCGGGCCTGATCATGCGCGGGATCAGGCGGCTCAGGCCTGGCTGGACCACGACGTATGGTCTGCGGACGACCGCCTTTGGTAGAGCCCCTCACCCAAAGCGCCTGGGCAGGTGCGCGATGGCTTGTCCTCGCCCCCCATCCCGATGACGAGACCCTGGGGGCCGGAGCCCTCATCTACCATGCGAGCCGGGTCGGGCGACTGGCCGGTGTCGTCTTTCTGACCGATGGCGCGGCCTCCCATCCGACGGCCGATGCGGACGCCCGCGCGCGTCTGGCCCGTCTGCGGCGGGATGAAGCCGCCGCGGCGCTCGGCCTGCTGTGTGGGGGTGAGGCCGTCGCTATCGATCATCTCGCCTGGCCTGATGCCCACCCGTTCGAGGCGGGCAGCGCCGGGTTCGAGGATACGGTGGCGCGTCTGGCTGCGATCTGCCGCGCGCGCCGGGTCACCGCCCTGGCCGTTACGGCGGACCACGAGCCGCACTGCGACCACGCCGCCGCATCGCGGGTGGCGGCGGCGGTGGCCAACGTCCTGGACATCGACATCTTCGACTATCTGGTCTGGGGGGAGGGAGACCCGCCAGACTGCCGGACGGTGTTGATCACCCCGGCCATGCCCGCATCGGTTCGCGCCCAGGCCCTGGCGGCCCACGCGAGCCAGCTGACCGACATCGCCGGACCGGGTTTCAGGCTGGACGCATGTCGGCAGGCCATGAGCGATCGTGACCAGCTCTATCTGAGGGGCGGTGCATCATGAGGCGCGAAACAACCCTGCCGCCTGACTATTTCGAAGCCATGTTCCGGGGCGATCCCGACCCCTGGGGACTGGAGAGCCGGGCCTATGAAGCCGCCAAACATGCGCGATCGGTCGAGAGCCTGGATGGCCGCCAGTATCGCCAGGCCCTCGAGGTCGGTTGCGCAGGCGGCATGCTGACCCGGCGGCTTGCGCCGCTGTGCGACCGCCTGCTGGCCATCGATGTCAGCCCCACTGCCCTGAAACGCGCTCGACAGCGTTGCCAGGGCACGCCCCAGGTTCTGTTCGACTGTCTCAGCTTCCCGGAGCAGACGCCCGAGACAAAGGATTTCGACCTGCTGGTCCTGTCGGAGGTCGTCTACTACTGGAGCGATGCGGATCTCGGCCGGGCAGCCGACTGGATCGCGCAGCAGCTGGTGCCCGGCGGAGACATGCTGCTCGTCCACTGGACCGGTGAGACCGACTATCCCCAGACGGGCGATGGTGCAGTCACCGGGCTTCGGTCAGGACTCGGAGATACGGTGGTGGAGGTGCGTGCCGGGCGAACCGCCGATTACCGGCTGGATGTGTGGCGACGCCGATGACCCTCAGCATCCTGACCCTGGTCAAGAACCGCACCGACCATCTGCTGAACCAGCTGGAGGGCCTTGCCCAGTCCGATGTCCCGCTTCACGACATCGTTGTCGTCGACATGAGTGACGACCCTGTCCGTCTGGAACGAGGGGACCTGCCCGTGCGGCTGGTCCGGCTGGAGACGTCCGGGCTGCCGCTGGCGCGGGCCCGCAATCTGGCGGCACGCGAAGCCCGTGGCGATCAGCTGCTGTTCCTCGATGTCGACTGCATCCCCATGCCGGGCCTTCCGCAGGCGATGGAGGCAGCCTTGAAGGCCGAGGACGCCCTGATCTGTGCCGAAGTGCGCTATCTCCCGGCCGGAGGGACCCAGGGAGGCTGGACCTTCGATACGCTCATGTCGAGGGCTGAGCCCCATCCGCTGCGTGCGTTCCCGCCGTCGGGCTGGCGACGTGAAACCGAGCCCGGTCTGTTCTGGTCTCTCGCCTTCGGGATACGGCGGGAGACCTTCCACGCCGTGGGGGGCTTCGACGAGGACTTCACCGGCTACGGGGCGGAGGATACGGACTTCGGCTTTCGCGCCCATGCGGCGGACCTGGCCCTGCTGTTCATGGGCGGGGCGGGGGTGTTTCACCAGCACCATGGTGTCTACGACCCGCCGCTGCAGCATTTCGAGGATATCATCGATAACGCGCGGCGATTTCATGGGCGGTGGGGGCGTTGGGCCATGGAGGGCTGGCTGAAGGCCTTCGAGGCCCGCGGCCTGATTGCGGTCGGCGCAGACCGGATCACCATACTGCGGACCCCCGACAGGGAGGAGATCGCAGCGGCGCGCCGGTCCGACGACCAGCCGTTTTGACCCGTCAGTCCAGACCTGACGATATCGTTTTGCTATTTCGCCACCCGGCCGCTGCCAGCCGAGGAGGACCAGGCCGTTTGAAGCCAGCGCTTCGGCCGGATCCGGGGGCAGGTCTGCCAGTGCGACGCGGCGTCACCTGCGCCCATCCCTGCCGTCCGAGAGACCTCGGTCGGGCGGCGTGTCGAGCGCAGCATACCAGGCTGCATAGTCGGTCTTGTTGACGAGCCGTCGATTGACATCGGGCGAGCCGTCCGTCCACCAGGGCGGACCACGTTCTCCCAGCGCCACCTTGGCACCGTCAACCTCGGCACGGGCGTCGGCAAGAGCCGGGCCGCCCTGCGGCAGGGCCTGTCTGACGGCGCGGCGTGCTGTCATGAGGCGGCTGACGAGACGCTCGCGGGTCTCTGGCGGGAGCGCCGGGTTGCTGGTGCGCCAGAGCCGCCCGCGAACGACGAAGTAGCGGCCGTCGGGCGTTACGGGATAGGGAGGAGTCTGATCGGCCATGATCGTGCAACCTGCGAGAGGCCGATCGGTTCGCTCTGACCCGAAGTCGGTGTGCGGCTACACGAGCGACAGGATATTCAAACGGCATGGCAAAGGCCGCCCCGAAACTTCGCAAGACCCTGTCCCAGGCCAATCTGGTCCATCTGGGCACCGAGCGACTGGCCGCCTTGCTGATGGAGGCGGCTTCCGCCGATCCGGCGCTGAAGAGGAGCCTTCGGCTTGAGATTGCGGCGGAGCTGGGCGCAGAGGATCTCGCCGGAGCCCTCGGCAAGCGGATGGACGAGCTGGCGTCGAGCAGGGCGCGGATATCCTGGCGCAAGCGGCCCGAGCTGCTGCGCGAACTGTCCCGGCTGAGGGTCCTGATCGTGGACCGCCTGGCCGAGGCAAACAGGACGCTGGGGTTTGCCAGCCTGGTGGCATGGGTTGACCTGCTGGACCCCCTCCAGGACCGGACCAAGGATCCCCGGGGCGAATTGCCGGCATTGTTTGCAGCGGGGGCCGGTGATGTGGTGCGCCTGGCCGGGGTGCTGGGTCCGGAGGCTGCGGTACCCGTTCTCCTCGACGCCGTCTCGACCCGCGCTTCGGTCTGGGCAGGCGTGATCGGCGCGGCGGCTGGGGATCTGGACCTCGAGATCGCGAGCGGTCTGCTGGCAGGCCTGACCCGCAGGGGTGTGCCGACTTCGGCACGTCTTTCACCGGTCATCCGCCGTCTCGCCGACCGGACGGGCGCAGTCGATCCCTGGCTCGCAAGTTTCGACGATCGCATGCGTCGGGACCCGGCCATCCTGGTCGAGGGGGCCACGCGACTGGCGAGGGCCGACAGGGCAGCTGAGGCGCGCGAGGCCCTGCAGGCCGCTCTGGAACGCACGCCCCGGAAGGGGATGGGGTGGCGCGCCCCGGAGCCTCCGCCCCAGCGGGACGAGGCCTGGCATTCGGCCGAGATCGCCGTGCTGGACGCGGAGGGCCGCGAAGGTGAGGCCATGCTCTCGCGCTGGGCCCGGTTCGAACGGCTGCTCACCCCGGAGTCCCTGCACGACATCCTGGACCGTCTCGAAGATTTCGACGATGTCGAAGCCACCGACCGCGCCATCGCCTTTGCGACCCAGGCCTTCGACCTCGACCGTGCCCTTGGTTTCCTCATGGCCTGGGGCGCGCTGCGCGAGGCTGCCGGGACGATCTCGCGTCGCCGAAACGAGCTGGGAGGGCGGGCAGATGCCATACCCCTATGGGCTTCGCGTCTGTCCAGCCGTTACCCGCTGGCTGCCGTGCTCCTGTTGCGCGCCCGCGCCAGGGCGCTGGTGTCCCTGTCCGGCTCCCTTCACGCCGAAGGCGTGCAGGAGGCTCTGGACGAGGCTGAGGCGCTGGCGGCATTGCTGCCCGACGACCTGGAGCCCCACACCCGGTTCGTCGACGCCCTGTCGAAGACCAGGGGGGAGCGCTCCAGGCCCGGGAGGCGATAGGGCTCGGCCTTTGTCCTGGCCGTCAGGCTGCGGCATAGGCCTTGATGGCGGCCTCGCAGAAGGCCGGGATGTCATCGGGGTTGCGGGAGGTGACCAGGCCTCCGTCGGTCACGGACGCCTCATCCACCCACTCGGCGCCGGCATTGGTCAGATCCGCCTTCAGCGACGGCCATGAGGTCATGCGCCGACCCTTCACCAGTCCGGCGTCGATGAGCGTCCAGGGACCATGGCAGATCGCCGCGATCGGCTTGCCGGCCTCGCCGAAGGCTTTGACGAAGGCGACGGCGGCATCGTCCAGGCGCAGGGCGTCCGGGCTGATCACACCGCCGGGAAGCAGCAGGCCATCGTAGTCCTCGACGTCTGCGTCGCCGACCTTGATGTCGACGGGCGTCATGTCGCCCTTGTCGTGGTGGTTGAAGCCCTGGATTTCGCCGGCTTCGAGCGACACGACGACGACCTTGGCCCCGGCCGACGTCAAGGCCTCCGCCGGTCTGGTAAGTTCGACCTGCTCGAAACCGTCGGTGGCGAGAACGGCTATGGTCTTGTTGGTCAGGGCTTGCTCGGTCATCGGTGATCCTCGGTTCTGCGGAGGTGGCACAACATCCGGGGGCGCGGGATTGTTCCTGTGTTTCTCCCAATCCCGCGGTCGGTCCTTTCAGCCACAGTGACGCCTCCGGGGTCGATGTCGTCGGAGGACGTCCTTCTTGTCGGCCCGATATTGGCAAGAGTGCGATCGGATCCAGCGACCGCGCGCAATGTTGCGAAGACGACTTAGGAACGCGAGCCGAACTGAGGATTTGTCGAGATATCATCGATCTTTTCAGAGCGTCCGTGTGATCCGCATCGCCTATCGCAGTAAAGCCACCCGGCCGGACCTGGCCGTTGCGGCTCTGGCCGATATCATCGCCGTCTCTGACCAGCTCAACCGGCGGGACGGGCTGAGTGGAGGTCTTCTCGTCAGCCGAGGCCGGTTCTTCCAGGTCCTGGAGGGTGAATCGGTCGATGTGGACCGCGCTCTGGGCCGCATCGGCAAGGACCCCCGTCACAACGATGTGGACGTCGTGTTTCGCTCGGCGGTGACGCGGCGGCTTTTCAGAGACTGGGCCATGGTCGCGGCCCAGGTTACCCCGGACTTCGCCCCTGAGATCGATGCGGCTATCGACGCCTGCGGCCATGCGCCGGTGATGGCCGTCGAGCGTCTGAGGCTCCTCATCGAGCGCCAGCGATGCTGACGCTCGGCAGGGTCACGCTAGGGGGCGGGCCGCGGGGGCAGTTTTTTCACTGAAGCCGAGCCTGCGCGGCTTCAGGGTTCTACTGAACTGATCTGTCGCCGAAAGATCCGACGCTTCCAGACAGCCTCGATGACACCGGCGAGCTGGGCGGCGAGGAAGGCAAAATACAGAATGTAGAGCCCGCCGATATAGCCCCGGGGGAAGAGGGTGGCATCCACCAGCTTGCCGAGGTGGGCCAGGAGGCTGAGCGCCGCGATCCCCCAGATCACGATCAGCCAGCGTCGGTCATATCGGAGGACGAGAGCGGTGATCGCTGCCAGGACGGCGGCGTCGACGGCGGCCACGCCCCACTGCGGGGAGATGAAGTCGCTCCAGTTCTGGAGCAGGGGCGACAGCACGAAGGCGGCCACGGAAACCAGGGCGAGAATGCGAACCGGGCGGTCGCCTTGCCAGAGGGACAGGACGGTGACGAGGACGGTGAGCACCGCGCCGATCTGCTGGATGAGGCTGCTGAACATGGTCCGCCATAGTAGGGGTGGGCAGACCATGTTCAAGCCGTTCAGGTCAGGCTGAGGCCTCGACCAGGTGCAGGGCGGGCATCAGACCGGTCGGTTTGGTGTCTTCGTCCGGCTTGCCGACGCCGGTGCCGTGAAGCGTGGAAGGCTGGACGCCGATCATGGGGGCGGAGGCGGCGAAGGCTGCGTGGGCCACCATGGCATGGCCCCGGGCCTGGCCGACGGCATCGATCATCCGGGCCAGGGCGCTGACGCCTTCATGACCGAGGACGGCGGAGATTCCGTGTTCACGGCGCAGCGCGGCGGTCTGGGCGATCAGCAGCCCGGCCCTCTCCATGGCCGCATCTATCGCGGCCTCGGTTTCGAACAGGGAGGTGGCGAGGGTCTGGGCGAGTTCGCGACGGCGCATGGGAATACCTTCCTCCGCCTTGAGGCGGGATGAGAGTCTGGTTGTTTGGGAATTTCGGGAGGAGGGTCGGCCTAGGGGCGACTGAAGCTGCGGTCGAAGGTCTGGGCGAGATGACCGATCTGCAGGGCGCTGGCGAGCCCGCCGATGATCAGTATGCCCGTCACAACGGCCATCAGCATGGCCTGGACGAGACGTCGGAGCCCGGTGGAGCGGGGCCTCGGGTCAGCCAGTCCCAGTTCTCGGGAGGCAGATCGTTCTCGGGCAGAAGCACGAGCGCTATGCAGATAATCTCGCGCAGCAGATCGAGCCTCGAGAGATAGGGGCTCAGGGAGCGGGTCACGTCGAGAAGGTGATGGACCGACTCCTTCTGCGCCTCGCTCTCGGCCAGGCTGTCGAAGATCGCTTCCAGATCCTCCCACGAGGTCTCCGGCAGGGGTGTGATGGCGTAGGGCACGGGGGCCTCCTCTCGAGGCCCCATCGAGCACATCCTGAAGCGTTTCGGGCAGGGGGAGCGGCTCCCCTTCGTAATCACTGCGAAGTCCCATCCCCAGCAGGCGGACCGCCTCGCGCCGGGACGTCACTCCAAGCTTTCGGGTGGCGTTCTCGATATGTTTGTCGACGGCACGCGGGCCGATGCCGAGATCCCGGGCGATCTCCTTGGACTGTTTGTGGGCCGCGACGCCCGTCAGGCAGGCGCGTTCGCGGGCGGTGAGGCTGTGGACGGCAGCCTCCGTCACGGGTTCGCCCCCCGGGTGATCAGAGTTTGGGCAGGGCGGGGACGAGCGCCGTACGTGCCGGTGGGCACGACCGGGCTGCCGCCAGGAGAGGCTCCCAGGGCGGTGTGTCTCTCGCAGGGTTTCGAGGTGGTCTTAGCGAGGGCCATGGCAGACGCAGCCTAGATCGAGGGGGACCCGCGCGTCCAGCGGCTCCGGTTGCGGCCCGGGCGCAGGGTCTTCCGCAGAGCCACACATCGATGGAGAGCGCTGACCGTGCCCAGCCACCGATGCCGAGGTTCAGGCGGGTGAGACGCTGGAGGTCGAAAGGGTGATCGAGGCGTGCGGCCAGCTCAACCGCGCCGCCGTACCAGGATCTGCATCACGCAGGGTCCAGTCGCCGCCGAGCTGGCGGGCCAGGGCGGCGATGATGCGCAGGCCCAGACTCGTCGGTGCCCCCTTGGCAAGGCCCGACAGCCCCTTTCCGTTGTCGCTGATCTCCAGGGTCCGCCGGCGTCCGTCGTCGTCCAGGCGGATATCGATGTGGCCGGGTCTGTCGGGGAAGGCGTGTTCCAGGGCGTTGTTGACACACTCCAGCATGATCAGGATCACGGGGGTTCCCTCATCGGCCGAGAGCACGGTGCCATTGCCATCGATGGACACGGTCACGTCATCCCGGGCGGCGGCCTGCATGGCGTCGTCGACGACGGATCGCGCCAGGTCCTCGAACGTTGCTGTACGGCCGTCCACTTCCGCGAGACTGCGCTGGATGCTCGCGATGAGGGCCGTGCGCGCCGAGGCGTCCGACAGGGCCTTGCGGGCCCCCGGATCGCTTGTGCTTCGGGCCTCGAGGCTCAGCAGGGCACTGACCACCTGGATGTTGTTGGAGACGCGGTGCTGGACCTCCTTCATCAGGATGTCCCGGCTCTGCGCGAGGGCCTCACTGCGCTCCACCTCCACGGCCAGACGCCGGGTCGCTCCGTCCATGCCGACGATGAAGAAGACATCGACGGCGACCACGAAGGCGTAGAAGCCAAGGGCCACAGCCGTAGCGATGCCAAGCTCGAAACCCATTGGACCGATCCAGAACCACCAGGCGGCCAGGGCCGAGAGTAGCGCCGTCAGGATCGCGGGACGCAGCCCCGCGTAGTAGGCGACCAGCACCACGGCCGGGAAGAAGGTGAGGTAGGGGAAGCCGGGCGGGAACCAGGGCGCAAGGCCGTATCGCAGACCGAAGGCTATCCCCCAGGCCAGGACGGCCAGCAGATAGCCGCGCCAGACAGGGCTGCGAAAGTAGTCCTTGTGCACGCCTGTTCCCCCAGCCGCATGACGGCCCAGCGGTTCAACCATCGTCGTGGTCGCGACGGTTGTCCAGTTGATCCCTGAGACGCGAGGCGTCTTTGTTGACTCCCGATGGGTCACGTTCGCCTCAGGAAGCCAGGTCCTGCGCGCGCCTGATCGGCAGGACGGATCCTGCAGCGTCCCGGCCAGGGTCTGGGCAAGCCTCGGGTCGCCCGGTGAGGGAATGAGGTGGCCGGCTTCAGGACGAGGCACCCCGGCCGGACGGATGGTCTTCGCCGCCAGTCGGGTCTGCGTCAGCATCGGGATTGCGGCCCTGGCTCCGGTCGAACCAGCGCATCACCGGGGTGACCGTGATGCCGTGCAGCAGGATGGACATCAGGCAGATCAGGCCGACGAGGGCCCAGAGCCGGTCGCCGCCCTCGAAGGGCGCGGCGTTCAGCCCATAGGCGAGATAGTAGAAGGACCCCACGCCGCGGATGCCGAAGAAGGCCAGGATCAGCTTTTCACGCAGGGGGCGCCTCAGACCGATGAAGCCGACCATCCCGGCCAGGGGGCGCACGACCAGTACGATCACGACGGCGACCATCACATCGACAGGTCGCAGCGGAGCCAGCAGGCCGCTGACCAGGGCCCCACCGAACAGGACCAGGACGACCATCATGGCCATGCGCTCGATCTGTTCGATGAAGTCGTGCATCTCGACGTGAAACTGGTGATCACGATCCGCATGCCTGAAGGCGAGCGCGGTGATGAACACCGCCAGGAAGCCGTAGCAGTGCAGCATCTCCGTCACGGAGTAGGAGAGGAAGGTGGCCGCCAGGACTATGAACCCGTCGCGCGTCGCCGCCAGTTTGGTGCTGGCGGGAATGGTGAAGGTCAGCCAGCCAAACACCCAGCCTATGAGCCAGCCTACGGCCAGGCCGGCGCCTATTTCCCAGAGGACGCTGTAGGTCAGCCATTCGACAAACCAGTCGGTCTTCTGGCCTGCCGCCACGAGCGCCAGGGCAATGGCCAGGTTTACAAACGGGAAGGCCAGGCCATCATTGAGGCCGGCCTCCGACGTCAGGCCGAACCGCACCTCGTCCTCCCGCCCTTCCTGGGGCGCACCGACCTGGATATCGGAAGCCAGTACGGGGTCGGTCGGTGCCAGGGTTCCGGCGAGAAGAATCGCTCCCGCAAGCCCCAGACCCAGAACCGTCCAGCCCAGCACCACGATCGCCACGATCGACAGCATCATGGTGATACCCAGCAGGCGCCAGGTCACGCCCCAGCGCTTCAGGTTGAAGATCCGGTCGATCTTCAGGCCCGCGCCCATCAGGGCGATGATCACCACAAACTCGGTGAGCCGTTCGGTGATGTCCGGATAGGCCTGCGGCAGCGGATCGAACCCCACCTGCGGCAGGCTGAACAGGCCGGCCCCCAGCACAACGCAGACGATCGGCAGCGACAGCGGGGCCCGCCGGAACACCAGGGGCAGCCAGGCCACCAGCGCAATCAGGGCCCCGACCACGAACAGCATGAGGATGTAGGGATCGGGCATTGGGGTGCGCTCTTGAAGGCGTCTCGCTTAATGCGGCAGAACCCATGTGGTTACGAGGGGCAGGGACATTAGGCGGACCCGGTGCGCGTATGGGCTGTGTCGAGCTTCGGTTCAGGCCGTCACCCCAGGATTGACCTGGCCGTCGCGACGCGCGGGCCTGCCGTCATTCGTGTGGGTACAGGCAGTGTGCTCGTCCATCGGCGAAAGTGAGTCTGGGCCTGACCCAGTCCTGACAAGGCCCATGGCTGTCGAAGCGGTTCCTGACCCTGGCCTTGTTCGCGTGTCAGGGTTTAGTCCGTCAGATCTATCCAGACCGGGGCGTGGTCGCTGGCCCCGGCGTGCGCCCGTACGTCGCGGTCAACGCCAGCGTCGTTGAGCCGCTCGGCGAGGGCCGGGCTCAGCAGCAGATGGTCGATCCGCCAGCCTGAGTCCCGGTCCCAGGCATTCCGCAGATACGACCAGAAGGTCCACTGGGGATCGTGCGGATAGCGCTCAGCCAGCGCATCGGACCAGCCCTGGTCGAGAAGATCGGCGAACGACTGCCGGGGCTCCGGCTGCAGCAGGGCGTTCTCGCGCCAGGACGCAGGATTGTAGATGTCCCGGTCGGTGGGGACGATATTGTAGTCCCCGCACAGGACAGCCGGTACGCCCGCCTCCACCAGCCTGCCGGCATGGGCCACCAGCCGGTCGCACCAGCGCATCTTGTAGTCGAACTTCGGCCCGGGCCGCGGATTGCCATTGGGCAGGTAGAGGCAGCCAACCAGGATGCCGGCGACGGCCGCCTCGATGTACCGGCTCTGCTGGTCCTGCCCCGCTCCGGGGAGGGATCGGCGCGTGACGATCGGCTCGCCAATCCGGGACAGGATCGCCACGCCGTTCCAGCGCGCCTCCCCGAGCCAGACGGACTGATAGCCCAGCGCTGCCAGCGCCGCGTCGGGGAATGTACGCTGCGGGGTCTTGAGCTCCTGCAGGCAGACGATGTCAGGGCCGGTCTCGGTCAGCCAGTCTGTCAGCCGTTCAAGACGACTGTTGATCCCGTTGATGTTGAAGGTCGCAATCCGCACGGCCCCTACCGACCGTTCCGCAATGGGCTCAGCAGGGGTGACGGCGCATCAGGGAGCCGGTCGCAGCCTGGGGTTGGACGGCGGGATGGCCCGGTGGGGCAGGCGTGCAGGAGGCGCGCCAGCCGGGCCGGACAGGCTTTCACGGTTCGATCCAGCCGCGGGTCCGCATCTCCAGCCGTCCACGGGGGTCTGCGGAGAAGCCGAGGACGACGGTCCGGCGGCCGGAAGCGGGGAGGTAATCGACGAGCGCCGCAGCCGTCTCGTCTCCGAGACGGCCCTCGATCTCGACCTCCGCGGCCGTCTCGCCGCCCAGGTTCCTGGCCTCGATCTCGGCCAGCCACTGACCTTGGGAGGGGCGTGTCCCGATCAGCCGCAGCTGTACGTCCGGGTCCTCGACTTCGGAGGTGGCGCGCCAGAGGATCACGCCCAGGCATCCGAGGACGAGCACGATGCCCAGACCGCCCATGGCCCAGGCGAGCCAGGGAGGATCGGGTGCCTTGCTTGTGCTGCCCGGTTTCGACGCAGGGGGTCTGGAAGGCTTTCGGGTCATCAGATCAGCAGACGTGCAGAGGCGGCGCCAATGGCACCGGGAAAGCCCAGGACGATCAGGGCGTCGACCGTGGCGGGGAGGCTATGGCCGTCAAGCGCCCCGAAGATCCACAGGACGAAGGCACAGGTCAGCAGAACCAGTCCGTACCCCGCGAGGGTGAAGTGGATGAAGGCGGACACGGGATGGCCCTGTTCCTCCTGGCCTGCGAAGCCGGCCATGTAGACGATCGCATGCATCAGCCCCAGGGACAGGACCATGAGCGCGATCGCCTGCCATGGGCCCATCATATAGCTGATCAGCCGGGCCTCCTCGGTGGGCGCGATGTTCAGGGCCAGGAAGAGCGCACCGGCCACCATCAGGAAGAGCTCGCCGGGGTAGCGCGCCTCACCTTCGTCCTCGCTGGTGCGATCCGTGCCGAACTGGCGGCGTGCGAGAAGGGCCCCCATGGCCGCGGGGACGACCTGCAGGGCGACCTGACCTGTCGTAACGCCCGGGGAGGCGGCGTCCTGAAACACGCCGAAAAGCGCCAGCAGGATGCAGACGCTGACAAAGCCGACGGCCAGGGCGGCAAAGACCTCGAGAGCCGCCAGGCTCAGGCTGCGGGCAGGCGTGAAACCGGCGAAGTGGGCCAGTCCGAACAAGAGCGGAAGGGAGCTCAGCAGGAAGATGGCCAGCCGGGTCCCGTCAAGCGTGAGACCGTAGTTCCACATCTCCATGGTCATCAGCAGTGGCAGGCCGAACAGCAGGGCCCCGCCGAAGGCCCGGCCCAGGTCACGGGCATAGGCGAGGTTGGCCCGGTCCTGCAGCAGCGCTTGTGTCATGTCACCCGAACGCGTCCTGACCCAGGTGGCTCCCTCAACCGTTGCCGACAGCGAGAGTTTCCGCCTTCAATCGGGGCTGGCGGCCCTTCGCCGTACCTCGGAGAGGCGTCGACGAAGCACTTGCCATCCCCCGGTCGACCCGCGCGAGACAGACGCCCGGTACAGCGTCCCCGTTAGTGCGGCAGCAGCACCACCTTCGTCCATTCGTTCTGGTTTTCCTTGAAGTTCTTGTAGCCCTCGGCGGCCTGCTCGAGCGGCAGGCGATGGCTGATCAGGTCCGTGGTGTCGATCCTGCCTTCCAGGATCATCTGCAGCAGCTGGGGCAGGTAGTTCTGGACGTGGGTCTGGCCGGTCTTGAGCGTCAGCCCCTTTTCCATGAAGGCCCCGACCGGCCATTTGTCCGCCATGCCGCCATAGACGCCCGGCACAGACACCGTGCCGCCCTTGCGGACGGCCATGATGGTCTCTCGAAGGACGTGGGTCCGGTCCGTCCCCAGTCGGGTGGTGGTCTTGATGGCGTCGATGATATTGTCGGGAGAGAAGCCATGGCTTTCCATGCCGACGGCGTCGATGCAGCTGTCGGGGCCTATGCCCGCCGTCATCTCGGCCAGGGCCTCGCGCACCTTGACCTCATGGTAGTTGAGGACCTCGGCACCGTTGGCCCTGGCCAGTTCGAGGCGACGCGGATGGTGGTCGATGGCGATGACCCGTCCCGCGCCCTGTAGAATGGCGCTCTTGATGGCGAACAGTCCCACGGGTCCGCAGCCCCAGATGGCGACCGTATCACCCGGCTGGATCTGGCAGTTCTCCGCCGCCATCCATCCGGTCGGAAAGATGTCGGAGAGGAAGAGGACGCGTTCGTCCTCGATCCCGTCCGGAATCTTGATCGGCCCATAGTCCGAATAGGGGACGCGGACGTATTCAGCCTGCCCTCCGGCATAGCCGCCGGTCAGGTGGGAATAGCCGAAGGCTCCCGTCATGGCATAGCCATAGGCGATCTCGGAGGCGTCAGCCTTCTCCGCCGGATTGGAGTTGTCGCAGGCGGCCGGCATCCTGTGGTCGCAGAAGAAGCACTGGCCGCAGGCGATCACGAAGGGCACAACCACCCGGTCGCCGACCTTCAGGGTCGTGTTTTCCTTGCCGACCTCCTCGACGATGCCCATGAACTCATGGCCGAGGATGTCCCCGTTCGACATGCCGGGGATATAGCTGTCGTAGAGGTGAAGGTCCGACCCGCAGATGGCGGTTGCGGTAACCTTGATGATCGCATCCCGGGGATTGACGATCTGCGGATCGGGGACGGTGTCCACCTTGACGTTGTGCTTGCCGTGCCAGGTCAGTGCGCGCATGGCGGGGTCCTTGTTCTGCGATAGGCCGAGAGGGAATGTCAGAGGTGGCGGGGGCCGCGGGGTGCCGCATCCGGGGCCCTGGAGGTCGAGACCTCACCGGTCTCCATCAGCTGTTTGAAGCGCCGCAGCTCGCGCCGCGCCTGGACCCTGGGTTCCCGCTGAAGGACCTTGGCCACCGCCTTGCCGACCACGCCGGCGGGCGGGTCGTAGCTGATGAAGAGCCGCACTTCCGTACCGCGTCCGAAGGCATTGTCCTTGAAGCTGACCCACCCCTCATGGTCGATGTCGGACCCCTCGGTGGAGGTCCAGGCGATCCGCTCGCCGGGCAGGTCCTCGGTGATCAGACTGTCGAGCTCGATGTCCTGGCCGGCCGGTCCGGCGATCACCCACGTCGAGCGGGTGTCGTCGATCACGCGGACCGACTTCACATTCTCCATGAAGTGCGGCAGGCGCTCGAGGTCGCGCCAGGCCGCATAGAGCTCCGCCCGCGGACGGTTGATCATGACGGCCCGCAGGCTCGGGGACGCATGGTCCCCCTCGATCCGGTCGTGGTCGAGGAAGGCGGTGGAGGCTAGGTCGGCATCCGTGGACTGGGGCTCTTGGGACATGGGTGCTCCGTGTGTCGGACTGTTCCAATCCCTGCCTCGAGCCCCGGTTCCAGCGGGGCAATATGGAACCGCGCCCCGTCAGATCAGGTTGGCCCAGTCAGCGGTTAACAGGAGAATTGCTGTGTCGGATAACGGACTTGCGTCGACCCCCACTCGGCCACTCGCCCTCGTGACGGGTGCCTCTTCCGGCATCGGACTGGAGCTGGCGCGTCTGTTCGCTAAGGACGGCTACGACCTGATGCTCTGTGCGGACAGGCCCCTGAACGAGGCGAGGGAGACCCTGGGCCGCAGTGGGGTGGTGGTCGACACCTTGGAGGTGGATCTTGCGACCGAGGACGGTGTCCAGGTCCTGTACGATCGGCTTGAAGGCCGTCCGGTCGATGCCCTGGCCGCCAATGCCGGCCATGGCCTGGGCGAAGGTTTTCTGGACCAGGCCTTTGAGGACATCGCCCATGTGATCGGCACCAACATCACCGGAACCACCAGGCTCCTTCATCTGGTCGGCCGGGACATGCGGGCACGCGGCAGCGGCCGCATCCTGCTGACGGGCTCGATCGCCGGACTGATGCCGGGCAGTTTCCAGGCCGTCTACAACGCCTCCAAGGCCTATGTGGACAGCCTGTCCTTCGCCCTGCGCAATGAGCTGAAGGACACGGGCGTCAGCGTGACCGTCCTGATGCCGGGGCCGACCGAAACGGAGTTCTTCGAGCGGGCGGGGATGCAGGACACGGTCGTCGGCAAGGCCGACAAGATGCAGGCCGACAAGGTTGCCGAAATCGGCTACCGGGCCATGCTGCGCGGTGACGGCGATGTCGTGGCCGGCATGATGAACAAGGTCCAGGCGGCCACGGCCGCTGTGCTGCCCCAGACCGCCCTGGCCGAAATGCATCGCAAACAGGCGGAGCCGGGTGGCGGTGCCTGAGGCCGGATGGTCTGCTTCCGAGGCCGAACGGATGTCCGATCTGCCGGTCGTGACCCTCCTCGGAGATTCCATCAGCGCCGGCTTCGGCCTGCCCGCGGCGTCCGCCCTGCCGGTAAGGCTCGAGGTGGCGATCAGCCGCCTTGGTCAGCGCGTGCGGGTCTTCGGCGCGGGTGTCTCGGGCGATACGACCGCGGACGGACTGCGCCGTCTGGCCCGTGACGTCCCGGCCGGGACCCGGCTGTGTGTGGTGGCGCTCGGAGCCAATGATCTGATGCAGATGCTGCGTCCTGCGGACACGGCCCGGACGCTGGACGAGATCATCGAGCGATTGAAGGCCCGAAATATCGACGTCCTGCTGTGCGGCATGCGAGCCCCGCCGTGGGCTGGAGCCTGGGGCCAGGCCTTCGAGGCCGTGTTCGGCCAGGTCGCCCAGCGGCATGGGGTCGCCTTCTACCCCTTCCTGCTGGAAGGGATGGCTCTGGATCCGGCCTTCACCCTGCCGGATCGTCTTCACCCCAATGCGGCCGGCATCGACGTCATCGCGCGGGGCCTCGCCCCGGTAGTGGTCGCGGCTCTGCGGCATGCCGCGAGACCCGTGACCGGAAATCTGTCCTGACCGGGCGGAATCACCGGCCGTCCATGCCACCATTCGGGCTCAGCGGCATTGAGGCGTCATGAGATCAACGATCGCCTTTGTCGGTGCGGGGCCGACGACCCTCTATACCTTGGCCGCCTTCTTGGAGGCTGGTGGCCGCGACATCGACGTCACGGTGTTCGAATCCGAACCTACGGCAGGCCCGGGCTCCCCCTACCGGTCCGGCTGGAACGATCCCGTGCTGCTGGCCAACATCGCGAGTATCGAAATCCCGCCCGTGACGGAAACCCTGTCGGCCTGGCTGCGCCGGCAGGACGCCGAGACCCTGGTGACCTTCGGCCTGCGGGCCGACACCATCGACGACCGTGGCATCTATCCGCGCGTGGTGCTCGGCCGGTTCCTCGCGGACCAGCTTGTCGCCCTCGTCGGGAAGGCGGCAGGGCAGGGCGTCAGTATCACGGTGAGATCGCGCTGCCGGGTCGCGGATGTCAGCGCCGACCCCGCCGGGATGCGCCTCTCCATCGTCGATGACGGCCGGCCGGCGGTCGATCTCGTCTTCGACCAGGTCGTTCTGGCCACGGGACACCAGTGGCCCGCCGGCATCAGGCCGCGTGACGGCTATCATCTCACCCCCTGGCCATCCTCGACCCTGGCCCGCATCCCGGCGGTCCCGGTCGGCATCCTGGGATCGTCGCTGACGGCCATAGACGCGGCCGTCGCCCTGGCGATGGCGCACGGGGACTTCATCGAGCCGGACGCCTCGGGCGATGACGGGGGGATGCAGTACCGGGTGCGGCCCGGGTCTGAAGGCCTGAGCCTGACCATGATGTCGCGGCGCGGGCTTCTGCCCGAGGCGGACGTCTTCTCCCCCCTGCCGCCAGAGCCCCCGGTCGTAATGACCCCGGAGGCCCTGGTGGAGGTGGCCGCTGGCCCGGTGGAAGGTCGGCTGGACCGTGCCTTTGCCCTCTTCAGGCGCGAGATGGCCCTGAGCGATCCGGAGTATACCCGGGAGGTCGGGCTGGAAACGTCGACCCCGGAGACGTTCGCGACCGCCTATTTTGCGCGCCGGGCCGATGTCGATCCGTTCGACTGGGCGGCCGAAAACCTTGCCGAAGCGCGCCGGAATATGGCCCAGGGAATTACCATCGGCTGGCGCTATGCCCTGCTGCGGTTGCACGAGGTCTTTGCCCTGATCGTTCCCCACCTGGACGCTGCCCAGTTCGACCGGTTCAACCGGTCGCTCAAGCCGGTCTTCGTGGACAGCTACGGAGCCGTGCCCCATCGCTCCATCGCGCGCCTCCTTGCCCTGCACCGGGCCGGACGTCTTCAGGTGAAAGCCCTGGGCGAGACCTACACCATTGATCGGGAGACACCGCTGTCCGGAGCGATCGTCCAGACCGGCGGGGAAAGGCGGCACTTCCCGGTCTTCGTCGAGGCGACCGGACAGCGGGCGCTCTCCGGCCTGCAGTTCCCCTTTCTGTCGCTGCTGTCCCAAGGCCTGATCCGCGACGAGGTCGAGGAAGGTTCGGGCGACAGCGTGCGCGGGATCGCGATCGACGACACCTTCCGGCCGGTGTCGGACCATCCCGCCGCGCACAGGCTCTTCTGCCTCGGGCTGCCCTTCATCATGGGTCGACATCCCTTCATCCAGGGCATTACCAGCTCCCACAGGATGGGGCAGGTGGTCGGTCGCGAACTTGTGCAGGCGTCGCAGCGACGCCTCGATCCCTCACCCCGCCGCACCCCGGAGGCCGCATGACCCCCAAACTCTTCGCGATCTACATCGGGGGTGAGCATCCGCACGCCAATATCGAGGTGCATGACATACGCTTCGTTGTCGCCCCGACGATCGAGGCCACGCATGAAAGCCTGAGGGCGCAGTGGTGGGGACGGCCGGGCAGCCTGCATATCGACGGCTGGGCCGAGATCGATCAGGCGGACGGCTATCGCATCAGCCTTCGACCGGAGCCGTTCGAGGGTCCGGCCCGGCTCTACTATGTGAACCTGGGCGGCTATGACGACGAGGATTTCGTCGAACGGCATCGCAATGTCTTCGTGGTGGCCGACACCCTGGCTGGAGCCAAGTCGAGGGCCCTGAAACGCGCCCGCGGCTGGACGGCCCCCCACCGGGACGATCTTTACGAAGCCGAACAGGCCTTTGCCCTCGATGAGGCAGCGGGCGAGGCGCGCCTGCACATTCATCTGGAACCCGATATCGGGGCAGGCGATCCTGCGTTCAGCTGCGCCTACACGCCTATTCGTGCACGTCCGGCCCGCTAGGAGCGGAGATCGGGAGCCGGGCGACCTCAGGCCTTCGCTGGCCAGTTGTCGGGGGCAATCGGTGTGCGTGCGCCCAGCACGGTCGCGGATACATGGCTGCGGATGCCGTCTGCACAAAGGTCGAACTCGCCCGCATCAAGCGCATGCAGGGTCTCTCCGACCCCGCCGAGGCCCCCCACGCTCACAACCAGGTAGGCGGGTGCGGCGTCGTCGCACCTCATCATGATCTCCGTGATCTGACCCAGGCGGGAGCCGTCCGGTCCGGTGACCGTGCCACCGATCAGGGAGCCGAGCGGAGCGAGGGTCGATGAAGCGGCCCTGGCGCTGCGGGCGCTGGCGCGCTGTCCGCCGCGCTCATAGCGGGCCCGGCGACCGAGCCAGCGCCAGATGCCCAGACCATTGACGAGGGTGAGGAAGCCATTGGCCCAGAGGAGATTGGGCTGATCGGTGGTCAGGGCCACAATGCACCAGCAGATCGACCCCACCAGAAAGACGACAAACCCCCAGCCCGTGACACGGGCCCCAAGGTTGGAGGCCGTCATGACGGCGGCAAGGGCGGTGGTGAAAGGCGCGATCCAGCCGGCGATGTCGGACAAGGGCAGGCTCCGGAAGAACCCGGATACTGCCGGGACAGGCGCACCCGCCCGAGGATCCGCGCGGAGACAGCAAACGCAGGAATGAGGATCCCGCTCCCAATGTTAGCGGGGCGGCATAGCGAACGGTGTCCCGGCAGGTCTGTGTCGCCGGGCACGTCCGAAGGGGACGATCGTCCGTGCAAGGCTGGGGGGCGTCAGTAACCCACGACGGTCGGCAGCGACTGCCAGATGACCGAGATCAGGGCGAGCAGCGCACCGAGCCGGGCCAGAGTATTGGCCAGATCGATGGTATCCGTCCCGTCGTCGGCACGGCGGAGCGCGTGGATGAGCATTCCGAGGGCGAGCATGGCGCAGAGGGCGCTGAACCCCAGACCGACCAGACGCCAGGTGGGGGCGTCAGCAGCGGAGACCACGTCCCCGATGCTGGCGATCGCATAGACCCCGACGAAATGGACCGCCCAGACGAGCAGCCCTCCCAGCATGTAGAGCCAGCGCTGCATCGTCAGCCTCCCGGAAACAGCCGGGTGAGCAGGATGGAGATCAGCCCCTGGGCCGCCGTATAGCCCAGGAAGAGCCCGATCAGCTGGAAGGTTGAGGGTCGCCCGGCTTCCACATGGCCGCTGATCCAGCGCAGAAGGGCATAAAGCCCCATGATGGCCGAGGTGAAGACGAAGAAGCCCTGCCAGGAGAGGAAGAAGAAGACCGTCGCGCCCTGGCCGGACACCTGGGGCCTGAGATCCGTGGCCATCCATCCGGCCAGATCGATCGTCCAGCCGCCGCCGATCAGGGCGAGGGAGGCCAGCATCAGGCCGGTGGCGATGACCGGACTGCGCGGCCGGTCCAGGGCCAGGGCGGCGTTGGACGCTCGGACCCCGACTATGGCGAGGACGTAGAGGATCGCCGTGATGATCAGCCCTGTGGAGGGGGGCGAGACCCATGCCAGCGGATTGCGGCTCCACAGGAAGACGTAGGAGAAGGCCGTCATGACCAGGATCATTCCGGCGACCACCAGGGTGATGACCATGGCCCACCAGCCGTGGCTGCGCGGCCCGCTCATATAGGTGGGCACCCGGATGCCGGCGCCGATGTCGACCTCGGGCTGGACACGGGGCTGGTCCAGGAACCAGCACCACTGGAAGATGCAGGAGATGGCCAGGACGCCGCAGATGGCCGAGACCCAGTAGGCCTGGATCACGAGCAGAAGGAAGAAGGCCGCGGTGAAGACGGCCGCCCAGACGTGCCAGCCCGACGGCCGGGGCATCCGCTGCAGATACTGCGGTTCGGCGGTCAGGGGGCTGGTGACCAGGGTCTCTCGGTCGCCGGTCGGGGCATCAGGCAGGAAGTAGCGGCCGGCTTCCACGTCGCGGGCGAGATCGGGTTGGTCCCAGAGGGGATAGCGGGTGGTCACGATCGGAATGCTGCGGGTGGAATAGAGGCCTGTCGGCAGCCATTCCAGGCCGCCCGACCCGAAGACGTTTCCGGCGTCCCTGGGGCCGAAGGGGCGGAAGTTTCGGATCATGTCGACGATCCAGACCAGGACCCCGGCTGCGAAGAGGAAGGCCCCGACCGTCGAGATCATGTTGGGGATCTCCCAGCCCCGGTCCGGCAGATAGGTATAGACCCGGCGCGGCATGCCCATGAGGCCGGTGAGGTGCATGGGCAGGAAGGTGACGTGGATGCCCGCAAACATCAGCCAGAAGACCCATCTGCCCAGCCGCTCGCTGAGCGGCCGCCGGGAGGACATCGGGGTCCAGAAATAGAGGGCGGCGAAGAAGGGAAACACCATCCCGCCGATCAGAACGTAGTGAAGGTGGGCGACGATGAAATAGCTGTCGTGCGCCTGCCAGTCGAAGGGCACCATGGCCACCATCACCCCGGTCAGGCCGCCCATGACGAAGACCGTCAGAGAGCCCAGCACGAACAGGCCGGGGGTCGAGAACTGCATGCGACCGGCGGCGATGGTCGCGATCCAGGCGAAGACCTGGATGCCGGCCGGCAGGCTGACGGCCATGGAGGCCGAGGCGAAGAAGCCGATCGAGATCGACGGCATGCCGGTCGTGAACATGTGGTGCGACCAGACGCCGAAGCTGATGAAGCCCGTCGCGATCATGGCCAGCACGACCAGCCGGTATCCGACCAGGGGCGTGCGCGCGACCGCCGCGACCATGGTCGACATGGCGGCCGCAGCAGGCAGGAAGATGATGTAGACCTCCGGGTGGCCGAAGAACCAGAACAGATGCTGCCACAGCATGGGATCGCCGCCCTTCAGAGCATCGAAGAAGGGCCAGCCGAACGCCCGTTCCAGCTCCATCAGGGTGGTGGCCAGGATCACAGAGGGGAAGGCGATGATGATCATGCAGGCGAAGATCAGCATGCCCCAGGCGAAGATCGGCATCTTGTCCAGCGTCATGCCGGGCGCGCGGTTCTTGAGCACCCCGACGATGATCTCGATGGCCCCGGCGATGGCCGAGATCTCGATGAAGCCAATGCCGAGCAGCCAGAAATCGGCATTGATGCCGGGCGAATAGGTCATCGAGGTCAGGGGCGGATACATGAACCAGCCGCCGTTCGGAGCCAGGCCGAAGAAGATCGAGCAGAAGAAGGCCAGGCCACCGATCAGATAGGCCCAGAAGGCATAGGCGCTGAGCCTTGGAAACGGCAGGTCACGCGCGCCCAGCATCTGGGGCAGCAACAGCACGCCCAGTGCCTCCACCGCCGGCACCGCGAACAGGAACATCATGATGGTCCCGTGCATGGTGAACAGCTGGTTGTAGGTTTCCTGTTCCAGGAAGCCGTTCAGCGGCAGGGCCAGCTGGGTCCGCATCAGCAGCGACAGTATGCCCGCCAGCACGAAGAACAGCATGGCTGCGCCGATGTAATAGACACCGACGTAGTTGTTGTTGATGACGGTGATCCACTCCCAGCCCCGGGGACCGCACCAGATCTTCTCCAGCTCTTCCTTTTCCGCCTCGGGCCGCTCGCCCCGGGTCGGAAAGCGCTTGTAAAGGTCGGTGTCGAAGCCGGTCTCGGAAGGGGCCTTTGTCATTCCAGGCTCTCGAGATAGGCGGAGACGTCGCGCAGCTGCTGGCCGGTCAGGACAGGATAGGCCGGCATGCGGTTCCCGGGCTTGATCGCCTGGCTGTCGGAAATCCAGCCGGCCATCGTGCCCTGGTTGTTGGGCAGGATGCCGGCTCCGAGGGTCCGGCGTGAGCCGACATGGCTGAGGTCCGGGCCAGCTTGGCCGTTAGCCTCGGTGCCGTTGATGGAATGACAGGCTCCACACCCGGACGCCTGGAACACCTGCCGGCCGGCAGAGCCGGGCAGGGCCGTGGCTGCGAGCAGGCCCGCGCTGGGCGCGGCCTGACGGGCCCGCCACGCCGCGAACGCCTCGGGCGTATGGGCCACGACGACCAGACCCATCAGGGCATGGGGACCGCCGCAGTATTCAGCGCATTGACCGCCGTAGGCCCCCGGTTCGTCCGCCTGGAGCCTGAGAATGTTCCGGCGTCCGGGGATCATGTCCATCTTTCCACCGAGGCGGGGCACCCAGAAGGAGTGGATGACGTCGGCGGCCTCCAGCTCGAACACCACGGGCTGGCCCACCGGAATGTGGACCTCATTGGCATCCTGGAAGGCCTCGTTTCCGTCAGCGTCAAGATAGGCCACGCGCCACCACCACATCTCCCCGGTGACGCGCACGCGCATCTCGCCAGGTTGCGGCTCTTCGCTGAGCTGCGCCGTCAGGCCGAGACCCCAGACGAGCAGCACCGACAGGACAACGACCGGGAATGCCAGGCCCAGCGTCCACAGCACCTTCTCCCCGCCGATCTTCCTGCGCCACGACCGGGGACCGAAGAGGGCCACGCCCAGGGCGATCATGACGACCAGGAACACGCTCACGGCCATGGCGATCAGGGCCCAGGACAGGGTGTTCACCGGACCGGCGAAGGGTCCGGCGGGATCGAGCGCGGGCGGGGGCCAGCCTTGCAGGCCGTCGATCGGTTCAGTCATGGTCCAGCGTGTACAGATAGGCGGCCACGTCGCGGGCCTCGGCGGAAGTCAGGGGCAGGGCGGGCATTCCGGTCGTCGCACTCATGGACGGGGCATTCCTGACCCAGGTGGCCAGGGTGTCGGGCTGATTGGGGAACCGGCCCGCGATCATCGATCGGTCCGCAAACCCGTCCAGGGAGCCGCCGACGGTGCCCTGGGGCCAGTCCACGCCCGGTATTTGATGGCAGGCCGCACAGCCCGTCCGCTCGATGACCGCAAGACCCGCCCCGGCATCCGCGCCGGTGATGTCGCGGGGCTGCTGGCGTTTGTCGGCGCAGGCGGCGAGCAGCATAAGGGTCGGGACCATCAGCAGGAGGCCGGATGTCGTGCGCCGATGCTCGCCTGTCTGCATGGTTCATGGCCCCCTCCCGTCATTTCACCAATCCCCCTGAAGCGTCGCGGTTCCCGACAGATCGGAACCTGTGCCGTAACCCCGGGTTTCCGAACGATGTCTGGTTTCCGCAGCCGCGCCCTGTCGATCCTCGCAATGGCCCTGGGGCTTGCCGCGATGTCGGCCTGTCAGCGGCCACCGAGCCGGACGGACGCTGCCCTGACCGAGACCGGGGAACTGGTCGCGCTGAGCGGCGGCGCGAGCGGGGCGGCCAATGCCTGTTTCAGCTGTCACGGGCTCCAGGGGCAGGGCGACGGGGTGAGCGTTCCCCGCCTGGCGGGCCTGGACGCCGGATACCTGCAGAAGCAGATGGAGGACTATGCCGCCGATACCCGCCACCATGACGTCATGAGCGCGATCGCGAGGCGTCTGGATGCCGACAGCCGCCGCGACGTGGCCTTCTACTATGCCTCACTGCCTTCGCCGGAGGTGGCCGACAGCCTGTCTGCGGAGCCCGCGGTCTGGCACCGGGGTGACGCTGCACGGGGTGTCCCGGCCTGCTCGAGCTGTCATGGACCTTCGGGCGAAGGGGTCGGGCCTGGCAACCCGGCGGTGTCCGGCCAGCCGGCCGCCTATACGGTCGACCAGCTGATGCGGTGGAAGCGAGCGGAGCGCCGGAACGATCCGCGCAATGTCATGACCCAGGCCGTCGCCGGGCTCAGCGGTCGCGAAATTTCCGCCATAGCCCTCTGGCTCGAGACCCGACCCACGTCTCCATCACCAGCCAGCGACGCTGCCAGCGCGTCCGCCGCCGCGGCAGTTGCGGCAGGACCGGCAGCATCCCGTGGACCACGTCGTCCCGATCGATGAAATGGTGCTTCAGCGCCGCGCCGATGTGCATGGGGATCAGCAGCAGCAGGGTGACGATCAGCCCCCAGTGCATCCATTCCGCCACCGCCTCTACGGCCCATCTCTGGCTGTTGGTCAGTTCCTGCATCGGCATGAGCGGAAACCTGACCAGCCAGAGCAGTTCCGGCTGCTGTTCCCGTGCCGTCGCCGAGATCATGGCCCAGCCCGTGAGCGGCAGTCCCAGCAGGCAGATGTAGAAGATCCAGGCGGTCACATGGGCCACGATACTCTGCCAGCCGGGCTTGTCCGCATCGTTGATCGGTCCGGGTGCCAGCAGTCGCCAGCCCAGTCGCGCCACTGCCAGCACCAGCATCAGCACGCCGATGGCATAGTGCAGGTCATAGGCCGCCACCATGTCTCCGCCGACGCGCAGCCGGTTCATCCACCAGCCCCAGAACAGCTGGAACAGCACCAGGGCCGCCATGGTCCAGTGGAAGACGATACCGACGGGGGAATACCGGCCCTCGTCGGCATGGCCTGCCGCCCATTTGAGGACCCGCTGGATCGGCTTGACGATCACGCCGACTGCGCCCGCAGCCTGTCAGGGCCGATCCAGCGCCCCAGGATGGTCAGGGCGGCGACCAGGTAGACGGCGGCGGCGGGGGCCCACATGATGAGGCCCGCCAGCTGCTGGTCCTCCAGCGGGCTCAGACCCCACGCCGTGGTGGTCAACAGGTGGGGCGCATAGATGGCTGTCGGCATGAAGACCAGAAGGGCCCCCAGCAGGCCCGTCTGGACCATGGTGATGAGCAGGGCGATCACCGCCGCCGGCCCGGAGGACACCCGGACCGACATCCAGAACACCGTGGCCGTGCCCAGCAGGCCCAGCTGCATGGCCCAGTAGGCGGCGTCGTTCGACAGGGCGAGGGCATAGGCGGCAGGGGTGTGCCAGGCCCAGAACATGATGGCGAAGCCGAACACCCCGATCAGCCGCGCGGCACCCTGCCAGTGGCGCAGGTGCGGAAGGGCACAGGCCAGGAGGGGGGCGGCAATGGCGACCAGCAGGACGTGGTGGAGCGTACGGGCCGTGAACAGGGCCGAGCTGAGGGCGCAGAGGGGTGAGACGAACCCCACAATGAGAGCGGCCACGGCCGCAAGCGCGAGGCTACGGCCGCGCGGATCCCGACGTGTCGCCCAGATCAGACCGGCGGTGACGGCGGCCAGTCCGATCAGGAGTGCTGGGTCGAAGTTCCACCGTGTCCAGAAGTCGGACGGGAGCGCACCCGGGCCGCAGTAGGGCTGCCAGATCATCGTGTGCAATCCAGACGGGCTGCGCCCGCAGGGCCGGGTGGAACCCGGGCCAGGACGGCCGTCAGTTCCGGCCCGCCAGAGTTATACCACGGGACGTCTCGGGTATGCCGGACGTCGGTATCACCGGCAGGATGGGTGCAGACCCGCGCCGTCGCAGAGCCTCGAAGCAGGACATGAAGTGGACGGAGCCCTGACCGTGCGTGCAAGGCGTAAGCCGTCATCGGTATCTCCTGTGCCCGCGGCCGGGTGTCCCGCAACCGCACCCCTGACCGGACTTCGAACACTCAAGCGTGACATTGGTTTCCGGGCAGCGGGCCAGCGGGAAGGCACGGGCGCGGTCGGCAGGGTGAACCGGATGCGGGCCTGCGTATTTGAAAGGCATGAGATATCCAGACCTGCTTCCCTCCCTGCTGATCGGTGCTGCAGCCAGTGCGCGCTCGATGTCCCCCATGGCCGCCCTGGCCGGGGCGCATCTGGCCGGGCGCATCACGCCCGGACGGCTTGTCCTGCTGAAACAGCCCCTGTTCACGGCCGGAGCCCTGATGATGGGCGTCGGCGAACTGTTTGGCGACAAGATGAAGACCGCGCCGGACCGGACGGTGGCCCTGGGCCTGATCGCCCGGATCATGAGTGCGGGCATAGCCGGGGCCGCCCTTGCGCCCCGGGGACGCGAGCGAATGGGCGGAGCGGTCGCCGTGGCGACCGCAGTGCCTCTGGCCTACCTGACCCTCGCAGCCCGCAAGAAGGCCATGCGACAGATCGGCCAGACGCGGAGCGGACTGGGCGAGGACCTGCTGGTCGTCTGCAGCGCGCTGGGCGTTGTGATCTGGGCCACACGCCGGCGGTAGCGCAGCGACGCTGTCACCAGAAAACGACAGTTGCGGGTGTGAACTGACGAGGCATCAGTTCACCCTGTGCGGCTGCAGGCCATTTGTTCGTCTACATCGGGATCAGGACGCCGGTATTTCCGCGGACTGCTGATGCTGTATGACGTGCCAGTCGTCATGGGCATTCCGCAGATAGGTGGTCGAGCACCGGGCCCGATAGACTTCGTGGTCCAGACGAGCCTCGACGGCATAGGCGATCACGATGAGACCTTCGTGCGGGCGGCTGACCTGCTGATCGCTGAACGCGACCGTCGACCACCGCGGCGTCGCACTGACGGCATGGATGGCGTCGGCCCCTACCAGCACACTGGCATGGCCAGGCAGGATCACCAGGGCGTCATCGGCGATGATCTCGCGGTAATGCTCGGGGTCGGCGGTCCACAATCCGGTTTCCGAACCCCAGAGGCGGGCATCATCCATGGGTTTCGCCCCTGACCGCAGGATCGGTGTCTACCGCTGCCGCGCCCGGGGTGACGGGCGCGAGCTCTTCGGCCTGGGTCTTCGGCGAGCCGCCGTCCAGATCACGGGTATCGCCCTCGGGCAGTTCGGTGATTGCGAGAATGGCTTCTCCCTCGGCCATCAGGGGGCGCGCGGCGTCCCCGGCCTGCACGCCGGTCGGCGAGGGGACGGTGACCGTGCGGGTGTCGCCGGCGTCGGTCTGTAGAGTGACTTCGTAGGTCTTCTGGCTCATGTCGTTCTCCTTGGAGGGTGAACCGGGGGGCTGCCGTTCCGTTCCGGCGGCCCGCGGGGGCGCGACGCATCACCGCAACTGGCTGTCCTTGCTGCCGCGGCGATTGATGGCGGAGTGGCTGACGCGCGTGTCGCGCCCGGCCTGGCAATGGACACAGGTTGTGGCCCCGGGAAGGGCGCGTCGGCGCGCCAGGGGGATGTCGTCGCCGCACTCGACACAGTCGGGGCGTCCGGGACCGGTCGGAAGCCGGGATCGTGCCGACAGCACGCCATCGACGACCGTGTCCTCGATCTGGTCGAGCACCGCGCCATCTCGCGTCCAGCCTCCAGCCATGTTTTGCTTCCTCTGAAACTCCCGCCTGCAATCCCAACCCGGAGAAGACTCGTGCGTTCCGTCGGCTTGGACAGGATGTGATGTTGCCAATGCGTGCTGGCGACACATACGGCAGACGGGTTGAGGCTGATTGTCGACAGGGCAGCCGTGCGGGCCAAACTATCTTTGTTGCAGCGCTTGAACGGCTTTTGGCCTCGGGGGTTTTGGTCCGCATGCGTGAGTTTCCCCCTGACCCCCTTTCGGACCCGGATATCGAGACCCGGCCCATGACCGCAGTTGGTCACCACGGCTCGGTGGTGGTGTCTTCTGTCGGGGGCAAGGGGGTCTGCATGACGGCCGATGCGGCAGAACAGTCCGGATTGCTGATGATCGATGCGGCCATGAAGGCGCGTGAGCATCCGTTCAGCTAGATCGACCCGGGGCTGCCTCCAATAGAGTGGCGGCGGTATGGCTGTCTGGCGATCAGGCCGGGGGGTGGCTGGAGACGTACCCGAGGGCCAAACGGGCTCAGGGCGGGAGACCCTCTCATGCGTCAGTTGACCGTCGATGCCTTTGCCGACCGGGTCTTCCCCGGAAATCCGCCCTGTGTGGCGGGTCTTCTCACTGATTCTGGCCACTGCAACGCGGGCACGTTGTTCATGGAGACGCCCGGACGTCTGCCCCCTCTTTCCGCTTAGCGAAAGTCCCGGGTCCTGGGCTGGATGACAGTGGTCTTCAGATCAGGAATGAAGATGTCTCGCGCGCGCGGATTGCGGGGCGGACCGCCCCGGGGATCGGGCAGGCTGCCATGGTGGACCTCGTCGCCGCGCCCGTGAGGCAAAGGAAAGGCTTCGCCGCCTTCGCCCACGGTGGCCAGGAGGTCCGAGCCGTCATGCAGCCGGGTGGCCACGATGTGGATGACCTCCCCCTCGCGCTGGACCCGGCCATTGACGATGAGCATGCTGGCCGCCAGGACGACCCGCCGCTGTTCCTCATAGAGACGGGGCCAGATCACCAGATTGGCGACGCCCGTCTCGTCCTCGATGGTGATGAACATCACGCCCTTGGCGCTGCCGGGCTTCTGGCGCACGAGCACCAGGCCCGCGACGCGGGTCAGCCGGCGGTCTCGCATGCCGGTGGCCTCGGCGCAGGTCATGACGTGGCGGTTCTGCAGCTGATCGCGCAGGAAGGTCAGGGGATGGTCGCGCAGGGTCAGCCCCGTATGGGTATAGTCCTCCACGACCTGACGGCCCGGAGCCATGGCCCTCAGGCTCGGGGCCGGTTCGGAAACCTCGGACACAGGCAGGCCGTCGTCGGTGGCCGCCGCGGCGAACAGGGGCAGGGGCTCATCCCGCAGGGCCCTGATCGCCCAGAGCGCCTCTCTCCGCTCCAGTGCAAGGGCGGGGCGGAAGGCGTCGGCCTCGGCCAGCCGCACCAGGTCCTGCACCGGCACCCTGGCCCTGCGCCAGGCCTCGTCGACGGAGGCAAAGGGACGGTCCGAGCGGGCCGCGACCAGACGGGCGGCGGCGGCATTGGCCAGCCCCCTGACCATGCGGAAGCCGAGACGGACGGCGAGACGGTCGCCCCGGGTGTCGGCTTCCAGGGTACAGTCCCAGCGGCTGGCATTGATGCAGACCGGCCGGACCTCGACCCCATGGTCCTGCGCATCGCGTACGATCTGGGCCGGGGCATAGAAGCCCATGGGCTGGGCATTGAGCAGGGCGGCGCAGAAGACGTCGGGGTGATGGCATTTGAGCCAGGAGGAGGCATAGGCGATCAGGGCGAAGGAGGCCGCATGGCTCTCGGGGAACCCATAGGAGCCGAAGCCCTCCAGCTGGCTGAAGGTTTTCTCGGCGAAGTCGGCCGCATAGCCCCGCGCGACCATGCCGCTGATCAGCTTGTCCCTGAAATGGCTGACGCCGCCCGTGACCTTGAAGGTCGCCATGGCGCGCCGCAGCTGGTCGGCTTCCGAGGCTGTGAAGCCGGCACATTCGATGGCCACCCGCATGGCCTGTTCCTGGAACAGCGGCACCCCCAGGGTCTTGCCCAGCACCTTCTCCAGCTCGGGTGTGGGATAGACGACCGGCTCGCGGCCCTCGCGGCGACGCAGATAGGGGGACCATGTCGCCCTGGATCGGTCCGGGGCGGACGATGGCGACCTCGATCACCAGGTCATAGAAGGTCCGGGGCCTGATGCGCGGCAGCATGGCCATCTGGGCCCGGCTCTCGATCTGGAAGGTGCCCAGGGTGTCGGCCCTGCGGATCATGGCATAGGTCTTCGGGTCCTCGGCCGGGATGGTGGCCAGGTCGAGGGTGATGTCCTTGTGACCGGCCAGCAGGTCCAGGCCGCGCTTCATGCAGCTGAGCATGCCCAGGGCCAGGACATCGACCTTCATGAATTTCAGGGCGTCGATATCGTCCTTGTCCCATTCGATGACCTGGCGATCCTTCATGGCCGCCGGCTCTATGGGAACAAGGTCGTCCAGCCGGTCACGGGTCAGGACGAAGCCGCCCGGATGCTGGCTGAGGTGGCGGGGAAAGCCGATCAATTGTCTTGAAAGATCAAGCGCCAGGCGCAGGCGTCTGTCCTCGAGGTTGAGGTTTAGCTCTTCGACATGACTGTCCTGTACGCCCTCGCTGGAATAGCTCCAGACCTGGGAGGAGAGGGTCTTGATCAGGTCTTCGGACAGGCCGAGGGCCTTGCCGACATCACGCAGGGCCCCGCGTGACCGGTAGCGGATGACGGTGGCGCACAGGGCGGCATGGTTGCGGCCATAGGTCTCGAAGATCCACTGGATGACCACCTCGCGCCGCTCGTGCTCGAAGTCGACGTCGATGTCCGGCGGCTCCCGGCGCTCCTGGCTGACGAAGCGCTCGAACAGCAGGTCGTTGCGCTCCGGATCGATGGCAGTGATGCCCAGCACATAGCAGACGGCCGAGTTGGCCGCCGACCCCCGGCCCTGGCAGAGGATGTCCTGGCTGCGGGCGAAGCGCACGATGGAATGGACGGTCAGGAAATAGGGGGCATAGCCGAGCTCCCCGATCAGGCGCAGCTCATGCTCCAGGCTCCTGCGCACCTTGTCCGGCAGACCGTCGGGATAGCGCCTGGCCGCCCCCTCCCAGGTCAGCTGCGCCAGGGTGTCCTGGGGCGATTGGCCTGGAACGCTGACTTCATCGGGATACTGGTAGGACAGTTCGTCCAGGGAGACGCGGCAGCGGTCCGCGATCTCGAGCGTGCGGGCCAGGGCGTCCGGATAGGCTGCGAACAGCCGGTGCATTTCGGCGGCGCGTTTCAGGTGGCGGTCGGCGGAACGCTCCCGCCTGAAGCCCAGGGTATCGAGCGTGCAGCCCTCGCGGATACAGGTGACGACGTCCTGCAGGATCCGCCGGTCCGGGTGGTGGTAGAGGACGTCATTGGTGACCACGGTGGAGACGCCGGTCTGCTCGGCCAGGCGGCTGGGGTCATGGAGCCGCATCTGGTCGCGCGGGCGCCGGCGCAGGGTGAGGCCGAGATGGGCGCGTGGCCCGAAGATCTCCGCCGTCCGCTCCAGCGCCCGGCGGGTGGTGCCGTCGGCCCGGTCCGGAACCAGTACGGCCATCTGGCCCTCGGCATGGCCGGCCACATCCTCCCAGTCGAGGCAGCAGCGGCCCTTGCCGCCGCGGCGCTTGCCGATCGACAGCAGACGGCAGAGGCGGGAATAGGCTGGGCGATCCGTGGGATAGACGAGAAGGTTCGTGCCATCGATCAGCTGAAGCTGGCAGCCGACGATCAGGCGCACCCCGGTGGCACGGGCCGCCTCATGGGCCCGCACGATCCCGGCCAGGCTGTTGCGGTCGGTGATGGCCAGGGCCTCGATCCCGCAGGCGGCCGCCTGGCCGAACAGCTCCTCGCAGCTGCTGGCCCCGCGCAGGAAGGAGAAGTGGGAGGCGCACTGGAGCTCGGCGTATCTCATCCGAACTTGCCATGGATGAACCAGGTCTGGGGACCGGTACGGGCATCCTCGCCATCGCCGGCCCGGAAGAGCCAGAACCGCTCGCCCGCCTCGTCCTCCACCTGGAAATAGTCGCGCACGGCCCAGAGCTCGGCATCGCTGCGCGCCCATTCGCCGTGGATCCGTTCGGGTCCGTCCGCCCGGCGGATGCGCCGCCGCACACCGCGCCAGGTAAAGTGGGTGGGCGGATTGTCGGGCAGCAACGCCAGGGTCTGGACCGGCTCGGGCGGCCGGAACAGTCGGGCGGGTCGGGGCCAGTCCGAGGTCCAGGTCGCTGTGGAGCCCGGGGCGGTCGCGGTATCGGGGGCCATTGGCGCAGTCCTGCGGACCGAGCGTTCGGGGACATCGCTCTCGACGGCGGCCAGCCGATAGAGACGATCCCTGCCGATACGGTTGGCCAGGACATCGATCAGGCCGGAGACGTCCGGCGCTTCCGCCTCCCCGAGCCGGGAGGAGGCCGCCCGCCAGTCCAGCGGGTCCACGATGGAGGCAATCAGTGTCATCCGCTCGATCCCGAAGCCCGGCGCAATGGTCTCGATCTTGTCGCAGAGGAGACGGGTCAGACGGCGACGATCCCGAAGGGGCCGCGCCGTGGCGACCCGGACCGTCTCCAGCCGGTGGTCGATGCGCTGGCAGTGCAGGTCCAGCCGGCGGGCTCCCAGACCGTCGCGCTCAAGGGCCAGGCAGAGGTCGGTCACGAGCTCGGCGACATAGCGGGCAAGGGTCTCGGGCGCGCCTATGGGGTCGGCGAACAGCCGCTCGGCCCGGGGGAGGGTCTGGTCGATCACCGGGGTGATGGGCTCGAAGCTGCGCCCATAGGCCTGGTCGAGACGCCGGCCGAGGTCGGGCCCGAACCTCAGGGTGAGGGGGCCGCGGGGCTGGCGTTCGAGATCGAGGATGGTCTGGAACCCGAGCCGCGACAGCGCCGGCAGGAGGGCGTCCGGCAGGCGCAGGGCCGCCAGGGGAAGGTCGCCGATCGTCCGTCCGATCCCGCCTTCGGCGACGATGGAGAGGTCCGGTGCAAACCGGGCGACGGCATGGGCGGTGCCATAGGTCGGGGCCATGACCGCGCGGGCACGGATGCCGGCCGCGGCCAGCCGGGCCTCGAGGTCCGCGAGGAAACCGGCCTCACCACCCTTGAGGTGGGCCGCACCGGTGGCCTCGATCGCCAGGCCGTCGGGTCCGTCGGCGGCGCAGACCGGCGCATAGTGGCGCTGTGCCCAGTGGGCGAGGCGGTCGAGCGCAGCCGCGTCGCCCGCCGCATCGGCGTCATGGACCTGCAGGCCGGGCACGAGGGCCTGGGCCTGGCTGGCGGCCATGCCGGGGCGCAGGCCCTGGGACCGGGCAAGCGGATTGCAGGCGGTGAGGATGCGGCGTCCCCGATCCCGGCCGACCAGGACGACCGGGGTGTCAGGCGGCGGCGCGGCGGCGTCGAGGTGCCGATACAGCCGGTCGATCGGCCAGTTGGGCAGGTAGAGCGAGACGGCCCTTCTCATCACAGGCTTCCAGGGTGAAATCGGCACAGTCGCCTGCGCGGCAGCGGATCAGTTCGACGAACCATCGCGGGCGTCCGACGCCGGGCGCGGGCAGGGGGGAGGAGGGCTGGGGGCTAACCCGCCAGCGGGTGGTGGCGGCCGTGGGCTGGCCGAAATCCGCCGCATCCGTGGCCCGCCGCCAACGCCTGACCGCCAGGGCCATGACGCCGGAGGTCTCGGCCGCGAGCTGCAGGCGCCGCGAGGCGGTCATCGACAGCCGGGCGACCTCGCCGACCACGGCGCCGATGCCGCCGTGCCGCAGACCCTCCTCGAAACAGGCCAGGAGACTCTTCTCGTCCCCGGCCTCCACATAGAGGACGCGCCCGGGATCCAGTCCGGCCTGCTGCAGGGCCGGGGCGAAGAGATCCGGACGGGTCACGCACCACAGGATCTGGCCGGGCAGGCGAGCGGCGATTCCGGCCACAAAGAGGGTCGCCACCGCCCCGTCCACGGCACCGTCACCCCCTCCGGCCACCTCATGCAGGGCTCCCCGGGCCAGCCCCCCCCTGGGGCAGCGCCGCATCCAGCGGGCCGACGCCGAACGGCAGGACGCCGCAGTCGGGACGACCGGTCTGCTCCAGCCGCTCGATACGGGCGCGGAGATCGGCAAGCCCGGGGGCAGGTCGACTGTTCATGGGGACCTCCTTTCCGCGGGTTCAATGTTCCTGATATGTTCTGGTTCTCATTTCGGTCCGGAGTCAATGCGACGTCGTCCTTATCCCCGACAAATCGGGTGAAGGATGCTGGAGGATTCAGGACAGCTGAGAGGCTGGCGGGCCGGCGGCGGGAGAGCGGTCGCGAGCTTCAGCGGGTGTCGAACGGGCGGCCGAGGTCGCCCAGGAAATTCCATCCGGCCCGGGTCGGCCAGTAGCGGCCCTTGCCCAGACGCTCCGCATAGCCCTGGACCACCAGCTGCTCGCTCCGCGCCGGCTGGGCCTCACGGGTCTTGTCGACGAGGTCCAGAAGGGCCTCCATTCGGTCGGCATCGGTCATGGCAGAAGGTCCGGCAGGGTTGTGCCGGAAAGTACCGTCAACCTTCTTGCGGGAAAAGGGTTTAGCCAAACGGGTCGCCCTGTAGCACGGCGGACGGACGAGGAATGCCACCATGGCGGCGAAACTGAAGGTCTTCACCTGGTCGGACGGCTTTCACGCCTTCACGGTGGCGACGACGTCGCGGCCCAGGGCGCTGGAGGCCTGGGGCTCGCGACAGGACCTGTTCGCCTCGGGTCTGGCCAGCCCCCTGACCGAAGGGCCGGACTATGACGCCGCCCTGGCGTCGCCGGGGCAGGTGATCGAGCGCGGTCTGACGGTGGACATCGGCAAGATCTCCCGGGCCGGGCGATCGCCCAAATCTGCCGATGGAGCCCCGAAGGCCAAGGGCAGGGCGAAGGTCCGGGCCAGGCTGGAGGCGCTCGAGGCGAAGCTGGCGGCGCTGGACACCACCCATGCCGACACGGTCGCCCGGCTTGATGCGGCCATGGCGAAGATCGAGGCGGATCGATCCGAAGCCGAGGCCTCCTATGAGACACTGCGCAAGGCCGTGGTGGCGGACCTCAGGACCACGCGGCGGCAGGCGTAGGCCCGACAGACTCTGTGACCCCGAGGCTGGAAGTCTCTGGTCTGCGGCCCTCGCTGCGTGCTTTAAAACGCGGATGAACACCTTGTCGCTCTCCGCCCTGGCCGTTGGCCTGTCGCTCGCCCTGACGGGCTGTCTGGGGGCGGGGTCGGTGCCGTCGATGGAGCAGGGACCCCTCAGGCTGGCGGCTTGGAACATGGAACATCTCGCCGAGGCCAATGGCACCGGCTGTCGGCCGCGTACCGAAGCGGACTATGCGGCGCTGCGGGCCTATGCCGAGACTCTGGAGGCCGATGTGATCGCGGTCCAGGAAGTGGAGTCCAGTGCCGCCGTGGAGCGGGTCTTCGATCCGTCGCGCTATGTGGTGGTGGTCGAGGGTCGCGTGAGCTCCGGACGTGGTGGGTCCTGCCGGGGAGAGAACGGCCTGACCATCCGCGACCAGCGGACAGGCTTTGCCATCCGCAAGGGGCTGGCGTTCGACCGGCAGGCGGACCTCGTGGCCCTGCAGCTCGGCAGTGCCGATCTGCGCTCGGGTGTCGATATCGTGCTGCGACCGCAGGGCGGCGAGCCGGTGCGCCTGCTGTCCGTCCATCTGAAGTCAGGCTGCAGTTCCGGGGATCGCAATGAGGCCTGTCCGGTCCTCATGCAGCAGGTGCCGGTCATGGAGGACTGGATCGACCGCCGGGCGGGCGAGGGCGTGCGCTTTGCCGTGCTCGGGGATTTCAACCGCCGTCTGGCGCAGGCGGGCGACACCGTCTGGGCCGACTGGGATGACGCCCAGCCCGCTGATGCGGATCTGAGCCTTGCGGCCGGCACGACGGGAGCCCGCTGCAATCCGCGCTATCCGGACTTCATCGATCACATCGTGCTGGATCGGCGCGCGGCGGCGGATCAGATCGGGTTCGAGGAGCACACCTATGGGGGCGAGGCCCTCAGCGATCACTGCGCCATCACCGTCACGCTCAACCGTCGGTGATCCTGGACTAGGCGCGGGGGACAGGCTTGGGCGGACGGGATGGTAAGGAGAGGGTCATGATCGCCGCCTTGGTGGTGCTGCTGCTCGTGCAGGTTCTTTTCGTCGTCCGAATGTTCGTCGGCGGATAGGGCAGGGATTTCGGGACAGAGCATGGATATTGGCGTTGATACGCGGCCAACCTATCAAGCCTGGGTTTTCTGGAGAGGTCAGGCCGCGCTACCCACCGCGAAGTCTTGGAGTGGTTCTAGTCAAATAGAATACGATACAGGATCATTCCCGCGGCTACACCGAGCTTCTCGGACCTGATCAGATAGACGAACGACCAAGCCCAGGGTCTGTTCATCACCTTGCAACTGCGCCGCGCTCCTCCACTATGAGGGATGAAAAAGCGGTAGGCGTAAGAGACGGCATTAGAGGAGTTAGTCATGAACCGGACTCTACCGTTTGCAATCGCCTCGGCCATAGTTCTTAGTGCATCGCCTGTGCTGGCTCATGCCCGACTGGTGTCCGCCACTCCCGGCAACGGTGCCACCGTGACCGCGCCCCGGACGATCAGCTTGACCTTCAGTGAGCGGTTCGCCGCGCGGTTTTCGACCGTTGAGGTCGAGGACAGTCGGGGCCGTGCGGTCACGAGTCTACAAGCCTCGGTATCGCCCATGTGGTGCGGGCGGGGCTGGCTATGCTGGGGGTCGCCGCCCTGATCTTCGCGTGGCGTCGCAAGTCAGGAGGGTTGATCGCGATCCTCGCCTTTGCTGGGGCCGTCGCCAGTTTCGCATGGAGCGGCCATGGTGCCGCCAGCGAGGGCTCCCTCGGCCTGTTGCATCTGGCAGCCGACGTTGTCCACGCGCTTGCCGCCTGCGTCTGGATCGGCGCACTCGCCGGCTTTTGCCTGCTACTGATCCGCCGCTCCACGAGAGAGGCCGGCGTAACGGCGCGGTCCTTGGCAGGGTTCGCCTCCATCGGGACGGTCACGGTCGCCGTCCTTATCATAACCGGTCTGATCAATGCAGCCTTCCTGATTGGTGCGGAGGGCATCGGCCGTCTTTCAAGTTCCGCCTGGGGCCTTTTGCTGATCGCAAAGCTGGCGCTGTTCGCCGTGATGATCGGACTGGCGGCGCACAACCGCTTTACCCTGACGCCCGCGCTATCGCGCGCCGTCGAGGCGCAGGCCGATGCCGACCCTTCGATGCGGCGACTACGGATCAGCATCGGTCTGGAGATGCTGGTGGGTTTTGCCCTGCTTGGCTTGGTCGCTGCGATGGGGGTGCAGATGCCACCCGCTTCGATGTGACCTTCAGGCCGGCGCGCGCGACGACCAGTGGATGTGGCGGATGCGCCATCCACCCGCCTTGCGGTGCAGGATCATGGTTTCGGCGGTCAGGCGTTCGACGGGTTGACCGTTGAACGTGCCGCTGGTGCGTCCCTCGGTCAGAACCCAGGCGATGTTGCCCTCCACCAAGGCTGCGCGGCGAGTGATCTCGGTCTCGGTCGCGGCGGCGAAAGTCATGTCGGCGGGCAGGTGATGGCCCGCGTATTCCTCACGCGATCGCTCGGCACCGCCTTCTTCCAGCACCATGACGTCTTCTGTGAGGAGGGGGAGAACCGCGTCGCGCTCACCCGAACCCAACGCCGCATGAAAGGCGTCCACGACCGCGATTGCCGGAGCCGCAGCCTCATCGACGACCTGCGCGGACGCAGGCGCGACAGCCGGCTCATGTGCCATTGCAGCGGGCGCTGAAACGGCGAGAACAGCGGCGAGGATCAGGCGCTTCATCGATGGCTCCTTGAAAGGCTGGATCAGGACTATGCTCCGTTTACGCCGAAGACCAACCGCCCCCTCGCGAGGGGGTTACCGGACCGGTGCGTAGAGGGGCGAGACGCATGGAGACGATCCGCATGACAGACCTCGATACCCTGATCGCACAAACGCCGTCGTCGCGCGCCGAGGGTCTGGACGGCGTGGAGGCTGGCGTCTGGAACCGGGTCGCGCAGACGCAGGCGCGGGCGCGCGAACGGAAGCTGCGGGTCGCAGCCCTGTGCGTTGCGGCGGGCATCGGGGGAGTGGCCGGAGGCGTGTCTTCCCCGGCAGTAGAGCGGAGTCGGACCGAGCTGACCGTGTTCAGCCCCAGGACGGCGGCGACGCCGCTGGATATGCGGAGCGTCCTGGGATGAGCAGCCTGAAGTCCACGCTCGTGACCGCCGTCCTGGCCGCTGTCGTCGGGGCGACTGCCGCCTGGGGGGCGATGACTTGGTCGGCGCGACAGGATCAGCCCGCTGACCTGCATCACATTGTTCACGAGCGACTGGACCTGACCCCGGAGCAGGACCGTCGGCTGGACGAGATCGAGGCCGCCTTCGCGACGCGGCGCGGACCGCTGGAGGCGGAAGTGCGCGCGGCGAACCAGGAACTGTCCGCCGCGATCGCCCAGAGCCGGGGCGACACGCCCGAGGTGCAGGCCGCCGTTGAGCATTTCCATAGCGCCATGGGCGATCTCCAGATGGCGACGATCCGTCATGTGTTCGAGATGCGCGCGGTGCTCACGCCCGAACAGGCGGAAGAATTCGATCGCGCCGTGGTCGAGACCCTGCGCGCCGACGCCGACTGACGCGGGGGTGGGGGCTGGCGACACCGACGAAGGCCGGGCCGCCCAGGGAGACCGGGCTGCGTTTTCGCGCCTGATGACGGCGACGAAGGGTGATCTACACCGCTTCATCACCCGCTATGTCGGCGACCCGGACGAGGCGCTGGACCTGACCCAGGAGACCTACGCCGCCGCCTGGCTGTCGATCCGGCGATACGATCCCGGCCGACCGTTCGGCGCTTGGCTGCGCACCATAGCCCTGAACAAATGCCGCGACTGGAGCCGCCGCCGTCGCGTGCGTCGGCTTGTGCGGGGCGTCATAGGTCTCGATGCGCCCGAAGCCATGGCGGTCGGCGATCCGACGCCTGGTGCCGAGGACAGGATGGACGACCGGCGACGGGTTGAGCGGATGAACCGGGCCTTGGGGGAACTGCCCGACGTTCAACGTGCGCCGCTGCTCCTCGCGGTTCTGGAGGGGAGGTCCCACGCCGAAATCGGCCAGATACTGGGGCTGTCATCCAAGGCGGTCGAACTGCGGATCGCCCGCGCCCGGAAGGCCCTGATGGATCGCCTCGGCCCATCGGAATGAGCCCCTGCGACCAGCCGTCGCGAGGGGCGCGCGCGGTTCTGGCGTAAGGCCAGTCAGACAGATGGGCCAAGACTGACGCATGAGAGTGATCCAGACAGACCGCCGCGCCTTGCTGCGCGGCTTCGCGGGTGGCACGGGGCTGCTCGCCGCCCAAGGGCTTCTGCCCGCATGGGCCCAGAGCGGGTCAGCGGGGCTGCGCGCCGGTCTGCCTACCCTGGAGGGGCCTAACGTTCGGCTGAGCGTCGGCCATTCGCCGTTCACGGTCGGCGGGCGGACCGGGCACGCCATCACCGTCAACGGGACCCTGCCGGGGCCCCTGATCCGCCTGCGTGAGGGTCAGACCGCGCGGCTCTCCGTCACCAACACTCTGGACGAGGACACCTCAATCCACTGGCACGGAGTCCTGTTGCCCTTCCACATGGACGGCGTGCCGGGCGTTAGCTTCCCCGGCATCCGGCCGGGTGAGACCTTCGACTACGAGTTCCCGGTCATCCAGTCCGGCACCTTCTGGTATCACAGCCATTCCAACCTTCAGGAGGCGATGGGGCATTACGGGCCGCTGATCATCGACCCGGCGGGGGCCGATCCGGTCGCCTACGACCGCGAGCACGTGATCGTGTTGTCGGACTGGAGCTTCCTGCACCCGCATGAGATCCTGGACCGGCTGAAGAAGAGCCCTGGCTACTTCAACCAGTCGCGCACGACCCTGTCGGGCCTGATCTCCGGTGAGGACGGCATGTCGCTGGCCGACCGCCAGATGTGGGGTCAGATGCGGATGGACCCCCGCGACATCGCCGACGTCAACGGCACGACCTACACCTATCTGGTCAACGGCCATGGGCCCGCCGAGAACTGGACCGGCCTGTTCCGGCCGGGCGAGCGGGTCCGGCTGCGGGTCATCAACGCCTCGGCCATGTCGATCTTCAATGTCCGCATCCCCGGTCTGGCGATGACCGTGGTAAACGCCGACGGCGAGAACGTGCGCCCCGTCGAGACGGACGAGTTCCAGATTTCCGTGGCCGAGACCTATGACGTCATCGTCCGTCCGACCGAGGACCGCGCCTACACCCTGGTGGCTGAGTCCGTCGATCGCTCGGGCATGGCGCGGGCGACGCTGGCCCCGCGCCTGGGCATGACGGCCGAGGTTCCGCCCCTGCGTGAGGTGCCGACCCTGACGATGCGCGACATGGGCATGGGTGGGATGGCCGGGATAGACCATTCGGCGATGGGACACGGAGCCCCCGCCTCCGCGCCGATTGATCACGCCGCCATGGGTCACGGCGGGATGGATCATGACATGCGCAACCCGGAGAACGCTCCCGCCGGCATGGCCGTTGGTGTCGGGGTCGACATGATCTCGTCAGACCCGGCCAACCGCCTGGGCGAGCGGCCCATGGGGCTGGAGGATGTCCCGCACCGGGTGCTGGTCTATACCGATCTGGTCTCTCTGGCCCCCAACAAGGACCAGAGGCCGCCGTCCCGCGCGCTGGAAATCCACCTGACCGGCAACATGGAACGCTTCATGTGGGGGTTCGACGGACGCAAATTCTCCGAGATCGTCGAGCCGATCCGCTTCGAGCGGGATGAGCGGGTGCGGGTGACCCTGGTCAATGACACCATGATGGCCCACCCCATCCACCTGCACGGCCACTTCTTCGAGCTGGTGACGGGCGGTCCGGCCGGACATCAGCCGCTGAAGCACACGGTCAATGTCGCGCCGGGGTCCAAGGTGACCTTCGACCTGACGGCCGATGCGCCGGGTGACTGGGCCTTCCACTGCCACATGTTGATGCACATGCACGCGGGGATGTTCAATGTCGTGACCGTCCGTCCTCTGGATGGAGCAGCGGCATGATCCGGATGATGGCCGCGCTGGTACCCCCGCTGCTGTTCGCCAGCGCCGCGACCGCCCAGGATCACAGCCAGCATTCGACGCCCGCCCGGCCTCCGGTGCAGGCTGCGGCGGCCGATCCCCATGCGGGTCACGCCATGCCCACGCCAACCGCCGACCCGCACGCCGGGCACGACATGAGCGCGCCGTCTCAGGCTGCTGATCCTCACGCCGGTCATGCGATGCCCGCCCAGGTCGATCCCCACGCAGGCCACAACATGGGCGGCCAGTCCGTCGTGGCACCGCCCGACGTGCCGACTAGCGCAGACGACGAAGGCCGTCCGCGCCAGCCGCCCCTGCCACCGGCCGCCCTGTCCGGCCCGGCCCATGCCGCCGACGCCATCTGGGGCGCGGACCAGATGACCGGCGCCCGCGACATCCTGAGGCGCGAGAACGGCGACGTCCGGACCACCGCCGTCATCGTCGACCGGCTGGAGGTCGGCTTCGGCGACGGCGAAGAGGGCTGGACCTGGGACATCGCGGGCTGGACCGGCGGCGACATCAACCGTTTCTGGTGGAAGTCCGAGGCCGAGGGAGACTTCGACGGCGAGATCGAGGGCGAGGTTCAGGCCCTCTACAGCCGCGCGATCTCGCCCTTCTGGGATGTGCAGGCGGGCGTGCGTCAGGACTTCGGCGAGGGCGACGAGAACCCGACCCTGGTGCTTGGTCTCCAGGGCTTGGCCCCCTACTGGTGGGAGGTTGATGCGGCGGCCTTCCTGTCAACCGAAGGCGACCTGACCACACGAGTCGAGGCCGAGTACGACCAGCGCATCACTCAGCGCCTGATCCTGCAACCGCGCGTCGAGGTGGAGGCCTCGGCTGCGGACATTCCCGAACTGGGACTGGGTTCGGGCCTGACCCACATCGAGGCGGGCCTCCGACTGCGCTATGAAATCGCCAAGGCGTTCGCGCCGTATGTGGGCGTGGAATGGAGCCGCGAACTCGGCGACACCGCCGATTTCACGCGTGCGGCGGGCGGCGAGCCCGAGCACACCCGTTTCGTCATCGGCCTCAAGGCCTGGTTCTAGGAGTGCTATCCATGCGCAAGATCATACCCGCCGTCGCCATGACCCTGGCCTTGGTGGTCCCCACCTTGGCCCAAGCCACATCCGCGTGCTGCTGTTGCGGAACTGAGGGCCAGGATGCGCACCCCGGCCATAGCCAGACAGCGTCCGCCGATCACGCCGCCCATGGCGTCGTCACCAGCCCTACGGATGGCGCGATGACCAACGGCTCTCCGGACTGGTTCACCGCGACCTTCCCGCACGCGATGACGCTGAAGAGCGTCACGGTTCAGGCCGAGAGCGGCGCGGCCGTGTCCGTTCCGGTCGCCGCCGCCGCCGCGACCACGCGGGTGTCGGCCGACCTGCCGACCTTGTCGCCGGGCAACTACGTGCTGAACTGGACCGCAGAAGGCGGGGACGGTCATGAGATGACGGGTACCGTCCGTTTCATGGTTCACTGATGACGGGCCTATTGAACCGTCGCCTGCTGCTGAGTGGCGCTGTCGCTCTCGTCTCGACCGGCACGGCGATGGCGCAGGATCGGCGCATTACGGCGTACAAGACCCCGTGGTGCGGATGTTGCGACGGCTGGGTGGCCCATATGCGCGGCGCGGGCTGGACCGTCGAGGTCATCGAGCGCGAGGACCTGGCCCCGATCCGCGCTCGACACGGCGTGCCGGACCGCTATGCCGGATGCCACACCGCCGTGGTCGGCCCCTACGCCATCGAGGGCCATGTGCCAGCCGCCGATGTCGCGCGCCTGCTGCGTGAACGGCCACAGGAAGTGGCGCTCGCGGCGCCCGGCATGCCCGCCGGATCGCCGGGCATGGAGTCGGCGGGACGCGAGCCCTACGTCACACTGCTGATCGACCGCAGCGGCCAGGCCACCGTCTTTGGCCGTCATAACGGCGCGTAAGCCTCACGCCGCCTCCCCCTGGAAGGCGGCGATGATCGGACAAGGCCCGCTGTCCTTGGCTGCACAGGCGCTCGCCAGTCGCCTCAGGGCCGCTCTCGCGTCTTCCAGATCGGCGATGGTCCGGTCCAGCGCGGCCAGACGCTCGGCTGCCAGAACGCGGGCCCGCGCCCTATCCTCGCCAGCATCCAGGGACAGCAGTTCCTTGATCTGCTCAAGGGTGAACCCGGCCGTCTGGGCCGAGCGGATGAACTTCAGCCGGCGCACGTCCTCCTCGCCATAGCGGCGAATGCCCGCGCCCACGCCGTCACTCGACCATCGCTCCGGCGTCAGCATCAGGCCGCGCCGCTGATAGAAGCGGACCGTCTCGACCCCCACACCACCTTCGCGCGCCAGTCCGGCAATCGTTCGAACGCTCATGCTTGACTCCGTACCATGATACGGAACCTAGGGTGCCGGCCTCGGATTTGAAGATCACGGAGGCTGCAATGACCAAGACCGCCATCATCCACCGCATGGTGATGCCAGACCACACCTGCCCCTGGGGGCTCAAGGCCCGTCATCTGCTCAAAAGCCGAGGCTACACGGTCGAGGATCACTGGCTGACGACACGCGAGCAGACCGACGCCTTCAAGGCCGAGCACGGTGTGAAAACGACCCCCCAGATCTTCGTCGACGGCAAGCGCATCGGCGGTCATGACGACCTGCGTCGCTTCCTCGGCCTCAAGGTCCGCGATCCTAAGGCGACAACCTACACGCCGGTGCTGGTCGTGTTCCTGACCACGGCGGTCATGGCGGCGATGCTCAGCCTGACCGTCTATGGCAGCCCGCTGACCGTGCGGGCGGGTGAGTGGTTCATCGCGCTGTCGATGATGGTGCTGGGGATGCTGAAACTTCAGAACGTCGAGAGTTTCTCGTCGATGTTCCTGAACTATGACCTCCTGGCGAAGCGCTGGGTTCCCTACGGCAAGGTCTACCCCTTCGCCGAGTTCGGGGCGGGCGCCTTGATGGTGGCTGGCGTCCTGACCTGGCTGTCGGCGCCGGTCGCTCTGATCATCGGCGGCATCGGGGCGATTTCGGTCTTCAAGGCCGTCTACATCGACAAGCGCGAACTGAAGTGCGCCTGCGTCGGCGGCGACAGCAATGTGCCGCTGGGCTTTCTGTCCCTGACCGAAAACCTGATGATGATTGCCATGGCGGTGTGGATGCTGGCGATGGAAATCAACCTGATCAGCCCGCCGATGCCGATGTGAAATCACGATCTGAGCGTCTGCTTTCAGGCGAGCAGTCAACGTCCGTTACTGGCGCATCTGCGCTGTTTGGAGCGTATCCTGAGAAGGGGCGTTGATCGTGGGGGGCCATGAGCCAGCCCGATCTGTTTCGCTTACCTCGCAAACCCTGAACGCTGTTTGGTTGACCGGAGCCAAGCCCCGCTCAAGCCCAAGCATATTTGGGTGATACGACAGCATCTCAAGTTGATCGATTCGATCCGAGATTTGGCGATGTTCAACATCGCACTTGACGCCAATCTGCGGGGCTGTGACCTCGTTAAGCTCAGACTTGGTGATGTCTCCCAAGGCGGCGTCGTTCGGCAGCGACCGACGATTATCCAGCAGAAAACGGGTCGACCGGTCCCGTTCGAAATAACGGAGGCTGCGAGAGACGCGCTGGCGCACTGGCTGGAGCGCCGAGGGCGACGGCGTGACGACTGGCTGTTTCCTAGCCGTAGCCGAGATGGAGCGCACATCGGTACTCGGCTGTATGCTCGCTTGGTGGATGCCTGGGTGCGAATGATCGACCTGAACCCTGGCACCTACGGCACCCACAGCCTTCGTCGGACGAAGGTGGCGTTGATTTACAAGAAGACCGGCAACTTGCGAGCGTGCCAACTTTTACTTGGCCACGGGAAGCTGGAGAGCACCGTCAGATATCTCGGCATCGAGGTGGACGGCGCGCTGGAGATCTCAGAGCAGATAGACCTCTGAGTTGGCTGTCGGGCAGTCTGCCTGAAAGCGGACTGCCCGAATGTCTCTGAGGGGTGGAAAACGGACGCGTCGTAGTGGTCGGCTATGGCAGAATGTCGCAGTCTTAAATCTGTCTTTAACGGGTCTCATGCGACGTGGTTCGGCTGGAGCGTACCATGTCAGAGCAGTCGGCCGTAACGCGCGCACAGCTACTGCGCATCCTGGTGTACGCCTTGCTCGCAGTGGCCGCGATTATCATCAGTGTCGGTGGACTGGTCGCCTATTCTGCTTCCGTGATTGACCAGCAGAGCGTTCGCACCCAGACGAACCTGGTTGCCCGCAAAGTCGAGAGGCGCCTGGAGGGTCTTCGCGAGGACGTGCTGTCTGCAAGCGTCTGGAACGAAGCCTATACGGAGACTCTGGCCGGAGACCGCGCATGGATGCAGGTCAACTACGGCGACTACTATGCCGACTACATGCAGCACGAGGTCACGGTCGTCTTCGACGGGGCAGGGCGTGCCATCTACGCCTCCCGCGACAGTGAAGAGAAATCCCCCGAGACCGAAGCTGAACTGCTTGAAGTGGCGGGCCCCATTGTCGCCGAACTTCGTCGCCGCGCAGCCGCGCAGGAGGTAGGTCCCGCCAAATATGGACTGGACGCGGTCGTGACCCGCGAGGGAACCGTGATGGTGGGCGGCGAGCCCTACTTCATCAGCGTCTCCAGTATTGTGGCCGAGGATGCCGAGCATGATCGGCCGGGCACGCCCCCGCCCTTTGTCGTTTCCGGTGCCTCGGCGCGCGCATTCGTAGCCTCGCTCGAAAATGATCTGATGCTGATCGAGCCCAAACTCCTGAGGGCAGATCAAAAGCTGACCCCGGCGTCGGTTCCAATAGAAAGCAACGAAGGCGAACGGCTTGGCTTTGTCCAGTGGACGCCGGATCGTCCTGGAGCGTCGCTGCTGGTCGGGGCCATACCGGCCTTGTCGATCATGGTGGCGCTGCTTGTGCTCGCTCTCATCGTCGGAGGGGTCCGTGTCTACCGGCTCATCAAGGACCTGGCCTACAATGAGGAGGCTCTCGATCGTACCCTGGCAGAGGCGGAATCCGCCAATGCCGCAAAGTCTCAGTTTCTCGCCAATATGAGCCATGAGCTGAGGACGCCGTTGAACGGCATTATCGCCATGACGGAACTCCTTCAGGACCACCAGACGGATGCGCGTGGACGGGAGATGGCGGCCACCATCGTCTCCTCAGGCCGAACGCTCGAACATGTGGTCAACGACATTCTGGATGTAGCCAAGATCGAGGCGGGCCTGCTCAAGTTCGAGTCGGTGCCGTTTGAACTGGACGAGTTGCTGAAGTCGGTCGCCCAGCTTCACGGTGCGGCAGCAGCCGCCAAGGGGATTACGCTCGGACTGACAATCCAGGATGACGCCTCAGGGGTGTATCTCGGAGACCGGACGCGGGTCTCCCAGGTTCTGTCCAACCTGATCAGCAATGCCGTCAAGTTCACGGAAACCGGCTGCGTCCAGGTCACTGCGCGCAAGCACGGAGACCGCAGACTCTGTCTATCGGTCAGCGACACGGGGGTCGGGTTTGACCGGGCGACAGCTGCGCGGCTCTTCCAGAGGTTCGAGCAGGCGGATGTGTCCGTCAGCAGGCGATATGGCGGTACCGGGCTGGGTCTGTCGATCTGCGTATCCCTGGCGGAGATGATGGGAGGGCAGGTCACGGTGAGATCGGTTCCGGGCAAGGGATCGACCTTCTTTGCCCACCTGTGCCTGCCGAGGATCGGTAATGTGGAGGTCACGACACCGGAGCCGGTGGCTCCGGACCACAACGAAGACGCCTGCTCGCTGCGGGTGCTCTATGCGGACGATCACGCCATCAATCGTCAGGTCGTGGCGATGATCCTGGAACCGCTCGGTGTGGACCTGACCCTGGCCCACAACGGACGGGAGGCCCTCGATATGCTGACCGCTTCGGCCTTCCACATCATCCTCATGGATGTGCAGATGCCCGAGATGGATGGCCTGACAGCCACTCGCCTCCTGCGCGATCACGAGGCGGCAAAGGGGCTTGCACGAACGCCCGTCATTGCGCTGACCGCCAATGCCATGCCGGACGATGTCGATAAAAGTCTTGCCGCCGGTGCCGATCTTCATCTTCCCAAGCCGATCCGCCCGGCCGAACTGCTTGAAGCGATCAGCCACGTCCTTTCCGCATCGCAACATCGCGCTGAAGCCGCCGCTTGAGAGATCATGAAAACCTCCCTTCTCGTAGCCCTGGGTCTCGTCAGCATCGCCTGTCCGGCCTGGGCGCAATCCTCCGATTGGTCTCTGAGTGGCACGGCCGGCGTCGTCAGTGACTATCGATACCGTGGCTATTCACTCTCCGGCGGGCGGCCGGCTCTTCAGGGCGGGCTGACGGCGGATCACGCGTCCGGCGTCTACGGCGATGTTTTCGTTTCCACGATCGATGAATACGGCGTCGGGTCGGACGGTGACGGAGCCGACGTGGAAATCACGGGGACGCTAGGCTGGGCGGGCCAGGTCGGAGGCTTCGATGTCGATATTGCCGCCGCCGCCTATCGGTACCCCGATGGGGACGACGTGAACTATGTCGAGTTCCCACTTCAATTCGGCCGCACCCATGGGGCGCTAACCTGGGTCTTTGGTGCGGCATTCGCCCCGGCTCAATCAGCGCTGGGTGACGAGGATAACCGTTATGGGTGGACGTCGCTGAGCTTCGCGCCCTCGTCCTGGCCCGTCTCGGTCAACAGTACAGTCGGTTATGAGGACGGTGCATTTGCTCCGGAGGGGAAAGCCGACTGGTCAGTTGGGGTCGCAAGAGAGCTGGGACGGTTCCGCATAGATCTAACCTGGGTTGATAGCGACGCAGACAAGGGCCAGGCCGTAGCGTCTGTATTTGTCAACTTCTAGGGGTAGGTCCGAGCCCCGTAGCACTGGCGAAAGCCGGGAGTGACAATCAGGGCGGGAGGTCCGCTATGGGTCGGTTGCGGACATTGATTTCAAGCCCACAATCAGACTCGCCCTCCTCACCCGCGAGGCACATTCCGAACGTCTGTGACGACTGGCGAGGGGACGCTACCGAAGGGCAGGTGTGAGTTCTCCACCCTGTTGTTCGCCCACCTGCCAACCTCCTGTTTGTCAGCGCTGCCGAGCGCTTTCATCGCCGCCTGTAGGAGCGCGGACCGTCGGTCGTGAGGGCCTTTAACCGCCCATGCCGATTCATGAGTTTCTTCATGAACTTCAACGCCGCGGCTTGTCTCTGGTCTTGCTGGCAAAGGATTCCGGCACCTCACCCTCGTGATCGACGGCGCGCCAGAGGTAGTGCATCTCGCCGCTGATCTTCACGTACACCTCGTCGAGATGTCACCGCCAGTAAGTGAAGGCGTGCATCTTCTGGACCCGCTGCCTGCGGATTTTGGCGGCGAACATTGGGCCGAAGCGGTTCCACCAGAGCCGCACCGTCTCATGGCAGATGTCGATGCCCCACTCGGCCAGCAGGTCTTCCGCGTTCCGCAGCGACAGCGGTACTTCACGTACACATCACCACCGTCCGGATCACCTCCGGCGAGCTTGCCCCAGCAGATCTCCGGCGTATCGCCGATGAACATGGTCAGGTCAGTCAGAAGCTCATGGCGGCGCACGGCCGTTGGGGTGTCGGCGTCTACACCAGGCAGTTGGGGAATATTGAAGTCATCCGAGACATCTTGTGGCTGCCTGCCCCCGAGGGACACGATAAGCTCAGGCTACATCGCGGCAAGAACCGCAGCGGCAGAGTTAGGAAAGTGTACTCGATGAGCGATCTAACTGAACACCTGCGAGCAGTCTTGTCCGCCCAAGGCAAACTCTCACGAGAAACCGTGGACGCGAGCGGAGGTCCGAGCTCCTATACAAACGGGCGACGTTTCCGGAGCATGGAGGCTGCTTATCAAGCTGCTGGGTATAAACCAGGCACGAACCAACTTCGTCGATTTGAGAAGGTCCGCCATCTGAAGAAATTGGCAGACGAGCGCAGGCATTAGTTGGACGGAGAACGGGTTCTACATGTTCGCTCCCTGGAGCGAGGCGAAGGCGCTACAGCGGGCGTTGACGAATGAGGCGCTTACGGTGATGTCCTGATCTCAGAAGGCTGGCCAAACGATTTTAAACCGGGCCAAGAGCGTACTTCCGCCAATTAGTGGCGTAGCTGTTCAACCCGGCGCTGGTAATCCTCAGCCATATCGAAGAAGCGCTTTCGGTCTTTCGGGAACGGCGACTTGCTGGCCATCGAACTAGCTTCGCGGGCTTTGCGTTGGAGGTCGATGATTTCGGCGATGCGATCTACCATCCAGTTTCAAAGGATAAAGTCTGGATCAGTCTCAGCTACACCGCAAATAACACCGTAGCCGGCGAACGAATGGAGCGTCCGGTTGGACCACTCTATCGCTGTGGCCCCTTTTGTCGCACTTGCGCGTTTGGCTCCAGAAGGAGCCTTCGATGCCCAGTAAAACGCGTGATGTCCACTACCCCAACCCATGGACCGGCCGCCTGATCCTGAGCGGCCTTGCTGCCCTCGTTCTCGCCCTGTTGGCCTATTCCATGCTGAAGCCCGACGAAACCAGTCGCCGCACTGCTGAGGGAGTGGCAAGCGTGGCCGAGATGGACGCAGCTCAGGTGAGGGCGGACAATGCCCGGGCCGCCGACCGCGCCCGACTTCTGGTGCCGTAAAGCGAAGTGGGTGCAGTGCCGAAAACCGGCAGAGGAACGACGTGGGGGCTTCGGCTTTAAGGCTTCATGCCCAGGTACTTCTTCGACACCCTCGATGGTGAACACGTAATCGATCACGATGGAGAGGTGCTGCTCAACAACGAGTCGGCGCGTCAGGCTGCTATCCGCATCGTCTCAGAACTGACGCCCACTAGGGCATCTCACCTCTGGGCAGGCAATGACTTCAAGATAGTTCTGCGCGATGAGAGTGGTGTTCTTGGCTTTCTCACGGTCATGGCCACTCGCGTCACCTGACCGGCCTGACGACAGGGTGATTTGACCGTCATCGACCGAGCCTGTCTGCTGACATTGCAGCGTAGCGTGTGCTGTGAGGCGGCCCGGGGTTACGAGTCCCCCTCTGCGGCCCCGGGTCGCCAACACGCAGAAGGCTCGCCATCCTGAAGGAAGGCAGGCCTGAACGCCCCACAATGGATCGCGCCACATGGCTATGGTACGGCCAAGCCATGACGATCTCGCTTGAACTGCTCAGGTCTGGTGGCTCTTGCTACTCAGTGGAAGAGGCCGATGTCGGCTTCCTTCTTCATGTCGTCACAGGGGATGAAGCCAACTTCAACAACATCGTACGCCGCCTCGTTGATGAGTCTGGCCAAACCTACGTAGCGCTGCCGCGCACGGACGGTAACGGCAACTATGACTGCGTGCTCGTCATCCCTCATTAACAAACCTGCCGCGCCGGAGGACGACGGCGTGAATGCTTGGGGCGCTCTGAATGAGTACGGTCCAGGTCCAGCCGTGGCGGGGCTGAGACTGCCACCACTACCGGTCAGATCAGCTCAATATTGCCACAACACCATAGAGGCATCCCGAGAATGATGGCGACCACGATGCCCATTCCGGCAACAAACTTGTCGTGCGGTGTCATTTTCATAGCGGCGATAGTCGGGTCTAGAGCCAGCTGTCCGCAATCGACCCATAGCGGACCTTAGGGCGCATCAGACCTCTCGCAGCACCAGTGCAGGACTGGCAGCGTTGCCCGGAGCGTGTTCCCGCAGAAGCGCGGCCGGGCGATTGCCGCATCGCTTTCGATCAAAACGAGTGCTATGCGCACCCTATGCTGAAGTGGTTTTCGGTCACCACCCGAAGGTTTGCAGTATTCGCCATCCTGTTGATGGCGGTAGCCTTCGCCGTGCCTGCTGCGGCGAGCCACGTTTGCGCCTCTCCGACCCTCGACCTCACAATCTCCGCCGACGTTGCGTCTTCTGATCTTGCTGACGATTGTGCAGGTTGCCCGGACTGTGGGCCGGCTTGCGCGGGCGGGTGCTGTCACGCGCCGCATCCCGGCATGGCAGCGGATTTGATGGATCGGCAGACGCTGGTCACATTCCAGCGACCCTCCACGTGGGCGCATGCCCTGCGCGCGCCGATGGATCGTCCGGCCGGGCCTGAGCGTCCACCGAGACCCTGACCTCGACCGGGCGTGAGCCCGGCTGCCCCTGAACCGTCGTGCGCCAACGCGTGCGGCCGAGCGCAGCCCCGACAGACGTCGGGCGAGGAACGATCATGCATATCAATAAGCACGGGCTGATGACGGTAGCCGCTGTCGTGGCCGCCCTGGGTATCGGCTTCGCCGGGGCGCAGTACATCGACCGCCCTACGGCGGCGACCGAGGCGGAGCATGCCGAGGACAATCATGAGGACGAGGGGGGCGGTGCAGTCGTCGCCCTGAGCCCCCAGGCGGCTGAACGCGCGGGCGTCACCCTGGTCGGGGTCGAACGCGGCGGGGGCTCGGAGCTGAAGCTGCCAGGCCGGGTCGCCTTTGCGCCGGGGGCCGAGGCCAGCATTGATGCGCCGCTGGCAGGCAGCGTCGTGCGGGTTCATGTCGGACCCGGCGATCACGTCTCGGTCGGCTCTCCCATCGCCACGCTGAGAAGTGCCGAGGGGGCCGGTTCGCGCGCCACAGTCGATGCCGCCGCCGCCTCGGCCCAGACCGCCGTCGCGGCCGAGCGGCGCGACCGGCAGCTCTTCGAACAGGGCTGGATCGCGCAAGCGCGGCTGGACATCACCGCCGCCGAAGCGCGCCGGGCGGAAGCCGAACTGCGAGCGGCGCGCGCTCGCGTCGGGGCTTATGGCGCACCCGGCACGGATGGTAGCGTCGTGGTTCGCAGTCCGCTGGCCGGCATCGTCACCCGTATCAGCGCGGCCCCGGGCCAGTTCCTGCACGAAGAGGCACCGCAGATCGCGGCGGTGGCGGACGGACGCCGGGTGGAGCTGGTGTTCGACGCCCCGCCGTCGGCGGCAGCGGTCCTGCGCATCGGCGACCGGCTGCAGATCGCCGTGCCGGGGGCCGAGCCCGCGACGGGCGTCATCAGCGCCATAGCGCCGGTCAATGCCCAGGGCGTGGTCATCGTTCGCGCCACGCCGACGGGCAGCCTGCCACCGGCGGGTACCGTCCTGTCCGCGCGCATCCTGTCGTCCGGGGCGGGCGCAGGCCTGACGGTGCCTGCCGACGCGGTCCAGACGGTGGCAGGTCAGGCCTCGGTCTTCGTCGTGGAGGGGGCCGGGTTTCGGGCCCGGCCGGTCGTCACGGGCCGGACGGCCGCCGGGCGGATCGAGATCGTCTCGGGTTTGACGGGGGCCGAGCGGATCGCGGGTCAGGGGGCGTTTCTGCTCAAGGCCGAACTGGCCAAGGGCGATGCGGAGCATGGGCACTGATCATGTTGAACCGCATCATCGACATCTCCGTTCGCTTCCGTTGGGGTGTGGTGGCCCTGGCCGTGGTGCTGGCCCTGTTCGGCACACGCGAGCTGCTGCAGCTACCGATCGACGCCGTGCCGGATATCACCAACCGGCAGGTCCAGATCACCACCGTCGCCCCAGCGCTGGGGCCTGAAGAGGTCGAGCGTCAGGTGACCTTTCCGCTGGAGACCACCCTGGCCGGTCTGCCGGGCCTGGTCGAGACGCGGTCCCTGTCGCGCCATGGCTTTTCACAGATCACGGCCGTCTTCACCGACGCTACCGACATCTATTTCGCGCGCAACCTGGTGAACGAGCGGATCCAGGCCGCCACCGCGGATCTGCCCCAGGGCCTGTCACCCTCGATGGGGCCGGTGGTCACGGGGTTGGGCGAAGTCTTCATCTGGACGCTGGAGTTCGAAGGCACCCCGGCGCGCCCCGGTGCGGTCTATGTCACGCCCGAGGGCGAGCGGCTGACGACCGACGAGGAGAAGGCAACCTATCTGCGGACCGTGCAGGACTGGATCGTCGCGCCTCAGCTTCGCACTGTGCCGGGCGTGGCCGGGATCGATGTGCTGGGCGGCTACGTCAAGGAATACGCCGTGCATCCCGATCCGGCGCTGCTGGCGGCTTACGGCGTCGGGCTGGTGCAGTTGGTCGAGGCGCTGGAGCACGCCAACCGGATCGCGGGGGCCGGCTACGTCAACCGGGCGGGAGAGGCCTATATCGTCCGCGCTGATGCGCGGCTGAAGAGCCTGGACGATCTGGCCCAGACGCCGATCCTGAACCAGGGCGGCCGGGTCATCCGGGTCGCCGACGTGGCGACGGTGGAGATCGGCCGCGCCCCGCGCCTGGGATCAGCCAGCGCCGACGGACGCGAGACCGTGGTCGGTACGGCCTTGATGCTCCAGGGCGAGAATTCGCGGGCCGTGGCGCAGAGGGTGGGCCAGCGGATCGATGAACTGGCCGCCAGCCTGCCGCCTGGGGTGGTCATCCGACCGGCACTGGACCGGACTGAACTGGTCGAGGCCACGATCAGGACCGTCGAGCACAATCTGGCGCTGGGGGCGCTGCTGGTGGTCGCGGTGCTGTTCTTTGCGCTGGGCAATGTGCGGGCGGCGCTGATCACGGCCTTGGTGATCCCGCTCAGCTTCCTGTTTGCGGCCTCGGCCATGAACCGGTTCGGCATCAGCGCCAATCTGTTGAGCCTTGGAGCACTGGATTTTGGCCTGATAGTGGATGGGGCCGTGGTGGTGGTCGAGAACACCCTGCGGTGCCTGGGCCTGAAGCGGGACGAGGCCGGACGGCCGCTGACCCTCGCCGAGCGGCTTTCGGTCGCGGCGGGGGCGGCCCGTGAGATGGCACGACCCGCCGCCTTCGGCCAAGCCATCATCCTGCTGGTCTATGCGCCGCTGCTGATGTTCGAAGGCGTCGAGGGCAAGATGTTCGGCCCCATGGCGGCGACGGTCATGCTGGCCTTGCTGGCGGCCTTTGTCCTCAGCTTCACCTTCGTTCCAGCGATGGCGGCGCTGCTGGTGCGGGAACCTAAGGCGGCGCATCAGGAAACCCGCCTTACCCGTGCGGCAAAGGCCCGCTATCGGCCCCTGCTGGAAGCCGCCATGGCGCGGCCACGTGCGGTGATGGTGGGGGCTGGGATCGCCCTGATGCTGGGGGCCTTCACCTTCATGACCCTGGGGCGCGAGTTCGTGCCCCAGCTCGACGAGGGCGATGTGCTGGTCCAGGCGCTGCGCGTGCCCTCGACCTCGCTGGAACAGAGCCAGGCGATGCAGTTCGGGGTCGAGCGGACCTTGATGGCCATGCCTGAGGTGAAGCGCGTCTTTACCCGCACCGGCACGGCCGAGGTGGCGTCCGACCCGATGCCGCCGTCGATCTCCGACACCTTCGTGATCCTGAAGGATCGCAGCGATTGGCCCGACCCCGGCCTGGACAAGGCGATTCTGGTCGAACGGATGGAGCAGGATCTGTCGACCCAGCTCGGCAATAACTACGAGTTCACCCAGCCGATCGAGATGCGGTTCAACGAACTGATTGCGGGGGTTCGTTCCGACGTGGCGGTCATGGTCTATGGCGACGATTTCGAGGCCATGACCCGAAGCGCCGAACAGGTGGCGGGCGTCCTGCGCGACATCGACGGAGCCGCCGATGTGCGGGTCGAGCAGGTGTCGGGCCAGCCCACGATCACGGCCAGCGTGGACCGCACCGTGGCGGCGGCCCAGGGGGTTCATGCATCCGATGCCGCGGACGCCCTGGCCATCGCCTTCGCCGGCCGATCCGCCGGACAGGTGCTGGAGGGAGACAGGCGGTTCGATGTGGTCGTGCGGCTGGGCGATGCCCTGCGCAACGATCCCACGGTGATGGAGCAGCTTCCGGTCATGCCGGAGGATGCCTCGACCGGAGCAATGACTGTGCCTCTATCGTCGGTCGCCCGGTTCGACATCGCGGACGGTCCGAACCAGATCAGCCGTTCGAACGGCAAGCGGCGCATGATCGTCCAGGCCAATGTGCGCGGTCGTGACTTGGGCAGTTTCGTCGCAGAGGCCCAGTCCCGCGTCGCCGACGAGGTGACCCCTCCGGCGGGGGGCTGGCTAGACTGGGGTGGTCAGTTCGAGAACCTGCAGCGGGCCTCCGCCCGGCTGGGCCTTATTGTGCCGATCGTGTTTCTGACCATCGGCGGGCTGCTGTTCTGGGCCTTGAGGTCGGCCAAGGACGCAGCGCTGGTGTTCGCGGGCGTGCCGCTGGCTCTGGTGGGAGGAGCCCTGACGCTGGCGTTGCGAGGCATGCCATTCTCGATCAGCGCGGCGGTGGGGTTCATTGCCGTGTCCGGCGTGGCGACCCTGAACGGTCTGGTGCTGATGCAGGCCATTCAGGAGCGCTTGGCGCAAGGCGCGGCCCCGGCCGTCGCGGCCTTGGAAGGTGCAGTGGACCGGATGAGGGCGGTCATGACCACCGCCTTGGTCGCCGTCTTGGGCTTCGTGCCCATGGCTTTCGCATCCGGTGCCGGGGCTGAGGTGCAGAAGCCCTTGGCCACAGTGGTGATCGGCGGGCTGACGACCGCGACCCTCCTCACCCTGATCGTGCTGCCCGTTCTCGTGGCATACTTTAATCGGAGGGGAGCGAGCGCATCGACTACGTGAATGTCCGCTTCCCACCCTTGGCGGACATTCGGCACGTCTGCTTTCCGGCGACTCCACATTGCGCAAGCGCCGTGACAGGCTCGTGAAATGTGCAACCTCTACCGACAGCGGTCAGGCCCGCAGGCGATCATGGATCTGGCCAACGCCATGCAGTCCGACGTCGGCAACCTCGCGCCCGGCGACGTCTATCCTGACTATCCCGCTCCTATCGTCCGACATGGGCTGGAAGGGGAGCGGGAGCTGGCGATGGCGCGCTGGGGCATGCCGTCGTCGAAGAAGGCGCTGTTCGATGCGGCGACAAAGCGCGCCGACAAGATGAGGGCCAAGGGCAAGGAGGTCGACTTCCCCCGCCTGCTGGAGATGGAGCCCGATGGCGGCACCACCAATGTGCGCAACACCACGTCCTCGCATTGGAAGCCGTGGCTGGATCCGGCCAACCGCTGCCTGGTCCCCTTCACGGCCTTCAGCGAGCCGGGCCGCGATGCCGAGGGCAGATACTGCCCGGTCTGGTTTCGGCTGGCTGGCGAAGACCCAGAGCCGTTGGCCTTCTTCGCCGGTGTTCACGCGCGCGCCTGGACGTCGGTGCGCAAGATCAGGAAGGGGATTGAAACGGTCGACCTGTTCGCCTTTCTGACGACCGAGCCCAGCGAGCCGGTGAAGTCCGTCCACTCCAAGGCCATGCCGGTGATTCTGACCACGGCTGAAGAACGCGAAACCTGGATGCGCGCGCCGTGGAGTGAAGCGAAGGCGCTGCAGCGGGCGTTGCCAGACGGGGCGCTAAAGATTTTTCCGACCTCTGAACCGGAGCGTCCGGGCACAGGGAGCTTGCTGTAGACGGGACTGCCAGCGTTGGGGCGTCACGCGCCTGCGATGGGCTGGTCCTTCGGAGGACGCAGGGATGAGCTGACCCACGGGAAGATCTCCTGACGGGTGCAGAGTGCGTTTTCGTGGAACGCTCCTGCGACCTCAAGCCTTGGTTCTGTATCGTCAAACACAGGAGCAGCGACATGACCGATGTGACACCCGAACGCGATCAGGAGCCCAATCCGGAAACCTCCAACCCGCTGCCGGACGCAGGCCGGACGAACGCGCCCCAGCCCGGTAAGACCGAGACCGGTCCCGCGACAGGCGGAGAGGGTGCCGCCGGAGCCGGCGGATCCGACGGTTTTGGAACCGGCAGCTAGAGCCGGCCTTCAAGATATCTCCCAGAACAGAGACCCCGTCCGAAAGGGCGGGGTCTTTTTCCTTTGGGGTGATGGAAGTCGGGGATGTCAGGCGGTCGTTCGCCGCCCAGGCTTCGGGGTGCAGGCGATGGCTCCAGACGTCGAGATCGGGCTCCCGGCCGATCAGGGCCAGGCCGGAGGCGATGGGTTCGAACTCGCCCCCCGTTTCGATGCGATTCGATCCGAACCGGGACTGAAAGATCCGCCGTGCGGCGGGGACGAGGGAGGTGCCGCCGGTGAGGAAGACCCGGTCGATCTGGTCAGGGCCGAGCCCGAACTGGAGGAGGGCGGCGTCGACGGCGGTTTCGATCGCCTGGAGTTCGGGCGCGATCCACGTCTCGAACTGGGCTCGGCTCACCGGCCTTTGGATGCGAACCGAGCCCGCCGAGAAGGCGAAGGTGGTGCTTCCGGCCTCCGAAAGCGCGATCTTTAGCGCAGAGACGGATTGGTAGAGGGCATAGCCGTGATTGTCGTCGAGGATCTCGATCAGGCGTTCCAGCTTTTCCGGCTCGGTAGCGGTGCGCGCTAGGGCCTGGATGTCCCGCATGGCCCGCGAAGCCCCAAGTAGGGCGAGCTGGTCCCACCGCGCGAAGGCCGCATACTGGGGGACGGGAAGGGTCTTGCGGAGGGAGCGGTAGGCGCTGCCTTTGCCCAGCTCGGGTGAGACCAGCTGGTCGATGATCCAGTAGTCGAAGGCGTCGCCGCCACACTGACCCCCGAGCGCGCCAGAGGCGTCGCCTGAAGTCCTTCGTCGGTTTTCGCATAGCGGACGATGGAGAAGTCACTAGCTCGCGTCACCAAGACATCGATCTCATTGGTTGCCGTATGCCCAGATCCGTTGGCTCATAGCTGCGTCAGGTCCGGCTCGGCCAGTTTGACCAGATGGATACACCGCCCACACCGACAATAAAGGTGAGAAAAATCGCGACGATGGCGACGACGATCGGAATGGCTTCGTGAGGCATGGCCGGCTCCTTGGGATGAGGGGCCAAGGTGCCCGCCGGGCCTAGGCATGGCTTTGATCGAGGTCAAAGATTGCGCCGTTCGACCTCAAGAGTGGCCTATACCTCAACGGACCGGACCTTAGGCTGATCACCCCCGCAGCCCGAAACTTCCCGATTTGGGGGAATCTGAAGCCGACGGTTTTGCGCCAAGGCCGTTGCATACGGCGGCGCAGCGTCTGAAATGAGGTGCCTCGACGGGACTGTTCAGCCCTCCGGGACCTGACCGCCTGCAGGGCGAAGAGTCGGATGGATCAGGGCTCGGGCCTCAACCATCGACCTGACGACCGAATGGGCGCGATTCGGGAACTGGAAATCCATGACCCGGGCCCAGAGATGGAGGTACCGGTCCTCTGACACCAGCACGGTCCTCGCGCGCCGACCTGTGTTGGCCTGGATACGGGCAAGGCTGTCGATATGATGGACGCACACGTCATCGGGGACGCTTGCGGCCTCCACGATCCAGTCCCAATCCCATAGATCGGGCCGTTCGGTCAGTAGCTCGATGGCGGCTTCAAGTGCCCGCTGGGCCGATTGGCCCTGCGGGAGGTGCAGGGTAAGGATCCGGGTCGACAGGTCGATATGAGAAAGCAACGGTCGTCCATTGAGATCGGCGGTGGCGCAAGGAGGATTGACTAGAACACGCCGTGCCGTTCTGCGATGCCGGATTTTATGACTTGTTCGGTTGCACGCCGTGGTCAGCCTGGCGATCTTGGGCGGACACCTTCCCCGCCCAGTGCTGGCTGTCCGCGCAGGCCGACTGCATCGCGTCACGACCCGTCGGCGCGTATCACATCTCCACCCTGGGCGTGGGTGCAACCAGCCCTCAGCCAGCTGTTGAAGGGCTTTCGGTCAGATGTCGGGCCGAGATGGTTGTTGCCCCGAATTCGGCCATGGATTGCCTGGACCAGCGTCATCGGGCCTGATCTGACGCAAAGCGCCATGCGCGAACTGGACATCGCGGCCCGATTGGCCGAAGCCTGCGTCTTATCATGCTTGAACTCAGGTCCCTTCCAAGCGGCTGCTCCGACCGTCGCCGTGCCAATGCGTGTGACCATTGCGGCGCCAGAGCCCTGAGCGTCTGCGCCAGCATAGACGACGCCGATCTGAGCCGGCTGGATGCGCTCGCCCATCACATCGCGCTGGAGGCTGGAGAAGTCCTCTTCCGCCAGGGCGACGACGCCCGGCATGTGTTCAATGTCACCTCGGGGTCGGTGAGAATCTATAAGTTGCTCCCGGACGGACGACGTCAGATTACAGGGTTCCTGTTTGCAGGCGATTTCCTGGGCCTGGCTGCCGGTCAGACCTATGATTTCTCGGCGGAAGCCCTCGAACCGGCATCCGCCTGCCGTTTTCGCAAGAGCGAGTACCGTGCGCTGATTCAAGAGACGCCGGCCCTTGAGACCGCCCTGCTGGACCGGGCTCACCACGAACTCGCCGCTGCCCAGAATCAGATCCTTCTGCTCGGGCGAAAGACCGCACTGGAACGCGTCTGCACCTTTCTGCTGGAGCTTCCAGGACACGATCCAGCACGGCCTGGTCCGGCAGGCCGGGTGCATCTTCCGATGACGCGGGCCGAAATCGCCGACTATCTCGGCCTGACGATCGAGACGGTCAGCCGCGCCCTTACCAAGCTCAAGACCCAGGGCGTGATCCAGCTACTGAGCCTGTCTGAAGTCCATATCCTTCAACCCGCACGTCTGACCGTCCTCGCGGGAGGCGAAGGCTAGGCCGCCTGGCAGAGCCGGCCCGACGAGGACAGCGCGATGTCTCCCTGCGGTCCCATGCCCGAGACGGTGAGGACGGTGTCGCAAAGCCCGATCGGTGCGGGGCGATGGCTGATCAGCAGAAGGCCTTGGCCGGTTCGCGAAAGGCGTTCGGACAGGGCCAGCAGGACCTGTTTTTCCTGGATCGCGTCCAGACCCTCCGTCGGCTCATCGAGAACGAGCCACGGGGCCGACCGAAGGTAGGCGCGTGCCAGGCCGAGACGACGGCGTTCACCCCCACTCAGGGCAGACCCGTTGTCACCGAGCGGCATGTCGAGGCCTGACGCCGACGTGCGGATACGGGCAGCCAGGCCGGCGTCCTCCAGAACCGACCACATCGCCGGGTCGTCGGCACCGGGGTCTGCCACGGCCAGATTGGTCCGCACCGTACCGCTCAGGAACCTCATGTCCTGGCTGGCGTAGGCGAACAGCTGGCGCACAGAGGCATCGGTACTCTGTCTCGGTGATCTCTCCCCAATGTGCAGGCTGGCCGAGGGGTCCGGCCTGAGCCCCATCAAGCGCTCGACCAGAGTCGTCTTGCCAGACCCGGTTCGGCCGACGATGGCGATACGGCTGGGCCAGGCGACATCTGGTTCTGCGGGGCCGAACCCCAGCTGCGTGTCCTGGCCCGAGAGGTGGTGTTCTGCAGCGACGCGTGCGCCTGACGAAAGGACATCGGCAAGGCGGGTCATGGCCTCGTTTGCCGCTCCAGACGAGCGAAAATGACTGGTCAGGGCGGTCGCCGCCTCAATCGACGCAACGGTCGCAAGCGCTGCGAGAGCGACCATCGGGGCCGGCTGGCTACGGGACAGCGCCATCACAGCGACCACGGTCACCCCCATGGTGAAAACCTGCCATGCTGCGATCCAGCCAGAGCCGCGTCCAGCGCGTGCGGTGGCGAGGTCCAGCGGGCCGGCGGAGGCCGCGACCTGCTGGATGGCCCAGTCTTCCAATCCATAGGCTCGCAGTTCCGGTGCGCAGGCTTCGAGGGACGACAGCCGGTCCTTGAAGCGTCCCATAGCTCTCTGGATGTCGCGGCCTGCGGCATCCGTACAAGTCCGTCCGATCACAAGAGCGCCCAACACGGACCCCGCGAGTCCCAGCACAAGGGCCGACGCCGGGCCAAGGCCTGAGAGGGAAACGAGCACGACCGCCGCTGCGGCTCCCGCGCCGGCACCCCAAGGTCCGCTGCGCCGTACGAAGAGTGTCTGGATCGCATCCACATCCTGCCCCAGGCGGGCCGAAGCCTCACCGCTGGCCAGGGCGAAGGCGCGTTCCGGCGGCCCGGCGGCGAGGCCCGCGAAGAGCGCGGGTCGCAATGCCGCAAGGGCCTTGAGCGCAGCCTCGTGGCCACTCAGGCGCTCGATGTATCTGGAACCCGTCCTCAGGATGGCGAGCAGGCGGATGGCCGCCCCCGGTAGCAGGACGTTGAAGCTATGGGCGGCCCCGGCACCGGCCAAACCGGCCAGGGCCGCCCCCGTGATGAACCAACCCGACAAGCCCAGAAGGCAGACCGTCGCCGCCGCCACGCCGACCGCAGCAAAGGCCGCTGTGCCAAGGCGCGTCCGCTGAAGACGCCGCTGCTCCGCTAGAAGGGTCTCAAGGGGTTCCAGGCGGGAGGTCACAGGCACACCACCTGATCGGCAAGGGTCATGACAGCGGGGGAGTGGGTGGCGATGATGGTGGTGCGCCCTTGCATGGCCTGGCGCAGCGCCTCGATGATGTCCCTCTCCGTGGTTGCATCCAGATTGGCGGTCGGCTCATCCAGCAACAGCAGGGGAGCGTTCGAAAGCAGAGCCCGCGCCAGTCCCAGGCGTCGCCGCTCGCCGCCCGAAAGGCCTCCGCCGCGTTCGTCGAGGCTACGGTCCAGATCGCCGGACAGGCCAGCCGCAGCGGCGGCGCGCAGGATGTCCACCGTTGTGGCCTCTCGATGGGCGAGAGCGATGTTGTCGCGAAGGCTGCCGGGGATGACGATCGGCGTCTGGCTCGCCCACGCGACGGCCCCTGCGAAATCGCTGGCTTTGGTCAGGCGCTGGGTTCCGACCCGGACCTCCCCCGATGTGAGGGGGGCGAGGCCTAGCAAAAGATGGAGCAGACTGCTCTTGCCCGATCCACTGGCCCCGGTCAGAGCGACGACACCGCAGGCCGGAACATGCAGGTTAAACCCCGTCAGGACCGCTGCACTATCTCCGTAACGAACCTGGACGTTGCTGAAGTCCACGGTTGGTGCCGACGAGCCCACGACAAGGTTGGAACGCTCGGATCGTGCTTCGCTGGCGCGTCCCGCCAGAGCCGGTACGGCGGCCTCTGCAGCCTGACGGTCGTGATAGGCGGCCGCCAGGCGGCGAATGGGGGCGTAGACTTCCGGGGCCAGCGTCAGGACGAAGAAGGCGCGCGATAGCGTCAGGGTCTCGGGGACAGGGAAGGGCAGCAGGCGCAGCAGGTTGAAACCGCAATAGACGGCGACAAGCGCGACAGAGAGGGCAGCGAAGAACTCCAGTACGGCAGAGGACAGGAAGGCGATCTTGAGCACGCGGCCCGTACGGCTCGCCAGCTCTCGAGCCGATAGGGCGACCTCTGCGGTCGCACGCGCCTCGGCCTGAAAGGATATCAGCAGGGGGAGGGCGCGGATCCGGTCCAGGTACAGATGGGCCAGCGCTTCCATGGCCTGAAACTGACGGCGGCTTTCGCCCGCAGCGGCCATCCCGACGAGGGCCATGCCGACAGCAAAGGGGAGCAGGGTGAACAGGAGGATGCCTGCCGCAACAGGGCTGGCGAAGGCACAGGCTGCGATGATGATGAGCGGTGCAATCCTTGCGGCCTGACGCAGCGGCGTGAAGCGCGAGACATAGCCATCCAGGGCCTCGATGCCCTCCACCGCTGCGGTCATATCGGCGGGGTCCCGGTTCCCAGATGAGAATATCCTCGACAGAACCCGGCCTCGGATATCCGCTTTCAACGATCCGGCAGTCTTAACGGCGGCCACCATTGCGGCCTGGCCCAGAGCCGCCCTCACGATCAGGCTGACAAGAGCCAGCAGAAGCCAGGGCCAAAGGCTGCCGTCGCGGCTCGCCATGACACCTATCGCACCAGCCAGGCCGGCGGCAAAGCCGATGGCGGGCAGAGCGTCCATCGTGGTCAGGATCGCCGCTGTCCTCAAGCCGCCTCCATGGAGCCTGGACCAGGCCGTCAGCTGCTGCGACGGCGTCAGGTCTGCGGGGGGGGTCGCGCACGCGCTTGGGGAAGTGGCCATATGCATCACCCGTCCGTAAGAAAGGTGGGACGGCAGGGCTTTGATCAAGATCAAAGCTCCGGACGGGTCGCCCCTCTAGGCGAAAGCTCTCGCCGGTCTTGGGGATCGGCGATTCGGAGCTTTCCCATGGACCCGGCGGTCGTCGATCTTTCCCGTCTGCAATTCGCGCTGACGGCCCTCTACCACTTTCTCTTCGTCCCCCTGACGTTGGGCCTGTCCTTCATGCTGGTCATCATGGAGTCGACCTATGTCATGACGCGTCGTCCGATCTGGCGGACCATCACCCGGTTCTGGGGGACGCTGTTCGGCATCAACTTCGTTCTGGGGGTCGCGACCGGGATCACCATGGAGTTCCAGTTCGGCATGAACTGGAGCTACTACAGCCACTATGTTGGCGACATCTTCGGCGCGCCTCTGGCGATCGAGGGTCTCATGGCCTTCTTCCTGGAAGCCACCTTCGTGGGACTGATGTTCTTCGGCTGGGACAAGTTGAGCCGCGTGGGGCACCTCTTTGTGACCTTCATGGTCGCGCTGGGCACCAATCTGTCGGCATTGTGGATCCTGATCGCCAATGGCTGGATGCAGAATCCGGTGGGTTCGACCTTCAACCCGGACACCATGCGCATGGAGGTCTCCGACTTCATGGCGGTGCTGTTCAATCCGGTCGCCCAGGCCAAGTTCGTGCATACGGTCAGTGCCGGATATGTCTGTGCTGCGGTTTTCGTTCTGGGCGTATCGGCCTTCTATCTGCTGCGGGGCAAACATGTGGGTTTCGCCAAGCGCTCGATGACGGTCGCCGCAGCCTTCGGTCTCGCCGCCTCCCTTTCGGTCGTCGTCCTGGGAGATCAGTCCGGCTATGCGCTGACGGATAACCAGAAGATGAAGCTCGCCGCCCTCGAGGCCATGTGGCACACCGAGCCTGCGCCGGCGGGCCTGACCCTCATCGGCATCCCCAGCATGAAGGACCGCGAGACCCATTACGGTGTGCAAGTGCCCTGGGTCATGGGCCTGATCGCCACCCGGACCATCGACAAGCCGGTCGAAGGCATATTCGAACTGGTCGCGACGGCTGAAACCCGTATTGAATCGGGGATCATCGCCTATGACGCCCTCGAGGGAATCAAGGCCAATCCGGCCGATCCCGTGGCGCGCGGCGTGTTCGAGACCCACCGCCGCGATCTGGGCTACGGATTGCTGCTCAAGCGCCATGTCGCCGATCCCCGTCAGGCGACGCCCGAACTGATCCGCCAGACGGCCTGGGACACGGTGCCGAATGTCCCGGTCCTGTTCTGGACCTTCAGGGTCATGGCCGGGATCGGCCTGTTCATGATCGCGCTGTTCGGCACCGCCTTCGTGCTCTGCTCCCTGCGCAAGCACGATACCCGCTGGTTCCTCTGGGTCGCACTGCTGGCCATTCCCCTGCCGTGGGTCGCGATCGAGCTCGGCTGGATCCTGGCCGAATTTGGTCGCCAGCCCTGGGCTGTAGAGGGCGTGCTCCCGACCTTCCTGGGTGCCTCATCCCTCACGGTGGCCCAGCTCTGGGCGACCATCATCGGCTTCACCGTTCTGTATGGCGCCCTGGCTGTCGTCGAGGTTCGGCTGCTGCTGTTCGCGATCAAGAAGGGGCCATTCCACGAACAGGATACCTTCGGTGCGCCCGCTCCCGAAGCCGCCGCTGCGGCACCTGCAATCGCGCCCGCCGTCGCCTGACCTCGAACCTTCAGGACATATGATCATGGAATTCCCGATCGACTTCGCCACCCTCCGCCTGATCTGGTGGGGCCTGCTCGGCGTGCTTCTGATTGCCTTTGCCCTGACCGATGGCTTCGACCTGGGGGTGGGGGCCCTCCTGCCTTTCGTCGCCAGAACCGACGAGGAGCGCCGCATGGTGATCAATACGGTCGGGGCGACATGGGAGGGTAATCAGGTCTGGTTCATCCTGGGGGGAGGGGCCATCTTCGCGGCCTGGCCGTTCGTCTATGCTGTCAGTTTCTCGGGCTTTTACCTGGCCATGTTTCTGGTGCTGGCCGCCCTGATCATGCGACCGGTCTCATTCAAATACCGGTCCAAGCGGGCTTCACCGGCCTGGCGGTCCTTCTGGGACTGGGGTCTGTTTGTCGGCGGCTTCGTACCGGCCCTGGTGTTCGGCGTGGCGGTCGGCAACGTTCTTTTGGGAGCCCCCTTCCGCCTCGATAGTGACCTGCGATCGTTTTACGACGGGACCCTGCTGGGGCTGTTTACGCCCTTCAGCCTGATCGCGGGCCTGTTGTCGGTCTGCATGCTGGTGCTGCACGGGGCGGCCTGGCTGTCCGTCAAGGCCGAGCAGGGTCCCGTCCTGGTCCGCGCACGACGGTTCGGGACGATCGCTGCTGTCCTCAGTCTGGTCCTGTTCGCCGTAGGCGGGCTCTATGTGGCCTATGGCGGTCTTGGCTATCGGATCACCGGCGTGCTGGACATCCAGGGCTTCTCAAACCCCTTGCGGACCACGGTCGTCGCCGCCCCTGGAGCCTGGCTGGACAACTACGGCCTCTATCCCTGGATGCTATTGGCGCCCGCCTTGGGGTTCATCGGGACGCTCGCCGCTCTTGTGGGCCTATGGCGCAGATCAGCTCCGATGGCCTTTGGCGGATCGTCACTGGCCACCGTCGGCATCATCTCGACTGCCGGTCTTTCGATGTTCCCCTTCATCCTGCCCAGTTCGATCGATCCCCAGTCCAGCCTGACGGTCTGGAATGCCTCGTCCAGCCATCTGACGCTGTTCATCATGCTGATTGTGACCGCGATCTTCCTGCCTCTGGTCCTGGTCTACACGGCCTGGGTCTACAAGGTCCTGTGGGGCAGGACGTCGACGGTCGCCCTCAAGACCAATCCCGATCTGTACTGAACCCTAGGACGTTTCATCATGTGGTATTTCGCCTGGATACTCGGCCTCGGCCTTGCTGTCGCCTTCGGTGTCTTGAACGGGGTCTGGCACGAGTTTCACCTGTTTGACGACGGGGACCACGGCCTGTCGGAATCCGATCCGGATCCGGTCGATGCAGAGCTGCGCTGAAACACGCCGTCAGATCAGGACGGCAGGCCTGATCGCCCGCTACGACGCCAATGTGCCGCGATACACCAGCTATCCGACCGCCGCACAGTTCACACGGGAAATCGGACCGGGGGAATGGGCGAAATGGCTGGGCGAGGTGCCCGCCCAGGACGCGGTCTCGATCTATGTCCACATCCCCTTCTGCAGGACGCTCTGCTGGTACTGCGCCTGCAACACCCGCGCCGTGAACCGCACTCACACCATCGACACCTATGTCGATCTGCTGGTCGCCGAAGCCGGGGAAGTGGCTGCCCGGCTGGGGCGAAGACAGGCCGTCCGTCGGCTGCATCTTGGCGGCGGGACACCGAACATGCTGTCGCCGGGGACCCTTGGCCGACTGTTCCGTGGGCTGCGCGAGGCCTTCGACCTCCGCGCGGTCACCGAGGTCGCCGCCGAGCTGGATCCGGCCAGTCTGACGAAAGCCTGGGTCGATCAAGCGGCATGCGAGGGCCTCAACCGCGCCAGCCTGGGGGTACAGGATCTGTCGCCACGCGTTCAGCGGGCGATCAATCGCATCGAACCCTTCGAGATCGTGGACAGGGCGGCTGGCTGGCTGCGGGATGCAGGGGTCGCCTCTCTCAACCTGGATCTGATGTACGGCCTGCCCCTCCAGACGCAGGACGATCTGCTGAGGACATTGTCTCAGGTGATGACGCTCAGGCCTGAGCGCCTGTCCCTGTTCGGCTATGCGCATGTCCCCTGGCTGAAGCCCCATCAGAGGCTGATCAACCTGACCGATCTGCCCGGCCCTGGCGAGCGCTTCGCCCAGAGCCAGGCGGCATCGGACTATCTTGCCGACCAGGGCTATGAACCGATCGGGCTGGACCATTTCGCCCTGCCTGACGACGATCTAACCATCGCTGCGCGCGCCGGGCGACTGCACCGAAACTTCCAGGGCTACACGGTTGATGATGCGGACACCCTGATAGGCCTGGGTGCCTCGTCGATCAGTCGCTCTCCCCGCGGCTACGTCCAGAACCAGAGCCAGGAGGTCGCCTGGCGAGCCGCGGTTCGGGCAGGCGAATTGCCAGTGGCGCGCGGGCTGGAGATCACGGCGGACGACCGTCGGCGGGCCGAGATCATCGAGCGGCTGATGTGTGATTTCGCGGTCTTCCTGCCGGGCGTGGACCGTCGCCACGGCCCGGCCGCCGATCGGTTCGTCGGCGCCCTCCAGCGTCTACAGCCGATGATCGAGGACGGTCTCGTCTCTTACGAGAGCGGTGCACTAGCCGTCACCGAGCAGGGGAAGCCGTTCGTGCGAGCCATCTGTGCCGCCTTCGACACATCCCTGGCTCCATCGGCCGTTCGTCATGGACGATTGATCTAGTTTGCGATGGATCAAGGCTGACCGGCACAGGCACGTCCAGACCTGTTCCGACGTCTCCAACCGGTTTCATCGTGAACCCGGGCCACGTCGTGGACCCTCAAGATGTGCTTCAAGACCTCCTCCCGCTGTGCAGCGCTCGGCGCTGGCCTGACCCTGCTGGCCGTGACGGCCGTCCCTGCCGACGCGCAGGACTGGCAGGTCGCTCGCAAGGGTGACTGGATCGTCACCGCGCGGATGACGGACGTGTCGTCGAGCGCGGATGACGCGATCCTGACGTCGGCGGGTGCGGACACCGGGCTCAAGGTCGATGTCAAGCACGACGTCATGCCCACCCTGGGCTTCACCTACTTTCTGACCGATCATATCTCGGTGGAGGCCATCCTTGGTGCCACCCGGCATCAGATCCGCGCCCGGGGTGGTGCCACCGATGTCGCCGTGCACGAAACCTGGGTGCTGCCCCCGGTGGTGACTCTTCAGTATCGTCCGATGCCGGAGGCGCGTGTCAGCCCCTATGTGGGGGCGGGCGTCAACTATATGCTCTTCTTCGACGGCAAGGATCAGAACGGCTTCCAGGTCGGTCTGGAGGATGGATTCGGTTACGCGGTTCAGGCCGGGGTGGACGTCGCTGTCGTCGGGCCGTGGTCGGTCAATCTGGACGCCAAGAAGGTCTGGTTTAAGACCGATGCGTCGATCAACTCCGGAGCCCTGCAAAGCCAGGTCAATCTGGATCCCTGGATCCTGTCGGTGGGGCTCGCACGGAAATTCTAAGTCCGCAAACGTCCACGCGGAGGAAATCGGCTTTCGGCTTCTCTACACCACAGCGCGGGCCCCTCGGTCGTCCTTTGCGGCGAGAGGGGCCTGCCTACCACCTGCGAGCGCTCCCTCAGGCTAGCGTGATCGAAAGCCGGATCCGATGTAGTCGGCATTCTGCGCCACGCCACAGGCGAGGGGAGGGTGGGCGGCGTCAGATCTGCGAAATCCATACGCCCGGTGATTTTGCTGACCTGCACAGCTTCACCCTCAAACATCTGGAACATGACATTCTCGCGCTGACCGAGTGCGAGCTGGCCATCGTCTCCCACGGGGCGATGCGCGACATCACAGAGCAGAACCCCCACCTGACCCGCCTCTACTGGTTCGCCACGAACCTGGACGCCTCCATCCATCGTGAATGGGTCATGTCCCTGGGCCGTCGCGATGCGCTGTCGCGCATGGCCCATTTGTTCTGTGAGCTTCATGTCCGACTTGGCCTGGTCGATCTGGTTGCGGATGCCGCGTTTGATCTCCCGCTTACCCAGGCCGAGATGGCCGAATGTCTGGGTCTGTCCAATGTCCATGTGAACCGGACATTGATGCAGCTGAGGTCGGGCGGGCTGATCGAGCTTCGGGCCAACCGGCTGGCGATCCTGGATCTCGAAAGGATTCGCCGTATTGCACAGTTCGATGACGGCTATCTCTATCTCGACAAGCAGCCGCGCTGAAAGGGCGCGAAGGGTCTCGGCATCTGCGGGGAGCTGGCGCAGACGCTGGCCGTCCTCGTGCGGTCGTCACAGGAAAGGCCCGGCTGCGGGAAAGTCGCAGCCGGGCCCTATCATCCTGAAATGTATCCCGGTCAGGTGGCGATGCGGTTTCGGCCCGAGCTGTGCCCACCATTCCGGTAAAGAATGTCGCTGACCACATCCGGGGTGATGCTCGAGGCCGCAGCGTCCACCGAAACGAAAATTCCCCCGTCGTTCACACGAGTCTCATAATAGCGGGCATCCTCCTCGCTGACCCCGTGTTTTGAGAGCAGGCCTGCAAGCCCGCCCGCCGCTGCGCCCAGGGCTGTGCCGGTCACGGCCGCCCCGCCGATGGCAAACTCGGCGATCGCGCCTGCGGCGACAAAGGGGCCCACGCCCGGGATGGCCAGGGCTGCAACACCCAGGGCAGCGCCTACCCCAGCGCCCAGTGCCCCTTTGCCGACGACGTCGCGCACCTTTTCGCCCGCCCCGTCGGTTTCCTTTGCACGATTGCCGTCCTCATCCCGCGCGATGAGGGAAATGGACCGATCCTGCACACCGGCGGACCGAAGCTCTGCGACAGCCTGATCGGCCTCCGTACGCGTATCGAATACAGCGGATGCAATGTTCATGGCGGGTCTCCTTGAAGGGGCGGCCGGGATTGGCGCTGGAGAGGCAATGTTGTCGGGGGATGGCTGTTCCGATGACAGACCTCGGGAACTCTGAGAGTCGCAAGTGCGACTTTTGGAACGTCGTGGATCCGAACGCGACCTCCGTCCGGTGTGCATTCCCCACCTTCGCGCCATGGGCATCAGGATCTGCAGAAAGGTGATTGCCCAGTCCCGGCGTCACTTCGCCCGGCAGGCGGGCCGGCAAGTTGCGCGCTGTGCGGGCAGATGTCCTCTTCAGCGCTTCCCGTATGGCTCCCTGCAGCCTGCGCGGGCGTCGGGGCTCCGCGTGGCCGTTACGGTCAGCCTGCGGATTGACGCTTTGGCCTCATCCCGCAGGACAGCGAAGACGGGTTCCTCCGCTCGGGAGCGGGAAGCCGACCGGGTCATCTCGGAAACGATGCGGATGGCGATGTCGCGCGCGGAAGCCTGATCGGCGGCCGTCTCGCCCTCATCATCAATGATGGCTTCACCGTCGAGGGTGTCGAAATAGTAGCGGGGCATTTTGGTCGCAATCGATATGGATCGAATGGTCTTCAACTCTTCGGGCGACCAGGCCGACAGGGCGGATGTCGGTCGCCCTGCCGCTGATCGCGGGTGTGATCGTCCTCATTATCTTCCCGTTTCGCCGGGGGCGACCGTGTCGATCGCCTGGCTTCCCCAGTAGATCTGGGCCCGCGCGGCGTGACTGTGGTCGCGCGTGAGGGGTCAGGGTCTCAGCGCGCGCCTCATCGGCATTGCGGGCCTCGAGGGGTGCATATGGGTGACGGCCCGCCCCTCGGCTTCGATAAAACATATCAAGCATGTGACGTTCAAAGGCGCCTCCATGTCGACGCTCCAAACGGCCAAGCTAAGCGGGCTCTTCCCTGAACGAAGTGAATGTCGTCAACCGAACCCAGGCCTTGGCGTGGCAGTGCCAGTGGTCACTTGGCGCCGGGAAGAGGCGGCTAAACGCGACGGGAACGATCGTTATGTCCGGTAGTGGACATGGTGATGCCGACGGCGGGGCGGGACGTTGGACCGGTAAGAATAAAAGATCGGACGTTTGCATCATGATTGACCCCAGCTGGATCATCGCCGCTACCGCCATCACCGTAGCGATCGTCCTGTCACGAGGGTGGCCTGTCCGCCGGCGTGTGAAAGGACAGCCCGCCGCTACGCGGTCTCCTGGACGAGAGGCGATCTCATCATGAGCGAGACACTTCAGTCCCTGCCCTGGGCATGGGTCATTGTGGGAGGTCCCATACTGTTGGGTGTGATCCTGTTCTGGGCCATGGCGCGCAGCCGTAAGGCCGAGAAGCGGGCTGACCCCGAAACGCCGGCAGACGATCCATCGCGTGGCATGACGGGCCACGATTGAGCGTCCGATAACTATCGGGACAGCCGGAAGCGCTGGGGATGACCGTAGCGAGGCCGACGATACACTAACCCATGTGAATGGCGAACCGCGCCCGCTGTGGTTGATGGGATGTGGAGGTGGGCCCATGACTCACGGTGACGTTCAAACGGCGGATTCGCCCGGCTGTAGTCTGTCGTTCGGACGGACGGCGGCCCCGACGGCTGTCCTGAGACATGAATTGATTTCGACGGCCAGGGTCGAAGACCATCCCGTGTTCGCGGCCCTGTTCGAGGATACGCGCGAAAGACTTCTGTCCGAGGGGCGTCCTCGTGCGCTGGATATTGGCGAAGCCCTGGTGGGCGAGCAGCAGGTCGTCTTCGTCCTGGAGGGCATGGTAGGCGGCTTTGTAACTGACCAGAGGGTCTGCGTGGCCCTGTCCGGGGCGGGGGGCGTGATCGGTCTCGAATCAGCGCTGGGCATGCGTCCGGGCCTTCATGCGGTTGCCCTGGCCGAAACCCGCATTTTCGAGGCACCCGCAACCCTGCTGGTCGACGGACTGGGGCGCGCGAGGGTCACCGACCTGTGCATGCGCCACGCCCTTGCCAGGCTCGATCAGCTTCACGCGGAGGCCGTCTGCAATGCGATCCATCTCATTCCCCAGCGCCTGGCCAAGTGGCTGGAGCGACTGCATCGCGCTAATCGGGGCAAGGATATCCGGCTGACCCAGGCCGAGATTGCGACACTCATGGGTGTACAGCGCACGGCCGTGAACGGCTCGCTCAGACAGCTCCAGGACGCCGGAATCCTCAAGAGCACCAGGGGGCGCATCTGCATAGAGGACCTGGACCAGCTGGCCCGCGCGAGCTGCGGCTGTCCCGTCTGAAATGGGTAGCCGCTCCCTGTGCGCCGGGGCGGGAGTGGAGCGGCGGCCCTGCCGCCGCTCCGGTCTTCAATCAGCAAGGGCCGTGGTGCTTCCTGCACCGGGGCCTGCGCCCAGGTCCGCTCCGGTCACGGCGTCGATATCAGGGTCCGACTGCGTCCGCCTGGCCATGGCGGTGATGGCAGACTGCTCGAGGTCGCCAAGCTCGACCGAAGCGGTGCCGTCGCCACCATCGACCGCCATCTGGGAATCCCGGTCGTCCACGGGTTGCCAGAGGTCGCCGCTGTTCCAGGGTCCCCTGGCGTCACCTTCTCCCTGGGAGAGATTGTAGTATTTGTCGGTAAACTCCGGGACCCCGGGCAGCTTGCCGGTCGGGAAGTTCGGCTGGATGGCGTAGAGCGCCTTCTCGAACGACTTCTGGTGGGCGATTTCCCGCGTCATCAGAAAGGACAGGGCGTCCTTGATCCCCGGATCATCCGTCACATTGATCAGCCGCTCATAGACAATCTTGGCCCGGGACTCGGCCGCGATGTTCGATCGCAGATCGCACGTGGGATCGCCGATCGAGTCGATATAGGCGGCAGTCCAGGGCACACCGGCCGAGTTCACCAGGGCGGGTGCCCCTCCATAGAGGATGGAGGTGGTGTGGCTCTCGCCTCCGGCGTTGAGGCTCATATAGAGGTCCGCCTCTTCCTCGGCAGCCTCCGCCAGCCGTCCCTTCATGCCCCTGTTCAGCATCGACACGATCGATCCTATAACCTCCAGGTGGCTGAGCTCCTCTGTGGCGATGTCGATGAGCATGTCCTTGCGCCCGGGGTCCTCATCCGCAAGGGCCTGGGTGAAATAGCGCATGGCGGCGGCCAGCTCACCCTGGGGACCGCCGAACTGCTCAAGCATGAGCGTGGCGAGGCCGGGGTTCGGCTCGGCCACCCGGACGGTATACATAAGCTTCTTGTTGTGCATGAACATGGGTCGCATCCTTCATTGGGGTGAGAATGCAACCCGCCTGACGCGGACGGTTTCCCGGCAAGCCGGACCAAGCCGCCTATCGGACTTTGGACGTTCGCGGCGGCGACCGCATGAGCCGCCGTTCGGGCTAGATGTCCTGCCTGTGCAGGCGCAGATAGGTCGGATCGAACTCCGCCACCGTCCGCAGCCTCTCCGGATCAAGGAGAGTTACCTCGTGTCCCGACCAGTGGATGAGACCGTCCTGGCGAAGCTGCTGGAGTAGCCGGTTGGCGTGGACTGCGCTCATGCCCAGCACATCGGCCAGGTCGGCCTGGGTGATGGCCAGAGCAAATCTGTCGAGCGTCGCCTGCCCTGCGGCCAACAGCCGGGCGTGGGTCTCGCAAAACAGGTGCGCCATCTGGGCCAGGCCCGAGCGGCGCCCCAAGGACACGATCCACTGCCGGTGAATGGCGGCATCGACCGTCGTTTCCAGCCATAGGAGGCGGGCGAGATGGGGATGGGTCTCGGTCAGGCGGCGCAGGCTGTCATGCGGCACGGTCACCACTGTCGTCTGATTGAGTGCGACGACGCTGTGATCCAGCGTCCTCAGCGTAAAACTGTGGAGGTCGAGAAAGTCGCCCGCGACGCTCAGCTGGGTGATCTGGCGGCGGCCGTCCGAAAGTGTAGAGGCGCGTCCGCACAGACCCGTCACCAGCAGGGTGCTGAAGCCCGGCTGGTCGCCCTGGCGGACGAGTTCCGTTCCTGAAGCGTATGTGCGCGGTCCTGACAACATGGCTTCGATCACAGCCTGCTCGTCCGCAGCCAGCGGAGCGCGGTGAACCATTTTGGTGATGAGAGCCTGGGTCGGCACGTTATGGACCTCCTGCGGACATCAACGGCCAGGAAGGATCGCATGATACCCCGGACTTTCCAACGCAGGGGCTGGCAGGCGGTCAGGATGGTTTGCAGAACAGGGCGGCGAATCTGGTCGAGGATCACTTCGGGGCCCGGAACCAAACGAACCGGACTAGGCCCGCTGCAGCCGCGCCCGCTCCGCCCCCTGCTCGGCCCGCAGGGACCAGGGTTGCCCCTCGATCCACAGCCGGTCCACAATGATGGCATCCCAGCCGGACGGCAGGACCACAGGGCGCGAGGCCCAGTCCTCCGGAGAGCCCTTCACCTCCAGTCCGGGCAGGCCCAGCACAAGTCCGAGCAGCATGCCGCCCAGATTGGCGAAGAAGGGTCCGGCGGCAGTCTCGCTGTCGGGATGGTCCGGCCGATATTCCAGGCATTGGTGGAAGCGGCCGGCGTCATAGGCCGCGTAGCCCGCTTCGAACAGGTCCAAGGCCAGCGCCCGGTCGCCCGCCATGGCGGCCCATACCGGATAGAGGGCCGAAAACATCGGCGAACCCACATAGGCCTTCCAGTGCGCCAGGTAGAGGTCCAGCGTGGCCTGGCGGTTCGGCGACGCGATCGTGTAGTTGCCCGGGAACAGGCCGGCGAGGGGAGAGGGCGTCGCGCCCTTGGGCTCGGTGATCCGGAAATCGTCATGCGCCGCGATCGCCCCGTCTTGCCGGAGTGGCAGATAGAGCCCGTCCCGCACGGCGTGCCAGACCGAGGGCACCGGCTCGCCCAGCCGCTCCCCAGCCCGGATCGCGCGCTCCAGGACGTCTCTCATCAGCATGAGGGTGAAGGCGTCATTGTCGGGCGGGTCGGGAACCTCGGCCGGACCGGTGGCGCGCAGCAGTTCATAGCCCCGCCCGGTCAGGGTGACCCGGCTGACGGCCCAGTCGGCAACCCCGCTCAGGATCGGCCAGGCGCGGTCGCGGGCGAAGCGTGCGTCGCCCGTCGCCATTGCGTCCTGGTCGAAGGCCCGGGCAATGTGGAGGGACCCGTGATCCTCGTGCGCCGCGGCCGAGCCTGCGCCCGGCGTGGCCTCCTGACCGGACAGGGGGGCCGCCTCCCAGGGGAATTGCAGGCCCTGCCGCGTCGACAGGCGGGCATTGGCCGCGGCGGCCGACCGTCCCCGCCAGCGAAAATCCAGCAGGGCGCGTGCGGCGTCGGGCTGGCTGAAGAGTAGAGGCGGGACACAGAAGGCGTCGATGTCCCACATCACATGGCCATAGTAGTAGTGGTAGTCGTGCCAGGTCGCGAGACCGAAGATGGAGGTCGCCGCCGGAGAAGCGGCATGCACCGAGGCATTGAGGTAGAAGTAGGCGGCGTCGACCAGGGCCTGATGACGCGGTTCGGCCCCTTCGATCCTGATGCGTCCTCGCCAGAGGTCGCGCCAGGCCTCGCGGTTGCGATCGCGCAGCACCTCGAACCCGGTTTCCCGCGCCCGGGCCAGACGACGGACCGCCTCCTCATCGGGACGGTCGTGAGCGACAGACGGAACCAGGGCAGCCATCTGATGGAGATGCGCGCCCTTGCGACCGATCCAGCCCAGATCGAAGGTCACCTGCAACGGCCCGTGCCGGTCCCAGGAAGAAGTCCGGGGCTCTGCTGGAGGACGTGTCTCGCAGGCGATGGCGATCCCGCACCTCGACAGGTCGCCCTCGGTCGCCCACAGAAGGGAGCCGTCGCAGGCCGGTTCGGGGTCGCCCGGCGTCTGGGTCCTCCGCCGGACGACTGTGCCGCGCACTCCGTCGGTTGCGACCTGCGCCCTGACGCCGAGGTCACAGGCTACCTCCGGCACCAGGGTGACCGACTGCTGCACGACCGAAGGAGCGGTTCGGCTGGCCAGGGTCACGGCCTCAATGCCCACGGCAATGCCGGCCAGGCGGACCTGCCAGCGCGTCGTCAGCTCGGCGGTCGAGAAATCATAGGTCTGTTCCAGATCCGACACCGACCAGGGCTGGTCGGACAGCCACACACCATTGACCCGGATATCGACAGCCAGGGGATAGGGCACAGGCACGGCCGCCTCGATGCGGCGTGACGGGTCCAGGCCGACGACGCCGTTGACCACGGCCATGCCCGGCGCAAAGGCCATCTCCCGGACCCTCAGGCCGATCAGGCCGTTGGATACATAGGCCGGCAGGGCACCGTCGCGGGCACCGGTGCAGGCGGGCGGGCTGATCGGCCGCCAGTCGGTCCTGCCGGGTTCAGGACCATGCATGGCAGATGTCATCGGTTGAAGCCGTTTCGACCTGCTGGGTGAACCGGCTCGTATAGAGGCCAAGGATGTGATCGTGGCTCTCGTCGGCGGAACCGCAGACGGCGTCTGTGGCCACGATGATCCGGTAGCCCAGGTCTACCGCGCCCAGGACGGTCGCCAGGACGCAGACATCAGTTTCGGCACCGGTAACGATCAGCGTATCCACCCCTCCGTCTCGCAAAGCGTGGTCCAGGTCCGTGCCGAGCCATGGCGAATAGATGCTCTTGTCGAGGAGCCGGGCGGGCGGCACGAAGACCTGAAGGGGCCTGGCGATCTCGACCATCTCCGGGCCCAGCCCATCCAGCGTCATCGAGGGCCAGCGTTCCCAGTAACCCTTCCAGGTCCCCCGGCCATCACCGGGACGGCTGGCCGGTATGAAGCGGGTGAAGCACAGGCGATCGGGGCGGTGGGCGCATAGCCGCACCACCTGAGGCATGATGCGGTCCGCCCAGGGCGTTCGCCACGCGGTCTCCTCGACGAACATGCGTTGCATGTCCACGCACAGATGGACGGCATTGTGAGGGACCTCGCGAACAAGACCTGCGGGCATCATACGAGCCCTTGGCGTCTTGACCGACCCTCGGAAGTAGCGGGGAGGGGTGGAGGTTGTGAGAGGGCACCCGGCTCCTCTCCACTATGGTGCTCTATTCGTCCCTGTTCCACTTCGAACCGGGAGAAGACCTCCTCCTGACCGTCGTCCAGCAGTTCGTCCTCGGGACCGCCGCGACCGCCCTGGATCAGCCCGGTTGCCATGTTCGTGACAGTCTCGGCCGTTGTTCTGGCAGGATGACACGGTGGGATGCGGTGCGGTGTGGGGTTTCTGGGCATGGGCGCTCCTGGTGGACGGCGGAAGACGGATTGCGAACACGCGGGACAGGGTATGGGCGTGGCAGCCAGGGCCGCCACGGCGTTCGGCTAGGGCGCAGCCTCGATAGTCCCAACCATGAGCAGGCGGGGTTTGAGTCCTGGGGCCACCGTCGTGGTGTCCTGTCCGAGCAACAGTGCCGCCTCAGGTGAAATGGGGGCAGTGTTCATGAGACATTCTCCAGTTTCAGGCTGGCGCAACGCGTTCAGCGATGAGGTGTTGCTCAAGTTGGATAGGCGACACGGTGTGGGCGGTATGCGGATCCGACGGCACAGGACACGGAATGCCGGGCGTCTGGGCCGTGAGGTCGGAACGGTCTTGTGACACCTCCGTTGCACAAGGGTCCTCAACCCGAAAGGTGCATGTCATGACCGAGGTTTCTCCCAACCCGCCCGCCACCCAGGACGACGATACAGTCTGGCCCGAACACGACACCGACAACCGGCCCGAGCGCGATAGCGAAGAGCGGACGGGCGCGGATGACGTCGATCAGTTGATCGAGCGCGACACAGCTGTCCTCGGCACTCCTGACTAGCCCATCACGATAAAGAGGCCAGCCCCTGAGAGGGCACCCATGGACCTGTCCACATGTGGACCCGACATCTGCGGCGGCCGGCATTCCTTTTTTCGTCGGCATTATTGGTTGGCCGGCAGTGGTTCGATGCTCCCGGAAGACCTGTGATCAAGAGCGCGGCTGATGCAGGCCACGCATAGCTGCAGTCTTATGTGGCCTGTCGGGCACTCGCATCCGAAGAGCCATCGTCGCGTTGGCCGGCTATGAGCCGAACTCGCGATGTAGAACTGGTCGATATCTGTGCACGCCTCACGGTCGTGCGAGGCGAACTGGCGCACCTGCTTGAGCACATGTGTCACCGGCCTGTATGCGATGACGCGCCGGACGCTACGCACCCGGCAGCCGATGATTTGATCGACATCGCGTTGCTGAGTGTGGATGCCGCCATCGAGGCGCTCACCGAGGTTGCAACCGCCGGTCGGCTTCAAGCTGCGGACACGTCCGCCAGCGGGCCTCTCAACTAAGGTGTTCGGGCCTTGGCGATGGTGCGCCCGCTGGGGCGTCGAGTTCGACCTTGCTCGCCGGAGTATGCGGGACCGGTGCACATCTCGGCATCGGCGGACAGCAAACACCCGCTGGAGCGTCAGGCTGTGAAGGGCCCCTAATGTCGCCGTGACGTTCCCACCGGGCTGGAAAGAGCCAAGCCTTCGTGTCCGTGACGTGGGTCGGGTTGCACGTTTTAGATCCCGCGATAACCTGCCGAAACGGGCAAGGCTTCTGTCAAGCCGTCACGGACGGGAGACAGGTCCATCCGTAGACGTGCAGACCGGGGCCCTAGAAGAGTGTCGGCTGGGGAGCGGGGGTGTCCTGGCGGAGCGGCATGCCGGACCGGCGTTCACGCTCCTTTCCCGCAGAGAACCGGATGTCCTGGTCGCGATCCCGAATGAGAGCGTCGAGACCTGCATCGGTGAGAACCGACTAGGCTCTACCGCGATCCGGTCCGGCCGGAACGCGGGGCAGGAGGCCAGGCTCGCGACTCCACGCCAGGAGGGTCTCCAGAGACACCGTATTGAGCATGTCGCGCAAATGATGGGCCGTCACATAGGCATCGGGCAGGGCACGGTGCGCGGGCAGGCCAAGCGAATGGTCAAGCCCTTCCGGCCGGCGCTGGTACCGAAGCATCTGGTTCGAAAAGCGCGGCAACTCCGGCCAGAGCCGGAGCGCGCATTTCCAGGTTCAGACCCAGGCGGCACCGCCGCTCAGAGAAGGGGTGCAGAAGCGCTGTTCGAAGGCAGCGCGATGCGCTGCCAGGGCCAGCACAGGAGGCTGGGGCCGTAAAATGTCCGGGGCAACCTCCTTCCAGAAGCCGGCCTCGGCGACCCGCGCGTCGAGGATGTGATGGACAGCCATGGTATCGGGTGAGATCGGTCGTCCCGGATTGACGAACATCGACCCTCGCGACGCTTCGGATACCTCCCAGATCCCATCCGAACGGTGGACGACATCCTGCCAGCCGATTTCGCAGACATCGGTGGGGCCGTTGCCGGCTGTCCCGAGATCGATGACCCGTACGATTTCGAATCCCGGAGGCCGCTCAATCCCGTCAATGTCCCTATGTCTGTCGTCGATCACGGCACCCTGTTTCCATATCCTGCGCTCCCCTTCGACAGGGCCGGGCGCGGCGACACGCCCAAATTCGCGTTCGTACCGAGCCGCTCCGAATGGGGCGCGCGTGCTTTGACTCTGGTTACCGATAGGCTCGCTGCCGGCCCCGTGACGGTTCTGGTAGAGATAGGTTCAGAACCTTCGAAAGCCGACGGGAAGGTCCGGCCCCTGTGCAGACGATAGGGGCCGGCTCGCACCGGGCAGGCCTGTCCCTTCCAGCTCAGACGGACGCGACCGTCCTTGACCATCGCTTCGACGGCGGCGTGAACCTCGGGCATGAAGCTGCGCCAGTCTGCATCGTCGCCATCGCGCGATCTTGCGAGGGCGCGAGCGACTTCACTGGGACAGACGGTGGCCGTCTGTGAGCGTGAGCCCAGAAGGATCAGCGTCGCGTCGCAGGGTGTCGCTTCCGGGAGTGTATGCATCAGCGCTCAACGGCTGGATCGCCGGGAAGTGCCGTTCGCCTTCGGCTTTGCCTCCAGCCTCTCGGCGAGGAGGTTCGAACCCGCGCAACGGAAGCGGTCAGAAGCCGTTGTCGTGGCACCTTTTGCGCAACTGTCTTGCGGCTCACACCCGATGTCGGAGTCTCATTGATGACGATTGGTCATATTTCCTCCCCCGCCACCCTGTTGATCGCCGAGGATGAAGCCCTGGTGGCGCTTGTGCTCAGGGACGCGCTGACGGATGCGGGCTATCTTGTGCTCGACCTGACGACACGCCACGGCGAGGCCGTCGCCGTGGCGAAAGCGTCCAGTCCCGATCTTGCGCTGGTGAACATCCACCTTGCGGATGGCGACGACGGCATCGCGCTCGCGGAACAGCTCCACGGTCTCGCCATCCCCGTGGTGTTCATCAGCGGCCAGACCTGCCGCGCGCGTTCAGCCGCCACTGTCGCCATCGCGTCTATGCCAAAGCCATACGAAGCAGAGGATATGGTGAAAGCCGTCGACTATCTGCTGGCTCGGCTCAAAGGGCCAACGACCGTCAAGGCACCGGGCGGTCTTGAAGTGTTCGAACTGGATGCGGCACTATCCGACCCCGCAAATCCGGAATTTGTTCGGTCCAGCTGACTGTTGTCCAAGACAGACCGCTTCCGTCCAGACCTGCGTCTGTAGCGACGACCGTCCGGGTCAGGCCCTCTATAGTTCTATCGGCGACGGCCCGGACTGCATCCAAGTGGCGAAGGCAACGTTACGCTGACCGGATTCAAGGGGCTGGCCGCGCGTGACACTCCAACAGGGACTGGCCTTCGGGCTGATCACGCTGACCATCGGAGCCTTCATCTGGGGCCGGTTCCGGTATGACCTCGTGGCGGTCGTGGCCCTCGTCCTGGGCCTGGCGGTGGGCATTATACCTGCCGAAGCCGCCTTCGACGGGTTCAGGAACGACGTTACCGTCATCATCGCCTGCGCCCTGATCGTCTCGGCCGCCTTCGCACGGTCTGGCATCATCGAGCTGGCGATGCGACGCATCCTGCCGCTCCTGAAGACGGAACGCTCCCAGGTGCCGGTCCTGACCGGCGCGGTGACCCTGCTGTCCATGGCGACGAAGAATGTGGGGGCGTTGGCGATCATGATGCCGGTCGCCCTGCAGGTGGCACGCCGGACAGGATCGGCACCGTCGCGCCTGCTGATGCCCATGGCCTTCGGTGCGATGGCCGGCGGTATGGTCACCCTGGTGGGGACGGCCCCCAACATCATCGTGGCGGAGGTTCGCCAGGGGATCGTCGGCGAGCCCTTTGCCATGTTCGACTATGCCCCGGTCGGCCTGGCGCTGACAGCCATGGCCCTGGTGTTTCTGGCCTTCGGGTACAGGATGCTCCCGAAGGACCGGCAGGGCGCGGCCGGGATGAGCGCAGCCCTGGCCTCCAATGCCTATGCCACCGAGGTCAGCGCGCCCGCGGACTGGGGGCCGGTCGCGATGACGGTCTCGGCCCTGGCGGCGCTCGGTGAGGGCGAGGTCCGGATCATGGCGCTGATCCGCCAGGGCAAGCGGCGGCCGGCCCCGCGCGGCAATGTCGTGGTCAAGCCCGGCGATGTCCTCCTTGTCGAAGGGGAGCAGGAAGCCCTCAAGGCCTTCGTCGATCTCTCGCAGCTCAGGCTCGTGCGCAACGATCGTCCGATTGCCATGACGACGGCGTCGGAGGAGGTCGCGGTCATCGAGGCCGTCGTGGGCCGCAGCTCTCCCCTGCAGGGCCAGTCCGTCCGGCAGTCCGATCTTTACGGTCAGCACGGCATCAATCTGCTGGGCGTGTCCCGCAGCGGCTACGAACTGACTCAGCATCTGCGGACAGCCCGGCTGGCACCGGGCGACATCATCCTGTTGCAGGGAGCCGAACAGAGCCTCCCGGCGGCCCTGAAGGCGCTGGACCTCCTGCCCCTGGCGGAACGCGAGGTGCGGCTGGGCAGCGCCCGAAAACGCTTCATGCCGGCGGTGATCCTTGCGGTCGCCATGACCCTGGTCGGATCCGGACTTGTCCCGGTCGCCATTGCCTTCTTCGGGGCTGCGGTGGCCATCGTCGCACTCGGCGGCCTGAAGATGAGGGAGGCCTATGCTGCCCTGGACGGGCCGCTTCTGGTGCTGATCGCGGCCCTGATACCCGTATCGGACGCCATCCAGTCCACCGGCGGCTCGGAGCTGATCGCAGGGCTGTTGCGGAATATCTTTGCCGGCCTGCCGGGCATGGTGGCGATCGCCGGCGTCATGCTGGCCTCCATGGCGGTCACGCCGTTTCTGAACAATGCCGCCACCGTCCTGATCGTCGCGCCCATCGGCGCGACCCTGGCCCGACAACTGGGCTTCAACCCGGACCCCTTCCTGATGGCGGTCGCGGTCGGGGCGGCGTGCGATTTCCTGACGCCTATCGGTCACCAGTGCAACACGCTGGTCATGGGCCCGGGCGGCTATAGGTTTTCGGACTACCCCAGGTTGGGGGCTCCGCTCAGCCTGCTGGTCCTGATCGTCGGGCCGCCGCTGATCCTTCTGTTCTGGCCGCTCTAGTCGTCAGGATAGCGTCGGCTTCTAAGATGCCGCCGCATCGACGCGACAGGCCAGGACCGGCTACGCATCGGCGGATCGTTGCGACATTCGAACGGCATCATCCTTACGGATGTTACCGCCGCCATTCCGGTGAGTGTCGACTACGAATAGGCCGACCCGAAACCATGTCGAGCTGACGCAGACCTCGTCAGATATGTTTCTGCGCAGCGTCTCCAGACGAAGGTCGGAACGGGGTCAATTGGGATGAGGCATTTGCCGGGTTCAGGCCTGCGGTCTTGATCAAGGGCCTGGATGATTTTTGGGTCATGCCGATTGTGGCGGATCGGATGGCACGACGTGGCTTGGAAAAAGACCGCCTCTCAACTCACGATCAGCCGCGAACCGAGCCTGTCGATCAGTCGGGATAGGATGAGGGGCGACACAGTGATGGGTGCTGTGCTTTCAGGGCACGGCACCTGACACCTCACCGACGCCGTCGTCCTCGGTCTCGTCGGGTAGGGGAATGACCCTGTCGGGCCGGTCAAGATCGGCAACCTTCCGGTCCAGGTCGTCGATGCGCCCTGCCAGGTCATCTTCGTCGGTGTTCTGCTCGGCCATGGCTGTCTCCTTGTCATTGGAAAACACCAGACCGCCAGATGCTGTTCCACGGTCACGTAAATCGAACCGGGAGTGGTGCCTGCTGTCTATGGCCGGCGGCCGCTGGGTGGCCGGCGTTCGCCCCGCGACTGGGGGTGGGTCAGGTATGGTCGCCGTATCCCACAGGATGGGGGGCTGCCCCGCACGATCAACTTGAACCGCCAATGGCTCGCCGACGGGTGCCCCGGGTCACATGGCCATCACACTTCAAAAACGCGGTAAGGCAGTTCGCCCAGGGTTCGCAGAACGGGCAGGGCGACATTGTAGACCGGCACACCTTTGTTTGTACGGCCTTCCGGAGCGCCGCGATGGGCATGCCCGTGGACGACCAGGCTGACATTGTCGTACCGGTCGATGGTTTCCGCGAGCCGGGAAGACCCCAGGAAACAATGGATTTCCGGCGGTTCTCCGATCACGGTGTCCGCGACCGGAGCGTAGTGCAGCAGGACCACGGAGCGCTCCGTTCGCAGGCTCCGGATCGAGGTCTCGAGCTGGTTGGCGTCCTCGACAGCTTCCTGCACGAAGGTCTTGATCGAGGCCTCGCCGAATGAACTCAGCATGTAGCGACCGAAGCCACCGACAAATCCTTTGGCTCCGGCAAAACCCACGCCCCCGATCTCGTGATTTCGGCCGCCGGACAGCATGGTGACGCCCGCCTCGCAGAACATGTCCATGATGGCGTCAGGCTGGCCGCATTCGTGCTCATGATTGCCCATCACGCCGACCATCGGGATCTTGCAGAGCTTCAGGTCCTTGAGCAGGGCCTCGACTTCAGCGGTCTTGCCAAAGTTGACCATGTCTCCGCAGAGGCAGAGCACATCGGCTTCGTCGCCGACACGCTCGAAAAGGTCGCGATAGGGTGACGGCCCTTCGCCGACATGCAGGTCGCCAACGGCGGCCACGCGTAGCTTTCCAGAAGGCCCGGGTTCCATGCCCGGCTGAGGTGTCTGGACTTCAGTCGACGGGGTCATGGCGTTCCTCCAGTCCCTTGCCGACGACATCGCCGAAACCCCACTCCGTGATGTCCGCGATATAGTCCCTGGGACTGAACAGCCTGCCCCGACAGACCCGCACGCGGGGGGCGGGAAGGGTCACCTGAGCTTCCAGCCTCTCTGCCAGTTCGGTCATCAGCCAGGCAGGAATATTGTCCCGCTCGGTGGGATAGGCGAAGCGGAAGTTTAGAAGATGGGCCATCAGAACCTCCCAGTAGAGGTCCATCTGATCCAGCAGCGACTTCCAGTCGATGGCCGCGGCCTGTTTGAGGATGACGTGGTTCACGTCAGCCCCGTCGTAGCGGTACCGGTCCTGAATGAAGACCTTGGACAGGATCAGTGCCGTCGGCGGCGTGATGGTGACGTCGTGGCCGTAGACCTGGATCGTATCCGTACCAAACCAGCTGTCGGATACGGCGATTGTCCCGTTGGACATGGCGAAGATCACATCGAAGAAATGCTTCTCGTCTTTCCAGACCTTGGCGATCCAGCGTTCGTCCTCGACGTCTGTGCGGTAGCCCCGGGCCTGGAAAAAGGCCAGGATCCGCGGGTAGTCGCCCGGCTTGCAGAAAACGTCCAGGTCCTTTGTTGGACGCCGGATGCCGGTGTAGGCCGTGACGGCATAGGTGCCCGACAGCAGGAAGGGAATGCCGCTTTCCTTCAGCAGCCGGAGGCTGTCCTCGTAGAATGCAACGGCTTCCCGGGGTGGATGAAATCCGGGGTCAGGGACGGCGGTGTCGGACATGCAAGGCTCGGATGAAGGAAGCCTAGCCAACGATGACAGACATGTGCGAGTTCCTTGAAAGGCAGGAGTCAGCGGTCTTCCTGGAGTGCGGGCTGAGCGTCGCGTTTGTCGGCCCGTCGGTTCGCCGGGCCGAGATGCTTTGCGGCGTGACGACCGGGACCGAAACAGGTCACCGGGGGCTTGGGGGTCCGCAGGTCCCTGTGCAATTTCCACCGGGCCGGGCGTGAACCCTTGTAGGGCCTTCGGCGTTTGACAAGGCTGCTCCCGATGGGGAACTCGGGGCTCGGGGGGGACGAACACTGCCAGACGTAATTTCAGACCTCAGCCTTGCCTCTGTATTTCCAGGCGGTGCCGGAGACATGGCGCGCCGTGTGCGGCTGCACGACTGGGCGTCTACGCCATTGGGCCCGATTGACGCCTGGCCGCAGAGCCTGCGCACGACGGTCTCGCTGGTCATTGCGGCACCGGTGCCGATAGTCCTGCTCTGGGGCGAGCACGGGGTGATGATCTACAACGACGCCTATTCCGTCTTCGCCGGCGGACGCCATCCCCAGCTGCTGGGCTCCAATGTACGCGAGGGCTGGGCGGAGATCGCCGACTTCAATGACAATGTCATGAAGGTGTGCCTGGCTGGCGGGACGCTGGCCTACAGGGATCAGGAATTGACCCTTCACCGTGAAGGAAGGCCCGAGCAGGTCTGGATGAATCTGGACTACTGGCCTGTGCTTGACGAAAGCGGCCGGCCTGGAGGGGTCATCGCGACCGTGGTGGAGACCACGGCGCGCGTTGAGGCCGAGCGGCTGCAGGCCGAAACCGATGAACGTCTGAAGCTGGCGCTGTCGGCCGGGCGTGGTGTCGGGACCTGGGATTTCGACGTGGCAGCCAACCGCGTGGTCGCGGATGAACGGTTTGCCGAAATCTATGGTGTCGATCCGGCCATGGCTCGCAATGGTGCGCCGCTGTCCGAGTTCTTCCGCGCCATGCATCCGGACGATGCCGCGCGTGTCGGGGGTGACATTCAGCGGACCCTGGAGACACGCGCGCCGTTCCGGTCGGAATATCGCCTGATCCAGTCTGACGGGGAAATCCGGTGGGTCGCGGCGGAGGGGAGGGTCGTCGCGGATGCCGGTGGCCGGCTCCGCTTCCCGGGCGTGACCTTCGACATCACCGAGCGGCGCGTAGCGGACGCGGTCCTCGCGGAAACCGAGAGCCGCTACGACGCGCTGTTCAACTCGACCTTTACCGGCTTCTGCATCGTGCAGATGAAGTTCGATCGCGACATGCGTCCGGTGGACTATATGATCGTAGAGGGGAACCCGGCATTCGAGGACATGACGGGCCTTCAGGATGCCGACGGAAAATGGGTCTCCGAGATCGCACCCGGCCTGGAGCAGCACTGGTTCGATCTCTACGGGCAGGTGGCCCTCACAGGCGAAACCGTCCGGTTTGAACAGCCTGCTGATATCTTCGGACGCTGGTATGCCGTCGAGGCGCTGCGCATCGGGGACCCCGAGACGCACCGCGTCGCCATCCTTTTCACCAACATCACCGAGCGGAAACGGGCGGAGGCACGCCAGCAGGCATTGCTCGACCTGAACGACGCCATCAGGGATCTGACCGATCCCGCCGAGATTGCGCATGTATCCTCGAAGATCCTCGGGGAGGCGCTTGGCGTCAGCCGCGTTGGATACGGCGTCATGGACACGGCCGCCGAGACCGTAACGATCGCGCGGGACTACAATGCCCCGGGTGTCCCGAGTCTTGCGGGCGTCATCCATTTCCGCGACTTCGGATCCTATATCGAGGATCTCACGCGGGGTGAGACGGTGATTATCGCCGATGCGGCGAACGATCGGCGCGTCAGCGACGGCGGTGCGGCGCTCGCCGACATTCGCGCGTCCGCCCTGATCAACATGCCGCTCATCGAACGCGGCCAGGTCGTGGCCCTGCTCTTTGTCAATAACGCCACGCCACGCACCTGGTCCGACCAGGATCTTGCCCTTGTCCGCGAGGTCGCCGAACGCGTCCGCTCCGCCAGCGAACGGGCGCGGGCCGCAGCCGATCTCGAAACAAGCGAGGCCCGCTATCGTACCCTTTTCGACAGCATGGACGAGGGCTTCTGCATCATCGAACTCGTCGACGGGCCGTCGGGACCTCTGGACGACTATATCCATATCGAAGCCAACCCGGCGGCGGCCCAACAGGTTGGACTGGCCGGGGTCGTGGGGCATCGTATTCGCGACCTCGCGCCTGAGGAGGCCGACGAGTGGATCGAACTGTACCGGGCTGTGCTGGAGTCTGGGCAGCCGATCCGGTTCGAAAAGGCCTTCAAGTCCACCGGTCGTTGGCTCGAACTGTCCGCCTTCCGCATTGAACCGGCTGACCGGAACCAGGTCGCCGTCCTGTTCAAGGATTTGACCGAGCGCAACCGAACGGAACGGGCCCTTCGGGACAGCGAGGCGCAGTTCCGCGCCTTCGCCGAGGCCGTACCCAATCAGGTCTGGGCCAGCCGTCCCGATGGTGAACTGTACTGGTTCAACAGTCAGGTCTATGCCTACACCGGCCTGTCCCAGGGCGAACTGAACGGCCCGGATGGTTGGGGGAAAATCGTTCATCCAGAGGATTTGCCCGGGGCAGCGGCCGTGTGGGCCGAAGCGCTGGCGTCCGGCCAGGTCTATCGTACAGAGTTTCGCATCCGTCGCAGTGACGGGGCCTGGCGCTGGTTCAGAGTCGGTGCCGAGCCGGTCCATGATGACGCCGGAAACCTGACGGGCTGGGTCGGTGCCAACAGCGACATCGACGACATTCGCCGCCAGGGTGAGCAGCTGGAAACCCTGAACAGCCGGCTGGAAGTGTTGCTGGAGGGCACCCAGGCCGAACGCGACCGTCTGTGGCTCCTGTCGCAGGACATGCTGGCGCGCGCCGACTATGGAGGAGGGTTGTCGGCGGTAAATCCCGCCTGGACGCGGATACTCGGCTGGTCGGAACCGGAACTGCTTGCCAGCCCATACGCCGACATCATCGACCCGGAGGATCTCCCGGCCACGGCTTCGGCGCTCGCGGAGATGCAGCGCACAGGCCTCCCGACGCGGTTCGAAAACCGCATCCTGACGAAGGACAGGGTCTGGACCCCGATCGGCTGGACCGTCGCGCCCGAGCCGGGTGGGGTGAACTTCATCGCTGTCGGCCGGGACCTGACCGAGGACAAGGCACGCGAACAGCAGCTGCAGGTCGCCCAGGAAGCGCTACGCCAGTCCCAGAAGATGGAAGCGGTGGGCCAGCTGACCGGCGGCATCGCCCACGACTTCAACAATCTGCTGGCGGGCATCTCCGGCGCGCTGGAACTGTTGTCGAAGAGGCTGAGGGAAGGCCGTCTCAATGGCATGGACCGGTATATCGACGCGGCCCAGGGCTCCGCGCAGCGCGCTGCGGCGCTTACCCAGCGCCTGCTGGCCTTCTCGCGGCGTCAGACGCTGGATCCCAAGGCCACCGACACCAACCGCCTGATCAACGGGATGGAAGATCTGATCCGGCGCAGTGTCGGTCCGAATGTCGAAGTCGAGGTCGTCGGCGCAGGCGGGCTTTGGGCCACCAGGATCGACCAGTCGCAGCTTGAGAATGCCCTGTTGAACCTCTGCATCAATGCGCGGGACGCCATGGCACCGGACAGCGGTCGGCTGACGATCGAGACCTCGAACAAGTGGCTGGATGAACGGTCGGCGAAGGCGCGCGACCTGCCGCCCGGTCAGTACGTCTCCCTATGTGTCACCGATACGGGCAGCGGCATGCCGCCCGACGTTCAGGCCCAGGCGTTTGACCCCTTCTTCACAACCAAGCCGATGGGTCAGGGAACGGGCCTCGGTCTCTCCATGATCCACGGCTTCGTACGCCAGTCGGGCGGCCAGGTGCGGATCTATTCCGAGGTCGGCAAGGGCACGACGATGTGCCTGTATCTGCCGCGCTACCAAGGCGACATCGACGGCGATGAGGATACCGGCGTCACCGCCGTGACCGAGGGCGGGCACGGCGAGACTGTCCTGATCATCGATGACGAGGAGACGGTGCGGATGCTGGTCGCCGAGGTCCTGGGAGATGCCGGATACAACGTCATCGAGGCACCGGATGGTCCCTCGGGGCTGGAAATCCTGCGTTCCGACCGGCGCATCGACCTTCTGGTGTCTGACGTGGGTCTGCCCGGCGGGATGAACGGACGCCAGGTGGCGGACGCTGCGCGCGTATCAAGGCCAGACCTGAAGGTCCTGTTCATTACCGGCTACGCTGAGAACGCGGCGGTCGGAAACGGCCTCTTGGCTCCCGGTATGCAGGTCCTGACAAAACCATTCGTCATGGGCGACCTGGCCGCCAAGGTCCATGACATGATCGAAGGCTGACGCGCGGACGATCACACGACCACAATTGGTGGGGCTTGCATAGCGGCGTTCGGTTTAGGCCAACAGAGCGGGCAGTCGAGGGCTGGGGCACAAGTCGCGTCGAGGCCGGAGGCTAACCACTCAGGACAAGGGCTGTGTCGAGAGCCAACTCGAAGCGTGGCAGCATAGATCGTTTGGGGTCGTTGGGCCGGGGTCTGATACGGGCATACGTCTGGCATCATCTGCGTGGTGCTCCGCTCAATGTCGGGCTGCGACAGGAGCCATACAAACCAGTCGTCCTCTAATCAGCGACCTGATGTTTGGGATGCTGGCTCGATACTTCACCGACGGCCGGTCACTGCCCCTTGTTGTATATGCGGAAAGTGCACTGAGCGCGCGCGGCGGATCGGACCGACCTGGACGTTCGGCGCAGGCACGGGCCCCAGGAAGCGGTCGGCGTCGATCCCGCTCTCCAGGGCTTGGAGCAAGAGTTCGATCAACAGAGTGAATTTGTTATCCTGGGCACGGAGCCGTTGATGGGCGGTTGAGTTCTGACTCCGCTCAGGAGACGGAATGTGACCAAGGCCCCACGGGTAGCGATCGGCGACACGCCTTTGGTGGAGGGGCCCGTTGAAGCCGCCACGCCGCTCGGCACACCGCCTGCCAAGCCGTCTGCGTCCCTTTCGGCTGTACGGTTTCTGACATCGCTTGACGATGACCATCAAGTGACTGCGCTACTGACCACCAGCGAGAGGCGGGCCGAGGAAATCGCCAGGGCATTGACGGCTCTCGTCAATCCAGTCGCAACGGAGGTCTTGCTGCTCCCGCCATGGGATTGCCTGCCGTTTGACCGCGCGTCTCCGTCCCGTGACGTGCAAGGGCGCCGACTTGCCGTCTTCGCTCGCCTGGCGGCGAAGCCCGATGGTCGGGGGCGGATTGTGGTTCTCTCACCTGAAGCGATGGTGCAGCGGTCTCCGCCCACGTCTGCAATCGAGTCCACCTTCGAGATCGCTGTCGGTCGCCCCATCGACCGAGAGGCACTCGCCGCCTTTGCCCGGTGCACGGGCTACGCAGAGGATGACCGCATTGATGAACCTGGGGAGATCGCATTTCTCGGCGAGGTCATCGACGTTTTCCCTGCCGCAGCCGACGGCCCTGTTCGTATCACCGTGGCCGAAGACGTCGTCAGGGATATCCAGAGCTTCGATGCGCTTTCACAGCGGACGCTGGACCGTCTCAACGCGGTCGTGCTGACCGGAGCTTCGGAACTGCATCTTGATGATGAGACCGAAAGGTCAATGGGTGCCGAGCATCGCCTTGGCGTCTTGCACGGACCACTCTTGACGGCGCTGGAGCGGATTGCGCCTGATAGGCTGATCGCTGAGCCGACGGCGGCCGATCGGTGCTTGAAGGTCTTGCGCCGCGTCGCCGAAGCGCACGCGTCGCGCAAGACATTTGGCGAAACCGATGACACACCACCGCCAGGGCCGGCGAGCCTTTACCTCACGGTTCAACAGGCAAAAGACGAACTCAGCCCAGCCGTTACGCTTGAGCTGAATGACGCCCGACCGATCGCGAACCTGGCCGCGGACCGGAGGCCCGGGGCGAGCCTGAGGGCACTGATCGACGCGCACCGCGCCAAGGGGCGGCGCGTGGTCATCGCGAGGGTCGAGCATGAACTCCAACCGATCGCTCGCATGCTCAAGCGGCTGGGCATCGATGCGCCCGTGTCCGTCCCGGACCTGGCGAGTGTCCTGGACGCACCCAGTGGTTCACTTCTGTCTCTGAGCGCTGATTTTGATCGAGGGTTCGAGGACGAGACGCTTCATCTGGCCCTGGTCACGGCGAGCGACATCCTCGGCGGGAGGGTAGCCCAGGCCTCGACCGACACGCGCAGCGTGATTGGCGAACCGGAGCTGCGCATTGGCGATGTCGTGATCCATGAGGATCATGGCCTCGGCATTTTGCAGGGTCTCGAGACAGTGGACGTCGCGGGTCACCCGCGTGACGTGATCAGGCTCGAATACTACCAGGGATCGACAGTTCTGGCTCCGGTTGAAGAGTTTGGGCGATTGTGGCGGTATGGATCGGAGCCTTCGGCGGTCACGCTTGATCGTCTGAACACCGACGCGTGGCAGCGGCGTCGCATCGAGGTCAGCGCACAAATCGACGCGACGGCAGCTCATCTCGTGGAGCTCTCGCGCGCGCGCGCGGCAGCGAGGTGCGAGCCCGTGGTTTCGCCGAAATCCGCCCTTGCCGAGTTTGCCGCGCGCTTCCCGTTCCCGGAGTCGCCCGACCAGGCAGCAGCCATTGAGTCGGTGCTTTCGGATCTGGCTGGCGGCAGACCGATGGACAGGTTGGTGTGTGGCGATGTGGGTTTTGGAAAGACCGAGGTCGCGCTGCGTGCCGCCGCTGCGGTGGCTTTCAGCGGTCGGCAGGTCATGCTGGCCGCTCCAACCACGGTGCTGGCGAGGCAGCACCTCGAGACGTTCAGACGACGGTTTGAAGGTACGGGTGTTCAGATCGGCCATCTGTCGCGTCTGGTCTCCCCGGCTGAGGCAAAGGCGGTGAAGGCGGGGTTGAAGCGTGGCGAGATCAGCATCGTGATTGGCACTCACACGCTGGCCTCCGAAACGCTTGAGTTCGCCAGCCTTGCGCTCACGATCGTCGACGAAGAGCATCGGTTCGGGGCCAGGATGAAGGAGGCGCTGCAGCAACGCGCGCCCCACCGCCTGGTGATGACGGCGACCCCGATCCCGCGCACGCTACAGAGTGCGCTCATCGGCATCCAGGACGTCAGCGTTATTGCGAGCCCGCCGTCACGGCGCCGGCCAGTCCGCACCTTCCTGACCGGGTTTGATGGAGGTACCGTTCGCACTGCGCTTCTGCGCGAAAAACAACGCGGCGGTCAGAGTTTCGTCGTCGTACCCCGGATCGAAGACATGCCAGCGATGGCCGATGATCTCGCACGCCTTCTTCCCGAGCTCAGCGTGAGGTCTGCGCACGGAAAGATGGGAGCGGCCGAGATCGACGACGTGATGGTGGGATTCGCGGACGGCGCGGGCGATGTCTTGCTTGCGACCAATATCATTGAGACCGGCCTGGACGTGCCGCGCGCGAACACGATGATCATCTCCAAACCAGAGCGCTTTGGTCTTGCCCAGCTTCATCAGCTTCGCGGCCGTGTCGGTCGCAGCCGCGTACAGGGCTTTGCCTATCTGCTGACCGATCCAGCGACTGAAATCTCGGACGCGACACGCGCGCGTCTCGGGACGCTTGAGGCCTTTGATCGTCTCGGCGCAGGATTTGCCATCAGCGCGCGCGACCTCGACCTGAGGGGGAGTGGGGATCTCCTGGGCGATGAACAGGCGGGGCACATGAAGCTCATCGGCTCTGCGCTCTATCAGTCGCTGCTCGAGCGCGCTGTCAGAGTAGCGCGCGGCGAGCCGGTCATGGACCCGTGCCCTGCGCCGCGCGTCGATCCGGCCGCAGGCTTTCCCGAAGGCTACATCCCCGACCCCATCATCCGCATCAATCTCTATGCGAGACTGGCACGTGTGGCCTCGGCAGCGGAGGCGGACGCGATCGAGGACGAAATCGCCGACCGCTTTGGCCCGCTTCCTGACGAGGTGGTCGCGCTCCTGGACGAGACGCGCGTGTCGGCATTGGCAGCGGAGTCAGGCGTCACCAGGATCGTCAATGGACCGAAGGCCACGGCGCTCACGCTCGGTAGTGCCTGGCTTGAGGCAGCGACAATGAGGGTACCGGCCAACGAGAACCGCAGATGGGTGGACAACCGCCTGGTCCTCGAGACGCAGGACGGCGTCGTGCACGACAATGCGTTTCTGGCATCGGTTCTCGCCGAATTGGCGGCTTGAGTATCGACCCGCTTCGATGCGCTGTCGCATGTTCGAGCCCTCAGGCTCGGTGGGTATCCGACGAAATCCTTCGACGCCTGCCGAGCAGGCACCGTCATCCCCGCGCGTTCGCAGAAGGTATTCGCAGCTTCCTGATGTTTCGCCTGGGCCTCCATCTGGACCTGCGCCAGAAGAATCTCCGCCAGCTCCTGTTGCGGCCAAGGGGTCAATCGCCCACCAGCGAACGTGAACTCGAACGCCTCAGGGCTGGCGAACTGCGGTGGAGCGTGATGCAGGCTGGGAGGTGTTCATCCCCTGCGCGGCATTCAAGAACGCCAACTCGGCCTACTTCTCTAGGCGTCCTTTCCGGCTTGTACTCCCTGATCTGGGCGACCTGTATCGCTGGATTGCCGACTATATCGCCCGATGTCGGCCACTCCTTCTGGCCGGCGCGCCGGACCTTGGTGTGTTCTTCATCAAGACCGTCAACGCCAGCAGCCGGGACGCGGCATACAGCCAGCAGACGCTCTACGAGGCCTGGAGGCTGACCATCCAACGCTATGGCATCTACAACCCCTGGACCGGCCGGGGTGCGATTCCGGGCCTTCTTCCCCATGGTCCGCACAGCGTCAGGGATGTGCTTGCCACTCACATTCTCAAGAAGACCGGCAGCTACGAACAGGCCAGCTATGCGATCCAGGATACGCCCGACACGGTCGCCGCCCACTACGGCCGTTTCCTGCCTTAGGACAAGGCGGCGCTGGCCGCACAAATCCTCAATCAGGTCTGGCCGTCGTGAGCGCCCACACCATCGCCGCTCCGAACAGGGCACCCTCGAGCCCGGCCGTGGTTGCCTGGCTCACCGTCCCGAACGTGGCCTCGCCCAACAATGCACCGATGTGATCCAGCCTCAGCCTTGCCTCAGGGAACTGTGCCGCCAGGGCGGCAAGGCTGCCCCCCATGAGCTGGCCGCCACCCAGGGAGGCTCCCGCCCCGGCCAATCCGGTGAGGCTGGCACCGGCCAGAATTCCATGCCGGCGCCGCCCAACGAACTGGCTGATCCAGACAGCTGCACCGATCGATGCGCCCAGCAGCAGGCCTTCACCGGCACCTGTGATTGTACTCGGTGCCGATCCGAACAGCAGCACGAACGCGTCCAGCCCTACAAGTCGCACCAGGCCCCCCACGGCCACTCCGCCGCACGCCCCGCCGACCACGCGTAACCATCCGCGATGAGGCACCGCGAACACTGCCGCGCCCACCCCGAACCCGACACCTGATCCCCCGAGCATGCCGACCACGGCGGTGAGCGTGGCAAGGACAAGAAGCCCCGACGCGGCACCGCCCGCGCCACCGTCTGAAACGCCTGCGAACCCGTAGGCGAGCCCCCCGACAAGTCCGGCCAGACCGCCACCGATCAGTCCGGCCCGGCCCATTCCCAGGAAGTGTGCCATGGCTTCGTGCCGGCCAGGCTTCTGGCGATGCCCGGACGCTGCGGCATGCGCTGGGGGGCTGACGGCCTGCCGCGTCGCGGACGCGATGAAGCGATACCCATGACCGGGGACCGTCTCGATAAATCTCGGACGCCCTGCCTGATCGCCAAGCGCCTTGCGCAGCGACCTTACACACTGCGTCAGCGCTTCCTCGGTGACGGGAACGCCCTTCCACACCTCGTCGAGGAACCGGGCCTTGGTCACGAGCCGGCCCTCTTCGACCACCAGCAGGACCAGCGCATCCAGATAGCGTCCGGACAGCTCCACCATATGCCCGTCTTGCGACAGACGGCGTTCCGCCGGGTCCAGCACGAAGCGGTCGAAACTATAGATGCTGGCCACGGTTTTCACGGCTTCCTCACGCGGCGCTCAGGACGTTCACCGTGCGCACGGTCATCGTTCAAGCCTCATCCAACCCGGACACGAAGGCAATGACGAACAAACTCCCTATCCAACACAATGACCGGCTGACCTCGACCCTGCGCCTTATCGGCTGGACGCTCGTCGCGGGCCTGCTGATCACACCCGCCGTTGCCATGCGGTTCACTGAGGAGGTCCTGTGGACGACATCCGACTTCCTCTTCGTGGGGATCGTCCTGATCGGCGCGGGCGTAATCGCGGAACTGGCAGTGCATGCCTCGGGCACATGGTCGTACCGGATCGGGGCCGGTCTTGCGGTCCTCGCTTCGGTGCTCCTGCTCTGGATCAACGGTGCCGTGGGCATCATCGGATCGGAGGATCATCCGGCAAACCTCCTCTATCTCGGCGTGATCCTCGCGGCATTCGTCGGCGGGGTGGTCAGCCGGTTCCGTGCAGACGGCCTGTCCCTGTCCATGATCATCGCTGCCGTGATCCAGGTCGTCATCGGCGTCGTTGCGGTCCTGCGGGGATGGGGTGAGGGCTCGGAAAACTGGCCTCAGCCGGTCATCGTGCTCAGCATCGTCTTTGGTCTGATCTGGCTGGCGTCTGCGGCCCTGTTCCGCCGCGCGGCTCGCATTCGTACGGCCCCGCCCAGCGCTGCCTAAGGCTGCGGAGGGTCGCTGAAGCTGGTAACGGCTCCGCTTCCTTCACAAGAACACGTCATGCGCGCGACAGGTCCGGAGAGGTTTTTGCCTTGTCGCGAGGAACCCGCCTCCATGTCCACGGTTACCTCTCCAGGGTCGGCAATGGACGGGATAGCCCCGCTCCGGAAGCCGCTCTGATCAGTAAGCGTACCTCTCTCTTGAGAGTTCTGGCCCCCGCCGTTCCCCCCGGCGGGGGCCTTGTCGTTCCCCGGTTCGGCCAAGCCCAGGTCATTCCTTCATCGAGGCTCTGAGCTCAATCCGGCCTTAGCCAAAGGTCAGCTGTGCCCGCAGCGCTCGACCGGGACCGACTGAAAGGCTCGGTGATGGAGGCGACACGAGTGCGGAAAAACATACGCAGACTTCCTAGCCCTTCCGTCTCAGGTTCCAGACCAGCCCTGACAGGGCCGTGACGACCAGCGCGAACGCCGTGATGTGTTCGGGTGTAATCATTGAACTTCCTCTCTTCGGAAGGATGCTCCCATGGGCGACACCCCGACTAACGATTTAAATATTGCAGGCGCCCGGTTTGCAGCCGCCACGGCGGTTCCGGGCCCAATTCCGAGCTGTTCCCCGCGCACGTGACGCTGCTTCCCTATCGCTTCTGGGCTGAGTTCGAACACGGCTTCGCGGTCCATCTTCCACACGAAGCCTGCAGTTGGCCATGAGCCGCAACCGTCTGGCTTTAGTCTCTCGACCTCGTTATTAAACGAAAGTCCACAATGTTTTATTAGTCGTGCCCGTAATGAAAAGATCGAACCCTAGCCCTCCTGTCGAGCGGATCGCCGGCCACTACGTGGAGACGTCGGTCAGCGGCGAGCGCGTCCGCGCCTATGTTCCAGCCCCCCTGCCTCCGGAGCCGGCGCTCGACACCAGTCAGTTCCTGACCGTCTACGACCGGGCGCGTGGTGCGGTCGGAGAGCTGGACGGCGTTACCAGCCTGCTGCCCTCCACGCCGCTGTTCCTGCTCATGTACGTCCGCAAGGAAGCGCTCCTGTCATCCCAGATCGAAGGCACCCAGTCCTCGCTTTCGGACCTTTTGCTGTTCGAGAACGATGAGACCCCGTCGGTGCCGAACGACGACGTGACAGAAGTCTCCAACTACGTGGCGGCCCTTGATTACGGCATGCGCCGCATGCGCGCCGGCTTCCCACTATCGCTGCGCCTGCTGCGCGAGATGCACGACATTCTCCTGCGGTCGGGCCGGGGCGCCGGCAAACAGCCGGGCGAGTTCAGACGGTCACAGAACTGGATCGGTGGCACCCGTCCCGGCAACGCCCTGTTCGTGCCTCCGCCTCCGGAAAGGCTGATGGACTGCCTCGATCCCTTCGAAAAGTTCCTTCACCTCGACGACCGCGCCATGCCTCCTTTGCTCAGGGCCGGACTGGCCCACGTCCAGTTCGAGACTATCCATCCCTTTCTTGACGGGAATGGACGGCTGGGCCGCCTGCTCGTGACGCTGCTGCTCTGCGAGGCGGGCGTGCTGCGCGAGCCGATCCTGTATCTGAGCCTGTATCTCAAGGCGCGTCGCGACGACTATTACCGCCTCCTTCAGGAAGTCCGGACGACAGGCCGGTGGGAACCCTGGATGGAGTTCTTCCTTGAGGGCGTGGCAGAGACTGCGGAACAGGCCACGGCGACCGCCCGCGACCTCACGGCCATGTTCGAGCGGGACCGCCAGCTTATCTCCAGCTTCGGGCGGTCGGCCGCATCCGTCCTGCGGGTCCACGAGCTTCTTCAGAAACGACCCATCACCACCATCCAGGGCGCATCGACGGACTTGCTTATGTCCATCCCAACGGTGGGCAAGGCGCTCGACCTGATGGCGTCGGTCGGGATCGTCCGAGAGGCCACGGGGCGCAGGCGGAACCGGCTGTTTGTCTACAACGACTATCTGGCCGTCCTGGATCGGGGCACGGAGCCCCTGCCGCGCTGATCCTGGACGGACCAGCCAGGGCAAGGGCGTCCAGCCCCGGCCGGCACCCTGTGAGCATGTTTTAGACCTGTTCACCGGGTTTCACCGCTGTTCACCGGGTTTCACCGCTGTTCAGCGTGAACGCTGAATCTCTCCGGCCGCCGATCCAGCCACATCACGTGGATGTTCTTGCAAGTCGCTCGCAAAAGGGTAAACCCACTCTGCATTTTGTAGAGGCTGCCGGTCTCTCCCCATGAGCCAAGGTGCTACGGCGCTCGATGATCCCGCTCGCTTCCCGTCGTGACAAGGCTCTGGCGCTGGGCCCGGTGCTCATGGCGCACGGGATGGCGGCCTGGCTGCTGGTAACAAATTCGCCGGAATTTGCTGCGCCTTCAGGAACGTCTGATCCGGTCATTTCGATAGAGCTGCTCGATGCCAGAACAGCCGCGCCAACACCCGCCGCAGCGCCGGAGGCTGAAGCTCCCGCCTCACCCTCCGAAGTCCGCTCCCTTGCACAGCCTATCCGGCCGGCGAGGTCGACGGACGCGGTCGATGCCCTGCAGCACACACCAGAGCCACAGCCCCAATCGACAGCACCGCAACCCCAGACCGCCTCGGCCCTGAGCAGTCGTTCATCTGCCAGCACGACGGGGGGCAGCACGAAGTCCAGTCGCATCTCCCCCGCCACCTCGTCGCCGTCGTCGCCAGCGCGCGGCACGCCCGCGCCCGCGAATGCCGACCGCTATCCGGACCGGGTGCTGGCATGGATCGAGCGCAACAAGCGCTATCCGCCAAGAGCTTCGGATCGGCGGCTGGAAGGCGAAGCGGTCGTGGCCCTGACCCTGGATCGCCGCGGTCGTTTGCGTCGCGTCGAACTGATCCAGAGCAGTGGTCACCCCCTGCTGGACGAGGCCGCCATCGATGCCGTGCAGCGTGCAGACCCGTTTCCACGCCCGGAAACAGGCAACTGGACGCGACGTCGATTCGAGGTGCCGTTGCGCTTCAGACCGGCACAGCCCTGATCGGCGGTACCCGAGCACATCATGCGGGCGGCGTCACAGCGTTTCGAGAAACGCGATGATGGCCTCTCGCTCACCCGGCTCGAGGTCGAGCGGCTTGAGCATCGGGGACGTCTTCGGGAATAGCGGATCGTCGATCTGGTCCGGGCGCGGCCGCGGCTGGGCCGCGCCGCCGTTGTAGAAGTTCACGACGCCTTGCAGATGGGGCAGCAGGCCGTTGTGCATATAGGGGCCCGTCCGCCGGATGTTGCGTAGCGACGGCGTCCGGAACGCCCCCACATCGGCCGGATCGCGCGTGATCTCATAGCGGCCGAGGTCCTGACGCTCGCGGCCATAGAAGGTCAGGCCCAGATTGTGGAACCTGCGGTCGGAAAGCAAGGGGCCGCTGTGACAGCTGGCGCACCCGGCCTTGGTGCGGAACAGGTGCAGCCCCAGAAGTTCCTCGTCGGTCAGGAGCTGAGTCCCTTCGCGCAGGGCTCGATCATACTTCGTCTGACGCGGCTTCAGGCTGCGCTCGAAGGTCGCCAGCGCCTGCTGGACGCGGGCGATGGTGATGCGCCCGGGACCGAACACCTCTTCGAAGGCCTGACGATAGTCCGGGTCGGCGTTCAGCCGAGCCTCGATCTGGTCCGGGCTCCCCGCCATTTCCATGGGATGGGCCAGCGGGGCCGCCGCCTGCTCCTCCAGCGTCGATGATCGACCATCCCAGAACAGGGGGGTCATCCAGCCCACGACAAACAAGGGCTGGGCGTTGCGCGTGCCGCGTTGCCGGTCGTGCCCGAAGGAGGTCTGCAAGCCGTCGCCGAACCCCAGCTCCGGCGAGTGGCAGCTAGCACAGGTCAGCTGGCCGGACCCCGACAGCCTGCGCTCGTTGAACAGCCGCTTACCCAGCGCCACCTTGGCGGGCGAGGTCGGATTGTCAGACGGATGCACCACGGGCGGCAGCAGGCCGAACTCCGCAAAGTCCGCCCCCTCGGCCAGGACGGGACGCGGCCAGGTCTCCGGCGTGCCGGCGTACAAATCCCGCAGGCTCGGCGCGCGCGCTTCTACCGGCGAGATCATCAGTGCCGCCGCTCCGAACAGCAGCACCGTGGCCGTCACGATGGTGATCAGATCCCTGAACATGGACGCCTCAGTAGCGGACTTTCAGCCCGACCCACATCACGCGACCCAGCTGATAGGGCTGAGACACCGAAACCGAGTTGTTGTTCGGGATGGTGTCGAAGACATTGTCCACGCGCAGGTCCAGGGTGGCAGACCCCAGACCGGCTCGGGCGATGTCCAGCGAGGCGTTCAGGTTGAAGGTGACGGACGGATCGTACTCCAGGACATCCCAGACATCGTAGCGGACACCCTCGACCAGCTGGGTCACGCCCGTGTCCCCGATCTGCTCGAACCCGTCGCGGAAGCGTCCGTTCAGCGTCGTCTGCAGTCGCCCGCCCCACCAGGATGAGGACAGGCTGGCGTTGACGATGAAGGGCGAGGCGAAATCCAGCCTCTGGTTCTCACGCAGGACGTCCAGCAGGCTGACCACCTGACCTTGATAGAAGACCTGCTCGCTGTCGAAGAGGTCGTCGTCGCTGGTTTCGAAATAGTTCTCGGCGTTCGACGTCGTCTTCGACAGGTTGGTGCTGAGCGACAGGGTGTGCCGACCGAAGTCCTTCAGATACTCCAGGGACAGGCCCTGATACGAGGTCTCGCCTTCGTTGGTAACCGTATAGCTGGTGAAGGTCGAAGTACCGCCCGTTTCAGGATTGTAGACCAGGCGCTCCGAGGACGAACGCGCGAACTCGTCTCGCCCTTCTCGCAGTATGCCCCTGGCCCGCCATTCGCCGCCAAACAGCTGGCCTGAAAGCGCTAGGGTCACTTCGTCGGAATAGGGTGTCTTCAGATCCGCGTCGGAATAGCGAGTGCCTCTGGACGTGCTGGACAGCGTCCAGTTCTCGGAGAAGATTCGCTGGGCTCCCGAGACACGAGCTGTGCGCTGATAGGTGTAGTTGTCGGGATACTGTTCGCGGATGGCATAGCCCAGGAAACTGCGGCCGTAGTAGCGGTTCAGGCCGACCGTCCCTGTCATGCCGAACGGCAGATCATGCGCGACCGATATCCTGGGCGACCAGGTCGAGTTGCCCAGGAAGCTCTCATAGCCGTATCTCAGGCCGGCCCTGACGTCGAACCCGCCTGCCAGCATGCGATACTCGCCCCACAGACCGATATCGGTCACATCGGCGCGGGCGTCATAGGCTCGGTATTCCTGATAGCGGGTCAGGGCATATTCGCCTGTTACGCAGGCTGGATCGCTGGCGCTTTCGCACACCACATTCGGCCCCAGAGAGCCAGTGGCGACCGAAGAGGTCTGGTAGGCGCGGTTCGTCTGGAGCCGGCGCTTCTGCGCCTCTACGCGCTGGAAATCAAAACCAAAGCTCATGTCTCCGTTCCACAACGGCGCTTCATAGTCACCGGACAGGGTGAAGCTGTCCTGCCTCTGACGGATGGAGCCAAATCCACCTTCGGTGCAGTTGGTGGATGCGCAGTAATCCACGCTCGGTGCCGCTGACGGGCGGCTGAAGTTGTTCTCTGGAGAGTCCCTGTCGGTCCGGGACGAGGCATAACCGGCCTTCAACGACCACTCGGCCTCGCCGATGTCCCCCTCAAGCCTGACCGATCCCACCAGGCCACCGCCATTCGACACGATCAGGTTGTTGATCCCGTTGGCATTGGACGCCGCGCTCTCATAGGGGCTGTAGGCAATCTGGGCGCCCAGCGTCACGCCGGCGGGAAGATCGGCAGTGGCTTTAAGCAGATAGTTTTCGCTCGTGCTCGATTGACCAAACAGGCCGCTGCCGTAGTTGGCGCTGCGCTGATAGACGACTTCGGACGACGAGTGATTGTAACCAGCCAGCAGGCGCAGTCGGTTGTTAACCGGTAGATCAAGGCTCAAGCCCCATCTCTGCTTGTCGTAATCGGGCTCCGGCGGCAGGTCTCCCGCCAGCCGATCGGACGAGGCATCGGACAGCTTGAAGGACGTCAGATCGGTTGATGTCGCCGAATAGGTCGCCGTCATTCCAAAGGCGCGGGAAGGATCGCGCGTCTCGATCTCGACGACACCGCCGGTAAAGCCGCCGAACCGGGCAGAGACATTGGAGTCCCTGACCGAGATGGCACCGATCAGGCCGGAGTCCAGCCATATCGTCTGGGGCGTCGCGCCCGCGACCTCGTTGAAGTCGAACGGCGTCGTATCGGTGGTATCCAGCTGGGAATTGACCCCGATCCCGTCGATCAGGAACAGATTTTCGTAAGGTCGCCCGCCAGAAATGGAGATCTGTTCCGGGCGGATGTCCTGAAGGTCCTCGCGCGTGGCCGAACGCTCATCCAGCGAGAATTGCGCCGTGGGCAGGGCCTTGAGCAGTTGATTGACGTCACCCGATCCGGGTGTGTCTGCCGCGATGGCCGCTTCATCGATGACCGAGGTGCCGGAATCGACGGGATCGCCGAAGCGATAGCGGCTCGCCGCCGGGCGTTCGTCCTCGACGGTCACGGTCGGCAGGCGCTCGGCACCTGGGTCCTGCGCGTGAGTTTCGCCTGCCGCGCAAACGGTGAACATCGTGGTGGCCAGCAATAGATAGGTTCGAGACATCGTTGATCCCCTGAATGAGGGACCGGCTAAACAATCAGCGCCATAATTGCAACTGCTTCGCATTATCTTGCTGAGCGACCGACGTTGCGAAGCTGTACGACAGGCTGGCTCGGACAGCAGGTGGCCGGTGACCAGGTGACCCGTCTCCAACCGGGCCAGATGGCGGTGCCGCGGCTCGCAGGCCCAGCATGGTTCACAGCTGTTCACCACGCTGTTTAAGCCGGCCTTGAGATGACTGCCGTTACACCGGGGTCATGACGAAGGTGTCGCTATGAGAACCATCCGAACCCTGGCAGCCGTGGCCGCAGTGATCTCTGGTCTGGCGGCGGGCCCCGTGTCCGCCGACACCATCATGATCTCGGCGCGCGCCTCGACCATCTGCCGCATCGATTTCGCCGGCGCGACCCCGGCGACCCTCCCCGCAGGCGAGACCGCCCTCGGGAGCATGACGGAGCTGTGCAACAGCGCCGACGGCTATCGCCTGGTCATGCTCCATCCCACCGGACTGACCGACGCCTGGCTTGTCATAGACGGCCAGCGGATCGCACTCTCGGACGCCAGCGAGACCGTGCTGTTCGACAGCGACCTGCCAGGCTACCGCCAGCGGTCGATTTCCATTGCCCTCGCTTCGGATCTCGACGTCGCCGGCCTCAGCTTTTCGGCCCAGCCCAAGGGCGTGATCTACTAGGGCTTCGCCCTAGAAGCCGGCTGCACAGCCGTCCGTGCCGGACAGGCCCAGGCGCGGAGTGAAGCTCATGGTGATGGTGTCGCTGTAGCTGCCTGCCGGCACCCGTCCGACCTGCGCCTGGCTCAGCTGGACTTCCAGATTATGCGACCGTCCCGCCGGAGCCGGGGTGCGCTGGCAGACCAGTTCGCCGCCCGGCGCGATCGGCAGGCCCGAGAGCCTCAGCTGATAATCCAGGCCATAATCGTCCTCGTCCCGGCGCTGCAGCCGCCCGCGCTGGGCCTCAAGCTCGACCGAATAGGGCACGGTCGACTGTGCGGTCACCACGATGTCGCGCTGGATCATTCCACCGCCTGCCGTCAGCTGTCCGAAGCTGATCTGCCCGCGACGCCCGCCGGGCGCGCCGATGAAGGTGGAGATCTTCTCCGGGACCCGAAGGTCCACGGCGACCTGCGAGCCCTGTTGATAGTCGGGCGTGGAGACCGATCCGTCCGCCGTCTCGCAGGCGAACCGGACCTCGATGGGTTCGTAGAAGTCCCCGGCTGGTGCCTGGCGGCCGGCCGGGACCGACAGGCGGAGCGTCTCTGTCGCGATATCGCCACCGGCACCCTGGCTGAAGCTTGTCAGCAGTCCGTTCGTGGCATTGGGCTGCTCGGCTCCGCGAAACAGCAGGGGACGCGAAGGATCGCGGACGGACTCGATGCCATAGCCCTCGGGGCCCTGACCGATGCGGGTCACTCCGCCCGAGGCATCCGGGTCCACCAGGATGAAGCGGACCGCAGAGGCGGCCGGGTCCTGCCGCTGGATGCGCAGGGTGAATATACGCTCGATGGGAGCCACACCGAACGGATCATAGGTCAGGTTGAGATCCGATCCGGACACCTGGAAGCTGGCACAGCCAGCCGCACTGGCGGCCTGCGGCAGGACCAGAACCAGAACCAGGGCACCGACGAGACCTGCGGCGAGCGTTTTCATGGCTGGGTTTCCGGATTGAGGGCACCGACACGCACGAAGCCTTCGGCGTCTGCGGGCACGGTGAGGATATAGACAGGGCCGTTCGGCGAGGACGAGGACACGCGCCAGCGTCCGGGGCGCAGCCCCTGGATGGCGAACCGTCCCGTCTGGTTGGTGAATAGGCGGATGGCCGGCCTGTCCGGTCCATCGATCTCCTCGGCCTCCCCGACCCAGAGCGCCAGCGGCGTCCCGTCCCGCTGCAGAAGCTGGCCGGTCGCCGAAAGGAAGTAGTCCGAACCGACCTCGATGACATAGCCGGACCGGTAGGGCGGCAGGACCTGGGCGGCACCCGGACCGAGATCGTAGCCGGCGGGCGACTCGGGCGCATCATAGAGGATGAGGCGGGGGGAATAGGCACTGAGGTCCGGGACGACCGCCGGTCCAAGGAGTCCCGAGCGGGCGCTGTAGAACTGGTCCTGCGGATCGACATAGACCTCGGCCTGACGCAGGGAGGCGTGCGGCGCGACCAGGGCGAAGCTGTCGTAGATCGGCCGGGAGACCGCGAACCGCCCGTCCGCGAAGGCCAGCGAGGTACCGACCCGCAGCGAGGTGCGCTGGTCGGAAATCTCGCCGCCGTCTGCGCTGAAGAAGGTCTGGTGGCTTGCCCCGACCTCGGCGCGGTTGCGGACCGACGTCACGGTGGCGTTGAGCCCGGTGTTGCCTTCGGTCGATTCCAGGTCGGCGGACGCGCTCCATGCCCCGACGCCCCGGCCTCGCGAGGTCTGGTAGCCGACGCGGGCGCGCTCGCGGCGCGTGTCGATTTCGGCAGAGCCGCTCGAGAAGGGGCTGAAGCGGTAGGTCAGTCCCAGCCGGACGCCATAGTCCTGGATGTTCTGGCGGTCTTCATAGACGGCCTCCGCGGTCCAGAGCAGTCTCGGATTGACCCGCTTGCCATAGGTGGCGCGCAGGGTGCTCTGGTCGGGTTCCGCGTCACGCCCCACCGAGTGGAAGGCATCCGTGCTGATGAAGCTGGTCTCGCTGAGGGACTGCGACCAGCTGAGGCCCACTTCGACGGCGAAGCGGTTGTTTGCGGTCAGCGAGCCGGGCGTGGCGAAGTTGGCGCTGGTGGTCTGCACGGTCGCCGCCACCGAAGACAGGTTGCCTCGCACGCCCTCGAACACCCGCTCATAGCCGACGTTCAGGGCGTATCCCTCGCCGATGCCCTCAAGGGACGAAAACGCCAGGTCCGCGCCGAAGGCGCCGATCCCGGTCGCCGCCGCGATCTCGCCGCCGACGACGGCTCCCTGGCTGCTGGCCTGGAAGTTGGCGCCTGCGGTGAGGCTTTCGGACAGGCCCCGGCGATAGAAGCCGGACGCGCCCAACTCGTCCTGATATTCGATGCCGTCCGGCCCGAACCGCGACTGCGCCCCGGCGAACACGCCGAACTCGGTCAGGCCCGGTGCCAGCAGGGTGCGGTCGAAGTTGATGGAGAAGGACAGGTCGGTCACCCGGCCCGTATCGTCCCGGATGACGAGGCGAACGTCATTGCCGCCCTGGGCAAAGGGAAAGTCGCGGATGTCGTAGTTGCCGGGGCCCAGGCGCGTCTGCTGCACCGAGCGACCATTCACGAAGGTCTCCACGGTCGCGGCGCGATCCAGGGTGAAGGAGCGCTGCCCCCGGGGCTGGACGTTCCTCTGCGGTTCGAGGTCCGCGTAGCTGCGCACGATCGAAAGCCCGGCCAGGGGCGTCGCGCCCGAGAATCCGCGGGCGATGGGCTGCAGGTCACCGACCGTGTAGCGGGCCGTCCGGGCCAGATCGTCATAGACGACGCGCGTGCCCTCGCGGCTGAACTGTTCATCGATCGTCGCTTCGTTCTCGAGGACGAAGCCGCCCACCCGCAGGGCGCTGTCCAGAAGGACAGACGGCGTCGAAAAGCCTTCTCCGCCGCCGGTCGTGCGGTGGACATAGTCGCCCACCGCATAGGCGGTGATGTATCCGCTCACGCCTGCCGGTCGTTCGACGGGACCGGTGACGCCGACGGGTGCACCCGCCACGCTGATGACCTGGGTTGGGCGGGCCGCCGTCGCCACGTCGAGGATAAGGCCGAAGGTGGCGGGATCATATCGGACACCCAGCCCCAGCGGGATGAGATCCGCTGCGGGAACGCGCTCCCGACCGGCAATCACGCCGCGCAGCTGGTCCAGGTCCGCCGGCGACAGGGTCCGGGCCAGGAGGCGGACCAGTCCTTCGCCGTCGATGAGGATGGTATCGTCGGCCCTGAGGACATAGTCGATCTCGCCCAGGACGAAGTCGCCGTCCTTGAGCGGGCCGCCCAGGGCGATGTCGCGGCCGGACGGGTTGAGCGGGGGCGCGGACTGCGCAGCAGCGGTACCGGGCAGCGTGGCCCCGAGCGCACAGGCCGCCGCGATCATCGCGGCAGCGAGAGGGCGTGACCGCGCGCTCATCGACCCTCGACAGGGGCCAGGGTCACCGTGAGGGTGCCCGTGGATTGCGGGAGCTCGATGTTCATCGGCAGCCGGCGGGTCTTGCCTGAAGGCACAAGGCCCAGACCCATGACCCGCTGGATCACGTCCGGCTCATAGCTTTCCCGGAAGACTTCCTGACCGGCGTCGTTGGTCTGGACGACAGTCATGCGCCCCTTGCCGACATAGCCATAAGCCTGTCCGGTATTCTCGACCTCGATGACGGGAACACTGCGGCCTTCCGTGGTCTGGATCGTCGCCGACCGGACCTGGAGGCTCTCGCTGGCAGAGGCTGCCGCGACATTGACCAGGACGCGGAAACTGTAGAGGACCTGCAGGGCGTTCTCGTTCTCCGGCAGATCGATGGGCAGCTGGTTGACCGAGACATAGAAGTGGCGGCTCTGGTCCGGCTCCTGGTCGCCGACCCACTGGATGCGGAAGGCCTGGGACTGGCCGGGCTCGACAACCGCCTGGGACGGGAAGACCAGCAGGTCCTCGACCTCGCCGTCGACGGCCCTGAACTCATTGTCGACCAGTTCGACCACGCTGGCGGTCAGCTCCACCGGGACCGTAGTGGAGAAGGTGTTCTGCATGGTGACGATGGCCGAGCTGCGGCGCCCGGACGCCAGCAGGTCGACGATGACCGGTGCCACATTGATCGCTGAAGCCGGAACGGCGCTTGCCACGACCATGACGATGGCGGCCACGGCCGCGTGCAGCTTCAAGGGAGGTAGTCCGAACATGCTGTCGCCTCGATACACACAAAAAACCGGGCCGGCCTTCACGCGGAAGACCGGCCCAATCTCTAGCGGCCAAGTTTGAACCCGGCCTTAACCAAACGCCGGTGTCTTAGGCGCCGGGCGTCAGAACGACCTGAACCGAGCCCTGGTAGGCACCCGCGGCCAGTCTACGGTCGGTACGGGCGTTCCAGGTACCCATGCTCGTGTCCGAACCACCCGAGGCGGCAACGGCGTTGCCGTTGGCGGCCGAAGGGGCGAAGTTCAGGTGGGTGGTGGTGCTGCCAGCGCTGAAGTGACCGCCGAAACGACCCACGTTGGACGTTGCGCCGTCAACGGTGGTGGTGTCCAGCACGGTACCGCCCAGCGAGGCGTCCAGGTTGTAGCGGACGTATTGGGCGAAGTCGCCCAGCAGGCCACCGCCGGTGGCGCCCGAGCGGGCCAGGACGGCGCGCTTGATTTCGACCTGGTTGGTCGTGCCGTTGCAGAACGGGATGATCTGGGCGGCGTTCAGGGCCGTTGCGATTTCCTGGGTCACGGCGGTGCGGACCAGGGCGCGGCTGTCGGTCAGGTCGCCGGCCAGGTTGATGGTCGAGGTCTGGGCGGTCACGCCGCACTTGGCTTCAACGTTGCCGTTGATGGTCACGGTCTGTTGGGCGACCTGAGCCGAGGCGGAGCCGGCGACGAGAAGGGCGGCAGCCGAAGCGGCCGCGAAGATTGCGCGGTTCATGGGTGTTTCCTTGGGTTGGATGTCAGCTCAGGGCCGACGGGTGGCTCGATCCCGATGATCGGGTCGAAGGGTTCGGCGTGCCGAGACACATCCGAATGGGGGAGTTGAGACAGAAGCCGCGACATCAGGCGCGCGCTCCAATCTCGAGGATGATGGTGTCGCTGTAAGAGCCTTCGGCCAGACGTCGGCCAACATCCCTCTGGTCGGGCCAGTCGATGACCAGCGAGGCGTCGCGTTCGATCGAGATGCCGTCGCCGGACTCGAGACCGGTCGGGCTCGACAGGGCGCATGCGCTGGAGGCCTGGACCAGGTCTTCAGAGACGCAACGCTTGCCGGTGACCAGACCGGTGTCCGTGTCGAGGGACAGTGTCACGCCATAGCTTTTCTCGAAGGCGAAGTCCGAGCCATCCGGGCCCGAACCGGACCGCACCATCCTGCCGTTCACGGCACGGGCGGTGATGGCATAGGGAGCGTTGCAGTCCATACCCAGACGGATGGTCTCACGCCCGGCGTTCTCCAGATCGCCGGTCGCGTCCCGGGTCGTTGCCGCCGTTGTGAACCCGCACCGTGCGGGCACCTCGGCGGTAACCACCACATCGACGCTTTCTGGGGACTGGGCCGCGGCGAACGAAGCGCATGACAGCAGGGCGAGGAACGTGACCCCACCCAGGCTGTACCGGCCCCGATATGTCGCTTTGAAAGCCATCAATCCCCTCGCATCCCGCCAAACGCCGGGTTCGAAGACGACACTTCAAGACCAGTGCCATCCCATTTTGGGACGCCACTCCCACACCGCACGCGGGTATGGCAAGCAAATAATTAACTATGAACAACCATTCATCAAACGTGGATATGGTGGAGCTTGGTGTTTGAAACGCCTAGGCTTTTCTACCGGGGCCGGACAGTTCTCCCCGGCCGTGTCCGTTGGCACGGTATGGCCCCGGATCGCCCTTTGAGCGGGTGTATGCGCACGTCCGGATTGTCCCACTCATCCAGCGATCGGGGGCGGATCGGCCTTTTGTGTTCGGTTCGGGGACTCGACGGCGCCATCACACGTCTGGCCGGGGGAGGGCAGGCGTCGCAACTGCCGGAGGAGGAGGAAGGGCGGGAAGGGGGGCTCCGATCGGGAGCGCTGGAGACCCGCCATGCTGTCCGAACCCCGACCCGAATTGCAGACCGAGCTGTCGAACCACCCGATGGACACATCAGTCGCGCTCGCCCCGGACGCCGCGCTTCTCTCGCTCGTCCTGGCGGGTACTGGCTCCGGCGATGACCGGACCGCCACCCTGCTTGCCGACCGATTCGGCGACCTGGGCTCGATCCTGAATGCCGAGGCCGGCGAACTGCGGCGGATGGGCGTCTCGCGGGAGATTATCCTGCAACTGGATCGCCTGCGTGTCCTGTTCTTGCGCGCCGCCCGGGAGGACGCCTCCCGGCGTCCCGTGATCTCATCATGGAGCCAGCTCATCGCCTATGTGCGAACCGCACTCGCCCATCAGCCACGGGAGCAGTTCCGCGTTCTGTTTCTCGACAAGAAAAACGTGCTCATGCTCGAGGAAATCCAGGCAACAGGCACGATCGATCATGCACCCGTTTATCCCCGCGAGGTGGTTCGCAGGGCGCTGGAGCTGAACGCGTCTTCGATGATTTTGGTCCACAACCATCCGTCGGGCGATCCGTCCCCCTCCACCGCCGACATCGCGATGACCCGAAAGGTCATGGACGCCGCCCGCGTCTTCGACATCCAGGTCCATGACCATGTCATCGTCGGACGGCAGGGCACGGCCAGCTTCAGGTCGCTGGGACTCATTTGAGCCATGGCGAACCTGAGTGCGATCGTGGACGCCCTGGGCGGCGAGATATGGGCGGCCGGGCAGCGGGCGATGGTTCGCACGCCCGGCCACAGCGAGCACGACCGGTCGGTCTCCCTGCTGCTGTCGGGCGACAGGCTCATCATTCACGCCTTCGGCTCGACGGACTGGCGCGAAATCAGCCTGCATCTTCGCGACCTAGGCCTCATCGACCGCTCGGGCAGGGTCATCGGTTCCGGATCAGGCACGCTGGCGACGCGGACGTCGTCGCCGCGGCCCGATGGGTCACGACGCCTGTCGGCGGCGCGGGCGCTCTGGGATGAAGCCGGCCCACTGACGCCGGCCAGCGCATCTTTCCGGCATCTGGTCTCGAGGGTCGGGTGCGTGGGCGGGATGACGTCGGACGCTTTGCGCCATCATCGGGGAGCGCCCGTATCCATCTTCGGAGACTCGAGGCGACGTCGACCGGCGCTCGTCGCCCGTGTCTGTGACGCGCGTGGTGAGCTGACGGCCGTCGAGATCGTCTACCTGCACCCCAACGGCCAGGTGGCCATGGATCTTCGGCTCCCTCGCAAGACCGTGGGCCTGCTGACGGCAGCGTCCGCCGTACGGCTCCATCAAGCCGGACATCGTCTTCTCGTCGGCGAAGGGGTGATGACGACCCTTTCGGCATCGCGACGGTTCCGACTGCCGGGCTGGGCGCTCCTGTCCGCGAACAACCTGGCGACGTGGTCCGCCCCGACCATGGTACGGCACGTCGTAATCGCAGCGGACCGGGGAGCGGCCGGAGAAACAGCGGCGGGCGTGCTGCAGGACCGATTGCTGTCGCAGGGCGTCAGCGCAGAGGTTGCCCTTCCGCCACCGGGTTACGGCGACTGGAATGATGTGGCCGTGGCGGAGCGGAGGAAGGAGGAAGGGCGGTGAGGGATGCCGGCGCGTGCGGGAATATCCGCCCTGGGCGATCCTGGGCTGGCGACTGAAGTTCGGCGAGGAGGTGCAGGGCGTCATGTCGAGGACTTCGCCCCTGATCCTGATCGGCATGGTCTCGGGGCTTGGATTGGCGACCCTCGCGTCGGGCGGGCCCCAGGCGCGTGTTCGCGGATGGGGCGGGATGAAGGACGCGCGCGCCGCCGGTTTGCTGGCCGACGGCGGGGCGGTGCTCGGGCTTCTCGACGGCAGGGTGCTTGCGACGACGGATCTTCGCCCGACCCTCGTCACCGGGGGCACCCGCAGCGGCAAGGGCCGGGGACACGTCGTGCCGACCCTGCTGTCGTGGGGCGGAAGCGTCATGGCGCATGATCCGAAGGGAGAGCTGTGGCGAACCACGGCGGGGTGGCGGTCTGGTTTTTCACACGCGCTCTACTTCAGCCCCCGCGACCCGGCCTCCGCACGCTGGAACCCGCTCGCCGAGATCCAGCCCGGTCCCGGGGAGCTGGCTCCCATCCAGAGGTTGGTCGCCATACTGTCCGACCCGGGCGGTGTGCGGGATGACGAGGCCATCTGGGACAAGGCCGCCTCCGAAATCCTCGAGGCGGTCATTTTGCACGTCCTCTACTCCGCCGGGGACGCCCAAAAGACGCTCCTGACCGTCCGCGATCTGTTGGCCGATCTGGATGGCACGGCCGACGTCATGCTCAAGACGCTGCATAGTCTCGGGCCAAACGGCGAGCCGGCCGTCCATCCCTTCATCCGGACCGCCGTCAAGGGTTATGCGGCCATGCACGACCGGTTCCGCACCTCGGTCCAGGGGACGGCCCGTTCGTATCTGAAATGGTTGGCAGGCGAAGACCTCGAACGCGTGCTGTCGGCTTCGGACTTCGCCATGGGCGACCTGATGTGCGCCGACGCGCCGGTGTCTCTTTTCGTCCAGGTGGCTCCGGCCGACGCGGCGGCCCTGCGTCCGCTGGTCCGGCTGCTGTTCTATGCGGCGGCCCAGGCTCTGACAGCCCATGAGACCGAGGATGCCACCGGACAGAAGAAGACCCACCATCTCCTGATGCTGATGGACGAGTTTCCGTTGCTCGGTCGTCTCGCCTTCTTCGAGAAGTCGCTGCGGCTGATGTCGGGGTTCGGCATAAAGACCATGTTCGTCGCCCAGTCCCTGAACGACATCGTGGAGACCTATGGCCAACCTGGTTCTCGCGGGCTTTCTCGGTGCCGGCTGGTGGGTCCAGGCCGAACGCGCCGTGGTCAAACCGTTCGTGGTGGAGGTCTCCGACTGGGGCGAGACCCAGCGGATCACAGCGCTGGACGGCCGGTGGGAACAGGCGGACCCCCGTGTCTGCATATCCGGTCGCGCCCCTACTATCCGCTCGACCTTCTGGAAGTCTGGGCAAAGAGCCAGATCAGTGAGGTGAGGGCAGGCGCATCACCTGCGGCCCGGGCGCGACGCCATGGCTGAGCTGGGACAGCCGACGCATGGAGGACCGCGGTCCGGTGCTAGTAAGGCCGGCAATATTGATGACCGGGAGGACCGGCTGCTGCCCTGGCGAAGCGTCAGGGACATTACGGGCATCAGCCGGACCACGGCCTGGCGCATGCAGCAGACAGGCGATTTTCCCCATCCGGTGCCGGTGTCCGCCAAACGGGTTGGGTGGTGGGAGAGTGAGCTCACAGCCTGGAAGGCCCATCGCCGGCTGGCTAGTGGTAAACGGCCGACGCCGTGTCTTCCGACCAAGCCCAGCCGGCAGTGTGCGCAGAAGCCCGCTGCGAGGCCTGCCGACGTCGCAGTCAACACAGGTGGCGCTGCCCCCACAGTAGCCGTGTCCAGCCTTACGACAGCTTCGGCGCGGCGTCGCGTGCGGCCGAAGCCGGTTTCACCGGATCAGATCGACTTCGGCTTTTGACTCTTAGGCGACCTTGGGAAGGTCCGGTTTCGGCGCGCCGCTAGGGAAGCCCGGCCATCGGATGTCGGTCCAGTCGCGCGCTGTTAAAGGGCTGGCAGTCAGATGAGACCCGCCGCGCAGCCGAGCGCGATTGCTGCGGCCGTCGGCACGCCGAGCTTTTCGGAGATGTGAGCCCGATGCATTCCGACGTTGAGCAGACTGATACCGGGCCGATATGCGATTAACTTGCTGGGCGCTCCGGTCGCGAGATTGCGGACGACTTGACGCTCCCTGAGGCTGAGGCAAGCCTGGCCTGCCGGCGCTGATCCTCAGCAGACTGGTCACCCACCTAAAGCCATTCTGTCGCGGCCTGCTGGCTCACAGTGACGAGTCGGGGGAAATCGGGCGATGGCGCGACACGGGCCTCTGCGGCGTCGTCCACCTGTCGGGCGAGGCACGGCAAGCAGAGGATCTGTTCAAGCGCTTCGCGACGGCTGCACGGGACGCCGGGATGGCAGCTGCCTACTATGACGTCGGTACGCACAGCCAGTTCATGCAGGCTTGGGCGGCGGGCTTTTCCCACCTGTCGGGAGATCTGATCTCGCGCACTTTTGGTGAGCCGATCGTCCCGCAGCGGTTTGGCGCGCGCGATCTTTACGCGCTAGGCTGATGGCGGCGGTCGACGTTATCGATCGCCGCGAGGCACATGACGCCTGACGTCCATCAAGGGGGCCGATAGAGCCCCCAGAGTCAGGAGCCTGACGGCTTCGATCATCGTGCGTACGCCCAGTCGCTTGATGGCGCGCTCGCGATGGACCTCGATCGTCCGGACGCTGAGATCAAGCTCGAACGCAATCGCTTTTGTGGTGATCCCATCAGCGACGAGCAGAAGGACCTGGCGCTCGCGCGGCGACATAGAAGCGACCCGGCTGGCTGCCTCCAGCGCGTCGGCGTTGCGGTCTGTCAGATGGCTCTCGATCACCGACCAATGATTGTGCTGCTTGGCGAGCGCGACCTCATGGGCGCGAACGACGTCGAAGACATCGCCCGCCTTGCAGGCCGAAAGCGGATAGGTGCAAAGCAGCGAGATCGGTCTGTTCGCAATCACCTCGTTGAGATAATTCTCGTAGTCCATGAAAGCCTGCCAGTCCCGCTGTTGCAGCCAGCAGGTGTGGCCCGTGGCGGACAGGCCGCATTGATCGTGGGCGAGGGCTTGGGCGAGCTTTTCGTGCCAGAACGCCACCATGGGCCCGCCTGCGAACGCTCCCCCCTGCTGATAGGCATCGTCGGCGCAATGGAGTTCGACCCCGGCCTTTGCCAGGGCGTCGGCGTCCGCGCCATCGGGCATCATCCAGAGACAGAGATCGCCCCTGCGCGCGCCGGCCGCGCAGAACTGAGTGACGAGGTCCAGGAGGTCCTCATCGGTCTCGTAGAATGCGCAGATATGGGCGCCGTGGCGTATGGCCCCCAGCACCGCATCGTACGGTGGTTCGGCCCCGACGGGCTGTCGATCGTGGCTCTGTGGCATCGACGTTCCCATCCTTCAGGCGGGAGTCGCCAGTGCAGCGACGGAACTGCCCTAACACAGTTCGGCCTTAAAACCTTGGGTTTTTGTCGACAAGTCATCGAGGCGAGCGGTCGGGTCGAACTGCCGCTCCAAGGTCGGCGTCAGTGAGAATCGATCTTCTGACCTTGTCGAAGGTGAGCTTCAGCTTGCTGCAGGCTGTGCCAGCGTTCGAAACGACGGTCCGGGGTCAACCACATGCATGACACGGCGATGTAGAGCGCGATGGCGATCCAGGGCGAAAGGAAAGCGGCCGGAATGCCGAGGCCGTAGAGGGCGAAGCTGACCCACTCCTTCTCGCGCGAACCAACCGCGGCTCGAATCCGAGACTCCGTGCCTTCGGCCAGAATCAACTCGCGCTCGAGCCACATATACCCAAAGGCCGCCATTACGGTGACTGCCCCATACGCGGCCACGGGCTGCGACGTGACGCCAGCAAGGCCGATCCATCGGATCACGAACGGCATCAGGGTCAGCCAGAACAGAAGGAACAGGTTCGCCCACAGCGCCCGTCCGTTCACCTTGCGCGCTGTCGCGACCATGTGGTGGTGATTGGTCCAGAAGATGCCGATGTTGATGAAGGCCAACGCATAGGCGGCCAGCACCGGAACTGCGGGCTGGACCGCCTCCCAATGGCTGGCGTTGGGCACGTGAAGATCGATGACCATGATGGTGATGGCGATCGCCAACACACCGTCGGTGAACGCCATCAGTCGGTCGGTTTTCATTGCTGGTGGCCTCTGTGCGCGCGAAGCCCGGTCCCTTAGTTCGGGCCGCTTCCATCGCATCTGCGGCGACCATGGCTACTGACGCTCGGCTGCGCATTGACGCCCGTCAACGCCGCCTAACGAATGCAGTCAACCGCCCTGGTTACGGACGCGCCCTGTAGTGGAATCCACAGATGGTCCGCTCGTCGCCGCCCGTGCAGGTTGACCCAAGCGAGCAAACCGGAGGGCGTCATGCAAGAAAGAGGCGACTACGCTGGGTTTCTCGGAGCCGAACCGGGGCCGGCAACGTTGCTCGGTGGATCCGATGTCAGCGCCGCCGTCGTTGGGGCAGGGCGCGAAACCCGGTGGCGGAAAAACCAGGCTTGCGACTCGGTCGTCGCACGGGGCGCGGTCGCCTGCGTTTTGTCCGGAGCGGTCCGCAAGTTCGCGCTGCGGCCCAACGGTCAACGGCAGATCATCGATCTGATGATCATCGGGGATCCTGTGGGCTTCGCGCCCGTCGACCCGGCCTTCTTCCTCGAGGCCGTGTTGGACGACACGCGGATCGTGTCGTTCGCTCGCGAGGAGATCGATGGTCTCGTCGCCCGTTTTCCCGGCGTGGCCGCAGTGATGCACGAGTGCGCAGGCGAGGTCATTCGCCGGCTCGAGCATCACCTCCTCGTGCAGAGCCGCATCTCGGCTCGGGAAAAGGTCGGGGCCTACCTGGCGGAATTGGCGCGCAGGGTGGCGCCAGGCGGCGCCACCACGATCGTTCTGCCGATCACGCGCTACGACATCGCCGATCACCTCGGCATTGCGGTCGAGACCGTCAGCCGCGCCATGACCGTTCTGTGCCGCCGTGGATCGATCACGCTGAAGACTCCGCGCGACGTCGAAATCCGCGACGCAGCGATGCTCTCGGACGCCGGGCGGTGAGGGCTGCCGCTGCCTCTGCCACAGATGAGATGGCCGCTCTGATACCTTGGTCAGCTGCGGCCGGCGGCGCTCTCTTCGCCCCCCAACCCCGGAGAGCGCCGCCCCTCTTTCCGGGACGAAACATTGACGGTCGTCAGGGCGTCGCCGGCCCCGAACGTGCGAGCAGTCGGAAACATGGCAGGGCCGTTCGGGCCCACCCGGTGGAGGCGCATCGTGAGTAACATCCTGAAACCCGGAACCCTGGCGCCCGACTTCACCGGCGCCGTCACCGCCGACCAGACGCTCTCCCTGCGCGACCTCAGGGGGCGACCGGTGGTCCTGGCCTTCTACCCGGCCGACTGGAGCCCGGTCTGCGGCGACCAGATGAGCCTGTACAATGTGGTCCTCCCGGAGTTCCGAAAGCACGGCGCCGAGCTGCTAGGCCTCTCGGTCGATGGCGTCTGGTGTCATCAGGCCTATGCCAAGGCAAACCAGCTTCACTTTCCGCTGATCGCCGACTTTCACCCCAAGGGGGACATCGCCCGTTCGTACGGCGCCTTTCGCGACAACGAAGGCGTCGCGGAGCGCGCCCTGTTCGTCCTCGACGAGACCGGGCATATTGTCTGGAGCCATCTGTCGCCAATCGCCGTCAATCCCGGCGCCGAGGGCATTCTGGATGCGCTCGAACGGATGCCGAAGCCGGAGACGGCCGATGTCTGACCTGCGCGTCCCCATCAACGATCAGGACCATGTCTTCGGTCCCGCCGACGCCCCGGTGACGCTCGTCGAATATGGCGATTACCAGTGCCCGCACTGCCAAGCCGCGTGGCCAGAGGTCGAGCGGGTGATACGTCATTTCGGAGATGGGCTCAGGTACGTCTACCGGCATTTCCCCCTCTGGACCGTGCACCCCATGGCCAAGCCCGCCGCGGAGGCCGCGGAGTTCGCTGGCGCGCACGGGCATTTCTGGGACATGCACGCGGCGATCTTCGTCAATGGCCACCATCTGTCCGGCGCCATGCTGGTCACGCTTGCGCGGGCGCTCGGGCTCGATCCGGTCGCACTTCAGACCGCCCTGGAACAGGGAGTCTACACGGCCAGGGTCGACGCCGACCTGATCGGCGGAGCGCGCAGCGGCGTGAACGGCACGCCGTGCTTCTTCATCAATGGGCAGAGGCACAGTGGCGCGCACGACGCGATGTCGCTGTCGGCCGCCATCGAAACAGCGACCCTAAAGGCCGGGGCGCGTTGTAAGGCTGCCGGTCCTGTGACCGGTGCCCATTTTTCATAGCAGGAGGCAACGATGACCAAGCTCGCTCTTTACGTGCCGTTGAAGGCCAAGCCCGGCAGGGAAGGCGACGTCGCCGACTTCCTGCGATCGGCGCTTCCGCTGGTTCAAGAGGAGCCAGGGACGCTGACCTGGTATGCGATTGAGGAAGGTGCGGGGCAGTACGCCATTTTCGACACCTTCGAGACCGAAGCCGACCGCCAGGCCCATCTCGACGGCAGTGTCGCCGCAGCTCTGATGGAAAAGGCGAGCGACCTGTTCTCGGAACCGCCGCAAATCCACAAGCTGACGCTGCTCGCGGCGAAGTAGAGCTTCCCGACAGCCTGCCGCCCATCTGGGCTCTCAGGTCTCGGCCGGAGAGCCCTTTTTCTTGCAATCCGCCCACGATGTTGACGGTCGTCAGCGTCGATGCTTGGACCCGGCTCTACCTTTGGCGCTCCACTTAAAAAGGAGAAACGCCATGCAGACCGATACTGACATCAAGCGCGACGTGGAAGCGGCGCTGCGCTGGAACCCGGACATTGACGCGACCGACATCGGCGTGGCCGTGAAGGACGGCGTCGTCGCCCTGACGGGCTTCGTCCGCAGTTACGGCCAGAAATATGAAGCCGAACGCGAGGCCAAGAAGGTCCGGGGCGTCCGCGGCCTCGCCAACGACATCGAGGTCAAGCTGCCTTCGCTCAAGGAGCATGCCGACCCCGAGATCGCGCGTCACGCCGCCGAGGCGCTCAAGCGTGAGCTTCCCTATTCCTCGGAGCACATCAAGGTCACCGTCCGTAACGGCCTGATCACGCTCGAGGGCGACGTCGAATGGAAGTTCCAGAGCGAGCGCGCCGCAGCGGCCGTGCGCCGGATCGAGGGCCTGAGGGGCGTGATCAATCTCATCCAGATCAAGCCCCGCACCTCGCCCGCCGAGGTCAAGTCCAGGATCGAGGACGCATTGAAGCGCTCCGCCGCACTCGATGCGCAGCGGATCACGGTCGAGGCGAACGGTGGCGAAGTCATCCTGCGCGGAACCGTGCGCTCCTGGGCTGAACGCCAGGACGCTGAACGCGCGGCCTGGCGTGCGCCCGGCGTGTCCCGTGTCGACAACCGGATCACGATCGTCGTGCCGTAACTGCCCGATCAGTGCCTATCGCCCATCGGAAGAAGGAGACTGCCATGGCGACACATCATGCCCGGCCTGACGATCCGGACTGGCGTAACCTAGGCATCGCCGACTTCCGGTGGGCGACGGCCTTGCGCGACATCGGCGCGTTCTTGCTGGGCAAGCCTCCAAGGACGAGAGTGCGTCGGAAGCGAAACTGACGCCCCGCGAGGCAAGCAGCGGATTGGAGTTCGGTCGCGCCAATGCAACCGAACCGCACCGACGGGGCTACAGAGGGTCAGGATTTGCACATGCGAGACAACACGGCCCCCGGTTTCGTCCGCGTCAGGGGTGCGCGCGAGCACAATCTCAAGAACGTCGACGTCGATATACCGCGGGACGCTCTTGTCGTGTTCACCGGCGTGTCGGGATCCGGCAAGTCTTCGCTCGCCTTCTCCACCCTCTATGCCGAGGCGCAGCGCCGCTATCTGGAATCGGTCTCGCCCTATGCCCGTCGCCTGTTCCACCAGATGGAGACGCCGGAGGTCGATCTGATCGAGGGTCTGCCGCCCGCGGTGGCTCTGCAGCAGCAGAGGGGCTCGCCGACCACCCGATCGTCGGTCGGCAGCGTCACAACCCTCTCCAACCTTCTGCGGATGCTCTATTCGCGCGCCGGCGACTACCCGCAGGGACAGCCGCATCTCGAAGCCGAATCATTCTCGCCCAATACGCCCGAAGGTGCCTGTCCGCGCTGCCATGGCCTCGGCCGGATCCACGAGGTGACCGAAGCCTCGATGGTGCCCGATCCTTCGAAGACCATCCGAGAGCGCGCCGTCGCCGCCTGGCCCCTGGCCTGGGGCGGCCAGAACCTGCGCGACATCCTCATCAGCCTCGGCGTCGACGTCGACAAGCCCTGGCGCAACCTGCCGAAAAAGACGCGCGACTGGATCCTGTTCACCGAGGAACAGCCCCAGGTCCCCGTCTATCCAGGATGGACCCATGAGGAGATCCAGCGGGCGATCAGGCGCAAGTCCGAGCCCGCCTATATGGGCACCTTCTCGAGCGCCAAGCGCCATGTGACTCACAGCTTCGCCACCACCCAGAGCGCGATGATGAAGGCCCGCGCCGCGCGCTTCATGATCGGCGGGCCTTGCCCGGTCTGCGACGGCAAGAGGTTGCGTCAGGAGTCCCTGTCCGTTCTGTTCGAGGGCCTCGATCTCGCCGAGATGAGCCGCCTGCCGATGGCCCGCTTCTCGAAAATCTTCGCGCCCTATGCCGAGGCGAAGGCGGTCAAGCTGAAGCCGCTGCGCAAGACGCATCCGGAGAAGGCACTGGTGGTCGAGCGCATCGCCGGCGATCTGTGCCGCCGGCTCTCGGTCCTATTGGACCTCGGCCTCGGCTACCTGACGCTGGAGCGCAGCACGCCGACTCTGTCGCCCGGCGAGCTGCAGCGCCTGCGGCTCGCCACACAGGTCGTCTCCAACCTGTTCGGGGTGGTCTACGTCATGGACGAGCCGTCCGCCGGCCTCCATCCCGCCGATACCGAGGCGCTGCTCCGGGCGCTCGACGGCCTCAAGGCGGTCGGCAACTCCCTGTTCGTGGTCGAGCACGAGATGGACGTGATCCGCCGCGCCGACTGGATCGTCGACGTCGGCCCCGCCGCCGGCGAGCATGGCGGCCAGATCCTCTACAGCGGTGCCATCGAAGGTCTCACGGAGGTCGCCGCGTCGGAGACACGGCGACACCTGTTCGACGAGGGCGTCGGCGTCACGAGCCGGATGCGCGAGCCCGCCGCCTGGCTGCGGCTGGAGGGCGTGTCGCGCAACAATCTCAAGCAGGTCGATTGCGAAATACCGCTCGGCGTCATGACTACGGTCACCGGCATCTCCGGCTCAGGGAAATCCAGCCTGATCAGCCAGGCGCTGGTTGAGCTGGTCGCCGGAGCGCTTGGCGCCACACCTGCGGGAAAGGACGACGCGGATGTCGAAGGCGCATTCGAGGACGCACCGACCGTAGCAACCGAGGGCCGCATCGTCGGCGGGCTCGAAGGCGTCCGGCGGCTAATCGAGGTCGATCAAAAGCCGATCGGCCGCACCCCGCGCTCCAACCTCGCCACCTACACCGGCCTGTTCGACCATGTCCGCGCATTGTTCGCGGCGACGCCTGAAGCCCGAAAGCGTCGCTACGACGCCGGCCGGTTCTCCTTCAACGTCGCAAAAGGCCGGTGTCCGCGCTGCGAGGGAGAGGGGTTCGTCATGGTCGAACTTCTGTTCCTGCCGAGCGTCTACGCGCCGTGTCCCGCCTGTCATGGCGCCCGCTACAATCCCAAGACGCTTGAGATTACCTACAAGGGCAAGACCATCGCCGAGGTGCTGGCGCTGACCGTCGAGCAGGCCTGGGACTTCTTCGGCGACGCCCCCAATGTCTGCCGGTCCCTCAAGGTGCTGCGCGAGGTCGGGCTGAACTATCTCCGCCTCGGACAGCCCGCGACCGAGTTCTCGGGCGGCGAAGCTCAAAGGGTGAAGCTGGCGACGGAACTGCAGCGTGCCCAGCGCGGCGGCGCTCTCTATGTGCTAGACGAGCCGACTACCGGCCTTCACCCGACCGACGTCGAACGCCTGCTGGGCCAGCTCAATGCTCTGGTCGACGCCGGCAACAGCGTCATTCTGGTCGATCATGACATGAAGGTCGCAGCGGCGAGCGACTGGGTGATCGATATCGGCCCGGGCGCCGGCGACGAGGGCGGGCGGATCGTCGCCAGTGGCCCGCCGGCCAAGGTCGCCAAATCCCGGTCCAGCCGAACGGCGCCCTATCTCGATCGCGCGCTTGGCGGACGATCGCCTGTAGGGCCCACCTCCCACGCCACACGCGCTAGATGGCGCTGATCGTCGAGGAGGCCGTGCGTCACAGTGATCTGTCGGCCTTGTCACGCTGGATCGAAGACCAGCCGCCCTGGTCGGACTTTCCGTTTCTGATCCTGACCCAGCGGGGCGGGAGTGTGGAGCGCAACCCGGCCGCACAACGCCTGTCCGAAACTCCGGGCAATGTGAGCTTTCTGGAGAGGCCCTTCCATCCCACTACACTGATCAGTGCGGTCAGGACGGCTTTGCGCGGTCGCCATCGTCAGTATGAGGCGCGCGAGCGGATGGAGGACATCCGCAAGGCCGAGGCGCTGCTCGAGCAACGGGTCGCGGAACGCACCGCCGAGCTTGAGACCGCCAATCGCCAACTCGCGTCCCAGACGAGGAGCGGGAGCGCGTCGAGATCGCCCTGCGTCAGGCCCAAAGGCTGGAGGCCGTCGGCCAGCTGACATCCGGCGTGGCTCACGACTTTAACAATCTGCTCACCGTCGTGCTCGGCAATGTCGAGCAGATGAAGAAGCGGGTGCAGGACCCGGCCCTGCTCAAACGCCTGGCCATGATGGGGGAGGCGTCTCAGCGAGGGGCCAAGCTGACCGCCCAACTGCTCGCCTTCTCGCGCCGCCAGAAGCTTGAACCCCGTCCTGTCGATCTGAACGATACTGTCGGCAGCATGCGCGATATGCTGCAGAGTGCTATCGGGGGCAGTGTCCAGATCAATCCGCCTATACTGGCCGATGATCTCTGGCCCGCGATGATCGATCCGACCCAGATCGAGCTGGTCATCCTGAACCTGGCGATCAATGCGCGTGACGCCATGGATGTGGGCGGCTCCCTCACGGTCTCGACGGCCAATGTCGCCCTGGGTGCTCCAAGGCAGCCGGAAGAACCCCCGGCCGGGGAGTACGTCATGGTCGCTGTCTCTGACACCGGCTCGGGTATGACGTCTGAAGTCCTCGGCCGGGCCTTTGAGCCCTTCTTCACCACCAAGGAAGTCGGCAAGGGCTCAGGCCTGGGACTGAGCCAGGTCTTCGGCCTGGCCAAACAGTCCGGCGGCGGTGTCAGCATCGAAACAGAGGTGGGCATAGGAACGACGATCAAGGTCTATTTGCCCCGAGCCGATGCCATGCCGGTGGCAGATGATGATACGGTCGAGGCCCTGCAGCTGGCGGACAGCTCAGACCGCGTGGTGCTGGTCGTCGATGACGACGATGCCGTGCGCCAGGTCACGGTCGGCTTCCTCAGCGACCTCGGCTATCGTGTGATCGAGGCTGACAGTGGCGATGCGGCCCTGGATATCGAGCGACAGCACAATCGCATCGACGCCATGGTCCTGGACTTCGCCATGCCCGGCATGAACGGTGCCGAGCTGGCGCGCGAGATACGCTCCCGCCGCCCAACCATCCCGATCGTTTTCGCGACCGGCTACGCCGACGCCGACGCTCTGACAGACGTGGGGGTCGACCTGATCGTCCACAAACCCTTCAGCCAGGCCGAACTTGCCCGCAAAGTGTCTGCAAGCCTCTCCAGCGTGCAATCAGTTCAGGCCTAGGCAGGTCCATCCATTTAGCCGGCACCAGCCATCGCCAGATAGTGGTCCGCATCAGATATCGGTACGGCGGCCACCCAATGGTCTGGCGGCAATGTTAACTCAGGACAGATGGCCCTAGCGGATGGCTGGACCGCCACCATCGTGGCGAGGAGTGCGCTCCATCTGGTCAGGGCATCACGCTTCTCGGCCATGTAGTCGTAAAGGGCATAGGTCGACAGTGTGATCATCGCCGCCCCCCCTGTCTCGCTGGTGTGGTTCAGTACCCGGCCGATGATGAAGGGCTGCACCCGCAGGCGCTCGCTGGCCATATTGGTAGCCGCCGTCCGTCTGAGGTCGTGCGGCGTGAGCCGCTCCAGGGCCAAGGCGATCCGGATGTTGCGCAAGTCGTGGCTGACGGCGTTGGCCCCCATGGGCTCGTCGACGTCCCACTGGGACGGGAAAACGTAGGGGGAGGGGGCAAGGCCTTCGCTGGCCTGTAGCGCAAGCGCCTGCTGTATGAGTTGGATCGCCAGATCGGTCAGGGGCACCTTGTGGGTCCGACCGTTCTTGGTGCGCTCGCCGGGGATGGTCCAGATCCGCTGGTCGAAGTCCAGCTCCGACAGGGCCATGCCGGTCACTTCGGACCGCCGCTGGGCCAGGACCAGAAGCAGCTTGATGGCGATCGCAACGCGCGGTGTCACATAGACCCTGCCGTCCCTGTAGGCGGTGTCGGGCTTGCGCAGGGTCTCCGGCCTGTCGATGCCGCGCCAGATGGCGAGGATCTCGGAATCCTTCAGCACGCGCTCGCGCGGCTTCTCCTGGCCCATGGCCTTCACGCCGGTGACCGGGTTGAACTCGATGCGGTCCTCGGAGATCGCGAAGTTGAACATCTGCCGGAGCTGGGCGCGGACGTGGTTGGAGGTCGTGTTCAGACCTTTTTCCATGGGCGCGCGGATCAGGGCCTTGATCTGCGGCTTGCGGATTTCTTCCAGGCGCAGCGGGCCGATCTTCGGCGTGACATATCGTTCGAGCAGCCATCGCTCGCGCTTGAGGGTGTCCGGTCGTTTTGTCTTGCTGCGAGGACGCCATTCGCCGGAGGCGCAGGCGGCGAAATAGGCTTCAGTGAGGTCGTCGAACGTCTTGAGAGGCAGGGCTGCGGCCGTGGCCTTCTCGATCCGGCGCTGGCCACTGGGGTCTCCACCATCAAAGGCCTTGCTGCGCGCAGCGGCGGCGCGCTGGCGGGCTGAGGCCAGCCCCACCTCAGGGTAATATCCAAGGTGAAAGCGGCGCTGCACTCCATCATCCGTTCGGTAGCGGACGAACCAGGACTTGCGCCCGGTGGCGTTCACTCTCAGGATCAGCCCGGCGGCATGCGGATGGTCGTCACTAAGCTCCATGCGTTCTCCCGCGAGAGCGATGGCGGCGGCGACGGATTTATCTGTCAATCTGACCTTCGGCACGCACCGATGATCCCTCAGAATGACCCTGAAATCCAGACCGGTTCACACCAAACGGGGGCACACAGGGGACACAAATCGTCGAAATCTCCTGAAACGACCTGAAACCCAGTGAAAAGTTTTACTCTTTTATATCAGTAGGTTGTAGCCGTTTCTGAACATCTCTGAAACCTGTTGAAACCCCCTTTAGGGCGGCTTTTAATCAGAGGGTCCTCGGTTCGAGCCCGAGAGGACGTACCATCTTATCTGTTTCTGCGGCTGTGCCTTGCTGACTGCCTCGCCACGTCTGAGAGATCGCGCACGTCCCGACGATCGGGCGGTTCTCAGGAGATGTCCCCGAGACCAGGGGTGTTGTCGAAACGGATCTTGTTTTCAGCTGTCCCGGACGCATCGATCCTATGGACCAGGCTCAGCGCTAGCTCGGCTGCTTTATCGTCGCTAAGGTCATGAATATGTGGGCCATTGATACCCCTCCCACCTGCGGTATCGATCCTGATGGTGGCGAGACCGAGCCACCTTTGAAGCAGTCCCCGCCTTACCGTGACGGATTGAATATTGCCGTATGGCACCGTCCAGTCGCGTTGCTTCAGCACACCCCGCCTGACGTTCAGGCAGGTCTCAGCCAAGGCATAGCCATGAAAGCGAGGCCGCAGCAGCGACACCCCCAGCGGGATCGGGAGAACCAGCAGCAGGCCGGCGGCCAGAGGAAAGTAAAGACTGGCCACCAGAACGATGACTGCCGGCAGTACCACCGACCCGAGGCAGGCCCCGGCGGCATGCCAGCGCGATACCGATCGAAGCAGGGATTGATCGAAGGGAGGCAGTCCGGCGTGGACGACCAGCGGTTCGATCTCGGTAGGTCGTGCGAAGGGAGCCAGCTCCTGACGGCCTGACACATGGTCGCTGCTGCCCAGGGTCTGCACCTTGAAAGCGCCCCACCCCAGACGTCCGCTGACAGCGCCGCGCTCGATCAGGCCAAGCTGAATTTGGCGTTGCGCGACCACGACTTCGGTCCTGGTCAGCAATCCGCAGCTGTAGCGAAAACGACCTTCGGCAAAGGCCAGCTTGAAGTCATGGTATCGCAGAACGGTTCGGACAATCCCGACGACGATCCCGAGCACTACGGCCAGTCCAACGAAGCCGATCGCCAGCATCACATTCAGCCGCGCCTGCAACTCCCGTTCGGCCACATCCAGCAGGTCCAGCCAGCGGCCCCAGTCAAAGACCTGGGTCTGGTCGAGATACTGGACCGCACCGAAAATGGCCGCGATCCAGACCAGCGAGAAGTTGAACAGGCCGAAATAGAGCAGGCGAGGAAGCGCCATTCGATACAAGGGGGTCTCTTTGTCTCCGCTACTGACGTCGGCTTCGGCTTCGGCTTTGACTGCCGTCTCGGCCACAGCCTGGCGCGTTTTGAGCCCCCTGAGCAGGGCGCGAAGGCGGTAGGCTTCGTCCAGGCTGACGCTGTCCAGTCTGCCTTCGTCTGCCTCGCCGCCACCCGTCTCGATGCGCACCTCGGCCAGACCCAGCACCCGTGCGACCGGGCTGCGTTTGATAGACACATCCTGGATGCGCTCGGCCGGTATCGAGCGGCGTGTGCGATTGAGGATGCCGCGCGAAATCACAAGCTGGTCTGGCAAGACCTCATAGGTGAAGCCGCGCCAGTGAAGCCAGCTGATCAAGCCCGTGACAGCCATCACCAGCGCAAGCCCGACGAGCGCGAAAATGAGAGCCAGTCCCTCGCCTTGCACGGCGGTCAGGATGAACGGCACGGCGAAAATGGCCGACGGCAAACCGGGAAGGGCGCGAACGAGGATGGTCCGCGGATCAAGCCGTCGCGGCGGCAGGATACCGGGTTCGATAGGCTGCCGGGGCTCCATTACCAGGGCGCGTCGCTGATCCGGCCGCGAATGGCATCACGGATTTCTTCGGCGCGCTGGCGGCTTATGCCAGGCAGTATGACCCGGCTGCCTTCGGTGCCGGCCGTGTGGAGTATGAGCGTTGCTACACCGGCGCTGCGCTCGATCGGCCCCTGGCTGACGTCGATGTGCTGGACACGCGACACGGGCACGATGGTGTGCATCTGGGTGAGCCATCCCTGGGCCACGTGCAGTTCCCGGTCGGTGAAGGCATAACCCCAGCGCCGCCAGCGTCCCGGAACAAGAAAAATCGTGGACAAGGCTCCGAAGACAACTACCGGACCGGTGACAAGCCCGAACACCGTATCAACGCGCCATTGCAGTACGCCATCCGCAATCGCTGCGATCGCAACAAGCGTCAGCCAGCCGATCGCCGATCGCACACGCAACACATTCAGATAGCCGCGCTCCAGCGGTTGCAGGGGAATGATCTGGGCAGTCATCGATAACCGACCATCCAGGGCTGGCATGGCCGGGACCGTGTCTCGTCAGTGTAGCGGATGCTATCCGCCATAGCCCCGCCCGCCGCCCCCGAAACCGCCGCGTGAGACCACCGTCGTGCGGTTCTGCACGCGGCTCGGGGCCTGACGGGCCTCGGGTGTATGGTCCCGCGCATTGGTGATCGTCCGGCCGGTCCTGTAGTCGCGGCTGAGGTAACCCCCGCCGTAACCGTTGGAATACTGGCCGTCCCGGTCACGGTACAGCGGTCCGCCGCCGCGATAGCCGCCACCGTTCAGCAACTGGCCGATGATGAAGCCTGTGGCCAACGGACCGAAGAATGAGCCACCGCCGCTGTTCAGCGGGCGGCACTGCTCGGGTCCCCATGCCCCCTCGCACTCGGCCTGGGTCGCATAGCGGGGCGAGGTTTCGGCAGCCACGCGCTGTGCCTCGGCATAGGCGGTGTCGCACTCGGCATCGGGGATGTCGTTGGCCGCCTGGCACTCCGCGACCGAGGTGTAGGCCAGAGCTGGCACAGGCTCGGGCTGCGGTACTGACCGCTGGGGCGAGCCGCAGGCAGCCATGGAAAAGCTGACCGTCGCCATCAGGCTGGAGACATGCAGCGTCTTCGACCGCTTCAGGCGGCGCATGGTGGAGGCGGGGGCTGGAGTCTGGATGTCGTCGGTCATCATGGCCTCACGCCGTCATGCAGGCGGCGTTGAGCAGGCCCACGCCGATGGAGATGGATCCCAGATAGATGCCCGCCGCCATCTCGCCCGCCTCGATCCGCGCAGCCAGTCCGCGATAGACCAGTCGGCTGACCACGATGAAGGCCACGATCTGGATCACCCCAGCCAGCACAGCCCAGGCCGCAAACTCCATCAGGCTGACGGTCTGGGACAGGGCGGAGGCCAGCGGCAGAACGAAGCCGATCAGCGCCCCGCCCAGCGACACGGCGGCGGCGGTGTTACCCTGCCGGATCAGGCTGCTCTCATGGTACGGCGTGACCAGCTGGTAGATAAATTTGAACGCCACGAAGAAGGCCACCGCAGCGGCAAAGGCGATGATGAAGGCGGTGGCCCCCGTCTGAAATGCGAACCAGTCGAACATGTTACCCCCAGTCAGTGTTGCGCGGTCAGGCGCGGAACTCGGCCATTTCCAGTGGAATGCCGATCATGATTTCGTGTGTGACGTCGCCGACGATGTCGTCCTGGTCGTGCGGTTCCATTTCCAGTGCCATCATCAGCTCACGCCCGCCCGACAGGTCGCGCGCATACAGCATGCAGGTCTGGAAGATGCGGCTGTAGGGCACCGTCGCGGCCCGATCGTCGAACAGGGATTCCCACAGCTCTACCGGCTGCTGGATCGCGTCGCTTTCGGCGAACCAGAAGCGGGGATAGGCCGGCAGCTCCTCGGCCGCGCCGTCGAACACAGGGGCCGACAGGCGGTCGCGCCACATCCGGCGCTCGCGCGCGCCGGGCGGATAGGCCGAGGTCCACGGGATGAACAGGGTGAAGTCATAGGCCCCCTGACCATCGGGGCTGTCGCTCATGGCCTGAAGCATCACATGGTCGTCGGTGTAGAAGCGGTGCACATGCTGGCCGCCGTCCAGCACCACACGCCCCTGAGCCGTGATCTCCAGCGCGTCGCGGTCCAGGGTGAAATGGGTCTCGTCGCCCAGCCGCTCCCAGGCCAGCGGGTCAAGAGAGACGGTCCGGCCCACCGTGATGTTGCGCACCTCGGCCAGGGTGATCGCGGGCGGGGTCTTGTCGCCGGAACCGAACAGACGCTTGAACATGACCCCTCTTACCCCGCCAGGGCCGCCGCATCGACCCTGTTTGACGCGACATAGAACAGCCGGTCGCCGGGCTGAACGGGTCGATCGGGCGCGGGATTGAAGGTCGGGGTCGTCGCCTCGGCCGGCTGGATGGCCAGCAAGGTCGCGCTGCGATCCAGCAGGGCACGGGCCAGATCGCCGAATGGACGTGCGGCCCGGTCCGGCCATTGCAGGCTGAACAGGGTCGCCTCCTTGTCCAGATGGCTCGTCAGGGCGCTGATGACCTGGCTCGCGCCGGGGTCCTTGCAGGCGCGCGCTACCATCTCGGGTCCGGCCGACAGCACGACCTCGACCTGGGGGCAGTGCTGATCCACCAGCCGGGCATGGTCTTCGTTCTCGAAATAGCAGACCACATGGGCCTGGGCAGGTACCAGGGCCGTCGCCGCCAGTGTCGCCGCCAAAGTGTCGGAATCGGAGTTGGTGAACACCAGAACACGCGAGGCCTGGGCCACGCCCGCGCGCGTCAGGGCGGCGACCGAGGTCAGACTTTCGGTCTGGACGTAGCGAATGCGGCTGTCGAGATCGGTGACGGCCTGCCGCGTCAGCAACACCAGGGTCTGGTCGGGATTGAGGTCCGAACACAGCTCTTCGATCATCTTGGCGGTCCGCGCCGGGTGGTAGCCGATGAGGACGATGGTGTCGGTCATGCGAGAATAGTCTCCCTTGCCAGCGCGGCGCAGGCGCCAGATGTCGCCGATGGCACCCAGGACCTTGGCCACGACGGTTGTGAAGGCGGCGATGGCACCGGGAAACACCCAGATCGCCGTGATCAATCGGCCGAGGTCTGTTCCAGGGCTGAGGTCGCCATAGCCGACGGTGTAGGCTGTCGTGGCGTACCAGTAGAAGAAGGTCACAGGCGACGTCAGTTCCGTCTCGCCTGCGATATCGAACAGTAGCCATGTCGATCCGGCATGAAGCCCGATCAGTGCCGCGAGCATAGTCCAGTGCAGATCGGCCATCGCGTGGAAGGCCTTGTCGAATATGCGCGCCAGCTTCAGTCTCGGCAGCAGCATTCGCCCTTGACCCCGGTCGGGCCCCATGCCCGGAATGCGTGAAGTCATCGCAGACGGCTGGCCAATGTCAACCGTTCCTGTTACGCGTTACATGAAACATGCGTAATCAATCCTCGAAACCCTTGCCCTCGGCGAACGATCGTATACGTGCTTGGCGCAAGGCCCGGCGTGAGGCGGGCATGGTCAAGCTGGAGTTCTGGGTGCCGGAACCCGCGCGAGAGGATGTGAAGGCGGCGGTCCACGCCATCGTCACCGAGTCGACACGCGGACCTGAGATCGTTCGTCGCCCGCGTCGCAACCCTTCCACCGTTCCCTTTGGAGTGAACCATCCCATGGATGCCGTGATCGAAACGTCCTGGACCGTACCGGCCATCAAGACTGCGCTGGAAAGTTCTGACCTGGTCCGCGAGGGCGAAATGACCCTGCGAGTGCTGGAGGGAGCCGAGCCCGTGCTGCTGGCCACGATGAATGAGTACGGTGACCTGCCCATCTATCTGTCGGTGGGCGGAGCCCAGATCGTCTGTTCGGTACTCCTGTGGCCGGTGTCCGAGCAGAAGGACGCCGATCAGTTCAACTCCTTCCTGCTGAAGGCCCAGCGGGTGGTGCCGCTGTCCAACTTCGCCATCACCACGGTGGATGGCCAGGACGTCTATGAACTGATGGGCGAACTGTCGTGCAAGACGACGCTTCAGACCATATTGATCGAACTGCGCACCTTGGCCGAGAACGCGATCGACGCCACCGAACTGCGCGAAACGTTCGGCGCTGACGCCGCCGCTGCCTGATCCGGAGACCGACCCATGTCCATGCTCGCCAAACTTTCGGCCCTGTTCCGCGGCACCGCCCATGAGGCGGGCCAGCAGGTCGTCGATGCCAACGCTCTGAAGATCCTCGACCAGGAGATCCGCGACGCCGACAATGCTCAGGGCAAGGCCCGTGACGACCTGGCCGGTCTGGTCGCGCGCCGCCGCATGGCCGAGAACGAGCTCAAGAGCTTCGGCGAGCAGATCGCCAAATATGAGAACTCCGTCCGCGCCGCCCTGGCGCAGGGCAAAGAGGATCTGGCACGCGAGGTTGCGGTCCGTATTGCCGAGCTGGAGCAGCAGATCGGCGAGCGCGAGCCGATGATCGGCGGCATGAAGGAGGCCGAGACCCGACTGCGCACCGCCATCGCCCAGACGGATCAAAAGATCGAGACCCTGCGACGCGAGATCGACATCGTGAAGGTCAATGACTCGGTCCAGAAAGCCCAGACGTCTGTGGCCCTGCAATCGGCGGGGGCTCATTCCCGGATCGGCTCGGCCGCCGACAGCCTGGCACGCATCAAGCAGCGCCAGGCCGTCAACGAAGAGAAGCTGCGCGCCGGTCAGGAACTCGAGGACAAACGCACGGGTGCCGATCTGGACGCCAAGCTGAAGGAGGCAGGCATCCTGCCGGGCCATTCGTCCGCCGACGACGTCCTGGCCCGCCTGTCCGCGCCCAAGGAAGTTCAGGTCGTGACGCCACTGATCCAGCAGGGCGAGACCGTGGACCGCGACAAGGCCTGACCCCTTGGAACGCCTTAAATTCGATCCGCGCCCGGACTGGCAGACCCGCGCCGACAGCCTGGGCTTCACTTGGCACCATGTGTCAGGCGAACAGTACTGGGACGAAACCGCCGCCTACGCCTTCTCGATGCAGCAGATCGAGGAGGACCTGGAGACACCGACCGAGGTTCTGCACGCCATGTGCCTGGATCTGGTCGACGAGGTGGTCAAGTCCGAGCGGCTGATGGCCGATCTGGATATCCCCGAGGCCATGCGGGACTATGTCGCCGACAGCTGGAAACGGCAGGAACCGTCGCTGTATGGCCGGTTTGACTTCTTCTACGATGGCAAGGGGCCGGCCAAGCTCTACGAATACAATGCCGACACCCCGACCTCGATCTACGAGACGGCGGTGTTCCAGTGGCTGTGGCTGGAAGACCAGATCGCGTCCGGCGTGCTGCCGGCAGAAACCGACCAGTTCAACAGCCTGCATGAAAAGCTGGTCGCACGGTTCCGGACGATCTTCCCGGACGGCGGTTTCATGCATTTCTCGTCGGAGCCGGACTTCGTCGAGGATCGCCAGACCGTGCTTTTCCTGGAGGATCTGGCCAAACAGGCGGGGCTGGAGCCGCAGTTCGTGGCCCTGGGCGACATCGGGCTGAATGCCGACGGCCGGTTCGTCGATCACGAAAACTGGCTGATCGGTGCCCTGTTCAAGCTCTATCCGTGGGAGCAGATGCTGCGTGACGACTACGCGCGGCCTCTGCCGACAGCGGAGGTGACGGTGCTGGAACCGGCCTGGAAGAGCCTGATCTCCAACAAGGGCATCCTGCCCCTGCTGTGGGAACGCCACCCCGGCCATCCCAATCTGCTGGAAGCCTATTTCGAGAGCGACCCGGCCCACGAACGGCTGGGCAACTCCTACGTCCGCAAGCCTCTGTTCTCGCGCGAGGGTGCCAATGTCGAGCTGGTCGAGAGGGGCGTGGCTGATCCCGTCCTGGACGGCGGCTATGGCGACGGTATTCACATCCGCCAGGCCCTGCGCCCGCCCGCCCGGTTCGACGACAACCATGTCATCATCGGCTCCTGGGTCGTCGGTGACGAGGCCGCCGGCATCGGCCTGCGCGAGGACGATACGCGGGTGACGCGCAACACCTCACGCTTCCTTCCACATTATATCAGGGCCTGAGAACGCAGGTTTCAACGTCTCGCAGAGCTTTAGCCCTTATCAGTTGCTGACGTGGCGAGCGTGGAAGTCGCGTCGGAAGGCTTTAAACCGACCGTGCAGGATGGCCTCGCGCATCGCCGCCGTCAGGGCCTGATAGAAGGCGATATTGTGCCAGCTGAGCAGGACCTTGCCGAGGATTTCGTCCGCGCGGATCAGGTGGTGCAGATAGGCCTTTGAATACTGGCTGGACGCCGGGCAGGCGATGTCGGGGTCCAGCGGATCCTGATCCTCGGCAAAGCGCGCATTCTTGAGGTTCAGCGGGCCATCCCAGGTCCAGGCCTGGCCGTGGCGACCGGCACGTGTGGGCAGGACACAGTCAAACATGTCGACGCCACGATATACGGCCTCGACCAGATCAATGGGCTTGCCCACGCCCATCAGATAGCGGGGACGATCGGCAGGCAGCATCTCGGGCGCATAGTCCAGCACCTCGCACATCGCCTGATGGCCCTCGCCGACGGCCAGGCCGCCGATGGCATAGCCGTCGAAGCCGATCTCCTGAAGTTGTTCGGACGACTGACGACGCAGGTCCTCGAAAGTGGAGCCCTGCTGGATGCCGAACAGGCCCTGCGTCTCGCGCGTGCCAAAGCGGGCCTTGGACCGCGCGCCCCAGCGGATCGATAGTTCCATGGCCTTGCGGGCCGCGTCCTTCTCGGCGGGATAGGCGACGCACTGGTCCAGCTGCATCGAGATGTCGGCCCCGATGCGGTCGGCCTGAATCTCGATAGAGCGTTCCGGGGTCAGGACGTGTTTGGAGCCGTCGATATGGCTGGAAAAGGTGACCGCCTCCTCCTTCACCTTGGAAATCCCTGCCAGGGACATGACCTGAAAACCGCCGCTGTCGGTCAGGATCGACTTGTTCCAGCCCATGAATTTGTGAAGGCCGCCGAGGCGCTCCATCCGCTCCGGCCCGGGGCGCAGCATCAGATGATAGGTGTTGCCCAGCAGAATGTCGGCCCCGGTCTGTTTGACCTGATCCACCGTCATGGCCTTGACCGTGGCGGCGGTGCCGACGGGCATGAAGGCGGGGGTGCGAATGTCGCCCCGGGCGGTCTTGAGCACGCCTGTACGGGCGCGGCCCTCGGTGCCGGCGATCTCGAATGGGAAGGGCATCTAGCTGATCAGTCTTTCCAGCGCCTCGGCGCGCTGCAGGTCTTTGGGGCGTCCGAACAGGCGGGCCATGTCGATCTGTTCCTGGACGGTGGGAATGAAGACGGTGATGTCGCCCACAGTGACAGGCAGGCGTGTGTGGAAGCGCACTGGCACCCAGTCGCCGCCATCTCGAATGTCCATGTCCGCCATGATCTCCAGCGGCACGGGCGTGGTCAGAATGCGGCCGAAGACGCGCGAGCGAAAGACGCCTTCGCCGGGATCGGGCACGGCTTCCCCGCCCAGCGTCTCCAGCAGAACGCGGGCATCGCGCGGACTGGCCAGAATATCGATGTCGGGCACATGCAGTCCTTCCAGCCCGGCCAGCGCCATCGCCGTGCCACCGAACACCCACCACGGATCGCGCATGGCAGGAGTGGCGGAGGCGATCGTCTCCAGCGACAGGGTCAGGGGCGTGGGCAGGTCCAGCATGGACCGGACGCGTTAGCGCGTTTGCCGTGTCTCGTCACGCCTGATGGCGAAACAGCAATGAGCCATCGCCGTAGGAGTAGAAGCGATAGCCGGTGGCGACGGCATGGGCATAGGCCGCTTTCATGGCGTCAATTCCGGCAAAGGCGCTGACCAGCATGAACAGGGTCGATTTCGGCAGGTGGAAGTTGGTCATCAGCACGTCGACGGCACGAAAGCGGTAGCCGGGGGTGATGAAGATAGCCGTGTCGCCATGGAAGGCCTGAACCTGACCGTCTTCGGTCGTGGCGGACTCCAGCAGGCGCAGGGAGGTGGTGCCGACGCAGACGATGCGGCCACCTCTGGCGTGGATACCATTCAGCGCGGCAGCGGTGCTCGCTGACACCTCGCCCCACTCGCTGTGCATCTTGTGGTCGGCCAGGTCGTCGGCCTTGACGGGCAGAAAGGTACCGGCACCGACGTGCAGGGTAACGGCATGGGTCGAGACGCCTCTGGCGCGGATGGCGTCGAGCAGGGCAGGGGTGAAATGCAGGCCTGCCGTAGGGGCGGCAACCGAGCCGTCGTGTTCGGCGAAGACGGTCTGATAATCCGATCGGTCGCGGTCGTCCTCGGGCCTTTTGGCGGCGATATAGGGGGGAAGGGGCATGACCCCGACGTCGCGGATGGCATCGTCCAGCGCAGGTCCGGACAGGTCGAATTTGAGGGTGATCAGGCCGTCGTCGCCCTTGTCGGCCACTGTGGCTTCCAGCGAGTGAAAAGCAATTCGGTCTCCCGGCTTGATCCGCTTGCCGGGTTTCATGAAGGCGGACCAGACGTCGGGGCCATCGCGGTGATGGAGCGTGGCCTCGACCGCAACGGTCAGGGTCTCTCCGGCAGGCCCGGGGTTGGGGCGGGTGCGCACGCCAGACAGGCGGGCAGGGATGACGCGGGTGTCATTGAAGACCAGGGCATCGCCAGGTCGCAGGAAGTCAGGCAGGTCGCGGATGATGCGGTCGTCCAGCGTGCCGTCCTTCACCGCCAGCATTCGGGCGGAATCGCGAGGATCGGCGGGCCGCAGGGCGATGCGGTCCTCGGGCAGGTCGAAGTCGAAATCGGCGGTCTTCATAAGCGGCGGTTTGGTCATGCTGGTGGGGCTGGGTCAAGCGGGGGAGCAGGGCTGTCTTTAAGTCTTGCTTCAGGCGTTACAGGCAGGGTGGATGCCATGGGCATCACTCTTCCTAAACTGGCCGATGGTGCCCCGCTTACCGCCTGGGATAGCTTGCGGCGTGCTGTCTGGCTGTTTGATCCGGACAGCTGTTTCGGTGTCTATGCCAACCGTACGGCGCTGGCACTTTGGGGCGCGGCCGATCTGGACGAATTGCTGTCGCGAGATTTTTCAAAGCTGTCGCCTGCCGTGCGCGCCCGGACGGACCGGTTGAAGGCCATCACTGCTGCTAACGAAGCCGTCGAGGAACGCTGGACCTTCTACCCTAACGGAGAGCCGCTAACGGTACAGGCGTTGATCTCAACCGTGGCTCTCGATGACGGCCGTGATGTGCTGCTGTTTGAGGCGACCGAGGCCGATGTAGGGGTCGAGGAGCGCCGCGCCGTCGAGGCACTGCGTCACTCTGCCGGCCCGGTCGGCCTGTTTGATGCCATCGGCGCAGTGATGTTTGCCAATCCGGGTACATTCTCGACCTACGGCGAAGGCATGGGCCTGATCGAGCGTTTCCATGACCCGGATGCCGGAAAGAGGCTTCTGAATGCGGCGCTGGGCGAGCTGACGATTGCAGAGGTGCACCGGATGGTGACGCAGAAGGGATTGCGTTGGCACCATATCGATTGCCGCCCCATTCTTGATCCGGTGACGGGCGGGGTCAGCGTCTTGCTGAACGAACGGGATGTGACCGATCGGGTCGAGGCAGAGGCTGCGCGTGCCGCCGCCGAACAAAAGGCGGCGATGGCCGAGGCACGTCAGAGGTTCCTCAGCGAAATGTCTCACGAATTACGCACGCCACTGAATGCCGTAATGGGATTTGCCGATATTCTGGGTCGGGCCAGACTGGCTCCCGAACAAGCGGCGCATGTGGACCGGATCGCAGCAGCGGGTATGACCCTGCACGCAGTTGTCGAGCAGATGATCGACATGTCTCAACGCAATGATTGGGTCGCTCCCTTGATCTGAACAGCATGAGCGAACAGGCTTTGTTGCCAGCTCAGGACTCAACGGCGCGTCCTATGGCTGTGGACGAACCCTCTCTGGACGAGGACGAGGCTCGGGCCATGGCTGTCCTTTATGTCGATGACCACGAAAGCAACCGGGTGCTGATCTCAACCTTGCTGAGGGCGCAGGGCGTGATCTGCGAAACTGCAGATGACGGAAGCCAAGGAGTCGAAGCAGCCCGGCGCGGGGGCTGGGACGTGATCCTGATGGATATCCAGATGCCGGTCATGGACGGCGTCGAGGCCACACGCCGCATCCGCGCCCTGGACACACAAGTAGCGTCGACACCGATCATCGCGCTGACCGCCAACACCCTTGCCGAACAGCTGGAACTCTATTTCGCCGTGGGTATGGACGATTGTGTCGCCAAGCCACTGAATGCTGCCGAGTTGTTCGACAAGCTGTACCTTCAGGCCAATCGGCCCTGGCGGGAAGAGTGGGCTCAGACATACGTCGCAGCCGCGTGAGTTGACCGGAGCATCTGGGCGGGTCAAACGCTCGCCCATGCTCCAGAACCTTGAACCCCTCGCCCGCGAAGCCAAGTCGTGGCCTTTCGAACAGGCTCGCAATCTGCTGTCGCACGTGTTGAAGAAGCGGTTGCCCGAGGCCGAACGCGCTGAGGCCCGGGCGTTGATCGACGCGGGCAAGGCCGACCAGGCCTTGGGCAAGTTCGAGGCTCTGCGCCGGCCGGTGTTGCTGGAGACCGGATACGGGCCGTCGGGCCTGCCGCACATGGGCACCTTCGGCGAGGTGGCGCGGACCACCATGGTGAGGAACGCCTTTCGGGCCCTGACCGGCGACCACTGGGCGACGCGGCTGGTGGCGTTTTCGGACGATATGGACGGGTTGAGGAAAGTGCCGGAAGGCGTGCCGAACCCGGAGATGCTGCGCGAGGATCTGCACCTGTCGCTGACGCGGGTGCGCGATCCGTTCGGCACGCACGACAGTTTCGGGGCCCACAATAATGCGCGGCTGCGGGCGTTTCTGGACGGGTTCGGCTTCGACTACGAGTTCATGAGCTCGACCGAGGCCTACAAGTCCGGCGCCTTCGACGCGACGCTTCTGACCCTGCTGGAGCGGTTCGACGCGGTTATGGCCATCATGCTGCCGACCCTGGGGGAAGAGCGGCGGGCGACCTATTCGCCCTTCCTGCCGGTCAGCCCGATCACGGGCCATGTGCTGCAGGTTCCGACCCTGGAGCGGAACGTCGAGAAGGGGACCATCGTCTTTGACGACCCAGCCGGCGGACGCACCGAGCTGCCGGTCACCGGCGGCCATGTGAAGCTGCAATGGAAGCCGGATTGGGCCATGCGCTGGGTCGCGCTGGATGTCGACTACGAGATGTCGGGCAAGGACCTGATCGAGAGCGTGCGCGAGAGCGGCAAGATCTGTCGCGCCCTGGGCGGCACGCCGCCGGAAGGGTTCAACTATGAACTGTTCCTGGATATCGAAGGAAAGAAGATCTCCAAGTCCAAGGGCAATGGCCTGACGATGGACGAATGGCTGCGGTACGGCACGCCGGAGAGCCTGAGCTGGTACATGTTCCAGTCGCCGAAGTCGGCCAAGAGCCTGCACTTCAACGTCATTCCGCGAGCCATCGACGACTATCTGGCCTTTATCGAGAGCTACAAGACCCAGGAACCGGCCAAGCGGATCGACAACGCAGTCTGGTCGATCCATGCGGGCGAGCCGCCGACCCATACGTCGCCGGTGTCGTTTGCGCTGTTGCTGAACCTGGTGGGCGTGGCCAACGCCTCCACCAAGGATCAGCTGTGGGCCTACTTTGCCAAATATTTGCCGGAGGCGACGCCGGAAACCGAGCCGCTGCTGGACCAGCTGATGGACCGGGCGCTGAACTATTACGAGGACTTCGTGAAGCCGTCGAAGTCGTACCGCTTGCCGGGCGACAAGGAAAAGGCGGCCCTTCTGGATCTGGCGGAGCGGCTTAAGTCCTTGCCCGCGGACACGACGGACGGCGAGCTGATCCAGAACGAGGTCTATGCCGTGGGCAAGGCGCATGAGTTCGAGCCGCTGCGAGCCTGGTTCGGGGCGCTGTACGAGGTGCTGCTGGGCGCAAGCCAGGGGCCGCGCTTCGGGTCGTTTGCCGCGATTTATGGCCTGCCGCAGACGATCGAACTGATCGAGGCGGGAGCACGGGGCGAACTGACGCAAGCTTGACCCCCGAGGCAGAATTATTAACCGGGATTGGCTTGGATGGCGGCGTGGTCGGGGGAGGCGACGTTGCGATACGAAATCGACGAACAGGCCCGGATACTGCAATTGGACCTGGTCTCTGCGGGGGCAGCTGACAAGGTGCTCGAGGCGACAGTCAGTCTGATCGCCGGGCGACCAGAGTTGTGCAGCTGGGACTGGATCGTTGAATGCGAGCCGATGACCGACGATGCGACGGTCGATCATCTGGCGAAACTGGCCGAGGCCTGGGGCCCGCCGCCGGAAGTGGAGGCGGTTACTGTCTTCGTTACCCGGGATCGCTTGCTGTACCTGTGGGCCCGGGTGATGGACTTCCAGTTCGTGCGCCGGCAACATCTGATCGCGCACAACCTCGACAGCGCTCACCTGCTGGTAAAACAACGGCGAAGCAGACGCCCTGCAAGATGAACCGAAAATAACGGCGAAGCTCCGGGAGCCTTCATGTGGCCCGGCGCATTCTGCATCCATCGACCAACCTCGATGAATGGAGAGAGCCATGTCGAAGATCATGAACACTACACTGGCCACCGCCGCCGCCCTGGCCGCGCTGGTCACCGCCGTCCCCTCGGTCTCGATGGCCCAGCAGGCGAACGGCATCACCAACTGCGACGCCCCCGGTGGCCGTCAACGTGCCGGTGCCCTGATCGGTGCCGTGGCCGGCGGTTTGATCGGCAGCCAGGTATCCGACAACGAACGCGCCTTGGGTGCTGTAGTCGGTGCTGGTGCGGGTGCCGCCGCCGGTTCCTACATCGGCTGCAATCAACAACGTGCCCGCGTCTCGTCGCAGGGCGGCGAATACCGCACGACCTCCAACCTGCGCATTCGTTCGGGTCCCGGTACTGGGTATCGACAGGCTGGCATGTTGCAGGCCGGTCAGCCGTTCAGTGTGATCGGCTCGGAAGGCGAGTGGGTCCAGATCGCCGGCGGTGGCTGGGTGAACGCCCGCTACGTCGTGCCGAACTAACGCGATAGCCTTATGAAAACAGAAGGGCCGTCTCCGAAAGGAGGCGGCCTTTTTGATGCCTACTGACTGACCCAGACGATACGGCCCATCCAGACGATGTCGCGGCGGGGCAGGATACGGGGCGGGTATGCCGGATTGATCGAAGCCAGCGTCACGCTGCGTGAAGACAGCCCTGCCACTTCCTTGGCGATTGTCTCACCGCCAGCTGTGCGAACAACAACGCGGTCGCCCTTGCGCACGTCCGTGGCAGCGCGATCGACCACTATACGGTCGCCCGTCCGGTATAATGGAGCCATGGAGTCGCCCGCGACTTTCAGGCTCAACATGGTGTCGGTCGGACGAGGCAGTTCGGTTTCATCCCAACCTTCGCCGGTTGGCAGGCCCGCATCGTCGAAGAATCCGTCAAGGCCCGCTTGGGCCATGCCCAGCATGGGCACGGTGGCCGGACGTTCCATCGCGTCACGGGCCAGCGTCGCGAAGTCGCCCAGGGACATACCCGTGGCCTGAAGAATCCGGGTTAGGCTCTCCGTCGAAGGCCAGCGAGGGCGTGGCGGCGTGCCTGGACCAAACCGTTTGGATGGGTTGAAGCTGGTGGCATCCAGGCCCGCGCGTTTGGCCAGACCCGAAACACTCAGACCCTCACGCCGGGCCAGGCCGTCGATCGCAGACCAGAGCTGGTTATGGGACAGGGGCACGATGATCTGCGGAACGCCGGGTGATTCGCCGCTCTCAAAAATATAGGAATAATCACCTAGGGAACAGGCCTACTCCAGCCCCTGCGCACGCCGATCCTGCCAAGCCCAGAAGGTGCCTACGCTGATAGCGACGAGGATTCCGTAGCTGGCAAGATTGATCACTGCGTAGAAGGCAGCGAGTGGAGGGCGCACGTCGACGATAGTCAGGACATGACTAAGCACGATTATGGACTGAAGCGCACATACCCATACAGGCCATGCACGATTGGTCTTCCATGCTAAGCCAGCATAAACGCAGAGCATTACTGTATCGATGCCCATAAGCGCCCAGTTGGTGCCATAGAGTTGCCCTGAGTCCTGCATCAGCAGGGAGGCCAAAAACCCTAGAATGTAAGCACCTGCACCGATGCGTTCAGGCTCGTCGCCTTTCAGAAAGGCGAATGCTGTCACGCAGACCGCGAAGACGGCTCCGATCTGCGATGCAAGCGTTTCAAACATAAAGACACCCCCATGCCCGGAAGCATGGGGGTGATAATGCACTCAATCGTCGTATTCCGGAATGACCCGAAGCCGACATTACGCCGAATTAAACAGCGCGCAGCACGTTGCGGACCGGCGGACGGGATTCGGTCTCGGAAGGCTTGTCGAGCGTACCGATAGCGTAGGTACCCCAGCCCATGCGGCGGTGATCCTTGGTCATTTCCTCATGGCAGGCCACGACGGCTTCGCGGGCTGCGGCAAGGGCAGCGATGGTGGCCATAATCTTGGCCTGCGACTCGGCTGCGGCGACAGGCGAAATGCCCAGGGTCGTGCGACCGGCGATCATAGCCTGCACCATGCCCGTGGCGTGGGTCAGGGCCGCATCAACTGCGCGCTCGGTTTCGTTCAGTTCACCAGCGATGCTGGCGACAACAGCAGCCTTATCCATCTTAAACCCTCCAAACCAACTATGGTAAGCGAGACCTTAACATGAAGACCGTCCACGCAATAGTGTTTTGTTTACCACGCCTTTGAAGGTTTTGTTTACCTTGACGGTGGCGTGCAGACACAACCCGGCAAGCGTATGCGCAGGCTTCGCCGGTCAGTTGATGGGGTGGGCTGGGTGGTCGTTGGCCTAGGCCGCGTCGTGATCCATCAGGAAATGCGCGGTCAGGGTCGCGATAGGTTGGTCGGGCTCGGCCTGCCAGGCCATGGCATGAACATGAGCCACGCGCCGACCTGCCTTGACGATCCGGGCGCTGGCCCGAACCTCCAGAGGCTTGCCGGATCTCAGATAGGCGATGGAAACATTGATGGGGCGTGGCAGTCTGGCACCCGGATGGACCCGGGCGATCTCTGCGATGGCGGCGAACTCCAGAAGCGCCGCCGTCGAGCCGCCATGCAGGGCGGGCAGGATGGGGTCGCCGATCAATTTTCCATCGAAGGGCATGGTGACGATCAAGCGATCGCCGTCAATGACCGACGTGAGGCCAAGGAAGCGCGCATAGGGCAGGTTCGAAAGGATGTCGCTCATACGCCCGCGCTCTTCGAAGGACCCAGATTGGCCCCGATCCCTCGACCAGCACGGGAATCGACGACATAGGCGCTCTGGGCCGCAGCGACGGGATCTGCGGGGTCGTCTTCGAAGGCCCAGGCCCGGACGAACGCGATGGAATGGGTTAGACGATAGCACCGGGCTTCGGCGATAACGTCGCGCCCGGTCAACGCAGGTCGCATGTAGTCAACGCGCAGGTCCAGGGTGGCGATTGGCACGAACTGACCTGACTTCACCCAGACGGCCAACCCGCCGACGTGGTCCAGCAGGGTCGTTACCAGGCCGCCTGCAATCACCCCTGTCTGCGGATCGCCGACCAGATCGTCGCGCCATGGCACGCGCAGGCGAACCGTGTCGCCTTCCAGGCCCTCAAACTGAAAGCCCAAGGCATGGGTGTGGGCCGAACCGCTGGCCAGTTGGGGCAAAATGTCGATCAACGCCATGCGCCCGATGTGGCGCGGACTTTCGGGAGACGCAAGCGCGTTTGGCGCGTTGCTCCCTTCATGCGCACTGCCATAGTCCACCCATGATCCGTTTCGAGGACCTGCTGCACCCGACGCCGTCGGGACTGTACTGCCCACCGGGAGACTTCTACGTCGATCCTGTGGCGCCTGTGGCTCGCGCTGTAATCACTCACGGCCATGCGGATCACGCGCGATCGGGCCACGGCACAGTCCTGGCCACGCCCCAGACCCTGACCATCATGGGCGAGCGCTATGGTGCTGACTTTACGGGCCTAAGGCAGCCGCTAATCTATGGTGAGACGGTCACGCACCAAGGCGTTTCGATCACCCTGCATCCTGCCGGTCATGTGCTTGGATCGGCCCAAGTGCTTGTCCAGCACAAGGGCCTGCGGATGGTCGTCTCTGGCGACTATAAGCGCCGCCGCGACCCGACATGCGCGGCCTTCGAGCCGGTGCCCTGCGACGTCTTCATATCCGAGGCGACCTTCGGCCTGCCGGTCTTCGTGCACCCGCCAGACGCCGAAGAAATCAGACGGCTTGTGCATAGCCTGGAACAGTTTCCTGAGCGGGCGCATCTGGTCGGGGCCTATGCCCTTGGCAAGGCTCAACGGGTGATCCGTCTGTTGCGTGAGGCGGGATGGGAGCGGCCCATCTATGTGCACGGGGCACTGGAGCGGCTCAACCGGCTTTATGAGGCCGAGGGTGTGGCATTGGGTGCCTTGTTGCCCGCGACAGGGCTGAAGCCCAATGCTCTGGGGGGGGAGGTGGTAATCGCTCCCCCGTCGGCCACGCAGGACCGCTGGGCGCGCCGGTTTGCCGACCCGGTTCTCGCCTTTGCATCAGGCTGGATGGGTGTCAGGGCGCGGGCGCGTCAAAGGGGGGTGGAACTGCCCTTGGTACTGTCGGACCATGCCGACTGGCCTGAGCTGATCGCCACATTCACCGAGCTGAAGCCTGAGGAAATCTGGATTACGCATGGGCGAGAGGAGGGGCTGCTGCGCTGGGCAGCCCTGAACGATCAGAAAGCACGGGCTTTGCGTCTGGTAGGCTATGACGAAGACGATCTGGAACTCGACCTTGCTGAGGCGGGGATCGACGACAGCGTCACGCCGCAGAGCGCGCCGGGCTGAGGTCCGTGACCGATGCCAGCTTCTGCTCAAGCGCCGTATTGATGGCAAAGCGTAGCCGCTCGGGCTTGATAGGCTTCTCGACCACACAGGCCATGCCGCTGGCGACATAACGCTTGGCATCGTCTGGATCGGCGTTGGCCGTCAGGGCGACGATCGGGATGGCGCTGATGGGGCCGTCCAAGGCGCGGATGGCCTGCGTCGCCTGCACCCCGTCCATGCGTGGCATCTTGATATCCATCAGGACCAGGTCGAACGGTCGCTCCTGCACGGTCGCCAAGGCCTCGAGGCCGTCTTCGACCGTCTCCGATGTACAGCCGAACATTTCGCACAGGGCTTGGGCCACAACGCGGTTGGTGGCGTTGTCGTCGACAATCAGAATGTGCGGCACATTCTGGGAGGTCGTTTCTGCGACCGCTGGCGTCTCGGCCACGGCCGTCTCGGCGGCGCTCTGCGGTGCGGAGAGTGCCAGGGTGAAGAGGGCCCCGCGTCCCGGGTTATTGGCCGCAGCAAGGGTTCCGCCCATCTGGTTCACAACCAGCCGCGACAGGGCCAGGTCGAAGCCCCCGATGTCATCGCGGTGCAGCAGAGGGTCGAACAGAGCGTCGAGCCGCTCTGGAGCGATACCCGGGCCATCGTCGCGTACCCAGGCCTCCATCGTCACACGACCGGCTCTGGCCGAGGCTTTCAGGCTGGCTTCCACCAAACCATCGCGAGCCTGTACCAAGGCATTGCCGATCAGGGTGTCGAACACCGCATTCAGGCGTGCCGCATCAAGATCGGCGACCAGATCGGTGTCGCCTTCATAGCTGACCATCAGGCTGACCCTGTCCTCGGTCGCCTTGGTGGCCCAGCGCGTCTGAACGTCATCCATCAAAGCCCGCAGAGGCGTTGGTGCCGGCTCCAGCAAAAGTTCGCCAACATGGGCGCGAGAGAAGTCCAGCGCCTTGTCCAGAGCGCGTTCCAGATCGCCGGAGGCCTCGACCATGGTCGCCACATGGGCGCGCACCTGTGCGTTCAGCGGTTGGCGTTGCAGCAGATCGCCGACGGCGTTCAGGTTGGTCAAGGGCCCACGCATCTGGCCACTCAGCGCCGTCAGCAGCCGGGTCCGAGTGCGACCGGCCGCCTGAACCTGGGCGCGGTCGCTGGTCAGGGCTTCCATCTGGTTTTTCAGATTGGCATTCTGCTGGCGCTGGCGGTCATTGACGACCTGAAGCAAGGACAGGGCCGTCCCGACGCCGTGGTAGAGTCCGCTGCGCGTCACGATGAAGCCACGCATCAGGTCGCGGCTACGGCTGGACAGAAAGACGTCGCTAAAACTGTCGAATGCGACACCGGCCTCTATCACAGCAGGCTCGGCGTCCATGACGTGGGCGGCGGTGCGATGAGCGTAGCCAGCGTGGCCGAAGGGGGCGCCGAACTTGATCAGAAAGGCATCTCGCTCGATCAGGCCAACGGGGCGGTCATTCTCTACGACCGGCAGGACGAGAGTTTCGGGTTCGCTCTCGAAGCGCGCGAAGATTTCGCGGCCCAGGGTGTCGGGCGATACCGGCGCGATGCGCGCGGTCAAGGCTTCGATCGTCGGCATACTGGCCGGTACTCCACAGAAAGCCTCTGTACGGCTACGCTCAATCGGTTGCGGAACGGTTAAGTCTGATTGTGCTTGCCACGTTTTTGCCTGCTTTGCTCCAGGGCAGGGGCTGGTGTAGGAGGGCGGCAATACGGACGTCCTAACCTTGAACCCCCTTTGCATGCGCGCGGCCAGTTTCGGCCGACCGCAGGTTTGTCATGAGCGCCATCCAGATCGACACCGCCGAAACGTCCGCCCTCGTCCTGTTTTCGGGCGGGCAGGACAGCGCGACCTGTCTTGCCTGGGCGCTGGAGCGCTATGGGCGGGTCGAGACCGTGGGGTTCGACTACGGCCAACGTCATGCGGTGGAGATGACGGCACGGATCAAGGTTCGTGACGGCATGTTCCGCGTATTGCCCGCGCTGGCGGAGCGGCTTGGGCCGGATCACGTCATCGACCTGACGGGCTTCGGTGCCATCGGCGAGACGGCCATGACCACGGACCGGGCAATCGAGATCGACGAGCGCGGCCTGCCGACGACCTTTGTGCCGGGGCGCAATCTGGTTTTCCTGACGGTGGGGGCGGCGCTGGCAGACCGACGGGGGCTGGACGTCCTGGTCGGCGGGATGTGCGAGACGGACTTCTCGGGCTATCCCGACTGCCGCCGGGACACGATCGACGCGATGCAGTCGGCGCTGAGCCTGGGGCTGGACAAGCCGGTTCCGATCGAGACGCCGCTGATGGCGCTGACCAAGGCACAGACCTGGGCCCTGGCGGACCGGATCGGGGGGCAGGCCCTGGTCGATCTGATCGTCGAGGAGAGTCACACCTGCTATCGCGGCGAGCGGGGCGAGCGTCATGGCTGGGGCCATGGCTGCGGGGCGTGCCCGGCGTGCGAACTGCGGGCGGCGGGCCATGCCGAGTGGGTGGCCGCATGACCTATGCCGCCAAGGAAGTATTCCTGACGGTTCAGGGCGAAGGCGGGCAGGCCGGGCGACCGGCCGTCTTCCTGCGTTTTGCCGGCTGCAATCTGTGGAACGGTCTGGAGCGTGACCGGGCCACCGCCGTCTGCACCTTCTGCGACACGGAATTCGTCGGAACCGACGGGGATGGCGGCGGCAAGTTCGTCACGGCCGAGGCGCTGGCCGACCATGTCGCCTTGATGTGGCGGGGCAGGGCGGACGATCCCAAGCTGGTGGTGTGCACGGGCGGCGAGCCACTGCTGCAACTGGATCCGCCGTTGATCGAGGCTCTGCATGCGCGCGGGTTCGACATCGCGGTGGAGACCAACGGCACGCTGGCGGCACCCGACGGTATCGACTGGGTTTGCGTCAGTCCCAAAGCCGATGCGCCGGTGGTGCAAACGACGGGACAGGAGCTGAAGCTGGTCTTTCCCCAGGCCGCCGCCATGCCGCACCGTTTCGAGCATCTGGCGTTCGAGCGGTTCTGGTTGCAGCCGATGGACGGCCCGGATCAGGCGGCCAATACCGCCGCCGCCCTCGACTATTGCCTGACCCACCCCAAATGGCGGCTCAGCGTCCAGACCCACAAATACATCGGCGTAAGATGAGCGTTTTCGAAATCACCAAGGCGGCCACCTTCGACGCGGCCCATCACTTCCCCAACGAACCGGACGGCAGCCCGTATCGCCGGATGCACGGCCATTCGTTCTCGGTCGAGGCGACGGTGCGGGGAGAGGCGCTGGATGCGCATGGCTGGGTGGCGGACCTGGGGGCGCTGGACCGGGCGCTGAAGGCAGCGGCTGAAGAGCTGGATCACGGCCTGCTGAACGACCACGACGGGCTGGAGCTGCCGACGCTGGAGAACCTGTGCCTGTGGTTCGTGCGGCGGCTGAAGCCGGAATGGCCGGGGCTGAGCCGGATCGCTGTGTCGCGTCCGACGATCCATGAGCGGTGCGTGCTGACGCTCTAGATCAGCAGTCCTGTCCGCGCTGCTGGCGCTGCTGGCACCGGCGTTGTTCGCGTTCGTATTCGCGCTGCTCGCGCTCCCGCTTGGCGCGGGTTTCTTCGTCCGAGGTGGTGAAGGCGTCGAAACCGGCTCCGACGACCGCGCCGGTCGCCTTGGCTGTGCCGCCGACGACGGCGGCACCTGCACCCACCACGGCTCCGACGACGCAGCCTTGAAGCATCCAGGCACCGCCCAGAAGCATGACGACCAAGGCGCTGCGTGAGGCGACGGTTCGCATGACTGTTCTCCGGTGCACCGTTCATGACCTCTCAGCGAGGAACGGCGACTGACGGCGCGAATGGTAGGCGGCGACGGGTTCGAACCGCCGACCCTCTCGGTGTAAACGAGATGCTCTGACCAGCTGAGCTAGCCGCCCATCCATGCGCGTCGGATGCTTAGACCATTTTGGCCGCCGGTCTAACCGGGTGCGTGAAAATTATTCGCTCAGTCCACCGCGCGGCATTCGGTGACAGGGCGGTCACTCGCAGACCATGTCGCCATGATGCCCTTGCCGCGCAGTTCGTAGCCTGACGACTTGTACCACAGACCGTCGCCCGTCTGTTCCCTGAACAGGTCATGGGCCATGCCGCCCGAGGTGCGGACGGTGGCCATTTGGCGGGGATTGTCGAAGTCGACAGTCAGGCGTTCACTGTCCTGACACAGATAGACGGTGCGGATCACGCGGGTGGCGGCGCGTTCCTGGATTTCGGCACCGGTTCGCCGCCGGGCCGTCTGCGCGGTCTGGGCACGCTCGCGTACCGCGTCGCCATCGTCCGGAGCTTCGGAAGGCTGGGGTCCACAGGCAGACAGCATGGTGGCGCAGGCCAGGACGGCGGCGGCAGCAACTCGCATCAACAGCTTCCCCAAGCGCCACTTTGGCGTCGTGCCCTAACGTGTGGGGTCGATCCGCGTTCCTTTGCGCCGTGCGCGGAAGAAGGCGCGCAGCATCTCGGCACCCGGATCGGCCAGCACCCCGCCGGTCACAGTGGGTTTCCAATGACACGTCGGCTGATCGAAAAAGCGGGGGCCGTGGGCGACCGCGCCGCCCTTGGCGTCATCTGCACCCCAGACGACACGGCCGATGCGGGCATGGCTGATGGCACCCGCGCACATGGCGCAGGGTTCCAGCGTCACATACAGTGTCAGGCCGGTGAGCCTGTAATTCTGCATCTTTTGGGCCGCGTCGCGCAGGGCCACGATCTCCGCATGGGCGGTCGGATCGTGTGCGCCGATAGGGCTGTTTCGGCCCCGTCCGATCACTTCGCCGGTCGTTTCGTCGACGACCACGCAGCCAACAGGCGTCTCTCCGACGTCTGCCGCCGCTTGCGCCAAGGCCAAGGCCATGTGCATGAACCGCTCATCATGGTCAGCCATTCCAAAGACAACGACAAGAAGCCGCGCCCGCGTCAAGACTCCGACCGCGACGGCCCCCGCAAATCCTTCGCCAAGCCGGGCGGAAAACCCGGCTTCGGCGGTCCGCCGAAGGCAGGTGCAAAGCCGTTCGCCAAGGGCAAGCCCGGTGCCGAGCCGGAAGGGCCGAAGCGCAGCGAGCGAATCGCCAAGGCCATGGCCCGCGCCGGTATCGCCTCGCGTCGCGAGGTCGAGCGGCTGATCGGTCTGGGCAAGGTGGCTGTCAACGGCAAGATCCTGGACACGCCCGCCACCCTGGTGACCCGCGACGACGTCATCACCGTGGACGGCAAGCCCATCGGCTCGGCCGAAAAGACCCGTGTCTGGCGCTATCACAAGCCCGCCGGCCTGGTGACCTCGCACAATGATCCGGGCGGTCGCCCCACTGTGTTCGACGCCCTGCCCAGCGGCCTGCCACGCGTGATCTCCGTCGGGCGACTGGATCTGAATACCGAAGGCCTGCTGCTGCTGACAAATGACGGCGAACTCAGCCGGGCGCTGGAGCTGCCGCAGACGGAACTGGTGCGTCAGTACCGGGCCCGGGCACGGGGACGTGTCAGCCAGCTTCAGCTCGATTCGCTCAAGGACGGCGTCACCGTCGACGGCATCCGCTATGGCCCGATCGAGGCGACGCTGGACAAGGCCACGGGCGGCGATGCGGAGAAGCAGTCGGCCAATCTGTGGCTCAGCGTCTCCATCACCGAGGGCAAGAACCGCGAGGTCCGCAAGGTGCTGGAGCATCTGGGCCTGACGGTGAACCGCCTGATCCGCCTGGCCTATGGCCCGTTCCAGCTGGGCACCCTGCCCATCGGCTCGGTCGAGGAGGTAGGGCCGCGCGTGATCCGAGAACTGCTGGCCCAGCATATTCGTCCAGAGAACCTGCCGACCGGCAACGCCGTCTCGACGCCTGCGCCCATTCCGGGGCGCCGGACCTCGGCCCCGATCGTCAAGGGCAACTCCGGCTCGGCCCTGTCCGACCCCTCGCGCAAGCCCAGCCGCGTTCGCGCCGCCGGGGCCGCTGCCGAGGAAGGCACCGACCGCGCCTCCCGCCCGCAGAAGAAGGCCGGGTGGGCCAAGGCCGCGCCCAAGTTCGACCATCCGAAGAAGAGCTTTACCCCGCGTGCGCGTCCAGATGGGACCTCCTCTGCCGATGGCGAGCGACCCAAGCGGGCATTCAAGCCGCGCGAGGATCAGTTCATTGACCGGCCGCGTGGCCATCCGCGCACAGGGGCACGACCTGCACCCGCCAAGGGCGGCTATGCAGGAAAGGGCGGGGATCGGCCCGGCGGTCGTCCTGCAGGCGGTGGCTTCAGCAAGCCGGGTGGATCGCGGCCGGGCGGTTTCTCGGGTGGTGGCTCCAGGAGCGGCCCCGGTGGCGGCAAGGGTGGGCCGAGGGGGTCTCGCTCTTAGCGTCTAGTCTGCTGAGGCTTGCGCCGCGCCATCCATTCCACCGCCACCAGCACCGCCACCGCAGTCACCACCTCGAAGATCAGATAGATCGGCGGGATGGCCTGTCCCGGCAGGGCGGCCGATGACATCGGCTCGATCAGCAAGGCGATCAGCAGGTTGTTGGCCAGATGGGCCCCGACCGCGAACTCGATGCCGCCCAGGCGCAGCGCCGCCCAGGTCCAGACGAAGCCGGACAGGGCCCGGGCCACAAAGGCGGTGGGGTCGGGGTCCAGATGGATGGCCGAGAACAGCACGGCGTTGAGCACACAGATCAGCCAGAGTTTGCGCGTCAGCCCGGCGGTGACCTTCAGCAGGACCGCCCGGAACACGATCTCCTCGGCCAGGGCCGCGATTAGGAGCAGGACGACGGCCCAGCCCACATAGGCCAGGCGGGTCTCCAGCAGATAGGCCGGGTTCAGGATCGGCGCAGGCATCGGCGCGGGCTCGAACAGCAGATTAACCCCTAGAAGCACGACCGACACCGCCGCCATGATGGCAAAGCCCGCCAGCAGAAGGCGCGGCGAGAACCTTCGGCCCGGCCACAGGAACTCGGGTCCGGCGCGGCGATAGACGATCATGGCCGCGAACAGGATGGCCACGGCCAGCAGCATCAGCGAGGCGGCCAGAAAGGCCATGAAGGTGATCTCGCCGTTCAGGCGGAACGGGCTGTCGGGCAGGGCACCGCTGAGATCGGGCACCTGATAGCCACTGAACGACAGCACGGCCCCCAGGCCCAGCACGCCCACGATCATGAAGACGATGGACAGGGCGATCAGCGCCGCCAGCCGCAGCCACGGATGGTCTGTGGCGGCCCGCATCAGATAGGGGCTGTTGTGCGCCGCGGCCCAGCTGTGGCGCAGGTCGGGCAGGGCGAATCTGGGTGATGACATCGCGCACCGTTGCATCGCGCCCGCTTTCCGGTCCAGAGGCTGAGGCCATGAGAATCGTATCGGGACAGTTTCGCGGGCGCAGCCTGGTCGCGCCCCAGGGGCAGGCCACGCGGCCGACGTCGGACCGGGCGCGTCAGGCCCTGTTCAATGTGCTGGAACACGCCGCCTGGGCCGAGCCGCTGGAGGGGATGCGGGTCATCGACCTGTTCGCCGGTTCGGGGGCCCTGGGCTTTGAGGCCATGAGCCGGGGGACAGGGTTCTGCCTGTTCGTGGAGACCGATGAGGGCGCGCGCGGGGTGATCCGCGAGAATGCGGAAGCCTTCGGCCTGTTTGGCTCTACCCGGGTGCATCGGCGCAGCGCGATCGACTTGGGGCCGCGGCCGGGGTCGGTGGGCGACGCTTTCGACTTGGCCTTCCTGGATCCGCCGTACGGAAAGGGACTGGGGGAACAGGCGCTGACGCGGCTGGTGGGAGACGGCTGGCTGAGGCCCGGGGCGCTGGTGGTCTATGAACGCGGGTCGGACGAGCCGGAGATCGACACGCCCGGCTACCGGCGGCTGGACACGCGGGACTATGGCGCGGCGCGGGTGCTGTTCCTGCGGGCAGAGTAGGGCTAGCCTTCTGGCATGACCCAGATCGACCGCCGCGCCTTCATCGCCTCCGCTACGGCCCTGGGCCTGACCCCCGCCGTCGCCCGAGCCCAGGCGGCGACGGGTCCGCAATGGACGACGCTGAGCCCTCTGCCCTGGCCGGTGCAGGAGATTTATTGCGCGGTCACCGATGGGCACATCCTGGTCGCCGGGGGCCTGCGTCGCGGCACGGGCAACAGCCTGATCATCGAGGATCGCGTCGGGAGCTATAACCCCGCGCGCGATGTCTGGACCGAGGAGGCGCGTCTGCCGTCGCCGCGGCACCATCCGATGGTCTTCACCGGGCCCTGGGTCGGCTATGTCGTGGGCGGCTATGGGCGCAGCGCGGCGGGCGACTGGACCAATATGACCGACGGCTGGCTGCTGACCGGCAGTGGCTGGGAACCGATCCACCCCCTGCCGTCGCCTCAGGCCGAGGCCGTGGGTGCCCAGCTGGGCGACAACTTCCACCTGGTCACCGGACGGGTCCCGGCGGGCAGTGCCAACGGCCAGTGGAACGATCAGGTCGATACCGACCAGCATCGCGTACTGGTGCCCGGCGGGCCGGGGTGGGAGACCGCAAGGCCCGCGCCGATGGCCAGAAACAGTGCCGCCGGGGCCGTGCTGGACGGGGCCCTGTGGGTCGCGGGCGGGCGGACGGTGTCGGGCGGGGGCACCGGGCGGCTGGACCGGTATGACCCCGTCGCCGACCGCTGGGACACCCTGGCCCCCATCCCGCGCTCCTATGCGTCGAACAGTCAGGTCGGGGGCGGCCTGGCGATGGTGGCCGTGGGGGAGCGGCTGGTGGCGTTTGGCGGGGAGTGGTTCGCGCCGCGCTCTGCGGGCGGAGGCGGGGTGTTCGCCGAGACCTGGATCTATGACCCCGCGCGCGACCGCTGGGAGGCCGGGCCTGCCATGCGGACGCCGCGCCACGGTCTGGCGGCGGCGGCCATCGGCGACACCGTCTATGCCATCGCGGGCGGGGCGGTGGTCTCGGGCGGCGGGGCCGTGGGGACGGTGGAGGCGTTAGGGTTCGAGGGATGAAGGATGAGGGATCACCCGTCAGCAGCTACCCCTCGAACCTCGTCCCTCAAACCTCTCCACCAACCCCCGCGCCGCCGCCGTGACCTCGGCCCAGGTGACGTCGAAGCCGGCGGCGTCGCCGAACCAGGGGTCGGTCACGCCCTGACCCTCTCGGCCGGGCACGTGGTCCAGCAGCAGGCTGAGCCGGGCCGTGGCGTTTGCAGGCGCGAGCCTACGCAGGTTCTTCAGGTTCTCGTGGTCCAGGGCCACGATGTGGTCGAAGCGGGTGAAGTCGGCCCGCGTCACCTGCCGCGCCCGCAAGGCCCCGATATCCACCCCGTGCCGTGCCGCCACCGCTATGGCCCGCTCATCCGGCGGCTCGCCCGCATGCCAGTCGCCCGTGCCCGCGGAATCGACGACCAGATTCACCCCGCGCCGCCGCGCCTCCTCCCGCAGCGCCGCCTCCGCGAGGGGTGAGCGACAGATGTTGCCGAGGCAGACGAAAAGGATGGAGGGCATGGGTGCAAACGTCATAGAACACAGCAGTTGCCGAACGTGATAGCCGCCCACAATATCTTGGGATGTTCGACTACATCCACATCACCGATTCTGAACTGGACGCCCTCCCTCCGGGTCTCGCTGGGTTCGTGGGCTATGAGGCGTTGTGCCGTGAGAAGCTGAGGGAAGCTCTCAAGAACTACAGCCACAACGACGACGACGACACCGAGCCTCGGAACTCCTACCTGACCAAGGTGTTCTCGGCCGCCGAGCACTACGGCGTGCCCGTGCTCGACGGGATCGAGTTCGAGATCAACGGCAACCACGACGATATGTCGATGCGGCGCCTGTTCCAGACAATCGACCGAGAGGTCACCAAGCTCCGGCTCCAGACGATCCGCGACCGCAAGGGCACTGCCGTCATCGAGCCGCCGCAGGTCGCCAAGATCGAACATCTGGTGTCCCAGCTTCGTCAGCGGGTGACCGATAGCACCGACATGGACGAGCGGACCAAGCAGAAGGTCTGCAAGAAGCTGGACGAGCTTCTGGCAATCATGAAGGGCGGCAAGCCGACACTACAGGCGACAATGGTCGTGATCGCGTCGATCTTCACCGCGATCAATCAAGGGCAAGCCGCGATCATTAAGCTGCCCGAGACCATCAGTGCCATCGCCGAAATCTTCGGGCATGCCCAAGAGGACGCCGATCAGAAGGCTCTGGAGCACAAGCCGCAGAAGCTGATCGAGGATCACAGCGAGGATAGCTATGAGAGTGGCTTCACGACCAAGCCAAAGCCGACTGGTCCCAAAGAGACCTACGATTTGAACGACGACATTCCATTCTAACGTCGGACATACGAACGAAGCGTCGAACTGTGATCACTGACACGATCAACGACGCACTTAGAACCCGAACTACCAACGCACTTACACATTGAACTACGACAATAGCCGCATTTAGACGCATATTTGACCGCACTAACGAAGCGATTGAATGAAGAACTACGCTAACACCTGAAACAAGTCATACATGGCTTTATTCTTGACTTTCAGAATGAAGTTGAAAGTCGTTCAGACAATCTTTGACGAAAACCGTCACTCCGGTTGAGCCGGGGGCGTTTTATCCAGTAGAAGACGCGAAAAAGTGCCCCGAAACCTGCTCGGGTGGGTTGACGGCCGGTGCCGACAGGATGTTTAAGGTGGGGGTCGAAGGCGGCGGTCCTCCTGCAAGATGATCCGCCGCCAACGACTGGCTCCGCGTGGACGCTCCGAGGGTTCGAAAGAGCCTTCGGAACGATATCGCGTGTGATCGTAATTTCGATCACGTTTTGACTTTCACTTATTGAGTGACTTTCGTCAAGCGTTGCGAAGGTCGTTTCGATAAGGACTTCGATGAAGTTTTTAATGACTTCGATCTAACGCTACGGCGTTGCGTCCGCTTTCTCTGCGTCGATGATCTTGTTCATATTCTCGACGATGCGTTTGAGGTCGGCGATGTGCTGCGGCGTGACGTCCACCACCGCCTTCCCGATCTCACCCTGCTGGATCATGGTGTTGGGCTGCGACCAGAACTCGATGCTCTTGAGGGCTTCGTCCCGCTCTCGGGTGCACCAATCGATGAATTCGTCGTGTGGTGTGGTCATGTCGGCTTGTCTCCCGGTTATCCGAAGAAGATAGGGCAGATATGCGTGAGAGCCGAGTTTCAATGCGCGCTATCGCAAAAGGCCCTCGGTCACCGCCGCCCAAACAACCGTTCCAGATCCGCTAGCTTGAGCTCCACATAGGTGGGCCGCCCGTGGTTGCATTGCCCGCTGTGCGGGGTGGCTTCCATTTCGCGGAGGAGGGCGTTCATCTCCGGCGCACTCAGCACGCGGCCGGCGCGGACGCTGCCGTGGCAGGCCATGGTGCCGCAGACCTCGCCCAGGCGCTCGGTCAGGGCCAGGGCGGTGCCGTGTTCGCTGAGGTCGTCGGCGATGTCGCGGATCAGGCCCTGGACGTCCGTGTCGCCCAGCAGGGCGGGGGTTTCGCGCACCAGGACGGCCCCGCCGCCGAAGGCCTCTACAATCAGGCCCAGCTCGGCCAGTTCCTCGGCACGGGCGACCACACGCATGGCTTCTGACGGGTCCAGCTCGACCACCTCGGGCGTCAGCAGGGCCTGGCGGGTGACGGAGCCCCTGGCCATCTGGACCTTCATCCGCTCATAGACCAGCCGCTCGTGCGCCGCGTGCTGGTCCACCACGACCAGGCCGTCGCGGGTCTGGGCCACTATATAGGTGCCGTGCAGCTGCGCGCGGGCGGCGCCCAGCGGGAAGTCGACGGGGTTAGGTTCTAGGGGATAGGGGCTAGGGTCTATTGAGGTGCCGTGAGGCTGGTCCCAGCCTTCGACCCGCGCCGAGCGCTCGTTCAGGCCCGGCAGAACCTGGGCCGTCTGGGTGGCGGGGGCGGCCCAGCCCTGCCAGCCGGACCAGCCGGCGGCGGAGGGTTGCGACGGGCTGTAGGCAGGAGCTCCGGCATGGGCCTGGAACCCCGCCAGCACATTGTCGGCGACCGTGGTGGATGCCCTGTGGCCGGCGGCGGCGAGGGCGTGGCGCAGGCCGCCGACGATCAGACCGCGCACCAGGGCCGGGTCGCGGAACCTGACCTCGGCCTTGGCTGGGTGGACGTTCACATCGACATAGAGCGGGTCGATGTCGAGAAACAGGACGGCGGCCGGGTGTCTGTCGCGGGCCAGGAAGTCCGCATAGGCCCCGCGCAGGGCCCCCTGCAGCAAGCGGTCGCGCACGGGGCGACCGTTGACGAACAGATACTGATGCGCCGCATTGCCCCGGCTGTAGGTCGGCAGGCCCGCATAGCCGGACAGGCGCACGCCGTCCCTCTCCTGATCGATCAGCAGGGCATTGGCCTCGAAATCCCGGCCCAGCAGGGCGGCGAGGCGCTTCAGGCGGCCCTGATCGCCCGGATGTTCGGCAGGCAGGCGCAGGGTGGTGCGGCCGTCCAGGTCGAGGGTGAAGGCGACGGCTTCATGGGCCATGGCCTGGCGTTTGATCTCTTCCGAAATGGCCATGGCCTCGGACCGCTCGGACTTCATGAACTTCAGCCGGGCAGGCGTGGCGTAGAACAGGTCGCGCACCTCGACCCGCGCGCCGTGCGGGCCGGGGAAGGCGGCGGGGGCTACGGGCTTCTGATCGCCGCCGTCCACCGTGATGCTGTGGGCGTCGCCGCCGGATTTGGGGCGGCTGGTGATCGTCAGGCGCGCGACCGAGCCGATGGAGGGCAGGGCCTCGCCCCGAAAACCGAGCGTGGAGATGCGCAGCAGGTCGACATCGCCCGCATCGTCGGGCTCCAGCTTGGACGTCGCATGCCGCTCGATGGCCAGGGCCAGCTGATCCGCCGCCATGCCGTGCCCGTCGTCGGCGATCAGGATGCGGCTCAGGCCCCCGCCGTCAGCCTGAATCTCCACCCGTGTCGCGCCCGCGTCGAGCGCGTTCTCGACCAGCTCCTTGATGGCGCTGGCCGGGCGTTCGACCACCTCGCCGGCGGCGATGCGGTTGACGGTTTCGGGGGGGAGGCGACGGATGGGCATTGAGTCGGGAAGTATGCCGGTTTCCGCCGAGGGAAAGTAGAGGCGCCGGTTTGTGTCAGCCGCGCTCCAGACCGGCGATGGCCTCGGTGATGTCTTCGGCCTTTTTGGTGACCACGGCCTGGGCGTCGTAGAGGCCGCGGTTGTAGAAGAAGGGTCCAATCTCGCGTCCCAGGAAATCCAGCAGCATTTCGGCCGGCAAGGTGGCCAGATCGATCTCCAGCTCATCGCGGAAATAGGCCCGCAGCTTGCCGGTGATGGCGGCGGTCTCCTCGCGGCTGAAGTCGATGGGCTTCACGTCAGGACACCTCGGCCAGGGCTTCTTCCGCCGCCATCCAGGCGGCTTCGGCGGCGTCGAGGTCGGCTTGGGTCTTGGCGCGGGCGCGGGTCAGGCCTTCCAGGGCCTTTGGATTGTTGACCGAGGCATTGGCCATGTCGTCGTCGATGCGGGCGATCTCGGCGGTCAGCTGCGTCATCCGCTCCTCGGCCTTCTTCACGCCGTGACGCAGAGTCGAGGGTGAAGGCCCTGATTTCTTGTCGTTCTTCTTGCCCTTGTTGTTCGAGGCAGGCGCGGCTGTGGCAGCCGTCTCGTCCTTGATCTGGGTCGGCTTGACCGCAGCCTGTTTCGCGCGGTCGAGGACGAACTTGGCATAATCGTCCATGTCGCCCTCATAGGGCTTCACCGTGCCGTCGGCGGCCAGCCAGAGGCGGTCTGCGACCATCTCCATCAGCGAGCGATCGTGGGTGATCAGGATGACCGCGCCCGAATACTCGTTGAGGGCGTCGAGCAGGGCCCGGCGGCTGTCGATATCCAGGTGGTTTGTCGGTTCGTCGAGGATCAGGACGTGGGGCGCGTCCATGGCCACCTGATTGAGCAGCAGGCGCGCGCGCTCGCCGCCGGACAGGCTGGCGACGGTGGTTTCCTGCTTCTCATAGCCCAGCCCCCACTGCGCCAGCTTGGAGCGACGGGCGCTTTCGGAGGCGTCCGGCATGGACCGGCGGACGATCTCCAGCGGCGTGTCGGTCGGGTCCATGGCCTCGATCTGGTGCTGGTGGAACCAGCCGACCCGCATCTTGCGATCGCGGTGCAGTTCGCCCTCGGAGACGTTGAGGGCGCCGGCGATCATCTTGGCAAAGGTCGACTTGCCGGCACCGTTCACGCCCAGCAGGCCGATGCGGTCATCCAGGTCCATGCGCAGGTTGAGATTGCGCAGGATCGGCTTGCCGGTCTCGTACCCGACGTTGGCGCGCTCCAGCCGGATCAACGGCGGGGCCAGGGGGCGGGGCGGCGAGGGAAGGATGAAGGGGGCGACGCGCTCCTCGATGGTGGTCGCGACCGGCTGCATCTTGGCCAGCCGCTTCATGCGGGACTGGGCCTGGGCGGCCTTGGAGGCCTTGGCCTTGAAGCGGTCGACGAAGGATTGCAGGTGGGCGCGCTCGGCGTCCTGCTTGGCCTTCGCCGAGAGTTGCCGACGGGCCTTTTCGGCGCGGGCCTGTTCAAACTGGTCGTAGTTGCCCGTGTAAAGCGTCAGATTGCGGTTCGCGAGGTGCAGGATGTGGGTGCAGACCTCGTTCAGCATCTCGCGGTCGTGGGAGATGATCAGGGCGGTGTGCGGGTATTTCTTGAGCCGCGCCTCCAGCCACAGCGCCCCTTCCAGGTCGAGGTAGTTGGTCGGTTCGTCGAGCAGCAGCATGTCCGGCTCGGCGAACAGGGCGGCGGCGAGGGCGACGCGCATGCGCCAGCCGCCTGAATATTCCGACATCGGCCGCTGCTGGTTCTCCTGGCTGAAACCCAGGCCGACCAGGATTTCGGCGGCACGGGCGGGGGCGGCGTCGGCGTCGATCTCGATCAGCCGGGTCCAGATCTCGCCCATCTCCTCCGGCTCTGCGGTTTCGAGACGGCCCAGCAGGGTGTGGCGCTCGACGTCGGCCTCCAGGATGGTCTCCAGCACGCTGACGGGGGTGGCGGGGTGTTCCTGATCCACCGAGCCGATGCGGGCGGTCTTGGGCAGGCTGATCTCGTCGCCGCCCGCGGCCAGTTCGCCCAGGATCAGCTTGAACAGGGTCGACTTGCCGATGCCGTTGCGGCCCACGAGGCCGACCTTGGAGCCGGGGGGCAGGGAGACGGACGCGTCCTCGAGGAATTTGCGGCCCCAGGCGTTGAAGGTCAGGTCGGTGATCTGGAGCATGGATAAGGAGCGCTTGAATCGGGTCCGTCCCTCATGCAGCGAGGGGCCGCGCCGAGAGCGTTAGGGACGCCTTGGAAATGACTGAGGGCGCGTCTATAAGCCCCCACCTTCAATCTCCCAAACAAGAAGTCACTTCTCATGACCGAACGCACCTTCTCGATCATCAAGCCCGATGCCACGCGCCGCAACCTGACCGGCGCCGTCAATGCCGTGATCGAAGCCGCAGGCCTGCGCATCGTCGCCCAGCGCCGCGTGCACCTGACCGAGGCCCAGGCCAAGAAATTCTACGAAGTCCACGCCGAGCGCCCCTTCTACGGCGAGCTGGTCGAGCAGATGACCGCCGAGCCGGTTGTGGTTCAGGTGCTGGAAGGCGACAACGCCATCGCCGCCTACCGCGAAGTCATGGGCGCGACCAACCCCAAGGATGCGGCCGACGGCACCATCCGCAAGCAGTTCGCCCTGTCGATCGGTGAAAACTCGGTCCACGGTTCGGACTCAGCCGAGAACGCCAAGATCGAGATCGCCCAGTTCTTCACCGACGATCAGATCGTCGGCTGATCCAACGCGAAAGCGCTGGACCTGCTGCGGCCGGATCGGAAACGATCCGGCCGTTGTCGTAACTGGACCCTGCACTGCGGAAGGCCACGCCCATGAAGGAGTATCGGCATCGGGATGTCGCGCTGGCCGCCGGGCTTTCGGCGCTGGCCGGCTATGTCGATGCGATCGGTTTCCTGACGCTGGGCGGCTTCTTCGTCTCCTTCATGAGCGGCAACTCCACCCGGTTCGGCGTGGCGGTGGCGACCGGGGAGTGGCACCTGGCTGCGACGGCACTGGGACTGATCGGCCTGTTTGTGGTCGGGGTGGTGCTGGGCTCGACGGCGGCACGCCGGGCGGGGGAGGGGCGCAAGGCCGTCGTTCTGGGGCTGGAGGCCCTGCTGCTGGCGATGGGTGCCGCCTTATTGTCGTCCGGTCGGCCCCTGCTGGGCATGGTCCCGGTGGTGCTGGCCATGGGGGTGGAGAATACGGTGTTCCAGAAGGGCGGGGATGTGCGGGTCGGCCTGACCTATATGACCGGCACACTGGTGCGGGTGGGCCAGAGGATCGCTACGGCCCTGCATGGAGGCGCGCGCTGGGACTGGGTGCCCTTCCTGCTGCTGTGGATCGGGCTGGCGGCAGGTGGGGCGCTGGGCGCACTGATGTTTCTGAAGCTGGGCGTCGCGGCTCTGTGGTTCGCAGCCGCCGTCGTGGCCGGACTGGCTCTGCTAAGCCTTGTCGATGAGCGTCGGGCGCTAGTGCGTCAGGACGACTAGGCCAGCGTTCGACAGAAATCAGTCAGGACCTGCGGATAGAGACGGTGTTCTGCCTCCAGTACGCGCTGGGCCAGGCTGTCGGCAGTGTCGTCCGGCAGGATGGGCACGGCGGACTGGCCCAGGATTTCGCCTTCATCGACGCCTTCGCTCACCTGATGCACGGTGCAGCCGCCTTGGGTGTCACCCGCTGCGATGGCGCGGGCGTGGGTGTCCAGACCGGGATAGAGCGGCAGCAGGCTGGGATGGATATTGATCATCCGGCCGCGCCAGGCCTGGACGAAGCCGGGGGTCAGGACGCGCATGTAGCCGGCCAGGGCGACCAGCTGGATCGCATGCTGATCCAGAAGAGTCCGGATTTCGCGCTCGTGAGCCGCGCGGTCCGGTCCGAAAGGCTGATGATCGACGGCGTGGGCGGCTATGCCCTTGGTCTGGGCAACCGCCAGCCCTCTGGCGTGGGGTCGGTTGGCGACCACCAGCACGACCTCGAACGGCGCATCCGCCTTCTGACCCGCATCGATCAGCGCGGCCATGTTGGAACCGGCGCCTGAGATCAGGACGGCGACGCGGATACGGCCGGGACGGCTGTCGGGCATCAGCGGGCGGGGCGCGGCGGTGCCGGGACGAAGGCTCCGGCGGGTCCGGGGAAGACCACCGGGCTTTCGTAGCCATCCTCAGACACGGACGAGACGCCGAAGAAGAAGTCGTCGATGACGACGCCCGGCAGGGTCAGTTCCGTCGCACTGCCCGCCGACCGGCTGTGGGTCCATTGCGGCGATGTCGTCGATCTCCACCACACCCGATAGCTGGCGGCACCCGGCACGGCGGCCCAGCGCAGGGTTGTGTCCGGCAGGACAGCACCGGCGATGGTGACATTGGTGGGGGGTGCCGGAGCGCGTGCCATGACCGCCATCGTCGCGATATTCAGGCGTGTGGCCTGGGCCAGATAATCGAAATCAACGCCGTCCAGTGTGTCGCCATAGACCACGCCCTCTTCCGTGCGCAGGTCCTGATGCTGGCGATCATAGTTCTCGGACCCTTCCGTGATGCGCACGGCGGGAAAGCCGAGGCGCAGGAAGGCGACCTGATCGCCACCGCGGCCGTAGCGGTCGGTGCGGTAGACCATTTCGACATCCAGATTGGTCAGATGACGGTCGGCGATGCCGTCGATGAAACGCGCCAGGTTCCGGGACGGCGAATCGACCTCGCCGCCGTTGTAGCGGCGGCTGTCTGCCTCGGCCTGGGTCTCGAGCGTGCGGGTGCCTTCGGCGAAGACGCGGATGCGGGTGTTGTCGATCACCCCGCTCTGACCCTCGATGTTGCCGACCATGTCGTTGTTCAGATTGGCCATCACCTGCCAGCCGTTGGCCCTGGCGTATTCGGCCAGGATGCGGGCGCCGTGCAGCCCCTGTTCCTCGCCCGTCAGGGCGGCATAGACGAGGGTGGCGGGGAAGCGCTCCCTGGACAGGATGCGGGCCGCCTCGATCAGGGCGGCCACGCCCGAGGCGTCGTCATTGGCACCGGGGGCATCGTCGGTCGCGTTCATCACGTCTGTGACGCGCGAATCGAGATGGCCGGTGATGACGATGACCCGGTCGGGATCGGTGGTGCCGCGCTGGATCGCCACGACATTGACCACCTCGGTCGGGACAGGAATGCGCGGCAGGGCAGTGACGGTCTCGCCGGGCATGACGACCTCAAGGCATCCGCCACAGTCCCGTCCGATGGTCTGAAACTCGCGCTCGACCCACCGTCGTGCCGCGCCCACGCCGCGCGTGTCCGATTCAGTCTCGGACAGGGTGTGCCGCGTCCCGAAACCGACCATCGATTCCACATCGGCCCGCAGACGCTCTGTGCTGACCTGGCTGGCCAGGCGATTCACCAGCGCCTGTTCATCGACTGTCTGCGCCGCAGCAGGAATGGCGGCGAAAACGGCCGCCAGGGCCAGGCCGATGGTCAAGGTGCGCATAGGCGATCTCACTGAAAGCGGAGGCAGACCCTGCCGTGCACGTGACAAGCGGTCAACGCCTGTCAGACCGCCTGAAGCTGGCCGCAGACGAAGGCGACTTCGCCTGCGTTCAGCAGGGCCTCCAGCACCGGCTCGGCATTCTCGGGCGCGACGACCAGCATGAAGCCGACGCCGCAGTTGAAGGTCCGGCGCAGTTCGTGATCGGAGATGCCGCCGACCTCGCCCATCCACTGGAAGACCTGTGGCATGGGCCAGGCGTCCCAATCGAACGACGCTTCCAGACCCTCGGCGATACAGCGGGGCGGGTTCTCGATCAAGCCGCCGCCGGTGATGTGTGCCGCACCCTTGATCAGGCCCGCCTTCATCAGCGGCAGGACCGGCTTCACATAGATGCGGGTCGGCTCCATCAGGGCCTGGGCCAGGGTGCGGTCCTTGGCGAAGGGGGCGTCGTCACCCCACGACAGGCCGGACTTCTCGACCACCTTGCGGATCAGGGAATAGCCGTTGGAGTGCGGGCCGGACGAGGCCAGGCCGATGATGATGTCGCCGGCGGCCTGACGATCCAGATAAGGCAGGGCATGCCCGCGCTCGACGGCGCCCAGCGAGAAGCCCGCCAGATCGTAGTCGCCACCCGAATACATGCCCGGCATTTCGGCCGTCTCGCCGCCAACGAGGGCGCATCCGGCCTGGCGGCACCCTTCGGCGATCCCGGTGACGACCCGGCGGGCGGCGTCGATGTCGAGCCGGCCCGTCGCATAGTAGTCGAGGAACAGCAGGGGCTCGGCCCCCTGGGCCAGCAGGTCGTTGACGCACATGGCGACCAGGTCGATGCCGACGCCGTCATGACGGCCAGTCTCGATGGCGATCTTCAGCTTGGTGCCGACGCCGTCGGTGGTGGCGACGATCAGCGGGTCTTCGAACCCCGCCGCCTTAAGGTCGAACAGAGCCCCGAAACCGCCCAGGGAGGCTTCCGCGCCTGGCCTGCGTGTCGATTTGGCCAAGGGCTTGATCGCGTCGACCAGTCGCTCGCCCGCATCGATATCCACGCCCGCATCGGCATAGGTCAGACCGTTTTTCAGCTGGTCGGGGGTGTCGCTCATGGGTCACGGGCCTGAATCAGAGAGGCGGAAATGTGTCACGGCTCTTGCCACAACCGTATGGCGCGGGGCTATAGCATCGGAATGACGCCAATCACCACCACCGAGGCTTTGCGCGACTTCTGTGCGAAGCTGGCCACAGCCCCCTTCATCACGGTCGATACCGAGTTCATGCGGGAAACGACCTATTGGCCCAAGCTGTGCCTGATCCAGGCCGCATCCAGCACCGACGCCGGCATCATCGATCCGCTGGCCGAGGGCATCGATCTGGAGCCGTTCCTCGATCTGCTGCGCGATCCGAACATCCTGAAGGTCTTCCATGCCGCGCGTCAGGACACGGAAATCTTCGTCAAGCTGGGGGCCATGCCCAAGCCGATGTTCGACACCCAGGTGGCGGGCATGGCGGCCGGGTTCGGCGATCAGGTCTCCTATGAGGCGCTTGTCCGCCAGATGCTGCGACAGGACGTGGACAAGGGCAGCCGCTTCACCGACTGGGCCCGGCGCCCGCTCTCGGACGCCCAGCTGACCTATGCCCTGGGCGACGTCACCCACCTCGCGGCGCTCTATCCCAAGCTGCGCGACCGGCTGGTCAAGGAAGGGCGGCTGGACTGGGTCATGGCCGAGATGGAGGATCTGACCGATCCGGACCTCTACGACACCACGCCCGAGAAGGCCTGGAAGCGGCTGAAGCCCAAGAAGTTCAGTGCCAAATACCTGGCCGCCTTCGTCGCCACCGCCGTCTGGCGCGAGCGGGCCGCGCAGGAGCGTGACCAGCCGCGTGGCCGCATCCTGAAGGACGAGGCGATCGACGAGATCGCGGCACAAGGTCCCACGGACCCCGAAGCCTTCAACCGCCTGCGTTCCGTGCCCAAGGGGTTCGGGGCCTCACGTCTGGGTCTGGAACTGTGCGCCGAGCTGAAGCGGGTGCTGGCCGATCCGGAGGCCCATGCGCCCAAGCTGGAGCGTCCCGGCCACAACCAGCCCGCGCCGCCCTCGGTGGTCGAACTGCTGAAGGTGCTGCTGAAGGCCAAGAGCGACAATGCCGGCGTGGCGACCAAGCTGCTGGCCAATGTCGCGGACCTGGAAAAGATCGCCCTGGACGACGAGGCGGACGTGGATGCGCTCAAGGGCTGGCGTCGTCAGCTGTTCGGCGAGGATGCGCTGAAGCTGAAACGTGGCGAAATCGCCTTGGTACTGAACGGGCCGAGGGTCGAAGTCGTCGAGATCGAATAGTCAGGCGGTCAGACTGGCGATTTCGCGTGCCAGGTTGGCCCGTGCCAGTGTCTCGTGTCGCTTGGCAAAAATCGGGTCAGCGAACAGCGCCTCACTTTCCAGAAATCGACTGAGGATCGCTGCGCGTCCGGCTCGGTATATAGGCTCAGGCACGTGCCCGTACTCGTGTCGGATAGCCGCGGCGTAGGTGTCATATCGCTCGGGTTCAGCACCGAGGATCGACAGGTCGATCGAGACAAGTCGGGCTCCGATGGCATCGTCGGGCTCAACGGAATGCCCGGCTGTCAGCATAATCAGGCGGCTGACTTCATCGATGAAAGTCTGGTTCGCGCCTTCAGCCCTCAGCCGCTCAACAGCTAGCCTTGCGCTCGCGGCCTCGTTGTCATGAAGTGTCGAGTCATAGACCGCGTCGTGGAACCAGATGGCGACCTCCATCAGGCGGCGTTGTGCGTCGGAAAAATCCGTCGATGCCGTAACCTGAGCCAGACAGTCCTCGATATGTGTCATCGTATGATAGCGCCGGTGCGGCTCGCCGTAGCGCGCGATCAGTTCGTTGCGAACCGCACCGGAGATCATAGTCTTCAGGCCACCGTGGCGGTGACGATCTTGCCTGGATTGCGGGGCGGTTCGCCCTTGGGCAGGGCATCGACGTGGTCCATGCCTTCGATCACTTCGCCCCAGACGGTGTACTGACCGTCCAGGAAGGAGGCGTCGTCCAGGCAGATGAAGAACTGGCTGTTGGCGCTGTTCGGATCGCTGGTGCGGGCCATGGAGCAGACGCCGCGAGCGTGGCGCTGTTTCGAGAACTCCTGCTTCAGGTTCGGCTTCTTGGAGCCGGAGGTCCCGGTGCCGGTCGGATCGCCGCCCTGGGCCATGAAGCCGGCGATGACGCGGTGGAAGACCACGCCGTCATAGAAGCCTTCACGCGCCAGTTCGGTGATGCGCGCAACGTGGCCGGGGGCCAGGTCGGGGCGCAGCTTGATCACCACGTTGCGGTCTTCGCCGTCACCGGTGTCGAGTTTGAAAGTCAGGGTTTCGTCGGCCATCGGCGCGCTCCATGTGTTGAATCTGGCGGGGGTCATAGCCCGTGAAGGCCGTCCCGGCTATGTGGGAAGGATGAGTGACGACGAAAAGACCCCTCCTGCGCCAGAGCGCCGCCGCATGGTCCGCCCTCCGTCGGGCGGCACGGCCTCTGGCCGGGGCATGGGCACCAAGATGAAGACGGCGGACACCAAGTCGATGTCCAGCCAGCAATGGATCAAGCGCCAGCTGTCCGACAAATGGTCCGAGCGCGCCCGGGCCGAGGGCTGGCGCAGCCGTGCGGCCTTCAAACTGCTGGAGATCGACGAGCGGTTTCACCTGATCAAGACGGGCAGCCGGGTCATCGACCTGGGGGCCGCGCCGGGCGGCTGGGTGCAGGTGGCGCTGAAGAAGGGGGCCAAGTCGGTGGTCGGGGTCGACCTGCTGATGATCGAGCCCATACCCGGGGCCGAACTGGTCCAGGCCGATTTCACCCATCCGGGGGTGGATCAGCAGATGATCGACCTGCTGGGCGGCCGGCCCGATGTGGTCCTGTCCGACATGGCCCACAACACCGTCGGTCATCGCCAGACCGACCACCTGAAGATCATCGCCCTGATCGAGATCGCCGCCGACTTTGCCATCCGCACGCTGAAGCCGGGCGGGCATTTCGTGTCCAAGAACTTCCAGGGCGGCGATGCGGGGGGCGTTCTGGCGCGGCTGCGGGCCGAATTCGAGACGGTCAAATACGTCAAGCCCTCGTCGAGCCGGAAGGACAGCGCCGAAGTGTTTCTGGTGGCCATGAACAGGAAGTAGGTCTCAGACCTCGGCCAGTTCCGCTGCCCGCCGCGCCTTTCTGGCCTCGATCCGCGTCCAGATCCGGTCATGCACCGTGAAGAACAGGGTCTGAACCAGAGGCTCGATCGTGCCGATGGCCAGGGCCAGTTGCCAGTTGCGGGTCAAGGCGAAGGCGACGGCGACGGCGACGGCAAAGTGCATCACGCCATAGGTCACTGTCTTGGCCGCGATTTGCTTGAACGAGCGGGGCAGGGCGTGGCTGTGACCCGCATGAGAGCCGAAGCCGAGACCATGGCCGTGAGCGCGGGTCTGCTCCTCCGGCGTCATCATGCCCAGGCGGGCGGTGAAGGCCTCGGACGCCTCCTCGACTCCGGTCAGCATGCCGCGACGCTCGAGCCGGTGCCAGACGCGGTCGTGGATCGAATAGGCGATGGTCTGGAAGAAGGGCTCGATGACCCCGACCGCGAGGGCCAGTCGCCAGTCGCGCGTGATCGCGAACGCCACCAGAATCGCGACGGCCAGGTGCATCACGCCATAGCTGGCGATCTTCAGCGCAAGGCGACGGGCGGTGGTGAGGATGGCGCGGACCATAGGTGCTCAGAATGTGGGGGCGGGGCCACGCGGCGCAAGCCAATTGTCGTTATCGTCACTATAGGTCGCGGCAGGCCTTGCGGTTCCTGCCTGTCGGGCGTTATACGCGGCCCGCAAAACGGAGACTCCTCATGGAGATACGCGAAGGGCTTACCTTCGACGATGTTTTGCTGGAACCCGGCCCGTCAGAGATCATGCCCGCAGATGCGGACGTCTCGACGAAGCTGACCCGCGACATCAGTCTGAACATCCCGCTGACCTCGTCGGCGATGGACACGGTCACCGAAAGCCGGCTGGCCATCGCCATGGCCCAGGCCGGCGGTCTGGGCATTCTTCACCGCAACATGACGGTCGAGGAACAGGCCGATCAGGTGCGGGAGGTGAAGCGCTATGAAAGCGGCATGGTCATCAATCCCGTGACCATCACGCCCCAGACGACGCTGGGCGAAATCCGCGCCATCGTGGCCAAGAAGAAGATTTCGGGTTTCCCGGTGGTCGACCCCCGGACGGGACGTCTTGTCGGCATCCTGACCAACCGCGACATGCGCTTCGACACGGACCCCAATCGCAAGGCCATCGAGCTGATGACCACGGGCGATCTGGTCACGGTGCGCGAGGGGGCCGGACGCGACGAGGCGCGAGCCCTGCTGCGCGATCGCAAGATCGAGCGGGTCATCGTGGTGGACGAGGATTATCGCGCCACCGGCCTGATCACGATGAAGGATATCGAGAAGGCCCAGGCTCATCCTCATGCTGCCAAGGACGATCAGGGGCGGCTGCTTGTCGGGGCCGCCTCGACCGTCGGCGACGCGGGATATGAGCGGGCCATGGCGCTGGCGGAAGCGGGCGTAGACGTCGTCGTCATCGACACCGCCCACGGCCATTCGATCCAGGTCAGCCGCGTGGTCGAGCGGATCAAGCGCGAGAGCAATCGCATCCAGATCATCGCCGGCAATGTCGCCACCTATGACGCCGCCCGCGCCCTGATCGACGCGGGGGCAGACGCCGTGAAGGTCGGCATCGGCCCGGGCAGCATCTGCACCACCCGCATCGTCGCGGGCGTCGGCGTCCCGCAGCTGACGGCCATCATGGAAGCGGTGCGGGCCGCCAAGGCATCCGGTGCTCCTGTCATCGCCGACGGCGGCATCAAATATTCGGGCGATCTGGCCAAGGCCATCGCGGCGGGCGCCAGCGTGGCCATGATGGGCTCGATGTTCGCCGGCACGGACGAGAGCCCCGGCGAGGTCTTCCTGTACCAGGGCCGATCCTACAAGTCGTACCGCGGCATGGGCTCGGTCGGGGCCATGGGGGCCGGCTCGGCCGACCGCTATTTCCAGAAGGAAGTCGAGGACAGCCAGAAGCTGGTGCCCGAAGGCATTGAGGGCCAGACGCCCTACAAGGGGCCGATCGCACCCGTGCTGCATCAGATGGTCGGCGGCCTGCGCGCCGCCATGGGCTATGTCGGTGCCGGGACGATCCCCGAGCTTCAGGAACGCGCCCGCTTCGTGCGGATCACCGGCGCGGGTCTGCGTGAAAGCCACGTCCACGATGTGATGATCACCCGCGAAGCGCCGAACTACCGGCAGGGCTGAGGGACAGGTTCATGACGACCGAACTGATCTATCTGTCGGCGACCCTGATCCTGGCGGTGGTGCAGATCTTCCTGCCTGCCGCCGGTCGCACGGCCCAGTATGGTGCCAAGTGGAATGCCGGGGCCCGCGACGGCGATATGCCGCCGGTCTCGCCAGTCACAGGGCGTCTGGAACGGGCCCAGGCCAACCTCTACGAGACGCTGCCGCTGTTTATCGGCGCGGTTCTGATCGCGCATATCATCGGGGTTCAGGATGGCCTGACCCTGTGGGGCGCGGCGCTCTATTTCTGGGCCCGCGTCGTCTATGTGCCCCTGTACGCTTTTGGCGTGCCCTATCTTCGCACGGTCGTCTTCATGGTCTCGCTGGTCGGGCTGTTGATGGTGATCGCGGCTCCTCTGTTGACCCTGATCGGATCGTCTTGACCCCAGCTGCCCGCCTCGTCGCCGCCGCCTCCATTCTGGACAGCATCACACAAGGGCGCGCGCCCGCCGATGTCGTCATCAAGGCCTGGGGCACGGCCAACCGCTATGCCGGGTCCAAGGACCGCCGCGCCATCGCCGAGCGGGTCTATCTGGTGCTGCGCTCGCGCGGTCGTCTGGTTCGCGCCATGGGCGGACGCGAGGATGGGCGCGCCCTGGTGATCGGCTCGCTGGCTTTTCTCGATCAGCTGTCGCTGGAAGAAATCGAGACACTGCACTCCGGCGATGGCTACGGCCCGCGTCCGCTGTCCAAACAGGAACGTGCGCGGATCGAGGCCGGGGAGGGTGATGACGCCGATGCTGCCATCGCCGGTCTGCCCGCCTTTTTGGTCGAGGACCTGAAGGCGACCTTCGGCGACGATTGGACCACGCAGGCGCAGGGGTTGATGGCGCGGGCCCCGGTCGATCTGCGGGTCAATACGGCGCGGACGACGGCGCAGGCGGCGAAAGCCGAACTGACGGCGGCCGGTCTGAAGCCAGAGGCCATGCCCTGGTCGGCTGTGGGCCTGCGCCTGCCGTCGGAACCGGCCCCGAACGTCCAGGCGCTTGAGGCCTTCAACGGCGGTCGTGTCGAGATTCAGGACGAGGGGAGCCAGCTTGTGACCTGGCTGGCCGGAGCGGGACTATCCCTGACGCCGGACAGCGTCGTGGTCGACTATTGCGCAGGCGGCGGTGGCAAGACCCTGGCCCTGGCCATGCTGGCCTTGCCCGTCGCATCGTCTGGCCCGACCCCCGCGCCCAAGCCTTCGGGCTGGTCTCCGACGGGCGATGCTGAAGCGGTGTCCGCGCCCAAGCCAGCCTCCGGCGTCCAGCTGATCGCCTGCGACGTCGTGCAGAAGCGTCTCGACAACATCCAGCCGCGCCTGGCCCGTGCCGGGGTCGCCGCCGACCTGCGCCTGATCGGTCAGAATGGCGGCGGGGTGGAGGAGTTCAACGGCAAGGCCGATCTGGTCTTCGTTGATGCGCCCTGCACCGGCTCCGGAGCCTGGCGTCGTCACCCCGAGGAGGCCTGGCGGCTGAAGGCCGATGAGGTCGAGCGGCTGCATGCCCTGCAACTGCGTATCCTGACCCAGGCGGCGCAGCTGGTGAAGCGCGGCGGGCGTCTGGCTTATGTGACCTGTTCGGTCCTGCGGGCCGAGAATGAAGCGACGGCGGAGGCCTTCGAGACGGCGAACCCCGGCTTCCGTCCGGTGGCCGTCGCCGATCTGGTCGCCACACCCACCCTGACCGACGCCGCCCGCGCCGCGCTGGCAAAGGCTGCGAACGGCCACGCTCTGCGCCTGTCGCCCGCCTCGACCGACACCGACGGCTTCTTCATTGCGCTCTACGAGAGGACCTGATGACCGACCACCAGAAAGTCCTGATCGTCGATTTCGGCAGCCAGGTGACCCAGCTGATCGCGCGGCGCCTGCGCGAGGCCAGTGTCTATTGCGAAATCCATCCCTTCCAGAAGGCCGAGGCGGCGCTGGCAGGCATGAAGCCCGCCGCCATCATCCTGTCGGGCGGTCCCGAGAGCGTCCACGAAGAGGGCAGCCCCCGCGCGCCTCAGGGCGTCTTTGAAGCCGGCGTGCCGGTCCTGGGCATCTGCTACGGCGAGATGACCATGTGCGAGCAATTGGGCGGCAAGGTCGAGGGCGGCCACACCCGCGAGTTCGGGCGGGCCGAGATCACTGTCCAGAAGACGTCACCCCTGCTGGCCGATCTGGCCCCGGTCGGCGAGGACGAGACGGTCTGGATGAGCCACGGCGACAAGATCGTCGCCATCCCGCAGGGCTTTGACGTGGTCGCCACGTCAGATGGCTCGCCTTATGCCGTTATCGCTGACGAGACCCGTCGCTTCTACGGGGTACAGTTCCACCCCGAGGTCATGCACACCCCGCGTGGCCACCAGATGCTGAAGAACTTCACCCACGGCATCGCGGGGTTGAAGGGCGACTGGACCATGGCCGCCTATCGCGACGAGAAGATCGCCCAGATCCGCGAACAGGTCGGTGACGCCAAGGTGATCTGCGGCCTGTCGGGCGGCGTCGATTCGTCTGTTGCGGCCGTGCTGATCCACGAGGCGATCGGCGATCAGCTGACCTGCGTCTTCGTGGACACCGGCCTGCTGCGCAAGGACGAGGCAACGCAGGTCACGACGCTCTTCCGCGAGCACTACAACATCCCGCTCATACACGTTGATGCCTCGAAGGAATTTCTCGGCGCGCTGGCCGGCCAGTCGGACCCCGAGACCAAGCGCAAGATCATCGGCCGGGTCTTCATCGAGATCTTCGACCGCGAGGCGTCGAAGATCGACGGTGCCGAATTCCTGGCCCAGGGGACGCTGTATCCCGACGTGATCGAGAGCGTGTCGTCGTCCAGCGGCAAGGCGCACGTCATCAAGAGTCACCACAACGTTGGTGGCCTGCCCGACTATATGAAGCTGAAGCTGGTCGAGCCGTTGCGTGAACTGTTCAAGGACGAGGTGCGGGCCCTGGGTCGCGAACTGGGCCTGACCGACGCCTTTGTGGGGCGGCATCCCTTCCCTGGGCCAGGCCTGGCCATCCGCATTCCCGGAGAGATCACGCCGGACGCCGTCGAGACCCTGCAACAGGCCGACGCCATCTATCTGGACGAAATCCGCAAGGCTGGCCTCTACGACAAGATCTGGCAGGCCTTTGCCGTCCTGCTGCCGGTCAAGACGGTGGGCGTGATGGGTGACGCGCGGACCTACGAGAAGGTCCTCGCCCTGCGTGCGGTGACTTCGACCGACGGCATGACGGCGGACTTCTTCGAGTTCCCCTGGGACGTACTGGGCAAATGCGCGACGAGAATCGTCAACGAAGTCAGGGGCGTGAACCGCGTCGTCTACGACGTGACCTCAAAGCCACCCGGCACCATCGAGTGGGAATAGTTCGGACCTTTCGGCAGCATTCGGCATCGCTTCCGAAACGTCCACTAAGCGGCTGACAACATTGTGAATTCTGTCGAGACCCTTCGAAGCCATTCGGAGGGTCTTTCTTCGTTTTGTCGGACTGGCCGACGGTATGCCGCTGCATTGATCTGGCGGACTCGGGCTCATACCGTCCTGACAGCCGGCCACGCCCTGACGGTATTATTTCTCGGCAAGTCATTGAAGATTTGAGAGAAAGTTCTTGATGGCGCGGTCGATTTCGAGGGCCGACAGCCGAAGGCGATTATACCGTGCTAACCGACACCGCACTGAAGAATTTGCGTCCAAAAGCAAGAGCTTACAAGAGTACCGACAGGGACGGCATGTATGTCTACGTCTCGACGGGCGGCGCAGTCTCATTCCGCTACGACTATCGGTTCAACGGCCGTCGGGAGACTGTGACGCTTGGCCGTTATGGCCGGGCCGGGCTGACGCTGGCGCAGGCCCGCGAGCGGCTGATCGAGGTGAAGAAGGCGATCGCCGACGGGGTATCCCCCGCCGTTGAAAAGCAGCGCGCCAAACGTCGCCTCAAGGAGGCTCGCGATTTCGCACAGGTCGCCCAGGGTTGGATGGACCGCGCGCCGATGGCGGACAGCACCCGCGACATGCGCCGGGCGATTTTCAATCGCGACATCCTTCCGAAGTGGAAGAACCGCCTGCTGAGCGAGATCACCCCCGACGACCTGCGGGCGCACTGCAAGGCGATCGTGGACCGCGGGGCGCCCGCGACAGCGATCCACGTCCGGGATATCGTCAAGCAGATCTACGGCTGGGCGATCCTCCACGGCGAGAAGATCGACAACCCTGCGGATGACGTGGGCCCGGCGTCCATAGCGACCTTCCGACCGCGCGACCGATCGCTCACCCCCGCCGAAATCCGGATCATGCTTATGCTCTTGGGTGAGGTGGCGACACTGCCGACCATCAGGCTCGGCTTGAAGTTCATCCTGCTCAGCATGGTTCGAAAGAGCGAACTTCAGGACGGGGTATGGACCGAGGTGGATTTCGGGAATGCGGTCTGGTCGATCCCGGCCGCACGCATGAAACGCTCGCGTCCTCACAACGTCTATCTCTCCACCCAGATGCTTGACATCCTGGTCGCCCTGAAGACCTGCGCCGGCAACTCGAAATACATCCTGCCGTCGCGCTACGATGCCGATGCGCCGATGTCGCGGGCGACCTTCAACCGCGTCACCAGTGCGATCGCTGAGAAGGCCGGAAAGGGTGATCTCCCGCTCGAACCCTTCGGCGACCATTCCGGCGTCATGCAGCCGGTTTATCGCGAACTTCAGGGACAGTTCGATCGCATGTCGGCAGTTGTACAGGATCGGCATGGCGAGAGAGTCTCGACTGCCGAACATCTTCTTGTCGATGACGGCCACAACGAGTTCGCGCGCAGCCTCAATGTAGCCGTCGACATAGGCCTCCTCGCTGCCCTGCACGCCGATACAGGCGTTCCAGAGTCCATCGGGGATCTTCTCGAAGAAGGGGTCGGGGTGAGGAGCAGGTTCGGGCTGGGCGACGTCGGTCATAAAGTCCGAATGGCTCAACGTCGGAAGGTCGGCAAGCGCGCCGAATGTCGGGTCGCAGTCTTCCCACGCTCCATCGAAATACGACGATGCCCCTGAAGCGCTAAGGGCTCCGCCCTCGCGCGGGCCAAGGTGAAGCGGCTGCGCCGCCGGACCGGCCGGTCTCCCCGACCTTCCGCGCCGGCGATCGTCATCATGATCATCATCAAGGTCAGGCTTGTGCAGGTCGGGCGATCCCCCTCCGGCCGGTCCGCCCTGGCCCTTGCTACCCCGGTCTCGCCGACGGGCAGGGTTTCAGGCGCGCAGTTCGCGTGCCTGCAACCCATGCCCAAAGGAGGCAGAGACATGACTGCTCAATCCATCGAAACCGTCGCGACCGCGCCGCAACACGGCGCGGAACTCATCGTGCCGCTGAACCGGCTCAAGGCTTCACCGAAGAATGCGAGGAAGACGCCCCACAGCCCGGCGACCATCGAGGCCTTCGCGGCCTCGATCAAGGCCAAGGGGGTGTTGCAGCCGCCCGTGGTCGAGATCGAGCGGGACGGGGAGGGCGTTCCGACGGGAAACTACCTAGTGACGATCGGCGAGGGGCGTCGTCAGGGACTTCGGCTGCTGGCCAAGCGCAAGGCCATCAAGCGGACCCATCCGGTTCGGGTCATCGTGGACGCCGAGAACGACGCCCACGAGATTAGCCTTGACGAGAACATGATGCATATGCGTTCGCGGCGGAATAGCCGTTGTTGAGACACTGAAAACTTGCCGCGCGCCCTTTGGGGGCGCGCGGCTTTTTCATGGGGGCCGCCGTGCGGCGGTGAAGACCACCGTTGGGCACGGGACAACGCTCTCTCGGGAGGCGGACAGGTCGAAGACGGCGTATTCAGCCTTGCCGTGTGCGCCCGTATCGCGGAGACTCCAGCCATGAAGAAAAGCCTCGATCATCTGCCGGTGCGCAAACAGGCCGAACTCCGTCAGGTGGTCGAGACCGTGCGCGCGGCGTTCGAGGAGGCGATCTCAACCCGCCGTGCCGCGCGGCTCAAAGACGGCAAGATTCTCAAGGTCATCCTCTACGGCAGCTATGCGCGCGGCGACTGGGTGCACGATCCCGTCGGGCGCTACTTCTCGGATTTCGACCTATTGATCGTGGTCGATCATGAAGACCTGACCGACGGGGAATTCTGGCACGAGGCCGAAAACCGGACCATGCCTATCGGGCCTGACATCCGCACTCCAGTCAGCCTCATCGTCCATTCGCTCGACGACGTGAACGAGCAACTGGATCGCGGGCGCTACTTCTTCGCCGACATCGTGCGCGAGGGCGTGCTGCTCTACGACACGCCGGGCGCCAAGTTGCAGAAGCCGGCGGACCTCAAGGCACGGGTCGCGCTGGAGGAGGCTGAGCGGCACTTTGAGAAGTGGATGGCCAGTGCAGCCAGCTTTCGAAAAGTGGCGGCCTTTTGTATGTCGGACGATGAGCCGATTCCCCTCGACGCCGCCTCCGATCTGTCGGGGATCGTCATCGCGCGCCAGGCGTGACCTCCCCTCGACCACGCGAACACGCCTCGCATTCCTCCCGCCTTAATACGGACCTTGACGCCATGGCCGCGGCGGCCGCCGAGCATCGCGATGGCCGTAACTCGCCAGAAGTGGCGAAAGGCTATTCTCCGGGTGACGTTCTCATCCTGACGAACCTCCAGGCCCTTGCCGCGCTTAGCAAGGGGGACCAGGCGCGGGCCGTCCGGCCGAGAACAGTAATGCCCGAAGCGGAATAGGAGCAGGACGTGCCTCGCAACGCAGCCGATTTCCTGTCGATTTACCAGCAAGGCTTCGCGAGGGTCGCTGCGTGCCGTCCCGTTTGCAGGATCGCGGATCCGGCGTTCAATCTGGAGCAGACCCTGAGGCTCGCCCGTGAGGGGAACGAGGCCGGGACCGCGTTGATGGTTTTCCCGGAGCTCGGCCTGTCGGGCTATTCCATCGACGACCTGTTTCTGCAGCGGGCGTTGCTGGACGAGGTCGAGCGGCAACTCGTGAACCTCGTGGCCGAAAGCCGCGATCTCCACCCGGTCATACTGGTCGGCGCGCCCCTCCGTCGTGAGGGACGGCTGTACAATTGTGCGGTGGCTATCCACCGGGGGCGGATCCTTGGCGTGGTGCCAAAGGGCCATCTGCCCAACTACCGCGAGTTCTATGAAAAGCGATGGTTCGCCTCCGGGCGGGATGTGGAAGGCGAGATTACGATCGGGGGCGAGACCGTTCCATTCGGAATGGATCTGCTGTTCCAGGCCGACGACGTCGATGGCCTGATCTTTCATGTCGAAATTTGCGAGGATGTTTGGGCGCCCGCGCCGCCCAGCGACTTCGCCGCGCTCGCCGGCGCGCTGATTCTGACGAACCTGTCGGCAAGCAACATCGTGGTGGGAAAAGCCGACACGCGGCGAAGACTTTGCGAACTGCAGTCCGGCCGCTGTTGGGCGGCCTACATCTACTCCGCGGCCGGGTATGGAGAATCGACGACCGACCTGGCCTGGGACGGACAGGCCTGTATCTACGAGCTGGGGGCGCAGCTCGCGGAGACCGAGCGCTTCAGCCTGGGGTCCCAGATGGCCGTCGCGGACATAGACGTGGAACGGCTGCAGCTGGAACGTATGCGTACCGGCACCTTTAACGAGGCCGCGATCGCCAACGGGATGCCCGACCGGCGCTTTCGCCGGGTGACCTTCCATCTTGATCCGCCAGTTCACAACCTCGGCCTGCAACGACGCATCGACCGTTTTCCCTTTGTGCCCAACGATCCCTCCCGCCTCGACCAGGACTGCTACGAGGCGTTCAACATACAGTTGAGCGGGCTGGCCAAGAGGCTTGAGGCGACCGGAACAGCCAAGATCTGCATCGGCGTGTCCGGAGGGCTGGATTCCGCGCACGCCTTGATCGTCGCGGCCAAGGTCTTCGATCTGCTTGGACGTCCGCGCACGGACATTCTCGGGATCACAATGCCCGGCTTCGGCACGAGCGCGAGGACCAAGTCTAACGCCTACGCCTTGATGAACGGGCTCGGCGTGACCGTCGAGGAAATCGACATCAAGCCGCTCGCCCAGCAGATGCTGCAGGACCTGCGCCATCCGTTCGCGAGGGGCGAACCTGTGTACGACACGACGTTCGAGAATGTGCAGGCCGGGCTCCGGACAGACCTCCTGTTCAGGGCCGCCAATCAGCGGAACGGCATGGTGCTCGGCACCGGCAACATGTCCGAGCTCGCGCTCGGCTGGTGCACCTACGGCGTCGGCGACCAGATGAGCCACTACAACGTCAACGGCTCGCTCCCGAAAACCCTCATTCAACACCTCGTCCGTTGGACAGCGGCGAACCGCCTGTTCGACCCCGCGGTGTCCGACGTCCTGCTCGACATCCTGGCGACAACGATTTCACCGGAGCTCATCCCGCAGACGGCCGAGGGCGAGTCGCAGAGCACCGAAGGCAAGATCGGCCCCTACGAGCTCCACGACTTCTGGATCTACTATCTCACCCGGTTCGGGCTGCGGCCCTCCAAGATCGCCTTCCTGGCCTTGCACGCCTGGCAGGACGCCGCCGCCGGGCACTGGCCGCCGCGCTTTCCGGACGAGCAAAAGCGGGCCTACCCCATCGGGGCCATTCGCAGCTGGCTGGAGGTGTTCCTGCAGCGCTTCTTCGCCAATCAGTTCAAGCGCTCGGCCATGCCGAACGGACCCAAGGTCACAACAGGCGGTTCACTGTCGCCGCGGGGCGACTGGCGCATGCCCTCGGACGCTCATGGCCAGGTCTGGATCGACGAGCTGCAGCGCAACGTGCCGGAGGTTCTTGATCCCGCAAGCGACGATCTTCCTGCGAAAGAACCCAAGGCGCCGCCCGCCGGGGGCAAACCCATCGTCCGATAAGGCCGTCGCCCGGCTGCGAACTCCGGGGTCGGAGGGGCGGTTCAGGAACCGGAAGCCGGCGCCTGCCCATCCGGCGCCCGGCGGGGCGGAAGATTAGGTGAAGGGCTGGCGACCCTAGCCGATGTCCGCCGGCCGCGCGCCCTTCGGCGCCGCATGCCGGGAGAAGCCGACCACGAGGATGGCGATCGTCAGCAGCTGAACGGCGACGCCTTCGACCGTCGGGTAGAGGCCGAGGATTTCGATCCGGGGGATCCAGGCCAGCGGGTGGACATCGAGCCAGCCTGCCTCCTGCAACGCCGCCACCCCCTTCCCGACGAGGACGACCGACAGGATGGCCATGAGGATCGAGCTCAGGGAGAAGAACCGGCCGATCGGCAGGCGCTTGCTGTAGGCCAGCAGGGCCCAGGCCACTACGGCCAGGATGACCACCGCCGTCAGGGCGCCGGCCAGCATGCCGAGGTGGCCGCCTTGGCTCCAGATCGCCGCATAGAAGAGGATGGTCTCGAACACCTCCCGGTAGACCACGACGAAAGACAGCAGGAACAGGAACCAGGCTGACCGTTTCGACAGCGCGTGGGAGAGCTTGTCGCGGATATAGGTCTGCCAGGCGTCGGCGTGCGACTTGCCGTGCATCCAGATGCCCACCGAGACGAGCACGACGGCGGCCAGAAGCGAACCGAACCCTTCGGTCAGTTCCCGGCTGGCGCCGCTGATGGAGATGAAGAAGGTCGCGGCCGCCCAGGTGGCCCCGCCGGCGACCAGCGCGGCGACCCAGCCGCCGTGGACGTAGCGCAGCACCTCGGGCCGTTCGGCCTTCCTGAGGAAGGCGATCATCGCCACCACGATGAGAAGGGCCTCTAGGCCTTCGCGCAGGAGGATGGTGAAGGCGCCGAGGAAGCTGGCGACATTGTCCGCCTCCTGGGGCGCGAGGGCCCGCTCGGCCGTGTCCAGCAGGGCGTTCGCACGCGCGACCCGACCGGCGACCTCCTCGGCGGGCGCACCCCGGCTGATCGAGACGCGCAGCTCGGTCATGGCGGTCTCGACCCGGCGCAGCAGGGCGCCGTCCCGGGCGCCGAGGGCCGGCTCGATCGGCTCGACGCCGTCGAGGTAGGCGGACAGCGCCGCGTCGGTGGCGGCCTTGCGATCGCCCCGTCGATAGGCGGCCTCGCTCTCCGCCAGGCGCGTCCGCGCCAGGGTCAGCGTCGATCCGGCCGGGCGCGCCGCGGCCTCGGGATGACGTCGCAGATAGGCGGTCAGGGCCCGCGCCCGGGGTTCGCCGAGGCGGGTGGCCAGCTCGGCCGGCGTGGTCTGGGTGAGGGCTGCCAGGTCGGGGAAGGCCGCGCGGACCGCCGGATCGCCGTCCCACAGGCGCTTGCCCTCGGCGGCTTCGGCGTCGGTGAAGGCGAAGCGGCCGACATAGAAGGCCAGCGCCCAGCGGTCCTCGGCCGGCAGGTGCGAGAAGCTGGCCATCGCCGTGCCCTCCAGCCCCTGGTCGATCACCTGGTAGAGCCCGAAGACGCTGCGCTGGCGCGCGCGCTCCACGTCGGCGAAGGCGATCGCCGGCGGATCGAGCCCTTCGGCGCCGGGGCCGTCGGCGCGCCCGGTCACGCCGTGGCAGACCGCGCACTGCTCGGCGTAGAGGGCGGCGCCGCGGGCCAGGTCGGGCGGGAACGAAGGCGCAAGCGGGCTCGGATAGGCCGCCAGCACCGCGCCGGCCAGGGCCTTGGCCCGGGCGCCGACGACGGCCGGATCCGCCTTGTCCCGGATGGCCGCCTGCAGGCCCTCGGCGTCGCGCATCAGGGCGGCCTTGGCCGGGTTGGCCGGCAGGGCGTCCAGACGCGTCCGGATCTGGGTGCTGAACTCGATCATCTCGCCGTATTCGGCCGGGTTGACGACCTCGCCGTCGGCCACTGCGCCGGCGTAGTCGACCGCCACATAATCCAGCAGCCGCCAGGCGACCTGGGCCTCCGAGGCGGACGGCGCCTGGGCGAGGGCCGGGGCGGCCAGCCCTAGGGCGAACAGCAGGGTGAGCAGACGGAGCAGAGGACGCATGGGAGACCTAGTTGTGAGCGGCTCGCAATAGCATTCAAGCGACGCCGCTGTCGCGTCTAAACCGCGGACGCGCCCGGGCCCGCAGAGGCGGCCGCGATCGCGGCTTCCGGCGGGTCAGACCTCGTAACGCGCGGCCGTCAGAGGTGGATCGTGCGCTCGGCTACCGCCAGGCAGGCTTCGCGCAGGGCTTCCGGCAGGGTCGGATGGGCGTGGCTTGTCCGCGCCAGATCCTCGGCTGCCGCGCCGAACTGCATGGCGGCGACCGCTTCATGGATCAACCCGCCGGCTTCGGGGCCCAGGATGTGCACGCCGAGGATCTTGTCCGTCGCGGCGTCGGCCAGAACCTTGACCAGACCGTTCTTCTCCAGACGCGCCTTGGCCATGGCGTTGGCGGAGAAGGGGAAGCGCCCCACACGGTAGGCCACGCCGGCCGCCTTGAGGTCGTCCTCCGTGCGGCCGACCGAAGCCAGTTCCGGCCAGGTATAGACGACCGCCGGAATCGTTCCGTAGTCCACATGGCCCGCGCCCCCCGCCAGGCGTTCGGCCAGGGCGATCCCTTCCTCCTCCGCCTTGTGGGCCAGCATGGCGCCGCCGATGACGTCGCCGATGGCGTAGACCCCGTCGGCGCTGGTCCGGAACCCTTCGTCCACCGGAATAAAGCCCCTGCGGTCGGGCGCAATGCCGACCGTTTCCAGATCGAGCCCGGCGGTGGCGGGCCGTCGGCCGATGGAGACCAGCACGACATCGGCCTTGATGGTTCCTCGCGCGCCATCGCCCACGGGCTCGACGTCGAGGACGACGTCGTCGCCCTCCATCCGCGATCCGACCACCTTGTGCCCAAGGCAGAACTGGAAGCCCTGGGCCTCGAGCACCTTGTGCAGCGCCGCCGACATCTCCGAGTCGACGCCGGAGGCGATCCGGTCGAGCACTTCGATGACCGTGACCTCGCTGCCGAGCCGACGCCAGACCGACCCCAGCTCCAGTCCGACGTAGCCGCCGCCGATCACCGCCAGATGGCGCGGCGCCGCCGTCAGGCTCAGGGCGCCGGCGGAGGTGACGATCCGCCGCTCGTCGATGGGCAGGTCGGGCAAGGTCGCCGCTTCCGATCCGCTGGCGATGACCACCGCCTTGCGGGCCTGCACCTCGAAAGCGCCGTCCGCGGCGCGCACCTCCACCCGGTCGCGCGCCAGCAGCCGGCCGCGGCCCTGGAAGCGGGCGACCTTGTGCTTGCGCAGGAGGTAGGCGACCCCTTCGCCAAGCTCGGTCACCACCTTGCCCTTGTGCCGCATGACACCGTCAAGATCGGCCCGCACATTGTCGACCATGACGCCGAACGCTTCGAGACTGCGCGCCATCTCCAGCCGCTCGGTGGCCTGGAGCAGCGCCTTGGACGGAATGCAGCCGATGTTCAGGCAGGTCCCCCCGAGCAGTTCGCGGTCGTCGATGACCGCCACCGACAGGCCGAGTTGGCTCGCCCGGATCGCACACGGGTATCCGCCCGGCCCGCCGCCGATGATCACCAGGTCGTAGGAGGTCGTCGAACGGCTCATGGCGTCAGCCTTTGCTGCGAGTGGATGGGAGAGAAGGGCCCCGGCCAGCCCGAGGAACCGGCATCAGGCGCCCCCCTCATTGAGGGCCGCGTCGCGCGTCTCCATTCGGAACCCGCTTCCGGGGAGGGCCGGCAGGCGGCGGAAGTCGATCTCCAGATCCTGATCCGGCAGCCGGTAGTTCAGGTCGGCGAGCAGGCCGACGGCGCGCTCCATCAACTCCACGACGATCCCTTCGCCAGGGCAACGGTGACCGGTCGCCGCATCCCCACCGCCCTGGGGGATGAGACCGAACGGATCTCCGGAGCCGTCGCTGAACCGCTCCGGCCGGAACGCCTCGGGATCAGTCCAGTGTGCGGGATCGTGATTGGAGCCATAGAGGTCGAGGACCACCTGACGGCCCTCCGGGAAGACCAGGTCGCGCCAGCGAAACGGCGCGCGCACACGCCCGATCACTGCCGGGAAGAACGGATAGAAGCGTCGGACTTCCTGGACGAAGGCGCGGCGACGTCCGGGGTCGGCGACGGCCAGACGGGCCGCATCCGGGTGAGCCTGCATCGCGTGCGCCACAAACACGATGTAGACCGAGGTCGCGACAGTCGGCCGCAATACATTGGCCAGTTCGACCGCCGCCGTGTGGATCGGCAACGGTTCGCCGTCTTCGGCGCGGGTCCAGGCCCAGGCGTGGGCGGCCGTGTCCGGATCCGGCGACAGACGGCCGGCGCGAATGTCTTCAATGATCGAGCCCAGCCAGGCGTCGACGCGGCGACGCGCGTGCCTCGACCACAGATGCCGGGGGCCCCGCGATCCCGCCGCGTCGAACAGCGCCCTCAGGTGACGGACCCGCTTCGCTTCGTCGTGCGGCTCGAGCGGCACGCCGGCCCAGCCGCAGACAGCCCGCGTCAGCACCGGCTGCAGGGCGTCATAGAGCACGATGTCCTCCTCGCCGGCCCATTCGACGGTCGCGCGCCGCCACTCCGCTTCGAACAGTTCGCCCAGCCGCGCGACACGGGCTGGCGACATCAGGGAGATGAACACGCCCTTGCGGGCGCGGTGGGCCTCGCCGTCCAGTCCCTGAACGCCGCCCTCGCCGAGCAGCGTGCGGCGGACCGGCGCCGGCATGGCGCCCGCCCGCACGATGCGGGTCTCGTCATAGAAGATCCGCGCCGCCTCGCGGCCTCTCAGACAGGTCGTCTCCTTCAACGCCAGGCGGGTCTCGACGACGTCGGCGCCGGCCTGCCCGAACAAGTGGGAAAGGCGCCGATAAGGGTCCATCAGCAGGGCCAGGGTCTGGTCGCTGTGTCGCGAGGTCGGCCGATGCGTCATCAAATCCTCCAGAAGGACGGGTGGTCCGCGACGGGAGCCGTCAATCGCCTCAAAACGTCACGGTGGGCCAATGGCTCCGGGGTCTTTGCGCCTTCCGATCTTCCACAGGGTCAAGGCGGCGCGGACGGATCGTGCAACGCCTCGATCACCTTGCAGGCGGAGACCCGGCCCCCGGCGCATTCCGTCGTCATCCGTGAGAGTTCGCGCTGGAGGGCGCGGAGCCGGGCGATCTTCTGTTTCACATCGGCGAGATGACGTTCGGCCAGGGTGCTGGCCTCGGCGCAGGGCCGATCGGGGTGATCCGACAGATCAAGCAAGGAGCGGATCGAATCCAGATCGAAGCCCAGCTGGCGGGCATGCCGGATGAATGACAGGCGGCGCTCCGCCGCGTCGTCATACATGCGCCGGTCGCTGGCGGTGCGCGGCGGCGCCGGGAGCAGGCCGATCTCTTCATAGAAGCGGATGGTCGGAACCTTGACGCCCGTGGCGGCGGCCAGCTTGCCGATGGGGCGCAACCCGGACGAGGCGGGAGAGGGGAGGGGCATCGCGTCAGCTCGCAACGGCGGGTGAAAGGCAGAAGTCGGCGGGGCGAGGAGGGGTCATCGGCCCAGCCCCATCAGCGCGAGGGCGATGCCGAAGGCGGCGATCGTGGAGGCGCCGGTGAGCGCCATGCCGAAGGCGCGGGCCGCCGCGCCCCGCGCGTAACCCAGGGCGAAGAACACCCGTCCGACCAGATAGAGGGCCACCAGCACCGGCAGCAGTACCATCTCCTCGCCGCGCAGCACGGTGGCGAGGACCAGGTGGGCGCCGACCGCCAGGACCGTCTGTTCGAGCGAGTTCTGCAGCACGGCGGCGGGCACCGCGAGCCTGGCGCTGGGCGCCGCGTAGGCGGAGCCGGGCCGGTCGGCATCGGACCGGAACCGGAGGCTGGCCACCACCCTCAAACACCCCGCGAGCCAGAGGAAGACCGGGAGATCCGCCTTCAGGGCATAGGCCAGGCGATCGGCCGTCGCCATGTCCCGCGCCGCGCCCAGAAGCGGCGGCGGGAGCCAGAGCCAGGCCGAGGCCAACGCTGCGACCGTGATGACGATCGCCGGCGCCGAGCGGACGGCGATCGCCTTCTGTTCGGCGGAAAACCTCATCGCGCCGCCCGTCCCAGGGTCGGGGACGCCGCGCGGCTGTCCGAGCCCCGGACGGTCAGGAGGAGCAGCGCGACGCCGCAGACAATGGCCGCATCGGCGAGGTTGAAGGTCGGCCAGTGCGCCTCGCCCCAATGCAGGTCGATGAAGTCAGTGACCGCGCCGAAGCGCAGCCGGTCGAGCAGGTTGCCGATCGCTCCGCCGGCGATGAGGCCCGCGGCGGTCGCCGTTAGGGCGCTGCGCGTGCGCCAGATCCAGGCGAGCAGGGCGCCGATGATCACGAAGGCCACGGCGCTCAGCGCCCATCGTCCCACGTCGCCCGAGCCGGCGAACAGGCCGAAGGTGACGCCGGGGTTGAACCCGAGACGCAGCGCGAGAAACGGCGTGAGGTCGATCGGAGCGTCCAGCTGAGCGCGCGCTGCGGCCTTGGCGGCCTGATCCACGACGGCGACCACCGCCGCGAGCGCGAAGGCGATCGTCTGCAGGCGGCGGGGAACGCGTCGGGTCGGGTGCATGGTGATCATGAAGCCTCCAATGGATTTCAACTGATTTTGGGCCCTCTAGTTACTAGAGGATCAAGCGGGTTTTATCTGACGGGCGTTTCTTTCATGGAAGCCATGCATTCTCGGCATGATCGTCTAGCCAATGGGAAATGCATGCTTCTCGCGAAAGGGTAATCCGATGACTGAACCCCCTCTCGTCCTGTGCACTTCCTCGCCCGGCTGCAGTTGCGGCGTGGCCTCCAGGTTCGACGGCGCCACCCCGCCTACCGGCGCATCCTGATGGCGGTGATCGCCGTCAACGGCGCCGCCTTTATGGCCATAGCCAGCGGCGCCTCCCTGCAAGGCTCGGCGCCCCCTGGGCGCCAATGTGCTCGACTTCCTGGCCGACGCGCCACCTACGGCATCAGCCTGGCCGTGATCGGACGTTCGGTCGCCGTGCAGTCCGGGGCGGCCAATGGCCAAGGCGCCAGCCTCGTTGCGTTGGTGCTGTTATTCCTCAGCTACGCGATCTCGCGAGCCACCTCCGGGGCGCCGTCCCGTGGCATCACCGGACTGGGCGCTCTGGGCTTCTTCGCCAACGCCCTGGCCGGCTTACTGCTGGTCCGCCACTGCGCAGGCGACTCCAACGTCCGCTCGCTCTGGCTATGCGCGCGCAACGACCTTATCCAGAGCCTGGCGTCGCGGCGACCGGCGGAGCGGTCTGGCTGACCGGTTCACGATGGCCCGACCTGATAGCGGCAGCGCTACTCAGGTGAAGATTGCGCATTCTGCAATCTCGATCCACCTGCAGACGCAGCGAAAGAATCGGACGCGATCAGCGTGCGCTCGCTTAAAGATCGCTCGACGTTGCTGAATAGGTCGAGATGGCCGACGATGCGCCACTCTCGGCCTTGCATGTCGACTTTCCCTCTCCCTCACCGCGGATTGGTGGTCACTCGAAACAGTCGCAGCCCCCGAACACTGTAACAGATTGCTTGATCGCCCGAATGAAAGTATCCACCAAGCGATGGCGTGGCCAATTGCGACATGGGCAAGACTGATACTGGCGGTGACCCTGGTCTCCGCCGTGTTTTTCGTCGCCCCGATCGCTGACGCCGCGACCTGCGTCCCGGAGACGGCATCGGCTCACGCCATGGTCGTTGAAGATGCGGGCGATGGCGACCAGGTCGACCTTGGCGCTGGGCACGGAGTCTGCACCCACGGCCACTGCCACCACAACGGAACTGCCCGTGCGGATGTCGCCGACCACATCGCGATGCAGATCCACGCGCGGCCTGTTCACGCCTTCCCCTCGAGTGATTTTCCGTCGTCGATCTCTCCCGACGGCCTGAAGCGCCCTCCCAGAGTCTGACCGGACGTCTGCGCCGCCGTGCGCGCGAACTCGTGTCAAATTTCTGGAAGATGAATCATGCCTCCCTCATATCGCAGGCCGCCGCGTTTCGCGGTCGGCTGCGCGTTGGCCGCATTCGCGGCCGTGCTGGCCAGTCCCGCTTGGGCTGACCCCGCGCCGTCCTTCGCCGAGCTGCTCGCCCAGCTGGGTCAAACCCCGGCCACCCTTGAAGCCGGCGCCCTGTCGGACGCCGCCGAAGCACGTGTCCGCCAGGCCCGTGCGAGGCCTAATCCGACGATCGCTCTCGACGCCGAGAACGCTTTCGGCACGGGGCCCTTCTCGGGCTACGCCAATGCCGAAACCACCTTGTCGATCAGCCAGGACCTCGAGCTGTGGGGACGTCGGACCGCGCGGGTCAATGTCGCCCGCGCGGAAGCCGGAACCGCGGCGCTGCAGCGGGATCTCGCCATCATCGACGCCGCCGGAAGGCTCGCTCAGGTCTATGCCGATGCGGAAGCCGCCCAAAGGCGGGCTGCTCTCGCGGAGGAAAGCCTCACCCTGACCATCGCCGATGCGAGGGCCGCCCTTGTTCTTGTCGAGGAAGGCCGTGAGCCGCTGCTGCGCGGCATCCAGGGGGAAAGCGAAGCGGCTGCGGCGCGTGCCTCTCGCGATGAGGCCGTCGCGGAGCGCGACGCGGCCTTCGCGCGGCTGACCGCAGTCGCCATGTTGGCGGCTCCGGTCACGACGATCGACACCAGCCTGCTGGACCTCGCACCTGCCGCGACCTTCGCTCCCCCGGCGGAGGCGCCGGCCGTTCGCGTCGCCGAGGCTCAGCGCGCGGCCGCCGAACGCCGGATCGACGTCGAGCGGATCCGCTCGCGTCCTGACATCAACGCCAGCGTCGGTGTCCGTCGCTACGAGATGGAGGACGCGACGGCGCTGACTTTCGGCGTCAGCATGCCGCTGCCCCTGTTCGACCGCAACCGCGGGAACATCGACGCGGCGCAGGCCGACTTCCGGGCTGCGGATGCGCGGCTCCTGGGCGCCCGCCAGGAGGCCCAGGCCGATCGCGCCGCGGCGCGGGCGCGCCTCGCGGCCTCTGTGAGCCGGGTCTCCGCCGCCGATGCAGGGGTGGCGTCTGCCGAGGAGGCCTACCGTCTGTCGCGGATCGGATCCGAAGCGGGGCGCATCTCCCAACTCGAGCTGCGGGTCACCCGTGCAGCCCTGATCTCTGCCCGAACTTCGGCCGTCGATGCGCGCCTTGCACGCGTCCAGGCCGAGATTGAACTTGCGCGCCAGGACGGCCGCGCCCCCTTCCAAGGAGCCCAATGATGCGCAAGCGCACATCCAACAAGACGTTGCTGATCGGCGGCGCCGCCGCCGTCGTTCTGCTTGGCGGAGGCGGGCTGTTCCTGCTCACGCGCGGGCCGGACGCCGCTCCAGCCGCCGCCGAGGGTGAGGCGGGTCACGCTGAAGAAGAGGGCGCCCATGCCGAGGGCGAAGCCGGCCACGAAGGCGAGGCCGAAGCGCCGGAAGGCTTCGTCGCTCTGAGCGCGGCCCAGGCCCAGGCCGCCAACCTGATCGTGGTCGGCGTCGGTCGGGGAGGGGGCGCCGAAACCCGGCTCTCCGGGCGGGTCGAGCCCATGGTCGACGCGCGCGCCGCTGTGGCGGCGTCCGTCGGCGGGCGGGTCGAGCGGGTTCTCGTAGCTCCGGGCCAGTCGGTCCGGATCGGTCAGCCCCTGGCGAGCGTCGTCAGCGGTGAAGCGGCGACGTTCCGCGCGGACGCAGACGCGGCGGCCGCCGAAACTGAAGTGGCGCGCCAGGCTTATCAACGCAACCGCAATCTGGCGGACCAGGGCGTTGTCGCCCGACAGGAGGTCGAGGCGTCCCGCGCGCAACTGCTCAGCGCCGAAGCCGGCGCCCGCGCGGCTCGCGCGCGGTCCAGCGCGGCGGGCTCGCCCAACGCTTCGGGCCGCCTCAGCGTCACCAGCCCCATCACCGGAGTCGTGACCAGCGTCCAGGTCGGACCGGGCGGCTTCGTCGCCCCTGGCGGCGTTGTCGCCGAGGTCACCAACCCGGCCAGGGTTGAGCTCGTCTTCAACGCGCCGCCTGCTTTGGCCGCCAATGTAAGGGCCGGGGCGCCTCTGCGGGTCAGCAGCCCCAGCGGCGACTTCGACGCCATCGTCACCGGCGTGGCCGCAGGCGCGGGCGGCGAAAGCGGCGCCACGGTCATTCGGGCCCGGCCGACGGGCTCTGTCCTCCCGCCGGCCGGTTCCGCCGTCACGGGGGCGATCGTGACGGGCGAGACGACGGGCGGTCTCACCGTGCCGACCGAGTCCGTCCAGACCGTCGACGGCAACACCGTCGTCTTCGTTCAGGTCCCGAACGGCTTCCAGGCCCGTCCGGTGCTCGCCGGTCGTCAGGCCGGGGGGCGGACTGAAATCCTGCGTGGCCTCACCGGGGCTGAACGGGTCGCCGGCACGAACGCCTTCCTCCTCAAAGCCGAGCTCGCCAAGGGCGAGGCCGAGCACGGTCACTAGGGGCGCACCGAATGTTCAAATTCATCATCGAACTCTCGGTCAAATTCCGATGGTTCGTGGTTCTCGCCACGGCGCTTGTCGCGGCCTACGGACTCCTCGAGCTGACACGGCTTCCCATCGACGCCGTGCCGGATATCACCAATCGCCAGGTCCAGGTGACCACGGTCGCTCCGGCGCTCGCGCCTGAACAGATCGAACGACAGGTCACCTACCCGATTGAAACCGCCATGGCCGGCATTCCCGGCCTGACCACGACCCGATCCCTCAGCCGAAACGGCTTCAGCCAGGTCACGGTCATCTTTACCGACCAGACCGACATCTATTTCGCGCGCCAGCAGGTCGCCGAACGGCTCGCGGGCGCCCGGGAGGCCATGCCTGACGGGGTGGAGCCGACCATGGCCCCGATCACCACGGGCCTCGGTGAAGTGCTGATGTGGACGATCGACTACAAGCCGTTCAACAGTCAGAACCTCGCCAAGCCTGGCGAGCCGGGCTGGCAGGCCGGCGGAGCCTATCTGACGCCCGAAGGCGATCTGCTCTCGACCCCGCAGCAGCGCGCCACCTATCTGCGTACCGTACAGGACTGGATCGTCGCGCCGCAAATGCGGACCGCCCCCGGTCTCGCGGGCGTCGACACCGTCGGCGGCTATGTGAAGGAGTATGCGGTCCGTCCGGACGCGGCGCGCCTTTCCGCCTACGGCCTGGGCATGGGCGACCTTATCCAGGCTCTTGATCGCGCCAACACCCAGGCCGGCGCGGGCTATATCCAGCGCGCTGGCGAAGCTCTGACGGTCCGCACCGACGCCCTGGCCTCAACCGTGGAGGACCTGGCTCAGGCGCCGGTCGTCAACCGGAACGGCCTGATCGTGCGGGTCGCCGATGTCGCCACGGTCGAGATCGGCCAGGCTCCGCGCCTGGGCGGCGCCAGCCGTGACGGCCACGAGGCCGTGCTCGGTACGGCGCTGATGATCGCGGGCGGCAACAGCCGCACCGTGGCCCAGGCGGCCGGGGAGCGTCTTGAGGAAGTTCGCAAGACGCTGCCCGCGGGGATCGAGGCGGTAACGGTTCTCGACCGTAGCGCCCTGGTCAACTCGACAATTTCGACGGTGGCGCGCAACCTCACCGAGGGCGCGCTTTTGGTCATCGTCGTTCTGTTCCTGCTGCTCGGCAACATTCGTGCGGCCAGCATCACAGCGCTGATGATCCCGATCAGCTTCCTGTTCGCCGTCATCGGCATGAACCGGTTCGGCATCAGTGGAAACCTGATGAGCCTGGGCGCGCTGGACTTCGGCCTTCTGGTCGATGGCGCGGTCATCGTCGTGGAAAGCACCCTCCTGATGCTATCGCAACGGCGGATCGATCTGGGACGGGCCCTGACCCGTCGGGAACGCCTTGATGTCGCCGTGGCCGCAGCTCGCAAGATGGTCAAGCCGGCCGCCTTCGGTCAGCTGATTATCCTGCTCGTCTTCACTCCCCTGCTGATGCTTGAGGGCGTCGAGGGCAAGACGTTCGTCCCCATGGGCGCGACGGTCATGCTGGCGCTCGTCGGCGCCTTCATCTTCTCCTTCACCTTCGTGCCGGCGATGACGGCCCTGCTGGTGCGGGATCCCAAGAAGGTCGAGACCGACGAACACGGCCAGGCCCACGAACACGAAACCTTCCTGCTCCGCCACGCGCGGCGTTGGATCCAGCCGGCCATCCGCGCCGCCGTCGATCGTCCGAAGATCGTTTTGATCTCGGCGCTCGGCGCGGTCGTTGTCGGTGGTCTGGCTTTCTCGTCCCTGGGGAGGGAGTTCATCCCCACCCTGGACGAAGGCGACATCGCCATGCAGGCGCTGCGGGTTCCCTCGGCGTCGCTGGAACAGTCCCTCGCCATGCAGATGGCGTTGGAACGGGTCATCACCGCCCAGCCGGAAGTCGAGACCATGTTCTCCAGGACCGGCACCGCCGAGGCGGCCGTCGACCCGATGCCGCCCAACATTTCGGACAGCGTCATCGTTCTGAAAGACCGCAAGGACTGGCCTGATTCCGGTCTCGAGAAGGAAGCCCTTCTCGAGCGCTTCGAAGATCTGGCCAATCAGCAGATCGGCAACAACTTCGAGTTTAGCCAACCCATCGAACTTCGCTTCAACGAACTGATCTCAGGCGTGCGGACCGACCTCGCGGTCATGGTCTATGGCGACGACTTCGACACCATGCAGCGGGTCGCGGATCAGGTGGCCGGCGCGCTGCGCCAGACCACGGGCTCCGCCGACGTTCGCGTCGAACAGGCGTCCGGCTTGCCCACCCTGACGGTCAGCGTCGATCGGTTCGCGGCGGCCAGCTACGGCCTGTCCGCAGCCGACGTCTCCGAAGCGGTCTCGGCCGCCATCGGCGGCGCGGAGGCCGGCCGGATCTTCGAGGGCGATCGTCGCTTCGACGTCGTCGTCCGCCTACCGGACGATGCACGCAACGATCCGGCGGCGCTCGCGGCCCTGCCCATCGTCTCTGCGACGGGCGTGACCGTGCCTCTGTCCTCGGTGGCTCGCATCCAGAGCGCCGAGGGGCCGAACCAGATCAGCCGCAACGACGGCAGCCGACGGATGGTGGTCCAGGCCAACGTCCGCGGCCGGGATCTGGGCGGCTTCGTCACCGACGCGCAAGCGAAGGTCGATCAGATCCAGCTCCCGCCAGGCGTCCGCCTGACCTGGGGCGGTCAGTTTGAGAACCTCAAACGCGCCGAACAACGCCTGGGCCTGGTTATTCCGATCGTCTTCGTTTTGATCGGGGTGCTGCTGTTCATGGCCCTGGGGTCGTTCTCCGAGGCTGGGCTGGTCTTCGCCTGCGTGCCCTTGGCCCTGATCGGTGGAGCCTTGGCGCTTCTCCTGCGAGGGATGCCGTTCTCGGTGTCTGCGGCCGTTGGCTTCATCGCCGTCTCGGGTGTGGCGACCCTGAATGGACTTGTTCTGATGCAGGCCATTCGCGAGCGATTGCAGGCGGGGCTCGCGCCCCGGGACGCGGCGATCGAAGGGGCGTCCAGCCGATTGCGTGCGGTGTTGACGACAGCCTTGGTCGCCATCGTCGGCTTCATCCCGATGGCCCTCGCCCACGGCGCGGGGGCCGAGGTGCAGAAGCCTCTGGCGACTGTCGTCATCGGCGGCCTCCTGACCGCGACAGCCCTGACCTTGCTGGTCCTGCCGACCTTCGCGGCCAAGGCGGTGCGTCACCGCAAGGACGAGGGGGTGGAGGATTGATTGCTCGCACTCAGGATGACCGTCAGCAGCGACGCACGTTGCTGACGGTTCTCGCGCTCAACGCGGGCCTGGCATTAGCTCTTGGGATCGGCGGCCTGTCCGCCGATTCCAGCGCTTTGCTGGCCAACGCGGTGGACAACGCCTCGGACGCTGCTGTCTATCTGATCAGCTTTCTCGCGATCGGTCGGCCCGTTTCGTGGAAGCGGGGGGCGGCGCGCCTTTCGGGCGTCATGCTCCTCATCTTCGGCGCTGGCGTCCTTCTCGACGCGGGTCGTCGGTTCCTCATCGGGACCGAACCGATCGGCCCGACCATGATGGGGCTCGCGGTCGTTGCGGCGATCATCAACCTGATCTGCCTGCAGTTGATCCGCCGCCAGCACAGCGCCGACGTCAACATGAAGGCTGCTGAGACGTTCAGCTTCAACGACTTCGCCTCCAACGGAGGCATCCTCGTCGCCGGGGCGTTGGTGCTCTGGCTCGGCCAGGCGTGGCCGGACCTCGTCGTCGGCGTCCTCGTGGCCGCCATCGCGTTGAAGGGCGGCGTGGACATCCTGCGCGATGCGGCTAAGGATCGTCCGGATGAGGGGGAGGCGCAATGATGCCGCTCGATCCCTCCGACGACGTCTCGAGCGTCTCCAAACCCGCAAGCCCTGCTTCGTCCGGCTCATCACTTCCTGATGACGCCTGTCGATCAGCGGTCGATATCCAATCCGTTCAACGATGGCGCAAGGCGGGCATTCTCGTCGGGGGCCTGCTTCTTGTCGTCTGCGCGGCGCTCGTCACATCCTGGCCCTTGCTCGAACATCCTGTCGAGCATCTGGGCCTGATCGCCATCATGGTTTGCATCATCGGTCGGGCTTGGTGTTCCCTTTACATCGGTGGCCGGAAGAAACAGGAGATCATATCCGCAGGACCGTATTCGGTCAGCCGCAATCCGCTGTACGTCTTCAGCTTCATCGGCGCGTTTGGCATCGGCGCCCAGTCCGGCAGCCTTAGCGTCGGTTTGGTCTTCGGATTAGCCTGCTGGGTGGTGTTTCGCATCGTGGTCGGCCGCGAAGAACGCTTCCTCTCCGACGCCTTTGGACACGACTACCAAGCTTACCGTGAGCGCACCCCTCGGTTCCTGCCCAAGCTCTCCCTATGGCGCGACGAGGCGGAAATCATGATCCGGCCGGTATTCTTCGTCCGCACGGTGCGCGACGGCTTCGTCTTTCTCCTAGCGCTTCCGCTTTTCGAAGCGATTGAGCAGCTCCAGCGGCTCGGGGGCTTTAATGCCGTCGTGCCCGTGCCCTGAGGTCGGGAGAACCGGGATGACCACCTGCGAGCGGATCGCGCTGGAACCCGCTGGCCCGGCGCGCCTTCGCCCGTGTCGCTATCCCGCCCCCTCGATCGCGGCGGTCGCCGCAAGCAGCCGCGATTCCCAACCCGCAACGGGACCCTATTTATGACCAGCACAACACTGCCGGACCATCCCCACACCGAGTCCGAGGAGCACGATCACGGTGGCGTTCTAGGCTCCAATACGGAGCTGATCTTCGCCCTGACAAGTGGCCTTGCTCTGGGCCTTGGATTCGCCCTCGAGAAACTCGCAACGGGCCTTCCCGCTTGGATTCCCCTCGCCCTCTTCCTGATCGCCTACATCTTCGGCGGCTTTTTTACGGTGCGAGAAGCGTTCGAGAACCTCCGCCAGAAGCGCTTCGAGATCGATACCTTGATGCTCGTCGCAGCCGCAGGTGCGGCGGCGCTCGGGGCCTGGGCCGAAGGCGCTCTCCTGCTGTTTCTGTTCAGCATCGGCCACGCGCTCGAACACTACGCCATGGGCCGCGCCAAACGCGCGATCGAGGCCCTGGCCGAGCTTGCCCCCCGGACAGCCCATGTGCGACGCGACGGACAGGTCGTCGAATTGCCTGTCGAAGATCTGGTCGTCGGCGACACCGTGGTGGTGCGTCCAAACGAACGACTGCCCGCTGATGGCTTTGTCGTGGTCGGCACCACAAGCATCAACCAGGCCCCCGTGACCGGCGAAAGCATGCCTGTCGACAAGCAGCCCGTCGCGGATCCCGAGGCGGCGCGGGCGAGACCGGCCCAGGTCGGATCGCCGTCTCTCGTCTTCGCGGGCACCATCAATGGCTCAGGCGCCATCGAGATTGAGACGACCCGCACATCGAGCGACACCACCCTGGCCAAGGTGGTTCGGATGGTGAGTGAGGCCGAGACGCAGAAGTCGCCGACCCAGCGCTTCACGGACAGGTTCGAACGCATCTTCGTGCCTGTGGTGCTGGCGCTCGCCTTTGTCCTGCTGTTCGCCTGGGTCGTCGTCGATGAGCCGTTCCGCGACAGCTTCTATCGCGCCATGGCCGTGCTGGTCGCCGCGAGTCCTTGCGCGCTCGCCATCGCCACCCCGAGCGCCGTCCTATCGGGCGTCGCCCGTGCGGCGCGCGCCGGTGTCCTGATCAAGGGCGGCGCGCCGTTGGAGAACCTCGGCTCGCTCAACGCCATCGCCTTCGACAAGACCGGCACCCTGACCGAGGGACGGCCGCGGATCACCGACGTCATGACGGTGCGCGGGACGAAGGAGGGCGATCTTCTGGCGGTCGCTGTGGCGGTCGAACGGCTCAGCGACCACCCGTTGGCGGAGGCCATCGCGCGCGACGGTGGCGCACGCTTGCGCGATACGATCATCCCGGCCGCGATCGACCTCAAGAGCCTGACGGGCAAGGGCGTGACCGCCCAGCTGCACGGCGAGACGATCTGGATAGGGAAGCCGGAGATGTTCGGCGTCGATGGCGTAGCGCCGCTCGGCGACGAAACAACCTCTGTCGTCGCTCAATTGCGACTGCAGGGTCGAACCCTGATGGTGGTGCGACGCGGCACGCGCGATCTCGGTGTCATTGGGCTTCTTGATACGCCTCGCCCAGCGGCGCGGCCGACGCTGACCGCTCTTCGCGCCCTCGGCATCGGGCGAATGATCATGATCTCGGGCGATCACCAGAAGGCCGCACAGGCGATCGCCGGACAGGTCGGCCTGACAGAGGCTTGGGGCGACCTCATGCCCGAGGACAAGGTTGACGCCATCAAACGCCTTCGCGCTGACGGCAAGATCGCCATGGTCGGCGACGGGGTGAACGACGCCCCGGCCATGGCCACGGCGACCGTCGGTATCGCGATGGGCGCGGCTGGCTCCGATGTTGCGCTTGAGACCGCCGACGTCGCCCTGATGTCGGACGACCTGTCGCAGCTGCCCTTCACCGTCGGTCTCAGCCGACAGACGCGGCGCATCATTCTCCAGAATCTCTACGTCAGTCTCGGAATCGTCGCCTTCCTTGTGCCGGCGACGATCCTCGGCCTTGGCATCGGCCCTGCCGTGGCGCTCCACGAGGGGTCGACCCTGCTGGTGGTGTTCAACGCTCTGCGCCTGCTCGGCTACCACGACCGAACGGCGCCCATCCTTCCCAGTGCAATCCCGGCCGCCCCCGTGGCCCCGCCGGCTCTCTCGAGGACATCGTCATGAAGCGTTTCGGATGGATTTCCGTCATCGCCGTCTTTCTCGCCCTGTCGGCCTTCGCCTTCGGGATGATCTCGCGGCAAACCCGCGAGGTCCCTGCGGCGCCGTCGGCGGCTGACTCTCGCCCGAGCGACACCGAGGCAAGCCACGCTGGCGAGACCACGGACAGCCCATCGACTCGCGCCTATCGCGAGGCCAGCGCGAAGATGCACCAGGCCATGAGCATCAACTACACGGGCGACGCCGACATCGACTTCCTGCGCGGAATGATCGCCCACCACGAGGGTGCGCTCGCAATGGCCCAGGTCGCCGTCGAGCATGGCGAAGCCCGCGACGTGCGCAGTCTGGCCGATGAGATCATCGCGGCCCAGGAATCCGAAATTGTCCGGATGAGAATCCTTCTTGCGCGCCATGAGGACACGCCCGCGCCCAACGCAAGGCCCTGACGCATGGCCGGCAAACGCTTCACCGTGCGCGGCCGGAGCATTCGTTGGCGGGAAGGCCGCTATCGCCAACGAGGTAGGCGGCGGCTCCAGGCGCGCCCGCTGAAGCCACGGCCCGTGCTCGATACGCTCGTCGCCATCGGGGTCAGCCTGTTCGCAGGAGGCCTGGTCTTCTGCATGGCCCTTCTGCTGCTGGGCGCACACAAGGTGCCGCTGCATTTTGGGTACGGGGCCATTCTGGGCGGCGTGATCGGCTGCTCGTTTGTGTTTGGACCCCGCGATAGGCCAGGACTGATGGTCGTCGGAGGCTTGGTCGTCGTTTGGGTTTTGGGAACGGCCGTTCTCTACGCTTCGCGAGACCAGATCGTCCTGCGTCCACATGAGCACCGCAGCGCCGCCGCCGGGTCTGCGCCACGGAAGGCTGACTGAATGCCCGAAGCCGCGCTGACCGAGCCGTCGCCTCGCCCCATCCGGATCGCGCGCGGCGGCTGGCTGGACGCGCTGCGTTTTATCGTAGGGGCGCTGATCATCCTCTACCATTTCCGCGAGGCCGCGCCTGTGCCTCTCGGACAACTGCATCCAGTCTTCGAGCGCGGCTATCTGCTCACCGACTTCTTCATCATCGACTCCGGCTATGTCCTGGCCCGCATCTACGGTGATCGCCTCGCGTCCGGACAGGCCTCGCTGCGCGCCTATGCGCGCCAGCGCCTGCTGCGGGTCATTCCGGCCCACCTGGCGGTCAGCCTCGTTCTGGTGCTGCTCGTCGGCGGCGCCGCCCTGGCCGGGATCGCGCCCAGCAATCCGCGCTGGTTCGACTGGTCGCAACTGCCCGCGCAGGTGCTACTGGTCCAGGCCTATGGCGTGCCGGGCGGGCAGGGGTGGAACGCCCCGACCTGGACCCTCTCGGCCCTGATCGGCTGCTATCTCCTGCTGCCCTGGATCTGCCGCGCTCTGTGGCGCTGGCCGCCGGTCGCAGTGGTGATCGGCGCGACGCTCCTCGTCGTCGCCGCCGATATCGCCGCTTCGCTGTGGCTCGGCGATCCGATCTACCGCCTGCCGATGCGCTACGGCATCCTGCGCGCCCTGCCGCTCTTCCTGCTCGGGGTCGCGGCGGCCTTCTACGGTTCGCGGGTCTGTGTCGCGCCACACCGGGCCAGGGCGATCGGCCTCGCCGCCGCCTTCGCGCTCGTGGGGCTGCAGGCCTTCGGCGCCTTCAGCCTGCTGTCGCTGGGCCTGATGACCGTGATCATCTGGGCCGCCGGCGCCGTGCCGGTGCGCAGTCCTTCACGGATGATCGAGCATTTGGCCCTTATGTCTTTCTCGATGTTCCTCACCAATGAGGTGAGCCGCATCGTCTGGTTCGGCTTGCTCGACGCCTTGGGACAGGAGGCCTGGTCGTCCGACGTTCGCTGGGTCCTGTGGGCCATCGGCTTGGTCGGGGCGTTCGTGGCCGCCGCCGTGTTTCGCTACGGCTTCGACCGACCGGTCCAGACCTGGCTTAGTCCGTCCCGACGACCGGGGTCGACCCGAAGGTCGGCCGCCGCCACGGAACGGGCCGTGGAATTGGGCGGCCCCGGCGTCGCCGCGCCCGGGCGCCCGGGGCAGGCCGCCATCGACCCGCCCCGGGCTTGATCAGGGGCGCGGCTCAGTGCTTGTGGGCCCGGACCCCCGCGGCCGCCTCCGGCTCTGTCTGGGGGGCCAGATCCCGGGCCGCGCCGGGGCGCTGCGGGCGGCAGGCCGGACACAGACCCTGGCCTTCGAGCGTGATCCGTTCGATCTCGTAGCCCGCCGCTGTCGCGGCCGCGCCCAGCGACGCCATGCCGGACGAAGGGATCTGGCGACAGAAGCCGCAACAGTCGCACAGAAGAAAAACCGCAGGCGAACCGAGGCGTTCGGGATCGCAGGCCACATAGGCCTTGAGGCTGGAAAGACGATGGATCAGACCGTGAGTTTCGAGGAACTGCAGCGCCCGATAGACCGTAGCCGGCTTCGCGACGCGAGCATCCTGGTGATACGTCGCCACGAGATCATAGGCCTTGGCCGGAGCGCCCGCGACGAGCAGGAGCTCCAGCACCCTGCGCCGGGGGCGCGTCAGCTTATCCCCGGTGGCGGCGACGCTGGCGGCGGCAGCGTCCAGGGCGCGTTCCACCTGTGCGGCCGTTGGCGGCGCGGTCTCACGGTCGTGCGGACAAGGCGAGGTCATCGAGGGGCTGGGCCCGCCTCCAGGGTTCGTCGGACGGCGCTCTCCACTCCAAGGGAACGGCGGGCTCATTTTTTAGCTTGCACCTACAGTCGCTGGAGGAGGTAGCCTTGCCCTATAGAGATCACAAGGAACAGACATGACGGCGCAACCCCTCGAAAGCCGATACCGGGTCACCGGGATGGATTGCGCCAGCTGCGGCCGCAAGATCGACACGGCGATCCGCAGGCTGCCGGGCGTCGAGGACGTCTCGGTGGCGGTGCAGACCGGCGTGCTCAAGATCCGGCATGGCGGAGACCTCGCCGACGAGGCGGTCCTGCAGCAACTGCGCAACCTCGGCTACATCGGAGAAGCGGCCGCGCCGACGTCCGGAGCCGTCGCTGCGGCGGCGGGCCCACCTCCGGCGGCCGCCCGGGCCGGGGGCGCCCCGTGGTGGTGGACCGGCAAGGCCCGCCTCACCGCGCTCTGCGGCCTGGCGCTGTTGTCCGCCTATGGACTGGGCACGCTGTTCCCCTCCCTCGAACGATACGCCTTCCTCGCCGCCCTGGCCGTGGGGCTGATTCCGATCGCGTCGCGCGCCTTTTCGGCGGCGCGCCACGGCACGCCCTTCTCCATCGAAATGCTGATGACCATCGCCGCCGTCGGCGCCGTCTTCATCGGGGCCGCGGAAGAGGCCGCCGCCGTCGTCCTGTTGTTCCTGGTCGGCGAGATGCTCGAAGGGGTGGCGGCCGGACGCGCGCGCAAGAGCATCCAGGGGCTCGCCGCCCTCGTGCCCAAGACCGCCTTCGTCGAGGCGGACGGGGTGACCACGGAGGTCGCCGCCGAGACCGTGGCGGTGGGCGCGATCATCCTGGTCCGGCCCGGAGACCGCGTTCCGGCGGACGGCGAGATCATCGAGGGCGCGGGAGACCTCGACGAGGCCCCGGTGACGGGCGAGAGCGTGCCCAGGCGCAAGGTCGTGGGCGATCCTGTGTTCGCCGGCACGATTAACGGCGGCAGCGTCCTGCGGGTGCGCGTGACGGCCTCGGCCTCGGACAACACCATCGCCCGGGTGGTGCGTCTCGTCGAGGAGGCGCAGGAATCGAAATCGCCGACCGAACGCTTCATCGACCGCTTCTCGAAAATCTACACGCCGGGCGTGCTCGTGTTCGCCGCCCTCGTCGCGGTCACGCCGCCGCTGCTGTTCGGCGGGACGTGGAGCGAATGGATCTACAAGGGTCTCGCCGTGCTGCTGATCGGCTGCCCCTGCGCCCTCGTCATCTCCACCCCGGCCGCCATCGCCGCCGGCCTGTCGGCGGGCGCCCGGCGCGGCCTGCTCATGAAGGGCGGGGCCGTGCTGGAAACGCTGGGCAAGATCACGGCGATCGCCTTCGACAAGACGGGGACCCTGACCGCCGGCAAGCCCGTCGTCACCGACGTCGTCGCCGGAACGCGGGACGCCTCCCTCCTGCTGACGCTGGCGGCCGCGCTGGAAACGGGATCGAGCCATCCGCTCGCCCTCGCCATCCTCGCCCGAGCCGAGGCGGATAAGATCACGGCGCCACCGTCGTCGGCCACCCAGGCCATTGCGGGGGAGGGCGTAGAAGGCGAGGTCGGCGGCGAACGCATCTTCCTCGGCTCGCCGCTGGCCGCGGCCCGACGCGCGCCGATCACGCCGGCGCAGGACGCGACCATCGCCGCTCTGAACGCCGAGGGCAAGACGGTTTCCGTCCTTGTCGTCGAGGAGGGCGTCGCCGGCTTCCTCGCCATGCGCGACGAGGCGCGGCCCGACGCGGTTCAGGGGCTGGCTGACCTCAAGGGGCGGGGCATCCGCACCGTCATGCTGACGGGCGACAACCGCCGCACGGCGGAGGCGGTCGCAGCCGCGCTGGGCCTCGAGCCCCGGGCCGAGCTGCTGCCGCAGGACAAGCTGGTGATCGTCAAGGCGCTTCAGGCCGAGGGTCTGGTGGTCGCCAAGGTTGGGGACGGCATCAACGACGCCCCGGCCCTGGCCCAGGCGGATGTCGGCATCGCCATGGGCGGCGGCACCGACGTGGCCCTGGAGACGGCGGACGCCGCCGTCCTGCACGGCCGGGTCAGGGACATTCCCGACATGATCGCCTTGTCCCGCGGAGTGATGGGCAATATCCGGCAGAACATCACCATCGCCTTGGGCTTGAAGGCGGTGTTCCTGGTCACCACCGTGATCGGGGTGACGGGCCTGTGGCCCGCCATCCTCGCTGACACCGGAGCCACGGTCCTGGTCACCGCCAACGCCATGCGCCTGCTGCGCTGGACGCCGCGTCGTCAACCGTCGTGACTGCCGGCGGTGCGCCTTCTCAGGCCCCGTTGTGGCGACCGAACACGCGGGTCGAACCGTCGTTGAGGATCAGGACGGTCGCATAGGGTTCGCGCCCGGCGGCCTCCATGCCCGGCGAGCCCGCCGGCATGCCGGGCGCGCTTAGTGCGCGGGCGGCGGGGCGTTCGCCGAGCAGCCGCTCGACATCGCTCGACGGAACATGGCCCTCGATGGCGTAGGCGCCGACCACCGCTGTGTGGCACGAGGCGAGGCGGTCCGGAATGCCATGCCGGGCCCGGATCGGGGCGAGATCCTCGCGCTCGACGACCTCGACGTTCCAGCCCGCCTGGCGCATGTGGGCGATCCAGCCGCCGCAGCAGCCGCACCATGGCGTCTTGTAGGCGATCATCCGTTTCGGGGGCGCGGCGAGGGCCGGGCCGGCCACGGCGACCAGGGGCAGGCCGAACACGAGGGTCCGGCGGGACAAGCGCGGGCGAGTTTGAACCAAAGTGAGCGCTCCTTGGGAGTCCAAATCCCACCATGGCGGGCGCGGGCCGGTTTGGCGACGGGCGCAGTTGTCGCGCCCTGACCTGACGTCGCCCAGGCGTTGAGCGCCGGCTAAGTCCGCCCATATCGCAGCGGAACCTCTGGTAGAAGGCCCGCACCCGCCCGGGCAGGACACAGCCCCCTGCTCGGCCGGCCCGGCCAAGCGAATCCGTTCGCCTGAGGCGCCCGGGGTCTCGCAACCATGCCTTCGCTGACGTATCGCGACCGTACGAGGCCGGTCACGCAAGCGCTGATCCCCGTGGAATGGTCATGGGCGACGGGATTGAGGAGCCGGCGGAAGCCGGAGGCGAAGCGTCCGCTGCGGCGAACCGTGGCGTCGAGAGCTAGCCCGCCGACGCTTGCGGGGCCCCGAAGGCGCCAAAAACTGCATGTGAGCGGCAACGGCCTCCGCCCGGCCGTATAAGGCGCAACACGGCGCGCGCGACCAACAGGCTGACTTTTCGCGCGGGCCCGCTCGCGAAGACGAGCCTTCGGCCCTCGAGGGCAGCGAGGACGAGGCCGGCCCGGCGCGCCCGGGCCGACGCATTACGTCCCTGGCTCAAGACCAGCGCCTCTCTGTTCCGGAGCCCGCCGACCCCACAATCTCGGTTGCGCCGCCGATTGTAGATGAACTCGCGGGCAAGTGCGGAGATCCAAATCGCAAGCGGTTCAGTGATCCGTGGTCGAATGCATGTGAGCTTGAGGTCGCCGGCCGGCCCCTGATGTCCGGTCCACCGCATTTCCACATGATCTCGGCTCGGCGAAGTACGGGTTTGACGAGGTCGGGAGGCGTCGCCGTTCGGAACATCGTCCCGGCGCCGGGGTTGGATCCCGATCACCCGAGGGAGCCTCCGATGCAAATCCAACCAATGATCAGCACCCACCCCGACGTACGCGGCAGCGTGAACGACAGCCTCATTCGCGCGATCGAAGCGGGCTACGGCTGCGCCGCCGTATGCCGCATCTGCGCTGACGCCTGCCTGGCCGAGGAGATGGTCAGGGACCTGACCCAGTGCATCCGGCTCGATCTCGACTGCGCCGATGTCTGTCTGGCTACGGCCGGGCTCGCCGTGCGGCGCGCCGGCAGCAACGAGGCCTTGATCAAGCGCATGCTCGAGACCTGCGCCGAGGCTTGCGCCGACTGCGCCATCGAGTGCGAGAAGCACGCCGAGATGCACGAGCATTGCCGTATCTGCGCCGAAGAATGCCGGCGTTGCGAAGATGCTTGCCGCGAGGCGGCCGCGTCGATCAGGCCTTCACGGCACTGAGGCTGACCGCTGTCATCGGCACAGGGTCGTAGCTTCGACGCTAGCTCGAGCCCAGCTCATCAATCACCGGGCACCTAACCCGTCCGCCTTCACTGCAGTCGGCCACAGCCTGCCTCAGCACTTTCCGTAGCCTCTGCAGATCCTCGATCTTGGCGTCCACGCTGGCGATGTGGTCTTGGGCCATGTCGCGGACTTCGCAGCACGCCTGAACGCCCGGCTCGCTCAGCGCGATCAGGCGCCGAATGGCGTCGATGCCGAAGCCCAGTTCGCGCGACCGGCGGATGAAGCGCAGACGCTGGGCGTGTTCCGGCTCATAGCTGCGGTGGCCGCCCTCGGTCCGGGCCGGCGCGGGCATCAGCCCGATACGTTCGTAGTAGCGCACCGTTTCCAGGTTCACCCCGGCGCTGTCAGCGAGGCGCCCGATCGTCAAACTTCGTGCGGACATGGCTCTTGATCCCGTAGCGGCTACGGGTTGTAGCCTGTAGCAGAAATCGAACGGGAGGTCCTATGGCCATCGATTACGACCGGCCCCGCATGCCCGAGGTCGCCATCAGCGCCTCGGCCGCCCTCGGCGGTGTCGCCTCGGTGTTCGCCTGGGCCGCGTGCTGCGTGTTGCCTCTGGCTCTGTCCGTGGCGGGCGTATCCTTCGCCGGCGCCGCGGTCATCGCGGGTGCGCGGAACTGGCTGACGCTTCTGGCCGCCGTCATCCTGGCCGCGGGCTGGCTGCTGCATTGGCGTCGCCTGCGGATGTGTCGGAAAGACGGGGCCTGCCGCCACCCTTCGCGGCTCGCCTTCTGGCTGCTGGTGATCGCCAGTCTGCTGATCGTCCTTTCCATGGCCTGGCAGCCGTACATCGAGCCGTGGGTCATGCCGCGACTGGCGGCCATGCGATGACCCGGGCCATCGTTCTGGATTCGACGCTGACCTGCCCGGATTGCGGTCATGTTGCGACGGAGACCATGCCCACCGACGCCTGCATCTGGTTTTACGATTGTCTCGGCTGCGGCGTGAAGCTGAAGCCCCTACCCGGCGACTGCTGCGTGTTCTGCTCCTATGCCGACGTGCCGTGTCCGCCGATCCAGGTAGATGGCAAGGGGTGTTGCAGCTAGGCTACGGCGGCATTGCTGCATTCCCGGAGTTCGCCGTGACCGACCACGCCACGCCCAACCTACCGTCGCGGGATTTCGAAGTTACGTCCCAGTTCTACACTCGACTGGGCTTCGACCAGGACTGGCGCGACAAAGGCTGGATGATCCTGAAAAGAGGCGGTTTGACGCTGGAGTTCTTCCCGCATCCGGACGTGGATCCGCTGACCAGCAACTTCGGCTGCTGCCTGCGGCTGGACGACCTGGACGGGTTTTACGCAGGGTGCGTCGTTTCAGGATTGCCGGAAACCAGCTGGGGCCACCCCCGCCTGCACGCGCCGAAGCTTGAGGAGTCGGGACTGCGGATCGGCGCGCTCATCGACCCGGACGGAAACTTGATCCGCCTTATCCAGAACTGAGGCGTCCGGCGGCTCCCCCACGGGAAACCGCCGGAAACCATCGATGCGACGATCAGTTGTGGTCGGCGTGGCCCTGAGGCGCGGGCGTATCCGACGGCGCCGGGGCGGGCGGCGTCGGCTCGGGCGGGGCGGGCTCGGTCTTCATCTCGTCGCAGCAGCTCATGGCGGCGTCCGCGGCCATGTCCTTGCAGCACTCGCAGCCCTCGGCGGCGAGGGCCGCGCCGGCGCTCAGGGTCACGATCGCGCCGGCGGCGGCCAGCAGGTTGGAAACTTTCATCGTCGTTCTCCTAGTGAATCATGAAGCTGACGGAGCCGGACATCTTGTGACCGTCCGGGCCTTCGGCGGTCCAGGCGGCAGTGTAGGTGCCCGGCGCGAGGCGCGGAAGAGCCACGCCGACGGTGGCGGCGGCCGGTGCGGCGGGGACAGTGACGTCGACCGGAGCCTGCCCCTCGGCGGAGAGGGCGACGGTCTTGAGGACCATGGCGTGGGGGAAGGTGACGCTGAACCGCTCGGGCGACCCCTGGGTCATCGCGCCATTCGCAGGGACGGTCGTGATGCCAGATTGGGGCACAGCGGCCTGGGCCGGCATAGCGTGACCCGCATGCGGGTCCTGGGCGGCGGCGGCGCCAGCGAACGCGAGGGCGGCGGTGACAACGAGAGTGCGGATCATCATGGGGTGGTCTCCTTCGGTTAGAACCAGGCCTTGAGGCCGACGACGAAGCGGGTGTCGTCGGTCTCGCCGCCTCGGGCCTCGATGTAGTCGGCGGTATCGCCGAACGCGCGGCTCCACTCGATGCCGACATAGGGGGCGAACTCCTTGCGGAATTCGTAGCGCAGTCGCAGGCCCGCCTCGATCGAGGACAGGCCCGAACCGATCTCCAGTTCCGGAATGTCGCTGGCTGAAGCGTCGATTTCGAGGCGGGGCTGAAGGATCAGGCGCTGGGTGATGCGCTGGTCGTATTCGGCCTCGACGCGGGCGGTCAGGTCGCCGTCGGTCGACAGGAAGGCGGCGGCGTCGACTTCCCACCAATGGGGCGCCAGGCCCTGCAGGCCGAGGACCAGATGCGTGGTGTCCTCGCCGTCGGGCCGGAAGTCCTGACGCACGCCGGCCTGAACGTCCCAGAAGGGCGTGACCGCGCGGCTGTAGAGCGCCTGGACTTCAGCCTCCTCGAGCGCGCCGCCGAAGTCGCCTTCGCCCTCGGACTTCCACCAGAAGCGATTGATGTCGCCGCCCGTCCAGCCCTGGACGTCCCAGAGGTAGGTCTCGCCGTCGTCGCCGAAGCCGGCTTCGAGGCGATCGAGAATGACGGCCGTGGTGCGGACGTCGCCGTTTTCGTGAATCAGGGTCCGGCGAGAGGCGGCCATGGCCTCGGCGCCGAAGACGAGATCGGCGGCGTGGGCAGGGCCGGCCAGGGCGGCGGCCGGGAGCGGGTCCTCCGGAGGACGGCCGGGATTGTCGGCGCTGGTCGCCACATCGGGCGGCCCCATGCTCATGGTCGACATGTCATGCCCGGCGTGAGGGTCGGTCTGCGCGGGCGACATGGCCGACATGTCGTGGCCCGCGTGCGGATCAGCCTGGCCGGGCGTCGCCGCCGGCATCTGGTGTCCCGCGTGCGGGTCTACGGGCGCGGGCTGCGCCGGCATCTGGTGGCCTGCATGCGGATCCGCGGCGGGCGGCGTCTGCGCGGGCGGCATGACGTGACCGGCGTGCGGATCCTGCGCCGGTCGGGCCGGCGCCTGTGGCGTGGGCCGCGGTGCTGGCGCGGGGCGTGTCGGCGCCGCGGTCGCCGGCATAGTGTGGCCCGTGTGAGTGTCCTGGGCCTGGGCGCTGAAGGCGCTGACGGCGAGCACCAGCGGGGCGAGGGCGACGGCGAGGCGGCTCATGACGCGGCTCCGTCCATGGGCCGCACCGTCACAACATTGAACATGCCGGCGTGCATGTGCATCAGCATGTGGCAGTGGAAGGCCCAGTCGCCGGGCGCGTCGGCGGTCAGATCGAAGGTCACCTTGCCGCCGGGCGCGACGTTGACCGTATGCTTGAGGGGCTGGTGACCGGTGGGTCCGCCGGTCACCAGTTCAAAGAAATGACCATGCAGATGGATCGGGTGGGCCATCATGGTGTCGTTGACCAGGGTCACCCGCACCCGCTCGTTGCGCTCGAAGCGGATCGGTTCGACCAGTTCGCTGAACTTTCGGCCGTCGAAGCCCCACATGAACCGCTCCATGTTGCCTGTCAGGTGGATCTCCATCGTCCGAGACGGGGGGCGCGGGTCCTTGTTCGGCTGGAGCGACACCAGGTCGGTGTAGACGAGGACGCGATGATCGACTGTAGTGAGACCGATCGGACGCTCACCCAGACGGTTGGCGGGGTCCATGGCGATCGCATCGACGCCGACGCCCACCGCCATGTCGGGCGGAGCGTTCTCGGGATCGCGCATGTTCATGCCCGACATGGACATCCCGGCCATCTCGCCGGCCGCGGGCGCGTTCTGGGCCGGAGCCGCGTGGTCCATGCCGGCCATCGCGCCATGATCCATACCGGACATGTCGGCCATCGCGCCGTGATCCATTCCGCCCATGCCCATGTCGCGCATGGTGAGGTTCGGGACCTCTCGCAGGGGAGGGACCTCGGCGGTCATGCCCAGGCGCGGCGCCAGGGTCGCCCGGCCCATGCCGGACCGGTCGATGGCTTCGGAGACGATGGTGTAGGCGCGGTCCTCGGTCGGCTGGACGATGACGTCGTAGGTCTCGGCGACCGAAATCTGGAACTCGTCCGTCTCGACCGGGCGCACGTTCTCGCCGTCGGCCTGCACCACGGTCATCGGCAAGCCCGGGATGCGAACGTTGAAGATGGACATGGCCGACGCGTTGATGATGCGCAGCCGCACCCGCTCGCCGGGCCGGAACAGGCCGGTCCAGTTCTCCTGCGGTCCATGGCCGTTGATCAGATAGGTGTAGGTCGACCCGCTGACGTCGAGGATGTCGCGCGGGTCCATCCGCATCTGGCCCCACATGCGCCGTTCCTCCAGGCTCATGCGGTCGCTGCCGTCCATGAGCCCCGCCAGCGTGGTGCGCTGCTGGTTGAAGTAACCCGGGCTCTTCTTCAGCTTGGCCAGGATTTCGTGCGGATGCATGAAACTCCAGTCCGACAGGACCAGCACATGCTCGCGGTCGTAGGCGACCGGATCGGCGCCCGCCGGGTCGATCACGATTGGGCCGTAGTGACCCATCGCCTCCTGTAGGCCAGAGTGACTGTGATACCAGAAGGTGCCCGACTGCTTGATCGGGAACTCGTAGACGAAGGTCTCACGGGCCTTGATGCCGGGGAAGCTGATGCCGGGCACACCATCCATCTGGAACGGGACGAGCAGGCCGTGCCAGTGGATTGAGGTGTCCTCGTCCAGCGTATTGGTCACCGCTAGCCGGACGTTCTGGCCTTCTCTAAGGCGTAGCAGCGGCGCCGGCAGAACGCCGTTGATGGTCACCGCATGGCCGGTGCGGCCGCCCACGGTGAAGGGCGTGTGTCCGACGGTCAGGTCGATGTTCGGTCCCGTCAGCGTCGGAAGATCCGCCCGCAGTCCCGCCGATCCGGTTTGCGCCCAGGCGGGGAGCAGACCCTGCAGGCCCAGCAGCCCGCCGCCGGCGGCTGCGCCACGGAGAAGCGTTCGGCGATCGAGGCGGGGCGTGGACATAGGCGAGAAATTCCTTGGTCGGGCTATTCAGCCGTTCGTTCAGATACGCGGCCGGGCGGCGTATCCCTCGCGTCAGGATGCCGCAGACGTCGGGATTGCAGCTTGTGCATCTTCCCATCAGGGCAAGGTCAAGCGTTTCCGCCGGAAGCTTGGGCCAAAGCCGCCGTCAAGGTCTTGCGGGCGCGGGCGACGCGGGTCTCGACCGCCTTGGGCGTAATACCGAGGATCGAGGCGATCTCGGCGTGAGACCGTCCCTCGAGCGTGGCGAGCAGAAGCGGCCCCTTCAGGGCGTCGGGAAGGTCCCGCAAGGCGCGTTGCAGAGCTTCGGCCCTGCGCTGATCGTCCAGCCGTGTCTCGGGTGACGGCGCATCGTCGCCCACCGCCGCCGCCTCGGGCGCCTCCAGGCCCATGACGCCGCGCACAACCCGGCGGACCGCGCGCCGCCGGCCCCAGTCTCGACATTTGTTGAGGGCGATGGAGCGAAGCCAGACGTCGAACGGCCGCGCCGGATCATACCGCCGCAGGGCGAGCCAGGCGGACGCATAGCTTTCCTGAAGCACGTCATGCGCTTCGGACTCGTCGCCGACATAGCGGCGCACGAACCGGTAGAGATCGGCCTTTGTGGCGGCCATCAAGGCGGTGAAGGCGGCCCGGTCTCCGGTCGCCGCACGGGCCTCGATGCTCTGCTCGGCACACACGCGCGCCGCTTAGCCGGCGTCGTCGTGCAGGGCCTCGACGACCGCGGCGTCGAACACCTCGGCCTGCGCCGGGGTCAGGACGGATCGCATCTCGAACACATGGGTGATTGTCGCCTTCTGCAGATCGCCCATGGCGGCGTGGAAATGATCGACCGCGGCCTGGACCTGGGGCGTGTCGCCGTCACTGGCGGCGATGGCGGCCGCCAGTTCGCGATTGGCCGCGCGCACTTCCGCTTCGAGCGCCGGCCGCAGAGCGGCGAACCGGGCTTCGACCACGTCGAGCCGTCGATCCTGCTCAGGGCTCAGGTCGAGTTTCTCATGGACGACGCTGTGCAGGCTTGGCGGCTGCCGCTCCCGCATGACCCAGGTCGCGCTCGCCCAGGTCGCCGCGCCGCTGGCCAGCGCGGCCAGGATGGCCGTGATGACGATCGACTTCCAGGAGGCTCTCATCCCCGAACGTCCAGGCCGGAGAGAGGCGACAAGCCCGCCGAGACGGTGAAAATCCGCATCTCGGACGGCTCCGGCCGTGGAGCCATGAGCATCAGCCCTCCGTTCGCGACGCCGATCACCAGAGCGAGCGCAACGGCGGCGACCCGGACCTGACCCATGCGGGCGCGCTCCCTGCGTTCGCCGATCCGCACCCAGACCGCGTCTTCCATGCCGACCAGCCGGCCGGCGTCGCCCGGCCCGACCGCTGCGATCAGTTCATTCATGTCGTCAGTCATTGCGCACCTGCGTCACGCCCCATCTGCCATACGCGCCGGCCTTCCGGTCCCCTCACGAGGGGACGAGCCGTCGCCCGCGTAGATACCAGAGAACGACCGGGACGCGCCCTGTCGTCCGGGGAAAAGACGTGAGCGACAGATCAGGGCCCACGCGGGTTCCATTCCCCGACGTGCTCGATCAACTCACGGGCGTGAGGTTCTTTCTCGCCCTCGGCGTCGTGCTGTTCCACTTCCAGCTCTACTGGACGCTCCCGGCGGAGAGCGCGGGCTTGCTGAACCGCGCGCGCCTGGGCGTGGATGTCTTCTTCATCCTGTCGGGCTTCATCCTGACCCACGTCTACCTGCAGGGAGACCGGGCCCCGAACTACGGTCGATTCCTGGCGGCGCGCCTCGCCCGGATATATCCGGCTCACCTGTTCATCCTCCTGGCCATGCTTGGGCTGGTGCTGATCGCGCCTGTGTTCGGTGTCGGGCTGGAGCCTGGCCGGTTCAATCCCGTCGACTTCGCGGGCACCCTTCTGCTCGTCCAGGCGTGGTTCCCGCGAGAGAGCATGGCGCTCTGGAACGGACCGGCCTGGTCGCTGTCGGCGGAGTGGTTCGCCTATCTGGCCTTCCCCGCCTATGCCGCCCTCGCGCTCCGGCTGCGGGCCAGGCCGTGGGTCCTGATCGCCCTCGCCATGCTGTTGTTCGTTGCCCTTGACGCCTTCTACCGCGCCTGGTTCGGCCGGATGTTGCCTCGGGCTGAGGACAGCCTCGGGATCCTGCGCATCATTCCCGAATTCCTCTACGGCATTGGCCTCTACTATCTCGGTCAGCGCTGGACGCCTTCGCCGCGAATGTCCCTCATGGGCGCCCTGGTCGCCACGACCCTGCTGCTGACGCTCATGCAGATCGGCGCCGACGACCGGGTCATCGTGGCGGCGGCCGGTCCCTTCATCCTGTCGCTCGGCCTGCTGGCCAAGGCTCCGGTCCGGACCTTCCTGTCTCACCCCGTCCTTCTGTTCGCCGGCGAAGCGTCGTTCGCCCTCTATCTCGTCCACATCCCCATCCTGATGGTGTGGCGCAATGCGGCGCAGGCGTTCTCCGGCTGGGGTGCGGACTATCGAATGGGCCTGGTCGAACTGGCCGCCATGCTTGTGTTGACGCTCGCCGCCGCGGCCGCCATCCATGTCTTCGTCGAGCAGCCTGGCCGACGGTGGTTGCGGGCGCGGCTGGCGCCGCAGCGCGCCGACCCTGTCGAGGCGCAGCGATCCGTCCACAGCGATCAGGGAGAACCCTTTTGAATCCCGCCAATCTGAACCGTCGTCTACTCATGGGCGCGGCCGTCTTCATCGGCATGGGCGGGTCCGCCTGCGCCCAGACCCGTCCGTCCAGAAACCTCACGGTCTTCAAGACGCCCACCTGCGCCTGCTGCGATGCTTGGATCGCGCACATGCGCCAGGCGGGCTTCACCACCACCATCACCGTCCTTCCAAGCCTTCAATCGGTCCGGAGCAGCCGGGGCATGCCGGACGCGCTCGCCTCCTGTCATACCGGTCTGATCGAGGGCTATCTGGTCGAGGGTCATGTGCCGGCCCCGGACGTCATTCGACTGCTGACCGAGAGACCGGCGGCGGTGGGCGTCGCGGTCCCGGGCATGCCGCTCGGTTCGCCCGGCATGGAGACGCCGCAGGGGCGCAAGGAGCCCTACGACACCCTGCTGGTGCTTCGCTCGGGCGCGACCCGCGTGTTCGCCCGCCACAACCCGCCGGCCTGACGCAGATCGCGCTCAGCCCGTTCAGATCACCCACAATCCGGAGTTCGCCATGTCCCGCACCTCTCTCGCCCTCGTCCTGTCGCTCGCCGTTCTTTCGGCGACACCCGCCTTCGCCCAGGACCACGCCCACGGGCATGCCCAGGCCGCCGGCTCGGTCGCCGCGGAAGCTGCGGACGCGGCGGCGGCCGTCGACGCCTTTCACGTCGCCCTGAAGGCCGGCGACACGGCCGTCGCCCTGGCAATTATGGCGCCGGATGTGATGATCTTCGAGGAGGGTGGCGCGGAGCGATCGCGCGACGAGTATGCGTCCCATCACCTGGGCTCGGACGCCGCCTTCGCCGCCGCCTCTGAAGCGACGGTGACGCGCAGATCGGGATGGGCCGATGGGGACATCGCCTGGATCGCCAGCGAAGGCCGCACCACGGGCCAATTCAACGGCCGTGCCGTGGACCGCCTGACGACCGAAACCATGGTCCTCAAACGCCATGCCGACGGCTGGCGCATCCACCACATTCACTGGTCGTCGCGCGCGCCCGGCTGACGCTCAGGCCCGCGCCAGCGGGTCGCCGGCCCTGCGACGTCGGTGAGGAACATCGAGAAGACGCCCGCCCTCGCGGGCGGGCGTCCCCGATCATACGATCAGCAGCAGGTGCAGGCTTCCGCGCAGGCTGCGATAGCGTCGCAGCAAGCGCATACGGCCTGCGCCACGGCGTCCGGCGCGGCCGCGAAGGCGGCTGAACCGGAAGCCAGCAGCACCAGGGCTGCGAGGGTGAGAGTGCGTTTCATGGTTTTGATCTCTGTTTGATTGAATGAGTTCGGTCATCTTCAACAGGATCAGCGTCGTGGGGGCGGGTCGTCCGCCTCCACGGTGAAATCGGCATGCCGCGCATCAAGGGATGGATAGAGGACAGACGCATAGACCCGTGCGGGGGTGGATTCACCGCCCTGGGGGACAAGGCCCTGGCAGATGGCCAGACACGCCTTATGGCATGAGATCCTGACGGTCTTCGGCTCGCACGGGACGCCGTCGCCGCTCATCGACATGGACGCCATATCCGGATCGACCGGAGCTTCGCAGGCGATCGAAGCGGTGGACACGAACAGCATGGCAAACGCCGCGAGCAGCGCGGTCGTCAGTCGGACGAGGTCATGACGCAGGAACGGCATTGTCTGATCATACTTCAACGGTCGGCGGAGCGACGATCTCATTTTGATCATTGCAATCGAGCCTACAGAGACGCCGGGGGCGGCAGGGTTCCCATGACCGCCACGACGCCGATCAGGGCGAGTCCCAGACCCGTTTCGATCAACAGGCTGCGCCGGAGCGCGCTCATGGCGGCGACGGAGGGTTGGCCCGTCTCCAGCGCAGAGCCCAGTGTCGGCGTCAGCCGGAACCGGTTGCTCGCCGCCAGCGCAAGCATCAAACCGAAGAGGACGAGCTTGGCGACCAGAAGCTGGCCGTAGAGGTTGCCCGCGATCGACGCCACGCGCTCGGGACCGATCAGGAACCAGCTGTTCACGAGACCGGTCAGCACCAGCAACAGGACCGCGAGCGTTCCAAGGCCGGCGAAGCCATGCAGGGCGCGATGGATTGCAAGGTCGTCCGGACCGGCTCGGCGCAGAAGCAGGGCCGTCAACGCCGCCAGGGCGCCCAGCCACAAGGCCGCTGCCACCGCGTGAATGATGTTGGCGACAAGATGGAGGGGCCCGCCAGGGCCCTCGGTGGCCGCGCCGTGACCCGTCCACGCGAAGCTGGCGGCCACCATCAGACCCAAGGCGGCCGTCACGCTCCAGAGCGCGCGACCGGGTTTCAGGGCGACCAAGGCGACGAGCCCAAGCAAGGCGGCGGCGGCCCGCACGACCATCGCCATGCCCAGGGCCGTGCCGGTGACCATGAAGGACAGGGACGCGGGTTTGACGGCTTCGCCCAGCGACCCCGCCATGACGGCCGTCTGTGCCACCAGGGCGGCGAGCGAGCCGAGCGCGACGATGATCGCGGCGAGGCGCAATGTCGGTCGCGACCATTCCAGGTTCGGCGCGTCGGCGTCTTTGAAGCTGTAGAGAAGGAACAGCGGCGCGCCGAGAAGGACGACGCCGCCGCCGTATTGAAGCCAGCGAAGCGCGATGACCGCGACTTCCAGCACGGCGTCAGCGCACCGTGAAGGCGTAGGATCCCGTCATGCGGTGGCCGTCGCTCGACGCGATACGCCAGTCGACACGGTAGGCGCCGGCGGCCAGCGGGCGAGCCAGCGCGCCCGTGAGGGTCCTGCCGTCCTCGGCCACCGAGGTGCGGATCGCGATCTTCTCCCCCGCCGCATTGACGACGTCGAAGCCGGAAAAGGCGGGAACGCTGCGTTCGCTGAAGGTCAGGGTCAGCGTCCGGGTCGCGGCCACGGTGGAGTCGGGCGCCGGGGTGGCGCTGACCAGGCGAGCGTGGGCCGCCGCCGGTCCGGCGGCGAAGGCCACGACCGCCGCGACGGCGATGAAGGGCGCGGGGTGGAAGTAACGCATACTCAGTCTCCAGACGTTTGGCCGGTCCCGGCCTTCTGCTTCTCTACGCGCCACACGACCGCGTCCCTCATGAAGAGGAAGCGGGCGGCGGCTGAGGCCTTCCCCCGCACGCCGGGGTCAGCGGCGACGCTTCTCGAGGAGCGCCTGCATCTGGGCGATCTCCGCCTGTTGACCACGCACGATGCCGTCGCACAAAGCGATGATCTCCGGATCTGTCAGGGAGGCTTGCTCGCACATCAACACGGCCCCGGAATGGTGCGGGATCATCGATCGCAGGAATTCGTCGTCGCCAACGAACGCCTGGGTGCGCATGCCGATGAAGCTGCCGACGAAGATCACGGCCGCGACCGCGCCAATGGCCAGGTTTGTTTTGCGCGACGGGTACATGGACCGCATGAAGACGAGCATGAGGACCGCCATCGGCGCGACCATCATCAGGGTCATGTAGACGTTGTTCAGGTTGAGATAGAAGTGACCGAGCGTGGCGATCATCGTGTACATGACCAGGTACATGATGACGAAGTCGAGCGCCAACTCCAGGTACAGGCTTCGGTAAGGGCCAAGTCCACGAGCGTTGCCTTGACCGCCGTGGTCCATCTGTTGATGAGACATCGTCCGTATCCTCTTCAGAAATTTCAGTTCGTCATCGCCTGCCGCTGCGAATGCTTGGAGACTGCGGTCAGCGTCTGAATCAATCCGGCCCGTCACAGCCGGTTCCTCCCTTGGGTGGGTGGGCGGACTGTTGATTGCCTATCTTGGCTAAAGCCTCACCGCGCGCAGTCTCAGCGCATTGCCGATGACGCTGACCGAGGAGAGCGCCATTGCGAGCGCCGCAAGGGCAGGCGAGAGAAGCCAGCCGAAGACGGGATAAAGCAGGCCAGCCGCCACGGGGATGCCAAGGGCGTTGTAGCCGAAGGCGAAAACGAGGTTCTGGCGGATGTTGCCCATCACCGCACGGGACAGATGCCGTGCGCGCACGATGCCTTGCAGATCACCGCCCAGCAGCGTGACGCCGGCGCTCTCGATGGCGACGTCCGAACCCGCCCCCATGGCGACGCCGACATCGGCTGCGGCGAGGGCAGGGGCATCGTTGACGCCATCCCCCGCCATGGCGACGATCCGACCCTGCGAACGAAGCTGTTGAACGACAGACGCCTTGTCCTGCGGCAGAACCTCCGCCTGGACTTCGTCGATGCCGAGGCGACGCGCGACCGCTTCGGCCGTCGTCCGGTTGTCCCCGGTCATCATCACCAGCCGCAGACCGGCCGCTTTCAGCGCGAGGATCGCAGCCGGCGTGGTGGCCTTGATGGGATCGGCGATGCCGATGACCCCGGCCGCCTTTCCGTCGATCGCCACGAATATGGCGGTGGCGCCGTCGTGGCGAAGGGCCTCCGCCTTCGGCTCCAGCGCGGAGACGTCGATCGAAAGCTCGCCGAGAAAACGGGTGTTGCCCAGGGCGACCTGGCGGCCCTCAATCGTCCCGCGAACGCCGCGACCGACCGGGCTGTCGAAGTCCACGGCCTCGGTAAGGGGGATGTCCCGGTCCTTGGCTGCCCGGACAATCGCGTCGGCCAACGGATGTTCGCTGCCCCGCTCGAGGCTGGCCGAAAGACGCAAGATGTCGGCTTCAACGAAGCCGAGGGCGGGCAGGATCGCCGTTACCGACGGACGGCCCTCCGTCAGGGTGCCGGTCTTGTCCAGAACGAGAGTGTCGACCTTCTCGAAGCGTTCGAGCGCCTCGGCGTTTTTGATCAGGACGCCGGCGTGGGCGCCACGTCCCACCCCGACCATGATCGAGATCGGCGTCGCCAGACCCAACGCACAGGGACAGGCGATGATGAGCACCGAAACGGCGGCGACCAGGGCGTAGGACAAACGGGGCTCGGGACCGACCAGGCCCCAGACGACGGCGGCGAGCAGGGCGATCGCGATCACCGTGGGAACGAACCATCCGGAGACCGTATCGGCCAGCCGCTGGATCGGGGCGCGACTGCGCTGGGCCTGGGCCACCATCTGGACGATCTGCGACAGCAGGGTGTCGGCGCCCACCTTGTCGGCGCGCATGATGAAGGATCCGGTCTTGTTGAGCGCGCCGGCCACGACGCGGTCGCCGACATCCTTGGTCACCGGCATGGACTCGCCGGTCACCATGGATTCGTCGACAGCGACCCGACCCTCCAGGAGTTCGCCATCGACCGGGATCTTCTCTCCGGGCCTTACCCGCAGGCGGTCGCCGACGGCGATCTGGTCAAGCGAGACATCTTCATCGACGCCGTCCGCCCGGATTCGGCGCGCGGTCTTGGGCGTGAGGTCCAGCAGGGCTCGGATCGCGCCCGACGTCTGTTCGCGGGCGCGCAGTTCCAGAATCTGCCCGACGAGGACCAGCACGGTGATGACCGCCGCCGCCTCGAAATACACCGGCGCGCTTCCGTCGGCCTTCAGGAAGGCGGGCGGGAACAGGGTTGGCGCGACGACGGCCACGACGCTGTAAAGCCATGCCACGCCGACCCCCATGGCGATCAGGGTGAACATATTCAGCCGCCGGGTGCGCAGCGATGTCCAGCCGCGCTCGAAGAAGGGCCAGCCGCACCAGAGAACCACGGGGGTCGCCAAAGCGAACTGGATCCAGTTCGACATCTGGCCCGGGATGAACATGTGGAGATTGGCCAGGTGTCCGCCCATTTCCAGGGCGAAGACCGGCAGGGTCAGGACCAGACCAACCCAAAAGCGTCTGGTGAAGTCGATCAGCTCGTGGTTGGGCGGGGCTTCCGCCGTGACCGTCTCCGGCTCAAGCGCCATGCCGCAGATCGGGCAGGAGCCTGGGCCTTCCTGCCGGATCTCGGGGTGCATCGGGCAGGTGTAGATGGCGCCGGGAACGGCCGGCTCGGCCTCCACGCGAGGGTTCAGGTAACGCATCGGATCGCCGATGAATTTGGTCCGGCACCCCGCCGAGCAGAAGAAATAGTCCTGACCGCCATGACTGGCTCGGTGAGCGGTAGTCGTGAGATCGACCGACTTGCCGCAGACGGGATCCTTGACCGTAGCCGCGCCATCCAAGGCCTTCGCCCCGCAGCAGGCGTGACCCGAGGCATGATTGTGAGGATGCGTGGACATGTCGCTCTCTCCGGCTGACCGAAGGGCTCACATATACCCATGGGGGGTATATCGCAAGATACCCGTCTGGGGTATATGGGGGCGCTCAGGAGGACAGGCCGCATGCAAACCGACACGAAACCCAAAGTCCTCAACAGGCTCAGCCGGATCGAAGGCCAGGTGCGGGGAATCTCCCGCATGGTTGAAGATGACCGGTATTGCGTCGACTTGCTGACCCAACTTCAGGCCGTTCGAGCCGCGCTCCATCGCGTGGAGACCGAAGTGCTACGGGATCACCTCGACCACTGCGTCATGGGCGCCATGACCGGCGACGATCCCGAGGATCGCAAGGCCAAGGCCGGCGAGCTGATCGAGCTCTTGGCGCGGGCCGGACGGTAGAGTTGGCGGAACGAATGGGCCCTCCTGGTCGCTAACGTCGGATCCCAAGGAGCCGTCATGAAACGCATCAGCCTCGTCCTCGCCGCCTGCGCCTTGGCTACGGCCTGTTCCCCGCAAGCCGAAGAGCCCGCCGTAGCCGCGCCTGAGGCCGCCGCAGCGGCGGACGCCCATGGCGGAATGGAGGGCGGCATGGCTGCGCCTGCGCCCGGCGACTCCGTCGCCACCCAAGGCTACAAGGCATCGATGAACACGATGATGGAGGCGATGCCTCCCTTCACCGGGGACGCGGACATCGACTTCATGACGCAGATGCGAGGTCACCACGTCGCAGCCGTCTCGATGGCCCGTGTGGAGCTCGCGCAAGGCAAGGACGCCCAAGCGCGGAACCTGGCCCAGGCGGTGATCTCGGCTCAGGAGCGCGAAATCACCCTGATCGACGCCTGGCTCGCCCAGAAGGGAGCGTCAGCGACTCCCGCCGCCTGATCGCGAGATCAGGGCACCGCGTCCGAGGACCAACGGATGTGCGTAATCCGCCATCTGTCGTCCTCGTGGCGAAAGACCGATCGGCCAGTCCCGCCGTCGTCGAAAATCAGGACGCCGTCGGCCGCAAAGCCAGTGCGGCGTTTGCATTCCGGTCGTCGAGCGCGGCATGACAGGCATCGACGACGCTTGTCGCTATCGCCATACGATCGAGCCGGTAAGCTCGACGACGAACATGCGCATGAGATACAGTGTACGTCCGAGTGATGGTGCAAAGTGGCAAGGCGAATCGAACTCGTTGCATTGCATCTCGGTGCTCAGAAAGTCCGATAGACCGCAAAAGATGACGAATTCACGCAAATGTTATTGCTTAGAATTTTCTGAATGTTTTCAGAATACTTCCCGTTTGTCGGTTATTCAATCGGTCCGGCGACCGATATGCGAGAAAAAACCCCAAGCCGATCAGCGGCTTGGGGTAATTTGTGTAATCGAGTGGGAGTGAGGGGCAGTCATAAGGCGCCCCCTGACGAGATGATTGCGGAGTAATGAGCGGAGCATAGCTGCTTGGTTCACATGCCGCGCCCCGTAACCTCACGGTAGTGACGAAGCGACGGGATAGGGAGGCGTCTGTGGGCCGGGCGAAAGGGGATCACGACGTCATCCGCCGGCCCAGCCAGCGGCGCACCCGGCCCACGTACACGGACCACGCCGCGCCGAAGAGGGCCGCCAGGTGTCGTTCCTCGCGCCGGATGGCGAGACGGTCGGTGGCGAAGGCGGCGACGGGGGCGGCCACGAAGAACCAGGCGTTGTCGAACAGGCCCCCGAGGCCGAGCAGAAGCAGCCCGTTCGCGAGATAGATCGGGTTGCGGCTCCAGGCGAACGGACCGGTCGTGACCAGAGCGGTCGCCGCCCGGTGCGGCAGGATGTTTGCGTGCCGCCGCCGCATCTCCACCATGGCCCACAGGTCCAGACCAAGGGCGAGCCCGACCAAGAGGCCGCCGGCGGCGAAGGCGCCGGGGAAGAGGGCGGGCGGGGCCCATAGACGCGCCATGAGGAGCGCGACAAGGACGGCGCCGCCCGTGATGAGCGGCGGCCAGGGCCAGCGGTTCGGCGCCTGCGGCGTCACCCGCCGGCCAGCTTGAGAACGCCGCGCAGCAGATAGGCGATCACGCCCAGGACACCCACGCCCAGCACCCAGAGGGCGACGAACCAAAGGCCCTGCCGGAGCCCGTTTCTGGAGTCGCGACGCATCAGTGGTAACCGTCGTCGCCGACCTTGCCCCGGAACACCCAGTAGGCATAGGCGGTGTAGGCCAGGATGATCGGGATCAGGATCAGGGCGCCGACCAGCATGAACAGCTGGCTGGAGGCCGGGGCGGCGGCCTGCCAGAGGGTGATCTCGTCGGGCACGGCGTAGGGGAAGACGCTGACGCCCAGACCCGCGAAGGTGACGGCGAACAGGCCCAGCGACAGCAGGAAGGGCCAGACTTCGCGCTTCTGACGCATGGTCCAGAAGAAGGCGGCCGCGACGATCAGAACGAGCAACGGCACCTGGGCCGTCAGAAGCACGCCGGGCCAGTCGAACCAGCGCCGGGCGTATTCGCCGTCGAGGAAGGGGGTGGCCAGGCTGACCGCGCCGATCATCAGCAGGGTCGCCGGACCCAGTTTCCAGGCTTGCGCGCGGGCGTGGGTCTGGAGCGCGCCTTCCGTCTTCATGTTCAGCCAGGTGGCCCCCAGAAGGGCGTAGCCGACGACGACGGCGGCGCCGGTCAGCAGGCTGAAGGGGCTGAGCCAGTCCCACCAGCCGCCGCCATAGGCGCGGCCCGATACCTCGACCCCCTGCAGGATCGCCCCCAGGGTCACGCCCTGGGAGAAGGCGGCGAGCAGGGAGCCGCCAAAGAAGGCGATGTCCCAGACCGGCTTGGCCCGTACCGTGCGCCAGCGGTATTCGAAGGCGACGCCCCGGAAAACCAGCCCCAGCAGCATGGCGATGATCGGCGTATAGACCGCCGGCATCAACACGGCGTAGGCGAGGGGAAAGGCGGCGAACAGGCCGCCGCCGCCCAGGATCAGCCAGGTCTCATTGCCGTCCCACACCGGGGCGATCGAGTTCATCGCCTTGTCGCGCTGGTCCCCGGCCTTCAGCGTCGGGAACAGGATGCCGACGCCCAGGTCGAACCCGTCCATGACGATATAGGCGAAGACGGCGAAGGCCAGCAGGCCGGCCCAGACCAGGGTCAGATCAACGCTCATGATCGGTCTCCTCGCCGGTCGGGATGGGGCGGTCCGGGTCGATGGCGGGGGCGGGGGTGATGCCCGCCGTGCGGATCGGGGTTTCCGCCACGCCCGGCTCGTCCCGGTGCGGCGCATGGCTCATCAGACGCAGGATGTAGAAGACCCCGGCGCCAAAGACGGTGAAATAGACCACAGCGAAGGCGGCCAGGGAGGTTGCGACGGCGGGCGCCGCCAGGGGCGCCGCGCTGTCGGCGGTGCGGAGCAGCCCATAGACGGTCCAGGGCTGACGGCCGACCTCGGTGGTGATCCAGCCCGCCAGCACGGCGACGAAGCCCATCGGCCCCATGATCAGGGCGAAGCGGTGCAGCCAGGGCGCATCGTAGAGGCGTTTGCGCAGGCGAGCATAAAGCCCCCAGAGCCCCAGCAGCAGCATGGCCATGCCCAGGCCGACCATGACGCGGAAGGACCAGAAGACGATCTCGACCGGCGGCCAGTCGGCGCGGGCGATGGTGTCCAGACCGGCCAGGGGCGCGTTCGGATCGTGCTTCAGGATCAGGGACGACAGCTTGGGGATCTCGACCGCGCCGTGGACGGTGGCCGCCTCGCGGTCAGGAATGCCGAACAGGATCAGCGGCGCCCCGTCCGGGTGGCTTTCGAAATGGCCTTCCATCGCCATGACCTTGGCGGGCTGATGCTCCAGGGTGTTCAACCCGTGCATGTCGCCGATGAAGATCTGGACCGGGGCGGCGACCAGGATCATGCCCATGGCCATGGCGAACATCTTGCGCGCCCCCTTGTTCGTCCGCTCCTTCATCAGGTGCCAGGCCCCGACCGCGCCGACCACCAGGCCGGTGGTCAGATAGGCCGCCAGCAGCATGTGGGCGAGGCGATAGGGGAAGGAGGGATTGAAGACGATCTTGAACCAGTCGGCCGGTACGAACTGGCCGACCTCGTTGATGGCGTAGCCTTGCGGGGTCTGCATCCAGCTGTTGACCGACAGGATCCAGAAGGCCGAGGCGAAGGTGCCGATCGCGACCATCAGGGTGGCCAGGAAGTGCAGCTTCTTGCCGACGCGGTTCAGGCCGAACAGCATGACGCCCAGGAAACCCGCCTCCAGGAAGAAGGCGCTGAGCACCTCATAGGCCATCAAGGGGCCGATGACCGGTCCGGCCTTGTCGGAGAAGACCGACCAGTTGGTGCCGAACTGGTAGGACATGACCAAACCCGAAACGACGCCCATGCCGAAGGCCACGGCGAAGATCTTCAGCCAGTATTTGAACAGGTTCAGATAGAGGTCTCGCCCCGTCTTCAGCCACAGGGCCTCCAGCACGGCCAGATAGCTGGCGAGGCCAATGGAGAAGGCGGGGAAGACGATATGGAAGGCGACGGTGAAGGCGAACTGCATCCGCGCCAGGATCAGGGCGTCAAGTTCCATGGTGTGGTCTCACCCGATCAGGCCGAGCGCGCCGGCGCTGCGGTAAAGCATATAGAAGGCGACGACGAAGATCAGCCCGGCGAACACTGTGTTCAATAGGCCTTTTTGTCCTGACAGGGCCTTGGCCAGCCGTGCGCCGACCAGACCGCCCAACACCCCGCCGCCGATGAAGACGGCCGCCAGTGGCCAGTCGACCCAGCCGTCCAGGGCGTAGTTGAAGGCCGTCGTCAGGCCGAAGGCCGTCACGCCGACCAGCGACGAGCCGACCGCATAGTAGATGGGCATGCGGGTCGAGACCATCAGGCCAGGGACGATCAGGAAGCCGCCGCCGATGCCGAAGAAGCCGGACATGATCCCTGTCAGGGCGCCGGCTCCCACGAGCTTCGGCGCATTGCCCGGCGTTAGCACCACGTCGGGGTCCCCCGAGGCCGAGCGGCCTCTCAGCATCAGCACCCCGACCACCAGCATCAGCGCGGCGAACAGAGCCAGCAGCTTCTGACCGTCAACCGCCTTGCCCAGGCTGGAGCCGAGAAAGGCGCCGAAGACGCCGGCCAAGGCGAACAGGCCGGCGATCTTCCATTTCACCGTGCCGTGGCGCGCGTGGTTGAGCAGATTGGCGAAGGCGTTGGCCGCGACGGCGAAGGCGCTGGTGCCGATCGCCAGATGCGGATCCTTGACCCCCACAAGATAGACGATCAGCGGCACGGCCAGGATGGACCCGCCACCGCCGACCAGGCCGAGGGTGAAGCCGACCAGCGAGCCGGCGCCGGCGCCGAGGCCGTACTGCAGCGGGGACAGGTCCATGATCCGGCTCAGGCGACGGCGGGACGAGGTTGGATCGCGGGCTCGACGTGCTCGGGACTGGCCAGCCATTCGCGGCCCTTCAGCATGCCCAGCCAATAAATCTCGGGCAGGGCCTGAGCCTTCAGGTGCCAAGCCAGACGGGTCGGCTTCGTGCCGTCGAGCATCCATTTCGGGAAGCTTGGCAGAAGTTTGCCGCCATAGCCGAACTCGGCCAGGACGATCTTGCCGCGCTCGACCGTGAGCGGGCATGAGCCATAGCCGTCATAGACCGCCCGCATCGGCTGGCCGTCCAGCAGCGACAGGATGTTCTCGGCCACGACGGGCGCCTGTTTGCGGGCGGCCGCAGCGGTCTTGGCGTTGGGCGCCGAGCAGGCGTCGCCCAGGCCGAAGACGTTTTCGAACCGCTTGTGGCGCAAGGTGGCGTCGTCCACCTCGATCCAGCCGCTTTCGGCGGCCAGCGGGCTTTCGCGAATGAAGTCCGGCGCGGTCTGCGGCGGGCAGACGTGCAGGAAGTCGAACTCGCGCCGCGCCTGGCGCACTTCGCCGTCCGCACCCGTCACGGCGAAGGTCGCGATCCGCGCCGGGCCGTCCACCGCGACGAGTTTCGACCCGAAGTTCAGGTCGATGCGGTATTTGCGGACATATTCCATCAGCGCCGGGACGTAGTCCTTGACCCCGAACAACACCGGGCCGGCGTTGTGGAATTCGATCTCGATGTCGTTGCGGCCGTTGTCGCGCCAGTGGTCGGCTGACAGATACATGGCCTTTTGCGGGGCGCCGGCGCATTTGATCGGCATGGGCGGCTGGGTGAAGATCGCCCGGCCGCTGCGCATTGCCTGCACCAGCTTCCAGGTGTAGGGCGCAGTCTCGTAGCCGTAGTTGGAGGTGACGTTGTTGCGTCCCAGGGTTTCGGCCAGGCCAGGGATGGCCGCCCAGTCCAGCTTCAGCCCCGGCGCCGCGACCAGCATCCGATAGCCGATCCAGCGGCCGTCGGTCAGTTCGACGCGATCATGGATGGGGTCGAAGGCCGCGACCGCGCCACGCACCCACTGGGCGCCTTGGGGGATCAGGTCCTCGGTGCGGCGCTGGGTCCGCTCGGGCGTGAAGACGCCGGCGCCGACCATGGTCCAGCCGGGCTGATAGTAGTGATGTTCGGACGGCTCCACGATGCGAACATCGAGGCCTGGGCGGCGGCGCAGGAGGCTGGCGGCCGTGGCGATGCCGGCGGATCCGCCGCCGACGATCAGGACATCGCAGGAATCCAGGAGGGCGTATTGGGCGCTCATGACGCGGCTCCTTCAAGACGGGGACGCAGGGCGCCGAGGTCGTAGCCGGCGCTCTTGGCGCGGGCGATCAGATGATCGGGGCTCTCCGAGCCGGCGTTCGTGAGCGCCCACAGGGTGGTCGTGCGCGTGCCGGTGCGGCAGAAACCGAACACGGGCTGGGGCAGGTCAGCCAGAGCCTCGCGGAAATCCGCCACGTCCTGGTCGGAGATGGCGCCGCCGACCACGGGAACATGAGCGAAGGCCAGACCGGCGGCCTCGGCGGCCTGGCGCAGAGCCTCGGCGCTGGGCTGGCCGGGCTCCTCGCAGTCGGGTCGGCTGGAGATCACCGACCGGAAACCCTGGGCCGCGATGGCGGGCAGGTCTTCCGGGGCGATCTGGGGCGAGGCGGAAAGGGCCTCGTCCAGGGGGCGGATATCCATGGCTTTGTCTCCCTAGGGTCTTTTCTGGTTCAGGCATTTCGGTCGAGCGTCAGGCGGAACAGCGCCATGCCGGCCACGAGGGCGCCGACGAAGACGAAGGCCTGCCAGGCGCCGGTCGTCAGGGCCGCCAGCGCCGGGCCGGGGCACAGACCGACCAGCCCCCACCCCAGGCCGAACAGGACGGCCCCGCCGACCAGAGGGGTGTCGATGGTGCGGCTCTCAGGCACATGGAAGGTCTCGGCCGCGACCGGCGTCTCCATGCGCCGGCGGATCAGATAGGCGATGGCGGAGGGGATCAGCGCCCCGCCCATGACGAAGGCCAGCGAGGGGTCCCAGGCGCCCGTCACATCCAGGAAGGCCAGGACGCGGGCCGGGTTGATCATGTCGGACACCACCATGCCGGCGCCGAACAGCAGGCCGCACAGGACGGCGACGATCAGCCGGTTCATGCCAGGCTTCCCAACAGGTGGCGGGTGACGAAGACGGTCAGGGCTGCGACGGCCATGAAGGTGCCGGTGGCGACGATGGAGCGGGGCGACAGGCGGGCCAGGCCGCAGACGCCGTGGCCGCTGGTGCAGCCCGAGCCCCAGCGGGTGCCGAAGCCGACGATCAGGCCGCCGAGCACCAGCAGCCAGATGTCCGAGGTAATCTGCACCTCGGGCCTGCGGATCAGCGCCGAGGCCAGGGCCGCGCCGCCCAGCAGGCCGGCGATGAAAAGCAGGGCCAGGGTACGCGGCGCGCCTTTCGACAGGCCGGTCGCCGCAGCGGTCAGGCCGGAGATCCCGGCCACGCGCCCGTTCAGCAACAGGTAGAGACCGGCCGACAGGCCGACCAGCAGGCCGCCGGCCAGCGGCCAGACGAAGGAAATGGGTTCAAGCATGGGGGCTCGCCTCACAGCGCGTTCAGCGGGACCTTGAGGTAGCGCACCCCATTGTCCTCGGGCTCGGGCGGGCGGCCGCCGTTCATGTTCACCTGGACCGACGGCAGGATCAGCTTGGGCATCGGCAGGGTCGCGTCGCGCTGGGTGCGCATGGCCACGAACTCGTCCTCGCTGACGCCGTCGCGGATATGGATGTTGCCGGTGCGCTGGGCGCCGATGGTGGTCTCCCAAGCGAACTCGGTCCGGCCCGGCGGCGCCTTGTAGTCGTGGCACAGGAAGACCCGCGCCTCGTCCGGCAGGGAGGTCAGGCGATGGATCGAGCGATACAGGGTCCCGGCGTCGCCGCCGGGGAAGTCGCAGCGCGCCGTGCCGTAGTCGGGCATGAACATGGTGTCGCCGGGAAAGACAGCGTCGCCGATGACATAGGCCAGACAGGCCGGGGTGTGGCCGGGCACATGCAGCACCGTGGCCTTCAGCCCGCCGATCTCGAACCGGTCGCCGTCGTTGAACAGATGGTCGAACTGGCTGCCGTCGCGGCGGAAGTCGGTCCCTTCGTTGAATATCTTGCCGAAGACCGCCTGGACGGTGAGGATCTCATGGCCGATGGCCAGCTGACCGCCGAGCTTTTCCTGGAGATAGGGTGCCGCCGACAGGTGATCGGCGTGGGCGTGGGTCTCCAACAGCCACTGGACCGTGAGACCTTCGGATTTCACGTAATCAATGAGGGCGTCGGCAGAAGCGTGCGCGGTGCGGCCGGACGCCGGATCGTAGTCCAGGACGCTGTCGATGATGGCGCAGACGTCGGAGCCCGGATCGCGCACGACATGGCTGACGGTGAAGGTGGCTTCGTCGAAGAATGACCTGACGACAGGGCGCTGGCGAGGATCGCCCAGCGCGGTGCGCACGATGTCGGCGGCGTGGTCGCGGGCGGGATCGGGGGTGTGCGAGGACATGGCGTGTCTCCGTTTCGGTGACTCAACACATATACCCATTCATAGTTCGTGCAAGTATGTATTTTAATGTAGCGGAAACGGTGGGAAGCGCT